>CAYXBQ010000072.1:0-1573 GCA_964463375.1 uncultured Ruminococcus sp. | reverse complement strand
CCCAGACCAACTCCACCTTGTGGTGGCTCAAGACCGGGATGCTGTGCCATTACCTCACGGATTCCTTCACCGGCTCCCACGACGAAAAGCGGAAAATGTCTTTACCCGACCACAGAGCCTACGAGTTCCGGCTCCACGACCAGTTTGCGGAGAATTGGCAGGAGCTGAAAAAACGGCCGGAAAAGCGGATGCAGCAGATCAGCGAAAACGTGGCAAGGATGCGCAAGGAATACGATGAAGCAAAAGCCGGGGTGGAGACCGACTGTCGGATGATCATTTCGGCTGTGCGCAACGTCATCGGTACCATGGCGGCAGATGCCCAGCAGGCACAGCGCAAGTGAATCAAAAGAAAACGGCAATGGAGAGCGGAAACATATCCGCATTCCAAAGCCGTTTTTTGTTATGTCGTTGGTTGTAGCAAACCTGGTTTAACCCAGCCAAACTGGGTTAGCCCAGCCACTGGATTATCCCAGTTTGGCAAAGTTGTCCACGATCTTCTGGATGGTGGTATCCAGCGAGGACTGCTGCTTTTCCCAGAAGGAGGCAAGGTCGGTGTCGTTCTGAGAGGCCTTTGTGTAGATGTTGGTCTTTACATTGCCCAGACCGTATACGGTGGAGCAGTCGTAGGTGGTGGTGTCGAAGATGATGTCCACCATGGAGGCAGATTCTTCGTCACGGGTCAGCTTGGTCTTCAGCGTGATGTCATAGTAGGCGGCCAGCACCGTGTCGGTGGAAGCAGATTGCAGGGCTTCCAGGATGATGGAGGTGCGGTCTACATCGGATATGGATACCGGAATGGCCATGCCGAAGAAGTTGCCGTTGTTGCAGGAATAATACTGGGTCTGCTCTTCGTTATACTTGGGTGCCGGCACGATCCCAAAGTTGGCTTCCATTTCCCGCAGAGCCTTTGCCCAGCTGATGCATTCTACCCAGAACATGACCTGTTCGGCGGGGAACATGATCTCCTGTACCCGGTGGTTGTTGGACAGACCTCTGGTGTTCTTCTTCACTTCGGCATCGTAATACACCCGTTCGTCCCCGTGTACCATGGCTAAGATCTTTTCGTAGGCGTTCACAAAGCCTTCGTTGTAGAAGGTGAACTGGGGGATGTCGTCGCTGTCCTTTTCGGTCAGTGTGTACCCGCAGCCGTTGAGCAGGAACATATAGAACACGCCACGCCAGGACATGAGCCCGTAGTCGTCGTTGTCGTCAAAGGTGCCGTTGCCATCCACGTCGTTGCCGGAGACCGTAGCCATCTCGGTCAGCTTGTCCAGGGTCCACTTGCCGCTGTGTACCAGATCATAGGGATCCTCCAGATTGTGGTTGATGATCAGTGCCTTGTTGAAGTACATGCAGCAGGTCTCGTCGATCTGGGTGGTCAAAAAGTCACCCACACCCATGTACAGCTTGCCGCCGATGGAAAGCTGCTCCACGGCGTTGTGGTCCCAATAGGGCTTTTCCAGATTTTGGTATGGCATGGTGTGCAGGTCCATCAGATAGCCGGACTGGGCCTGAGAGAGTACCGCAGAGCCCTGCATCAGGGACATATCAAAGGAGCCGTCGCCCGCAATGG
>CAYXBQ010000071.1:0-3256 GCA_964463375.1 uncultured Ruminococcus sp. | reverse complement strand
CTTCTGTTGGTAGTATTATAGCATATTTTGTCGATGGTGTCAATATTGATTTTTTGATAAAAGCATGCATCGATAGAATGCGCATCCTCAAGTCCGCAATCCATAACACACAAAAAGGCCTACCACTACGGTAGGTCCTTTCTTATCCAAATATTATGCATCCTCTGCAAAACGCAGGGTCTCCGTCATGCCGTCAAAGCCCAACTTCGCACCGGGATACAGCTTCGCTAACGTATCCGCGTATAGCTCCGGCTCCGGCATGGAGGGCGAATAGTGGGTCAGCCACAGTCGGTGCGGGGCGGCGGTTTTCGCCAGGCGGCAGGCCTCCGGCAGCGTCATGTGGCAGGTCTCCTTAGCCCGATTTTCCTTTTTGTCTTCCCCAAACATGGCCTCCGTGATCAACAGATCCGCATCCGTGGCCATGGTGGCGATCATGTCGGTGGGACGGGTGTCGGTGGCGTAGGTCACGTGCAGCCCCCGGCGGCTCTCCCCCATGACCATATCCGGCGTGAACCCATCCACGGCGATCCCCTTTTGCAGACTTTTCCACAAGGGCAGCGGCACCCTATTGGCCTTCGCCTTCTCCGGATCGAACCGCCCTGCACGGGATACCCGAATGTCGTAGCCCAGGCAGGTGCAGGTGTGGTGTACCTCAAAGGCCGTGACGGAAAATTCCTTGTAGGTCAGCGTGTCAAAATCCGCCATGGGCACACATTCCACGGAAAAGGGCAGCTCCGGCGCACAAACGGTCAACGCCTTCACGATCTCCCCTACCCCACGGGGCCCGGCAATGGTGACCTTTTCCCGCCGTCCTTCGTTGCCCATGGTGAGCAGCAGCCCCGGCAGCCCCGCCACATGGTCTCCGTGAAAATGGGTCAGCAGGATCAGCCCGATGCGCCCCATGGACATCCCGGCCTTTTTGACAGCGATCTGCGTCCCTTCCCCGCAGTCGATGAGCAGCCCATGCCCGTCAAAGCGCAGGTACGCCGAAGAAAGGTGCCGGTCGATCCGTGGTGTAGTCCCGCCGGTGCCGCACAGGGTTACGTCTAACATGGAAACCTCCTATCAGTAACAAAACAGCAATAAACAAATAAAGTGAACCGCACATGTCCGTGTACACAAATGGAAGTTCACGGTATCATTATAGCATATTCCGAAAGCGGTGTCAATAGATTTTTTACCGTTTTGCACGCAAGGAGAGGCGAGTACCGGTGAGAAATTTTGAATATCCCTTAACAAAGCCATACTCCTGTACTACAATAAAAATAGAAGCCAAGATGACGGCTGCCCCAAATCGTTTGTGGGGTTTACGACACCCCAGTGCGTACATCCGTCCATCCACTACCCTTCGGCATTCTCTCCAAATAAGCTGCTGTTTATCGAAAACTTTTCTGCATTGACTTTTTTTATAGATTATGGTATAATGTACCCGAAATTGATAACGAAACTGCTAACATGCAGAAAGGACGATTTGTTCATGAAACATTCCTGCAAGCTTTTATGTATCCTGCTGGCGATGCTGCTGGCTTTTTCTTCTTGTGGCGGTGCGGCAGACGCTGGAAACGGTACCACTGCCGGGGATACCACCCCTGTGGAAACCGCGACCGAGACCGAGCTGACCGATAGCGTGCCCGACCTGGACTTCGGCGGCGCAACCTTCACCATCTCCAATACCGAGCAGTATGCGTACGAAATGGATGTGGAGGAGCAGACCGGTGAGATCACCAGCGATGCTGTGTACAACCGGAACCAGATGATGGAAGAACGCTTCAACGTGACCATCGTTTCCCATTCCACCGCCAATCCCTCCCACACCGAGCACCCCAACTTCATCCGTACCAGTGTGCTGGCCAACGACCATGCCTTTGATCTGGCTGGCGTATTCGTGTATACCGCCGGTACGCTAGTGCTGGAAAACCTGTTCATGAACTGGGGCAACGTACCCTACGTGGATATGTCCATGCCCTGGTGGGCCAGCAATATCAACAACGCCTTCACCGTAGATGGCAAGCTGTACACCGCCGTGTCCGACCTGTGCGTCACCAGTATGCAGCTGACCTATGCCTACCTGTTCAACCAGAAGATCGCCACCGACAACGACATCGAGAACCTGTTCGACGTGGTAGACGAAGGCCGCTGGACACTGGACTATGTGTACGACCTGACCGAGGGCATGTACCAGGACACCAACGGCGACGGCATCGCAGACGATGGGGACGTATATGGCCTGCTGACCGATATGAACACCTCGCTGAACTGCTACATGGCCACCAGCGAACAGCCCACCCTGAGCAATACCGCCGATGGTCTGACGGTGCGTTTGGGTGACGAGCGGGCCCACGCCGTATTCGATAAGCTGAACAAGCTGATCAACGAGAGCCAGGGCACCTTCCGGATCTATCACGGCCGGGACGGTCGCGTATACGACGACAAGTACCCGATCTTCACCTCCAACCACGCCCTGCTGATGCCGGTACGTCTGGTAGCACTGTTCAACGAGCTGCGGAACATGGAAGTGGACTTTGGTATCCTGCCCTTCCCCAAGTACGACGAAGAACAGAAGAATTACTATAGCTTCTCCCTGGACAACTACTCCGTGCTGGGCGTGCCCTCCAATGCGGAAAACGCAGAAATGGTCGGCGCACTGGTAGAAGCCATGTCCGCAGAGAGCAAGAAGAGCGTAATGCCCGCCTACTATGACAAGGCACTGCAGGGCAAGTACACCAGAGACGAACGCTCTGCCCAGATGCTGGAAGTGATCATGGACGGCCGTACCTTTGATATGTCCATCCTGTACAGTGCCGCCCTGGGGGATCTGCCCTACTTCGTGAGCAACACCCTGGTGAACCAGGAAAACTACGCCTCCAGCTATGCCGCCGCAAAGCAGAAGTACGAAAGTGCCGCCGCAGAGCTGTACGCCCAGCTGAAGGATATGCAGTGATACACGATACAAAAAAGGACCTGCTGCAAGGTAGGTCTTTTTTGCTCTATGTAAGAATTTTTACTAAGCCCTTGACAAAGCTGTGCTCCTGTGCTATAATAGAAACAGAAGCCAAGATGACGGCTGCCCCAAATATCTCAGTTAAGATATGCGAGTTGGAAGTTGTGGATCCAACTCATCCTAAGTGAGCTCAATCTGTTACAGCAGACGGCTCACTTTTTTGCGTTGTGGATCATATTATTGCTCCACTGCACGAGAGCGATTGCATACTTGATCAAATCGATCACCGCAACGATCCCGCTGAGGATTGTAAAT
>CAYXBQ010000070.1:0-3479 GCA_964463375.1 uncultured Ruminococcus sp. | reverse complement strand
ATAGCACACTCTTTCTCCTTTGTCAACCCCTTTTTGCAAATTTCTTCGATTTTTTGAAAAAAGTTTGCGGAAACCGATTGCAATTTTCCATCGCAGCCTGTATAATAGAAGCATGACCGATGGAAGGAGAAATGCGTATGCATTATGCTGCGATCAAGCCCTGCGATATTGCCAACGGACCGGGCGTGCGGGCGTCCCTGTTTGTGTCCGGCTGCACCCACCATTGCCCCGGCTGCTTCAACGAGGTGGCGTGGGATTTTGCCTATGGGGAACCATTCACCGAGGAGACGGCTGAAAAGCTGTATGCGGCGCTGTCCCCATCGTATATTGGCGGCCTGACGCTGCTGGGGGGCGAACCCATGGAACCGGTGAACCAGGTGGCGCTGTTGCCTTTTGTCACCGAGGTGCGCCGCCGATTCCCGGATAAGACGATCTGGTGCTACACCGGCTATCGGTTGGAGGAAGATCTGCTTTCCTCCACTGGTCGAGCCAGATGTGCTGTGACAGACGAGCTTCTGTCGCTGTTTGACGTACTGGTGGACGGTCCCTATGTGCAGGCGCAGTACGACATCTCGCTGCTTTTCCGTGGCTCCTCGAACCAGCGACTCATCGATATGGCAAAGACCCGGCAAACCGGCACAGTCGTGCTCTGGGAAAATATGGAATAAACAAATACCCGGTACAGGTCGTGGAAAAACGCTGCACCGGGTATGTTTTTATTCCATCTTATGAATAAATAGATCACATCACGCCTTGGGTTCTCGGAAGGCATCCAGGCACTTGTCCAGCCGGGTTTGTGCGGACTTTTCCTTCTTCGCATATACGCTTGCCACATCCTTGTTGCCGCCGGTGACGGTGAAGTTCATGATGTTGCCGGAGAGGAAGTGGGCAAAGCCTTCCCAGTTGTCGTAGCAGTAGGCGAAGGATACGGTCAGGGCATCATTGATGATCTCCAGCATTTCTACGTCCTCCGGCGCATCGGCGATCTTGCCTTGCAGCGTAGTGCCGTAGTATTCCGGGATCACATCGTAGTAGCCATAGTAGGTCATGGCTTCAAAGACCAGCCCGGCCAGCTCCGTATTCTGACAGGTGATCGGCACACTGAACAGGCTGGGGCAGGCGAAGACGGAGTATTTCTCCTGATCCGTGTCATATTTTGGCTGGGGCAGGATCCCGTAGGACACATCGGAATCCCGGTAGTATGCGGAGGCATGGTTCAGCTTTCCGAAGGTGAAGACAGCGTTGCCGGCGGCAAAAATACCCGCACAATAGGTGGGATCGGTGGTGTCGGTGGTGGTGAGCAGCACGTTGCCGGATTCGTAATACCAGCTGTACAGCTTTTCCACCAGCGCTACGGTGCGTTCGGTCATGACGGAGATCTCCTTGCCGCCGTCGGCTGTGGGAGACAGAATGGGCGTGTTGGCGGACACAAAGAAGCCGTTCTGCACCGGAATGGTGGTGTAGCCGTAGACATCGCCGTTGTCCTGTACGCCGTCACCGTTTACGTCCTGGTAAATGCCGGCGGTGGC
The DNA here is from genome assembly GCA_964463375.1 of uncultured Ruminococcus sp. Classification (GTDB taxonomy): domain Bacteria; phylum Bacillota; class Clostridia; order Oscillospirales; family CAG-272; genus UMGS1696. The sequence goes on along the minus strand of CAYXBQ010000070.1, from coordinate 1,950 downwards.
ACCGATCAGGGCATCCATGGTCCATTCGCCATTTTTTACCAGTTCATAGGGCTCGTCCAAATTGTATTGCTTCGCCAGATCTTTATTGAAGAACACCACCTTTGCGGAGTCCAGCTGGCTGTAGGTGGCACTGCCGGTGATGGTGTACATGCAGTTGAAAATGGTCATTTCGTCCACGGACTGCGCCGGCCACCAGGGTGCGTCAAAGTTGAGATAAGGCAGGTTGTAGAGATTGCGGTAGTCGCCAATGATGGCATTGTTGCAGGTGCCCACCACATGGCCGTAGATCAGCTCATAGGCATCCTCGCCCGCCAGTACCAGTGCAGAAATATCTCTCGTGTGCTGTCCAAAGTCGGTGCCATAGGATTTGGCTTCGAACACAAAGTTATATTCATCCATGAGCATGGCGTTGCGATCGTAGATGGCATCGTTCACAGCTTCCCCAATGCTTTCCTCCGGCACCAGATAGGGGATCTGCTTGTCGTCTCCAAAGACGGAAATGCGGAACGGTGCGCCGCCAAAATCCTTCTCCGGCAGACCGTGGGCGGGACGAGTCTCGGCGGTCTCTGCGGGTGTGGTATCGGTGCTTGCTGTCGTGTCGGCAGTGGTCTCGGTTTCGACAGAGCCACAGGCAGTCAGGAGTGTGGCAGAAAGCAGAAGCAGCGCCAGCAGGGCAGTGGACATACGGGTAAGAAAACGGTATGACATAGTGGATTCTCCTTACAGCAAAGAATAGGGACATACTATGGCTATATGATACCATAAAATGCGGCAAAATGCAATAGACTATGCGAAAAATAGTGCATTTTTTTGGCAACATTGCGTTTGCGGCCGGTAAAAAAAGGAACAGCCGCAGCCATTCCTTTCTTTTTTTATCACAAATGCAATACCCGTTCCTTAATCTCCTGTGTACGTCCCTGGTTCCAATATTGGGTGCCAATGTAGCCGCAGGTCCGTCTTGCCACGTTCATCTTGGACTGATCCCGGTTGTGGCAGGCGGGGCATTCCCACACCAGCTTTCCGTCGTCCTCCACGATCTGGATCTCTCCATCGTAGCCACAGACCTGGCAGTAGTCGCTTTTTGTGTTCAGCTCGGCATACATGATGTTGTCGTAAATGAACCGGATCACCTGTAGTACCGCTTCCAAATTGTTTTGCATATTGGGCACTTCCACATAGCTGATGGCACCGCCGGGGGACAGTGCCTGAAACTTGGCTTCAAAGGCCAGCTTGGAGAAGGCATCGATCTCCTCGGTCACGTGGATGTGGTAGGAGTTGGTAATGTACGACTTGTCCGTGATACCGGGGATGATGCCGAACCGCTTTTGCAGGCACTTGGCGAAGCGATAGGTGGAGCTTTCCAGGGGCGTGCCGTACAGGGAAAAGTCGATGTTCTCCTTTGCCTTCCAGCGTGCCGTCGCCTTGTTCATGTACTGCATCACTTCGAGCGCAAAGGGCGTGGCTTCGGGATCGGTGTGGCTCTTGCCGGTCATGTATTTCACGCATTCGTACAGACCAGCGTAGCCCAGCGAAATGGTGGAGTAGCCGCCGTACAGCAGCTTGTCGATGGTCTCGCCCTTTTTCAGCCTTGCCAATGCGCCGTTCTGCCACAGGATGGGTGCCGCATCGGACAAAGTACCACGGAGTCTCTTGTGCCGACACATGAGCGCACGGTAGCACAGTTCCAGCCGTTCGTCGAAGATCTTCCAGAACTTTTCCACATCCTTGCCGGAGGACAGGGCGATGTCCACCAGATTTAGCGTCACCACACCCTGGTTGAACCGACCGTAATACTTGGGCTTGCCGGTCTCCGGATCCACATAGGGTGTTAGGAAGGAACGGCAGCCCATGCAGGTGTAGCAGTGGCCCTCGCCGTTTTTGTCGATCTTGTTTTGCAGCATGATCTTTTCGGAGATATAGTCGGGCACCATGCGCTTGGCGGTGCACTTG
>CAYXBQ010000069.1:0-3811 GCA_964463375.1 uncultured Ruminococcus sp. | reverse complement strand
GCCGCGAGATAAAAGAAACCTACTACTAACTATGCTACCACGTCAACGGATGCACAAACGTAATACCCAAAACCCCAGCCATACAGCCACGTCCGTGGATAAACAAACGCTATACCCAAAACCCCAGCTATGCTACCACGTCCGTGGACAAACCAAACGCAATACCAACGCTCCCAAAAAAAGCGAACACGGCAGCAAATGCGCAAACGCTAAAGCCAAATTCCTCCCCAAACGCCCAAAAAAGCAAGCCACCACGTCCATGCACAAAAAGGTCAGAAGCAATCCCGACGACCACTTCTGACCTATTCCCTACATTATTATATCACTCAACAAGCTTCTTGAACATGTCCACAACGTCGTCGATGTTCTTTGTCTGGGTCTTGTTGTTGCTGGCGTAATAGGAGGCCCATTCCTTGACGTTGCCTCTTGCTACGTAGTCCAGTGTGTAGGTGAAGCCCCATTTGTCGTAGACATCCGCAAAGTCTGCCGTTCTGCCCTGCACGACGATGTCGATCATCTCGTAGGAGTCGGCGTCTCTTGTGTATTTGGATTTCAACGCCACATCGTATACCGCCGGTCGGATCTGCTTGTAGCCCTCGGCTGCCATGGCTTCCAGGATAATGGAGGCATATTCCAGACCTGCCTGATCCTTCACCACCGGGATCGCCACCGCAGAGGTGTGGGCAGTGGCATGGGTGTAGTGCTCCTTTTGCTCCTCGTTCAGCTTCGGCACGGGCAGGATACCAAAATCCTGTTCCATATCACGATAGCCGGCAGAGGACGCTTTCAGGCTGTCTAACTGGAATAGCTCTCTGTTTTCCTTGAAGGCTGTGCTGCCGGTGCCCGCTTCGTCTACGATCGTGTAATCCGATGCCACCAGCTTCTGGAAGGTCTCAAACATGGTCAGCATCCGTTCTGTGTTGATGGCATCGTGGGGATAACCATCCTCGTCCCGCTCCGTCACCGGCTGCTCCCAGGCGAACTGGTACACAAAACCATAGCCGGAGGCCTGCCCGTAGCCGAACTGGTCCTTGGTGGGATCCATGGTGCCGTCGCCGTCCAGATCCACCACGGCCTGCTTAGCGACCTCTTCCATTTTGTCGATGGTCCATTTGCCCTCCTTGACCACGGCGTACAGATCGTCGTCCCCGGTCAGGTCGATGAGCATATTTTTATTGAAATACAGGCACACGTTGTCCAGATAGTTATCCAAGTCGTACATGCCCACCACCACATAGGCGTGACCACCGACAGAATAGGCATCGTTTACCTTTTGGTACCACCAGGGCTTGTCAAAACCGATATAGCCCGCCTGGGAAATGTCGGCAAGGTACCCGGCAGCGGCAGAGTCGCCAAGGTGCTTGTAGTGCCAAATGGCAAGCTCACACATATCGTCCCCGGCCTGCACCGCATTGTTCAGGTCAGTGGCCTCGGCATCGGGTGCCAGGAAGGGCTCGGTGAAGGTGATGTTGAAGCGTTCCTCGATGGTCAGATTCCGGTCATAGACGGCATCGGAGATCACGTCCCCGGTCTGTTCGGGCATATAGACACCATCCTTGTGGCTGTCACAGCACTGCCGTGTGTAGATCCGGAAATCGGCACCGCCATAGTCCATATCGGGCAGATCATCGGAGATCTCGGTCTCTGCCGCCACGGTATTCTGACCAGTCTCCCCGGTGGGTGCTGTGGTCTCGGTCGTTTTTTCATCCGCTGCACACCCGGTCATAGCCGTCCCCATCACAGAGGAACCGGCCAACAAGAGTGCCAGCAGCCATGTTGTTTTCTGCATACAATATACCTCCTGTACAAATGCGGATCCTTTCAACGCATATAGTATAGCACAATCCCACGAAAAATGCAAGAATACACGGCACATTTTGTAACACTTCACAATTTTCTTTCCGAATTTTGTATACATTGGACAACTACCACGCTGTATCGACACGTTCCAAGCCGATCACACGATCACAAACAAAAAGGCCCGCAATTTCCCTTATTTTTTCCCGATCTTGCATCCATGGAGCACCTGCACCAGCACCGCCGACACGACCACGCCAAATACGCCCTGCACCAGATTGCCCGGTATGCCGGAGACTGCCGCCAAACCATTCCCCAGCAGCAGGCACCCATAGCCAAAGTAGCCCGCCACCATCACCAGCTCTGCCGCCGTAGCACCGACGAGATGCGCCACCGTTTTGGGCAGCTTCCCCGCCGTCAGCGAGCGATACACCCCCACGAACACCGGCACCATAGCCGCCTTGATCACAAAGGTGCCGAGGGCATAGTGGGCATATCCGGTGAAAAGATCCGCCAGCATGGAGCCGACACCACCGGCCACCGCCCCCCAGACCGGTCCCAGAAACAAACCGCCCAGCAGCACAAAGCAGTCCCCCATGTTGACATAGCCGTTCATCGGCGACGGGATCTGGATCAGCATGGTCGCCACGCAGGACAGGGCCGCAATCCGCCGGAGCTGCTCATGGGTTTGCATGTTCGTTTGTTTCATCGGAAACACCTCACTTTATGGGATCAGAAGCTTTTTATCATGTATATATGTCCGCTGCCATTCCCGCCTACGAAAAAACAGATTGACAAATCATGGGAGATTTGGTATAATAGATGGGAGAGCAAAACGACAGAGGATCGTTTCAACGAAGGAGGAGACCAAGGATGTCCATAAAGATCATACAGTTGACGCAGGGGCAGCTGCTGGGGTATTTGAGCGTCATACGCCGCAGCTTTCACACGGTAGCAGAGCAGTACCAGCTGCCGGAGGAGAACTGCGTGGCCAGCGGCTCCTTCATCAAGATGGATCAGCTCATGAGCGACTATCGCCGTGGGGTGAAGCTGTTCGGTTGCCTGTGCGACGGACACACCGCCGGGTATATGCAGCTGGAGACCACCGCACCGGGCAAGTTCACGCTGGACAAGGTGGCAGTCCTGCCGGAGTACAGAGGGCAAGGCATGGGCGCACAGATGTTAGAATTCGCCATCGATCACGCCGCCCACCACGGGGGTCAGACCCTGACCGTATCGGTCTTCGCCATCGACGAGAGCCTGGTAAATTGGTACTGTCGTCACGGCTTCGTCCTGCGAGACACCGAGACCCGTCCGGACCTGCCCTTAGCCGTAGCGCACTTAGACAAGGAGCTTACGCAAAGCCAGAATTGATGCTTCACAAAGTTTGAAGTTAGAAATTTGATACAGCATTCCTTCCCTGCACACGATCCTGCCTGTGTGTGGGGATTTTTGTTCATACGCCCAGCGTGCAAGTCTCACCTTTTCTGCCCCACAGCTTGTCTGGATGTCTGACCTCTTACCTCTCACCTCTGCTATCTATAATTATACCACAATCCCGACCGATATGGTAGGATTATTTTGCCTTCATCTTTCCCAAAGTTTACCTTCCTGTGCGTGCCGTAGCATGGCGCATTGCATAATCCACCGGACAGCAAACCCATTTCCGCTGAAAAACGAAAAAACAGCGTATCGATCTTGTGATCAACACGCTGCAATTCTGATAAGGGTGAGCGATGGGAGTCGAACCCACGACCTCCAGGGCCACAACCTGGCGCTCTAACCAACTGAGCTACGCCCACCATATCCGTACCTTGGGGGATTCGAACCCTCGACCTACTGCTTAGAAGGCAGTTGCTCTATCCAACTGAGCTAAAGGTACATCCTTCATCCCACCCATGGTGACTGTCGTCTCTGTCGGGGTGGAAGAATCAGCGGGTGATGGGAATCGAACCCACACGACCAGCTTGGAAGGCTGGGATTCTGCCATTGAACTACACCCGCACCTGACGCT
>CAYXBQ010000068.1:0-3837 GCA_964463375.1 uncultured Ruminococcus sp. | reverse complement strand
GTCAAGACCGTTCCCTACAGAGGATTCACGTGCCGCCAGAATGGTGGAGTGACCATAGCCCTACGGCAGTAGAAAAAACGTGCGTTCCCTGCAAGGGGGTTAGGTAAAGGGACCCCCTTCCCCCCCAATAATTTACAGAAATTGTTTGACAAAGCATAGGAAATCTGCTATAATAGTGTATACTATGGATCCACCCGGTGGGTACATGCGCTGTGCCGTGGGGAAAGGGGGACGCAGATGCGGGATGCTCTTTTGCAAAAACGAAAAACCGGTGCCTCTCGTTGGCTGCGGGATGATCTGCCGCAGATGCGCTGGCCGCTGGTGCTGCTTTCGATCGTCGTCGCTTGCTTGTCAGCGGGACTTGCCTGCTCGTTTCAGGGTGCGGCACTGCTCTTGTCCATCCCCTTTTTGGTGCTCTCCGTGACGGCCTATAGTGCCCTCATCCTCCTTTGGCGGCATATGGCAGCGTTGGCTGTCACCGTCGGGATCGCTTTGGCGGTGCTTCTCTGCGGCGGCCATTGGCTCACGGCGGTGGGTGCGTCTGCGTCCCTTCTTGCCATCTCCTATACCTACGCCTGCCGCTTCCTTGCCAAGGATACACGCTTTGTCCGGGTAGCAGCCACTGCCTCTGCTGTGGGGATCTGCGGTCTGCTGCTGGCGGTGCTGTACGTGGGCTGGCACTGGGGTTCGCTCCGGGATGCCATCGATGCCCTGTGCGCCTATGGTCGGGAGCTGCTGCTTGCCCGTTTGCAGGACAGCGACACCATCGTTCTCCCCTCTGCCATAGACCGGTTTCTCGGTCAGCTGGCGGCGACCCTACCTGCCATTGGTGGGATGGGTGCGATCCTGTTTGCGGGGCTGTGCGATGGTGCTATGCAGCTGCTGTTCTGGCTATTGGACTGCACCGACTACTTCACTCCCGATGCGGACAAAGGCGTCACCAGCCCCCGCAGCTTCGGGATCGTATACGGTGTGCTGTTGTTTATGGTATTGACCACCGACAGCACCGCCTCGCCCCATTTGTATACCATGCTTGCCAACTGCCACTGGGTCTTTGCGCTGCCCTGCTTCTGGGTAGGACTGACGTGCCTGTGGCAAAAGCTGCGGGACCTGTGCATCGAGCACGCCCTATACCACCATGCGCCCTCCCCCCTGCTTATGGTGACCTGCTTTGTGGTCATCTTTGGGATTTTAGGCCTATCCACAGCCTTCACGCTGACCGCCATCGTGGGTGCGGGGGTGATCCTGCGGCGGGCGTGACAAAGGGTCTATGGCTCAACATTCGCGTATAGCGAAGTTGCCCCTTTATGGATCCCGCCTTTTGGTTTCAAACTGCGTTTGGGCGTTGCACGTCCCGTGGGGGGGTGTACTGGCGTACGGCTTATGGACGGATTTTTCTCCGAATAGTATCGGAAAATACCACGTCAGCAGCCCAACGCAGTGTCCATACGCCGTACGCCAGTACAAAACACCCCCACGTGACGTGCGCCCCATGCGAAATGGTTTCCCCCAACGCCAGTTGAAAAGACGTGCGTTCCCTGCAAGGGGTTAGGTAAAGGGCCCCCCTTGCCCCCCACACCGTTGGTTGCAAAATATAGAAAAACACAAAGAAAACACAAAAGAAAGGGCGAAAACCTATGGCTAAAAATCCAACCCCCGGAGGCGGGTATTTCAGTGGCGGCTTCCTGATGATGCTCACGGTGGGCGTGGGATTTTTGCTGCTCACAGGACTGGCCGTGACGGGGCTGACCGATGGGACCGTGTCTACCACCGCAGGTCTGCTTTTGTCCATCCTGATGGCCGTGCTCTACGCCGGTGCTTCCATTTTGGTGCGGGTGCTGTATGTCCGCAAACGAAACCGGAAAAACGGCAGCGAGACCCTGGCCCCCGTCATGGGGCGGATCATGTTCGATGCCGTGGTGAAAATGAAGACCCCTGTGTTCATCTGCGACGACAGCGAACGCATCGTCTGGTACAATACCGCCACCGAGGTCCTGTTTGCCTCCGAGAGCCGCTTCTCTGCCGAAAATAAGCTCTACGGTCGGACCGTGCCGGAGCTGTTCGGCGTGACATTGGCGCAGATCCGGGACGACAAAAGCGAATTCGGCGTGGCGCTGTCCTGCGAAGGCCGCTCCTTTACCGCCAAATATAACCACATCAAAACCGACGACAACGACTTTGCCTTGGTCGTCACCACCGAGACCACCGTGGCCGATCGGCTGTCCAAAAAGCTGGCGGATACAGAGCTGGTGGTCATGTACATCTACATCGACAACCTGTCCGAAATGATGCAGTACGACCGGGAAAATTACCGTGCGGCTGTGTCCCGGCTGGATCAGGTGCTGCAAAGCTGGGCAGAGGAATGCGGCGGTATCCTCAAGGAATACGAGCGGGACAAGTACCTGTTCGTGACGGAGAACCAGGTCCTACAGCAGTGTATCGGCCGCAAGTTCGATATTCTCGACAAGGTCCGTGCCATCCGCATGGGAGCCGTGGAGCTGCCCATGACCATTTCCATTGGCGTAGCAGACGTGCCCGGCACCTTTGCCGATAAGGAACGCACCGCACATACCGCACTGGATATGGCACTGCAACGGGGCGGGGATCAGGCCGTGGTCAAGGGCGACGGCTCCATCGACTTCTACGGCGGCATCACCAAGACCGTCCAGAAGCGTACCAACGTCCGTTCCCGGGTGGTATCCGGGGAGCTGACCGCCGCCATGAAGAAGGCCTCCAACGTGCTGATCATGGGGCACCGGTATGCGGACTACGACTGCTTTGGTGCCTGCGTGGGACTGGCGAGAATGGCCATGTTCTGCGGTGCCAGAGTCAACGTGATCGTAAGCCCCGCAGACCGTGGGATCGCCGGGTGCCGGGAAATGCTGGACAGCGAAGAGGATTTCTTAGGCGTGTTCGTGGACAGCGCACGAGGTCTGGATCTGCTGGAAAGCGGCACACTGGTGCTGGTAGCAGACGTGAACAACGTGCGGCAGATGGAGTGTACGGAGCTGTTCAGCCGGGCTGAGACGGTAGCCATCATCGACCACCACCGCAAGACCGCCGAATTCGAGCGTGAGCTGTTTATCGAATATATCGAACCGTCGGCATCCTCGGCCAGCGAGCTGGTATCGGAGATGCTGGAGCAGGTGCTGCCCAAGGACGAGCTGACCTGTCACGAAGCCAGCCTGCTGCTGACGGGCATCATTCTGGACACCCTGCAATTCACCCGCAGCACCGGTACCCGGACATTCAGTGCCGCCATGTTCCTGCGAGACTGCGGCGCATCCCCGGACACCATGCAGCACCTGAACAAGACCTCCCTGGACGACTACGTGCGGGAAGGCCGGTTCCGGCAGAACGTGATGATCTATCGTGGCCGCACCGCCATCACCTGTCCCCAGACGGATGGTACCGGCGAAGCAGGCCCGGCAGACCAGATCATTGCCGCAAAGGCCGCCAACAATCTCTTGACGGTGGCCGGTGTCGAGGCCTCCTTTGCGCTGATCCGGATAGGCGAGACGATCCACATTTCGGCCCGCTCCAACGGGAAGATCAACGTCCAGGTGATCTTAGAGGAGCTGCACGGCGGCGGCCACTACGATGCAGCGGGTGCCCAGCTCACCGGCTGTACGATGAAGGAGGCCGTGGAGCAGCTCAAAGCGGCCATCGACGCGCGGATGTGACAGGGGATCCCGCCTTTTGGTTTTGTACTGACGTACGGCGGGTTGACACTGCGTTGGGCTTTACACCTCCCGTGGGGGTGATTGTACTGGCGTACGGCTTTTGGTCACTCCACCATTCTGGCGGCACGTGAATCCTCTGTAGGGAACGGTCTTG
>CAYXBQ010000067.1:0-4013 GCA_964463375.1 uncultured Ruminococcus sp. | reverse complement strand
TCGAGCCCCGTAATCCGCTTCAAGCGAGTATCGTATGATGCTCGCTTTTTGCTTTTCCTGGAACAGTATGCCGGAAAACCGATGCTTTCCGCAGGACAGCTGTGTTTCCAATAGACGAATTGACGGAAATTTTCTACATACTCTATTGCAGCAGAGAAGAGCCTGCGATACAATGGGGATAGCTATTGATTTTATAGCAGGAATGACCAGCATCAGGAAATGGGAGCGTATCAAGGGATCTTTGAGAAACAATATAGCTGGGTGTCCGTAAAACAGTAAATCCGACGTATGACTACGATCATAGGTCGGATTTTTATATGCATAATTTCTTGCGTGGATTGCCAACTCGAACGAAATCGATCCTATAGACTCTATTTTCTCACCCAATCGCCGATGATAAAAGCAACTGCGGTCAGCAACAAAATACATATAGCGGATGCATCCCAGAGATCCAGGACAGGCGTGCCGATCATTTTTGACAACGCAAAATTTATCAAAGATACAAACGGGATAGCAAGTAAAAAGGTGATCCCGGTTGCTAACAGCTTTCGTTTTTGAAGTCGAGAATACAGAATATACAGGGACCACAGAAAAACCAGTGTTATCATTGCCACGACCGCACCAATGCTGAATACCGCATTGACTTTTGTAAGAACACTCAATACATACATGAATGGTAGAATGGAAATACCAATGGCAAGCATCGATACCAAAATACCTTTTTTTCTGAACAATAGAATGGGAAAAGATGCTGTCCATGCGATCCATATAGAACTAAGTACGATCCGTGACCAGGTAAGATTTTCGGACACAGCGACATCGCATATACAACATACCAAAGCACCAATGAACATAATCATTGTGTATAGTATGGATATTATAGCATTCTTATTCATCTTCATCCCCCATTTACCCAATCGCCGCCGCAATGGTCGTATCCACCAACATATGCCCCTCTGCCGTAGGGTGGATCCCATCCCCGGAGAGCAGGTTTTGGTAGTCGTGGCGCATGAGAAACGGCATCCGCAGGTCGATCAGGGGACAGGCCAGGCGGGCGGCCAGCTGCTCTGTGGTGCGGCTGTAGAATTCGTGCCAGCGGTACAGCATGGAGCTGTCTCCCAGCCAGCCTAAGATCCGGTCGTAGTCCAGGCCTCGGCTGATCCACTGCATGTATTTCTGTGCGTCCAGCGGCACCAAGTTGCAAATGTACACCGATGCGCCCTTCTCCCGTGCCAGCCCCACCAGCTCTCCGTACAGCCGGGTGAAGGTGTCCAGCGGTGTCTTCGGCTGGTGCGGTGCGGCCGGATCTGCCGAAATGTCGGCCCAGCGGTAGTCGCAGTCGTTGCCGCCGTATTCCAATAGCACCGTGGTCTCCCCCGCCGTGGTGTCGGTCAACAGCTTTCGGCGCAGCAGGGTGATCCCTTCCTCAATGGTGGCACCCATGACGGAGCAGTTTTTCACTTCGTAGCCCAGCCCCGACAGTACGGGGAACCGATCCGGCAGCAGCTTGTGCCGACCCGCTTCTTCGCTGTATGTTACCCCTTTCAGGATGGAGTCACCGAAAATATAAATCTGCTTCATAAAGAATCCCTTGCTTTCTTGTGGCGTTTGTGGTATCATAGAGTGGGGATGGGTTGTACTTAGTAGGAAGCGATCCGCCCCGCTCTGAAAATTCCCAATGTTAGGTTTACGAGGTACCTTCTGTGTACCTATAGTATATCCCATTTTCCCTCGTTTGCCCACCCCCGGTTGGTATAGTGCTCTCTATTTCCTACCACATCGCTTCTCTCCCCAAAGGATACCCCGGATCGGGCAGATTCTCCGGTGGGGAGAGAGAAATTCGCCCAAAAATGCGACTTTTCCCCCGATTCTACTCTGGGGAGAGTGGATTTTTTGCGGTATATCCCCGTGGGCGAGGGGATTTTCGTGCATGAATCAAATAAACACAAACCAAAATAAATCACATCACATACAGAAAAGCATAGCATAGGAGGTGATAAGGTGGCAGATAAACAAGATCTGACCCGGCTGCTGGCGGTCAATATTGCGACCCGACGGAAGGCTGCCGGTATGACCCAGGCGGAGCTGGCGGAGGTGCTGGGCTACTCCGATAAGACCGTGTCCAAGTGGGAGCGGGGCGAGGGATTGCCGGATGTGCTGTGCCTGAAACGCATGGCAGATACCTTCGGTGTGAAAATGGACGACCTGTTTGCCGACCCCGATGCGCCCGCCGAACCACTGCCACTGCCGGAAAACGATATTGTTGCTATACCGGTGGAAGGGGAGCTGCCGCTCTCCTCTGCGGAGACAAAGGGCAACCTGGTGGATCACAAGGCGGTGGCTGCCATTGCGATCATCGGCGTGTGGATGCTGGCGGCGCTGGTGTTCCTCATCGGCTATTTCTGCGATGCCGACCTGTCCTTGGCCTGGGGCATTGCGGTGCCGGTGTCGGGACTGCTCATGGTGATCTTCAACGGCCTGTGGGGGCATAGACGATACACCTTCTGGACGTGCAGCTTTTTTGTGGTGGGACTGCTGTTCCTTATTTGCCTGCTGCTGCGCCGATACCACGTGTGGATGCTCATGTGGCTGTCTGTCCCGGCGGTGGTCATCGTCTGGCTCAGCTGCCGGGTGGGACAGAAAAAAGAATGAACAAACTTACATACATCAGAAAGGACAATATCATCATGGAAAATACGATCTGTGCGCCGGTGGAGGCGGTCTATGTCCGCAGCACCGACAAGGTAGGCTATGCCGATGGAAAGCTGACGATCCGCTGTGGCGAGACACTGCCCGAAGGCTACACGGCCTATTGGGCCAACGCAGAAGGGATCCTGCCGGATTACACGGCCTTTGCTCCGATCCTTTGCACCGGCACGGAAACAGTGGCAGAGCTGGTGCCCAACACGCTCATTCCCGTAGGAGCAGACCGGATCTTAGTCTATGCCGTGTCGGGGGAAGACGTATCGGAAACGGCGGCCTGTGCGATGCTGCCGGAAGGGGCCGGTGACTACGACCTGGGTGAGGTGCTGTACGAAATGCAGGTGCAGAGCGACATCCACATCACCTTAGACCAGAACCATCCCCACAACAAACACTTCGCCATGGCGCTGGACGAGATCAAGCATCTGTCACCGAGTAGCTTAGGCCTGTTCATCAACGGAGACACGGCAGACAACGCCGATCCCCAGCAGTACGAAAATTGTCAGGAGCTGATCCGCAATGCCGGAGAAGGGGCACCAAAGGTGTATTTCGCCATGGGCAACCACGACCTGGGCTTTGACGAAACGGACTACGACGTGCGGCTCACCAACTTCCTCAAGGGCACCAGAAACACCTGGAGCGATAAGGCATACTTCGATCTGTGGATCGGTGGCGTACACTTCATTTTCTTAGGCGGCGAAAAGCGCAGTGGCCACGCCTGGCTCAGCGAAACACAGCTCCGGTGGCTGGACGAAAAGTTAGCCGAAAACCGGAATGTGCATCAGGCAAAGTACGTGTTCCTGCACCAGGGCATGATCGACACGGTGGCGGGCTGCTTTGCCTACCAGAAGTGGCACGGCGTGACCCAGACGGAGGAGCTGGCTGCCGTACTGCGGAAGTATCCGGAAGCGATTTTGTTCAGCGGACACAGCCACTGGGTGCTGAACTCCCCCCACACCATGCACCTGCACGACGACAGCTACTGCACGATCTTCAACACCTCCTCCGGCGGCTACACCTGGGACGACAAGTGCAACGAGACGAACAAGGGTCTGACCGGCTGCGAAGGCTATTACTTCTACGGCTACAAGGACAAGGTGGTGGCAAGAGGCAGAGATTTCCTCGCCGGCAAATGGATCGCCTCGGCCCAGTTTGTTGTTGCATATTAAATATGCAACAGCATATTGATGGAATGAAAAATGAAGAATGAATAGTGAATAATTGAGGCAGAAATAGCGTAGCTATTTCAGAATTATTGTATACCGAAAACCCCCGGCTAGGCCGGGGAGTTCAGGAAAGGTTACACCTAT
>CAYXBQ010000066.1:0-4238 GCA_964463375.1 uncultured Ruminococcus sp. | reverse complement strand
CAGCGGTATAGGGATTCGAACCCCAACATACAGAGTCAGAGTCTGCTGTGCTACCTTTACACAATACCGCTATCTGTATCTGGTTCGGGAGGCGATTTCCTGAGGCGATGCCTTGTAATTTAGGCCTTCGCTTTGGTTCATGTCCTCTCGACGTGTTATATTATATCACATCCGTTTTCGTTTGTCAACCCCTTTTTGAAAAAAAGTTGAAAAAAGTTTTTAGAAAAATTTTTGCTCACCATCTTGCAAAAGCCGCAAAAATATGGTATACTATATACCGTGAGATCGACCACGTGGTTCTTCCATGCGGATCACGCCGGTGTGTTGGAATTGGCAGACGAGACGGACTCAAAATCCGTTGCCAGCAATGGCGTGCGGGTTCGACCCCCGCCACCGGCAGATCAACCCCTGTAGCTTTGGCTATGGGGGTTTTCTTTTGCCTTCCGAAAAAAGAAGACAAACGCCGGTCGCCTGTATCGGCATAGCGACGATAGACTTTTTTCACGCACCGATTGACATCCCCGCCGCCATGTGGTATCATTATACTATACAATCACCACAAACGAGGTATCCATATGAAAGCACTGACCTACATCGACCACGGCCATTTCGCCCTTGTGGACAAGCCAAAGCCCAAACTCCAACACCCACGAGATGCCATCGTCCGTGTCACGCTGGGCAGCATCTGCACCAGTGACCTGCACATCAAGCACGGCTCCGTCCCCCGGGCAGTCCCCGGTATCACGGTGGGACACGAGATGGTGGGCATCGTGGAGGCCGTGGGGGCAGAGGTCACGCACGTACAGCCCGGTGACCGTGTCACGGTAAACGTGGAGACCTTCTGCGGCACCTGCTTCTTCTGCCAGCACGGCTATGTGAACAACTGCACCGATCCCCATGGTGGCTGGGCACTGGGCTGCCGCATCGATGGGGGACAGGCGGAATACGTGCGGGTTCCCTATGCGGACAAGGGCCTTGCCAAGATCCCCGATGCTGTGACCGACGAACAGGCACTGTTTGTAGGCGATGTGCTGGCCACCGGCTTCTGGGCCGCCCGCATCTCCGAGATCACCCACGACGACACCGTCCTGCTCATTGGTGCGGGACCTACGGGGATCTGTACCCTGCTCTGCGTACAGCTCAAACGACCCAAACGGATCATCGTCTGCGAAAAGGATCCGGCAAGAGCTGATTTCGTGCGGGAACACTACCTGGATGTCCTGCTCTGCACCCCCGACGAATGCGAAGATTTTGTGCAGGCACACGCAGACCACGGGGGAGCGGATGTGGTATTGGAGGTGGCCGGTGCCAAAGATACCTTCACGCTGGCCTGGAAGTGCGCCAGACCCAATGCCATTGTGACAGTGGTGGCACTATACGACGAAGCACAGACCCTGCCGCTGCCCGATATGTACGGCAAAAACCTGACCTTCAAGACCGGCGGCGTGGATGGCTGCGACTGTGCAGAGGTGCTGTCCCTGATCGAACAGGGCAAGCTCGACACAACACCGCTGATCACCCACCGGTACCGGCTCTCCGACATCGAAGAAGCCTATCGGATCTTTGAGAACCGGCTGGACGGCGTGATCAAGATCGCCATTACGGAATAAAAAAGTTGATGTACAACCATCCAAAAAAGCGCCCGATCTTTCCCTTTTGTTGGAAAATATCGGACGCTTTATGTTTATTTGGTAAGCTCCAATTCCCGGATCTTGTCTCGGAGATAGGCTGCTTCCTCGAACCGCAGATCCTTTGCCGCCGCCTGCATTTCCTGCCGCAAGGCCTCGATCTGCTGCTCCTTCGTCTGACCACGAGCGGTCTTGGCTGCCGGCACATCGGCGGTCTTCTTTCGACTGCGCTCCTTCTTCGGTGCCTCGTCCTCCTTCTGGATCTGGATGGGGGCGGCGATGTCCTTGACGATGGTTTTGGGCGTGATCCCGTGTGCCGTGTTGTACGCCATCTGGATGCTGCGGCGACGCTCCGTTTCTTCCATGGCACGGCGCATAGATTCCGTTTCGTGATCCGCATACAGGATGACCGTACCGTTGGCATTTCGTGCGGCTCGTCCGATCATCTGCACCAGCGACCGCTCCGACCGGAACAAGCCTTCCTTGTCCGCATCCAGAATGGCCACCAGCGTCACCTCCGGCAGGTCGATGCCTTCCCGGAGCAGGTTGATCCCCACCAGCACATCGAAAATGCCCATCCGCAGGTTCCGCAGCAGCTCCGTCCGCTCCATGGCATCGATGTTGTGGTGGATGTACTTCACCCGAATGCCCAGGCCGTCTAAGTATTCCGTTAGATCCTCTGCCATCTTTTTGGTCAGCGTGGTCACCAGCACCCGTTCCTTTTTGCGTACCCGTTCCCGGATCTCGCCGATCAGGTCGTCCACCTGGGTCTCTGCCGGGCGCACCTCCACGATGGGATCCACCAGTCCCGTGGGACGGATGATCTGCTCCACCACCTGTTCGGAATGGGTCTCCTCAAATTCGGCAGGGGTAGCGGATACCAGCACCACCTGATTCAGCTTTTCCTCGAACTCGTTGAAATGCAGCGGGCGGTTGTCGTAGGCAGAGGGCAGCCGGAAGCCATACTCCACCAGATTCTGCTTCCGTGCCCGGTCCCCGCCGCTCATGCCCCGCACCTGTGGGATGGTCACATGGCTCTCGTCCACGAACAATAGGAAATCCTTGGGAAAATAGTCCAGCAGCGTGTATGGTGTGGAGCCCGGTTCCCGTCCGGCAAATACGGCAGAATAGTTTTCGATGCCGGAGCAATAGCCGATCTCCCGGATCATTTCGATATCGTATCGGGTACGCTCCTCGATGCGCTGGGCCTCCAGCAGTTTATTTTGGCTCTTGAACCAATCCACCCGTTCTTCCAGCTCCTCCTCGATCCGGGCAATGTAGATCTCCTTGGCGCTGGGGTCGGCAACGTAGTGGGTGGCGGGATAGATGGCAACATAGTTCAGTACGCTAAGTGTCTTGCCGGTCAGCGGATCGATCTCGGAGATGCGGTCGATCTCGTCCCCGAAAAACTCCACCCGGACAGCCTTGTTGTCGTAGCCTGCCGGATAGACCTCCAATGTGTCTCCCCGGATGCGGAAATTGCCACGGACGAAATTCACGTCGTTCCGGTCGTAGGTGGAGGCGATGAGCAGGGCTGCCAAAGTCTCTCTTGCCATTTCCAAGCCCGGCCGCAGACCGATGACCTGCTTCTGGTATTCTTCCGGTGGCCCCAGAGAATAGATGCAGGAGACAGAGGCCACGATGATCACGTCCCGCCGTTCGAACAGGGCCGAGGTGGCACTGTGCCGCAGCTTGTCGATCTCGTCGTTGACGGAGGAATCCTTTTCGATGTAGATGTCCCGCCCGGGCACATAGGCCTCCGGTTGGTAATAATCATAGTAGGAAACAAAATATTCTACGGCATTGTCGGGGAAAAACTCCCGAAACTCACAGCACAGCTGCGCCGCCAGAGTTTTGTTTGGGGCTAACACCAGCGCCGGTCGATCCATACGAGCGATGACGTTTGCCATGGTAAAGGTCTTGCCGGAGCCGGTGACACCCAGCAGGGTCTGGTATTTCATACCGCTCTCGATCCCACGGCAAAGCTGGTCGATGGCCTGGGGCTGATCCCCGGTCGGTGCATAGGGTGCACAAAGATGGTAGATAGACATAGGTACACCTCCTTACAGACAGGTGTTGGACATTTGTTCTTTTATTATATCACACTTTCACCGAGATGTAAAGAGGGGACGGAATTTTTTAAAAAAATCTTGCCATCCCTCTTGACAAATCCGGGCAAATGTGGTATACTAATACACGCAGTGACGTAACGTAGGTTGCATCTGTTATGCGGAAGTGGCGGAACTGGCAGACGCGCACGTTTGAGGGGCGTGTGGATTACTCCGTACGGGTTCAAGTCCCGTCTCCCGCATATAGGAAATGATCCGGATCGTATCTTCTTAATGGAAGATGGGTTCGGATCATTTTTATACCCATGTGGTTTTTGTGCGCATATAGTGAGGTAACGGTATGGGGTTGTTTTTGAACGATAACGAATATCTTGATTTGGTGCAGAATATCAAGCAGAAGATCAGGCACGCACAGTACACGGCAGCGTTGCAGGTCAACAAGGAGCTGATCCTGTTATACTACAACATCGGTCAGCTGATCAATGCGCATAAGACTTGGGGCAGCAAGTTTATCGAAAATCTTGCCGCAGATATTAAGCTG
>CAYXBQ010000065.1:0-4703 GCA_964463375.1 uncultured Ruminococcus sp. | reverse complement strand
TGTTTTTCCCAAAGTAGGTCTAACATGTTTAACCTGCTAAAGTGAAGATCTTGCTGAGGGAGAGATCCTGAAGGTGAGGTTATAGTTGGTGAGATTGACGCAGAGGGTCCACCTGTTCCCATTCCGAACACAGAAGTTAAGCTCTGTCGTGCCGAAGATACTTGGCTGGAGACGGCCCGGGAAAATAGGTATTCGCCAACACGAAACGACGGAGGTTAGAGTAGCATCTAACCTCACGTTTGTTTTCGGGAATATTCCTCCATAGCTCAGTCGGTAGAGCACCTGACTGTTAATCAGGGTGTCACTGGTTCGAGTCCAGTTGGGGGAGGTACAAAAGCTGCAGTTTCGACTGTGGCTTTTTTGTTTTGTCCACAGCCGTAGGGAAGGGTCAAGACCCTTCCGGAAATGTGCGTAATGGGGGATATGTGGTATACCAAAATTGTTCGGCGGGTGATTCGTGAAACGGCCTTAAAGCTTACCGGTATATCTACGCAGGAGCAACAATTTACATTTTTTTTTGCAAAACCTATTGCAAAATACGGAACCGGAAGAAACCGAGCCTGTTGAGACGGAACCGGAAGTGACGGAACCGGTTGAAGAGCCGTGGGAAAATCCCTTCTCCGACGTAGCTGAAACCGACACATTCTACGAAGCTGTAAAATTCGTCTACGAAAACGGCTACATGAACGGTATGTCCACCGATACCTTTGCACCGGATGAAGGTCTGACGAGAGCTATGTTGGTAACGGTTCTCTATCGTGCCGCCGGTGCGCCCGTAATGGATGAAGCAAATCCCTTCACGGATGTAGCAGTAGACGCATGGTACTACAATGCCGTGGTATGGGCGAAGTCCATTGGCTTAGTAAACGGTATCACCGAATCCGAATTTGCACCGGATCACGAACTCACCAGAGAACAGCTTGTGACGATCTTCTACCGGTACGCAGCATTCTTAGGCTACGACCTGAGTATTGGTGAGAACACAAATATTCTCTCCTGCGAAGATTTCGCAGACATCGCCGAATACGCCATCCCCGCAATGCAGTGGGCATGCAGTGCGAACCTGATCGAGAACATCGACGGCAACATCCTGCCCAAGGATAACGCCACACGTGCGCTGGTTGCCATGGTACTCTATGGGTTTTATACAAAGTGATCCATAAAATAAAATGGGTGAACTGCGGTAGCGATACCGTGGTCCACCCGTTTTTTATTCCCCACGCAGCTTTTGCCGCACCGACCGAAATGCTTCCGGCAGTGCCTCCAACGGCATCTCCCGTGGCACAGCGGTGGAGCCCTCCCGCTTCGCCGTTTCGTAATACCATTGCTTGAACAAAAGCACTTCGTGGATCTCCCGTAGCTCTGCGATCTGCTGCTCGATGGTCTCCTTTTGCTTGTTGATCAACGCCAGCCGTTCCTCGATGGTCTCGTCCCCCGCCATGGCCATGTTGACAAATGTCCGGATGTCCTTTAGCGGCATCCCGGTTTTTTTCAAACACTCGATGATCATGAGCCACTCATAATCCCCATCCTGGAACACCCGCATGCCGCTTTCCGAACGTGCCACAAAGGGCAGCAATCCTTCCTTATCATAATACCGCAGCGTAGAGGCCGCTACCCCCAGCCGTTTTGCCATTTCGCCGATCGTGTATGCCATATTTCCTCCAAAAATTTTCGGGAAACCCCTTGACTTAAAGTCTACTTTAACCTGTATAATAGTATTGTACAGCTACGCCCCCCTTTTGTCAAGCACTCTTTGACAGAGCGGGAAAGTTTTTGTAAAATGCAAGTATCGGAGGAAGTTGAATGGAATTTGTACATCTATATAATGGCGTGGAAATGCCCATGCTGGGATACGGCGTGTATCAGGTGCAAAAGGACGAGTGCGAGCGTTGTGTGTTGGATGCACTGCAAGCGGGCTATCGCTTGATCGACACGGCGCAGTCCTATTTCAATGAGGAAGAGGTGGGCTCTGCCATTGTCAAAAGCGGCATTCCCCGGGAGGAGATCTTTTTGACCACCAAGGTTTGGATCGAGCATTACGGGTATGATGCATGCCGGCAGTCGGTGTTGGCATCCATGCGCAAGCTGCAAACGAATTATCTGGATCTTTGCCTGCTCCACCAGCCCTTCAGCGATGTGTACGGAGCCTATCGGGCGCTGGAGGACCTGTATGCAGAGGGCTTGATCCGTACCATCGGCATCTCCAACTTCTACACGGATCGCATGATCGACTTAGCATCCTTTGCCCGCATCAAGCCCATGGTCAACCAGATCGAGGTGCATCCCTACCACCAGCAGACGGAAGCTCTGGCGTGGCACGAAAAGTATGGCGTGCAGGTGGAAGCGTGGGCACCCTTTGGAGAAGGCCGTGGCGGTATGTTCGAGCTGCCGGAGCTGCGGGAGATCGGTGACAAATACGGCAAGACACCGGCGCAGGTCATGCTTCGTTGGCACTTGCAGCGTGGTGTAGTGGTGATCCCCAAGTCCACCCACGTGGAGCGGATGCGGGAGAATTTCCAGGTATTTGACTTTGCGCTGACACCGGCGGATATGGAACTGATCGCCGGGCTGGACGAAAAGCGTTCTGCCTTCTTCTCCCACACCGACCCGAACATGGTGGAGTGGTTCTGCCGGATGGTGGAGGAGCGGAAGACGAAGCACGACAGCGCAAAAGAAAAGAAAAATTGGTAAATATAAAAAGGAGAAATAACAATGTCTAAGAAGGTTTTGATTTTATCCGGCAGCCCCCGCAAGAATGGGAATTCCGATATGCTCTGTGACGCATTTGCCAAAGGAGCCGCAGAGGCCGGGCATACGGTGGAGAAGATCCGGGTGGCGGAAAAGAATATCGGCTACTGCCGTGCCTGCTATGCCTGTCGGGGGACGGGCGTATGTGCCGTGCGGGACGATATGGCAGAGGTGCTGCAAAAGATGATCGATGCAGACGTGCTGGTGCTGGCAAGCCCGGTGTATTTCTATTCCATCGATGCCCAGCTGAAAGCACTGATCGACAGAACGGTGGCACGCTGGCTGGAGGTCAAGAATAAGGAATTCTATTACATCGTCACGGCGGCCGACGGAGACGAAGCAGCGGCAGAGACCACCATAGCATGCTTCCGTGGCTATGCGGACTGCGTGGAGGGTGCCAAGGAGATGGGCATTTTGTACGGCATGGGCGTATACGAAAAGGGGGAGATCCGGGACACGCCCGCCATGGAAAAAGCCTACGCCATGGGCAAAGGGGTATAAAACGGCGTTCGTTTTTGAAAATTTTTTCACTTTTTTGGGGCTTTCCTATTGACAAAACGTTTTGCTTTTGATATACTATAGGAAGAAAGAAGGTGAGATGTTTTTTATGAAAAAACGAATAGGCTATATTTTGCTGATCCTCTGCATGGTGCTGGTGGTTCTGCCCATGACGGTTTTTGCCGTGGAGGAGGAGAGTATTTTTGCCTCTGGCACCGGGAGCGAGACCGATGCATACACGATCGCAACGCTGGCGCAGCTCGAAGCGTTCCGGGATTCCGTAAACAACGGCGGCGAGAGCTATGCGGACAAGTTCATCAAGCTGACAGCGGACATCGATATGTCGGAAACGTACGGCGCAGGCAAGGGCAAAGACGGCACGTACGCATCGTGGACACCGATAGGGGTGTTTACCGGTAGGATGAACGGTACAGATAATCCCGGAGCGAAACCGTTCAAGGGTACCTTTGACGGCAACGGACACGTTATCGATGTTTACATAAATAACCCCACTGCCGATAACCAAGGCTTGTTTGCCTATGTCGCAGAAGGCGGCACGGTCAAGAACCTCGGCATCAACGGCGAGATCACAGGCGGTTATTATGTTGGCGGTGTGACTGTTCGTAACTATGGCACAATAGAAAACTGCTATAACACCGGCACGGTAAGCAGTGATTGTTATGGTGCTGGCGGAGTTGTTGGTTGGTTTCCGAAAGGAAATGTTATGAACTGCTACAACACCGGTGCAGTTAGCGGTGGTTCAATTGTTGGCGGAGTTGTTGGGAACATAGCCCGTGGAGTAGTAGAAAACTGCTACAATACTGGCAAAGTCAGCGGTGATACTAATGTTGGCGGAGTTGTTGGTTACTTTGATGATGGAACAGTAACAAACTGCTACAACACCGGCACAGTCAGCGGTACAGGTGATGTTGTTGGCGGAGTTGTTGGTTATGTGAAATATGGAACAGTAACAAACTGCTACTACCTCAAAAGTTCCCAACCAGGTATCGGTTATGGCACCGACACAACAGTTGCACTCACGTCGGCGGAGTTCAAGGACGCAAGCAAATTCACCGGCTTTGATTTCACGAACACTTGGGAAATGAACACCTTCCTGGGCAGACCGACGCTCAAGGCGAACCCCGAAATCACGATCGTGGGCGATGGCACGTCTGATGATCCTTTTGAGATCCCCAACCTTACCACACTCGAAGCGTTCCGCAATGCGGTCAACACTTGCAACGATTTCAGCGATCAGTTCATCAAGCTGACAGCGGACATCGATATGTCGAAAACATACGGCGCAGGCAAGGGCAAAGACGGCACGTACGCATCGTGGACACCGATTGGGGTGTTTACCGGTAGGATGGGCGATAAAGATAATCCCGGAGCAAAACCATTCAAGGGTACCTTTGACGGCAACGGACACGTTATCGATGTTTACATAAATAACC
>CAYXBQ010000064.1:0-4929 GCA_964463375.1 uncultured Ruminococcus sp. | reverse complement strand
TGAGTGCTGCCCGCACAGGGCATTCCCACGATACTAATCGTGAAAAAATCCGTCAGCAAGCCGTACGCCAGTACAAAAAAACCCCACGGGAAGTGCAAAGCGGCGGAACGGTCAAGACCGTTCCCTACAGGGTTGGGTGCGAAGGATTCACGTGCCGCCAGAATGGTGGAGTGACCAAAAGCCCAACGCCAGTTGAGAAAAAAACACGTGACGTGCGCCCTATGCGGAATGGGTCACCCCGCCGTACGCCAGTACAAACCCTCTGCATGATTTGCGGAAGAAAAATGCATTTTTGTCGCGGAATTTTTGAAAAATCCCAAAAATAGTGCAGTTTCGCTCTTGACGACTTGCAGTTTCTGTGCTATAATTATCACAGAATACACTGGATTTGGATCCGCAGGGTTCTATACCTGCTGTCATAGAAAGGTTCGTGAGATTATGCCCTTTAAGCGTGAACATGAGATCAAGATCGCCTTCTCTGAGGCTACCAACCTGATCGAACAGTCTGCATACCATTACTCCTTACAGGAACGAGATACACCCGAGCTGTATCGCTACCTCTTTGATTATGAATCTGTCCCCAAGGTCTCCTTTAACCACCGGGTCGTGCCTATGCATATGCCCGCCGAGATCTGGATCACCGATACCACCTTCCGGGATGGGCAGCAGTCTACCGCTCCCTTTACCGTCAAGCAGATCCGGGACCTGTACGAGATGCTCCATCGTTTGGGGGGACCAAAGGGGCTGATCCGGCAGTCTGAGTTCTTTGTGTACTCCGAAAAGGATCGCAAAGCACTGGCCGCTTGTCAGGATCTGGGCTTCCAGTTCCCGGAGATCACCACCTGGATCCGTGCCTCCAAAAAGGACTTTGAGCTGGTCAAGTCGCTGGGCATTCGGGAGACCGGGGTGCTGGTGTCCTGCTCCGACTACCACATCTACAACAAAATGGGGCTGACCCGGCGCAGTGCCATGGACAAGTATCTGTCCGTGATCTCCGACGTTTTGGAGATGGGCATTTCGCCTCGCTGCCACTTCGAAGACATCACCCGGGCGGACTTCTACGGGTTCGTTTTGCCCTTTGCGGAAGAGCTGAACAAGCTCAGCAAGCAGAGCGGTATTCCCGTGAAGATCCGGGCCTGCGACACCATGGGCTACGGCATTTCCTACACCGGTGCGGCGCTGCCTCGTTCTGTCCCCGGGATCATGTATGGTCTCATGCACTATGCCGGGATCCCGTCGGCGATGCTGGAATGGCATGGGCACAACGACTTCTACAAGGTGGTCACCAATGCGGCTACGGCGTGGCTGTACGGCTGCTCCGGCGTGAACTGTGCGCTGCTGGGCATCGGCGAACGGACCGGCAACTGCCCGCTGGAAGCCATGGTCATGGAATATGCGTCGCTGCGGGGCACCACCGACGGCATGGACACCACGGTGATCACGGAGATCGCAGACTACTTCACCCACGAGATCGGCTACGACATCCCGCCACGTACACCCTTTGTGGGACGGGACTTCAACGTGACCAAGGCGGGGATCCATGCGGATGGGCTCATGAAGGATGAGGAGATCTACAACATCTTCAACACGGAAAAGCTGCTGAATCGGCCTGCCAAGGTGGCGGTGGACAACAACAGTGGGCTGGCGGGCATTGCCCACTGGCTGAACCGGTACTTAGCCGAGCAGGGGAAGAACGAGAAGATCGACAAGAAGGATCCCGTTGTGGCGGCCATGAAGGAAAAGGTGGATGCGGAATACCTCCGTGGCAGGACCACCACCATTTCCGACGGGGAGCTGGAACAGTATTATTTGGATAGTCTGCAAAAGTAAAGAGATCGGGAAAGCCTTGCCGGAGACGGTGGGGCTTTTTTCGTGGGAGATGTCGTGTTTCAACAAATTTTCTTTTTTCTCCCCTTCCATTTTCACCAAAAATATGCTATACTATACCTATACACCGAACACAATGCAAAGGAGCATATATATGAACGAATTATTGCAAAAGCTGTACGACAAAGCACCGTCCTACGGCTCGATCCCTTTCTGGAGCTGGAACGATAAGCTGGAGGAAGGCGAGTTGCGACGTCAGATCCGGCGGATGAAGGAGCTGGGCATGAACGGCTTCTTTATGCACGCCAGAGGTGGGCTGGAGACCGAATACCTGTCCGACGACTGGTTTAACTGCGTGAACGTCTGCGTGGACGAGGCAAAGAAGCTGGGCATGGAAGCCTGGTCCTACGACGAAAACGGCTGGCCCTCCGGGTTTGCGGGCGGCAAGCTGCTGGACGACAAGAAGAACTTTGCCTTAGGTATGCTGACCGAGAGCACCGGCACCTTCCCCAATGACGAGGACACCATTGCTGCCTACACGAAAAATGCAGACGGCAGCTACAACTGGGTCACCGAGCCGGTGGAGGGTTGCAGCGAATACCTGCGGATCTATCGCCAGTACGACAACTCCTATGTGGACGTGCTGGATGGGGAGATCACCAAGGAGTTCCTGCGTCTGACCCATGCGGAATACAAGAAGGCCTGCGGGGCGGATTTCGGAGGTGCCATGCCCGGCTTCTTCACCGATGAACCCCAGTACTTCCGTTGGGGCCACACCTACTCCAACACACTGCCCAAGATCTTCAAGGAGACCTACGGCTATGAGATCTTCCCCGGTCTGCCTGCCATCTTTGAGAAGGACCTTCCCGGCGGGGACAAGTTTCGGTACGATTATTACAAGCTGATCCATGAGCTGTTCATCAACAACTGGGTGCGGCTGGTACACGAATGGTGTCAGGAGAACGGCGTGAAGCTGACCGGGCACGCGGTAGAGGAATCCTCTCTGTCCGGGCAGATGATGTGCATCGGTGGGGTCATGCCCTTCTACGAATACGAAGACATCCCCGGCATCGACTACTTAGGTCGTGGCATCGCCGACGATATTGCACCCAAGCAGCTGGGTTCTGCCTGCGCACAGCTGGGCAAGAAGAAGGCGCTTTCCGAAATGTTCGCCTGCTGTGGCTGGGACGTATCTCCCACGGAGCTGAAGCGCATTGCCGATATGCAGTATGCCGGTGGTGTGAACCTGATGTGTCAGCACCTGTATCCCTACTCCGAAAGAGGCCAGCGCAAGAGAGACTACCCCCTGCACTACTCCGAGCACAACCCGTGGCAGCAGCAGATGATCCCCTTTGACTGGCACTACAACCGGCTGGGTGCGGCTTTGTCGGAGGGCGAAGAATATGCGCCGATCTTGGTGATCCATCCCATCCATGGTGCCTATATGCGCTACAAGAAGGGTGCGGACTGGCACAACGAGATCGAAGGACACTTCTTTGGTCTGTCCAGACTGCTGGGGTATAATCAGGTGCCCTACCACTATGGCGACGAAAACATGATGAAGAAGATGGCCAAGGTGGACGGGGACAAGATCATCGTGGGCAAGTGCACCTACGAGGCGGTGATCGTTCCCTTTACCTACACGCTGGATCACGAGACTGTGGCGATGCTTCAGGCATACATGGCAAACGGCGGTAAGGTATGGCTGTACAAAGATGCGCCGGCCTGCATCGATGGGGAAGCGGCAGACATGAGCTGGCTTCAGGCAAACATGACCTGGGACGACATTCTGGCCTATCGTGACGCACGGATCTCCGTGGATGGCAATAATGTGCCGGCACTGCGGAAGATGACCAGAAGACTGCCCGACGGTTCCAGCCTGCTCTTTATCACCAATATTTCCGCCGACAGCTTCGACTGTGTGAAGGTGGGCATTCCCGGTGCCAAGAGCGTTTGCGAGATCGATCTGGATGCGGATGCGGACGAACTGAAGCTGATCCCGGTACATGGAGAAGTGTGCGAAAAGTGCGGCGGCAGAAAGGTATATCTGTCCTTTGAGGATGCGCAGTCTCACCTGCTGCTGGTGAATGGTGCGGATGTGGCACTTTTGGATGGCAAGCCGGAGAAGGCGGAAAAGACCATTCCGGTACCGGCTACCGCTGCCTTTGCCGAAAAGCCGGAGAACATGATGGTACTGGATACCGCTATGCTGTCCAAGGATGGGGTACACTACGACGAGCCGTTGTCTATTTACGGGATCAAGGACAATCTGCTGCGGGAACAGTTTGACGGACAGGTTTGGATCAAGTACACCTTCACGGCGGGAGAGGGCTATCATGCTGACGACCTGCGGTTGATTTTGGAGCCCATGGGACAGACCTCTGTGACCGTCAACGGTGTGGCAGTGGAGCCTTCCCGGGAGAACTGGTGGTTTGACCGGAACTTTGCCGGTGTGAACATTGCGGCTTTGGTGAAGCCCGGTGTGAACGAGGTGGTGGTATCCCTGCGGCATTGGCAGAGAGACTATGTGTACTACGTGCTGTACAGCGGTGTATCGGAGTCTCTGCGGAACTGTCTGGTATTTGACACGGAGATCGAGGCGGCTTATCTGGTGGGCGACTTTGCCCTGGTGACGGATGGCACGTTCACGGACGATGTACGCAGCTCTGTGGTATACGAAGGGGACTTTGTGCTGGGCAACCAGAAGGATGTTGTGAACATTACAAATGTAGTGAAGGATGGGTATCCCTTCTTCAGCGGTGCCATGACGGTGCGGTACAGCTACGACTACCACAAGGGAGACGCAACGGTGCTGGCACTGAGCGGACGTTTTGCAACGGCATCGGTGGCGGTAAACGGTGTGGCAGCCGGGGAGATGCTGTTCCTGCGGCACGTAGACCTGGCAGAATATCTGCGGGAAGGGGCAAACGAGATCGTGCTGACGCTGCGTTGTGCCATGCGGAACGTGATGGGCCCCCACCACCGTTCGGATCCGGAGCCCTACGGTCTTGGCCCGAACACGTTCTCCTTCGAGAAGGAATGGAACGGTCGTGACTGCGCCGGGTATCTGAGCCGCTACGCCTTCGTTCGCTTCGGGGTGGA
>CAYXBQ010000063.1:0-4982 GCA_964463375.1 uncultured Ruminococcus sp. | reverse complement strand
AATGGTTTTCGCCATTTTTTAATTTTACTGTTTTACGACCACCCAGCATTGTCGGAGTGACGTTTTTTGGGGATGGGATTCTCACTGTACCACAAAGCCCGCAAAGCCGTAGGGCGGGATCATCTCTTTTAGCGTAACGCCGGTGCCGTGCAGGGTGGCGGTGGTGTCGCCGATGGGGGTCAGCGTCCGGTAGGTGCCGTCCAGCTGGATCTCCTCCGGCAGCAGCGTGTCCTTGCCAAAGTTCCAGATGCCGACCACCAGCTTGCCGTCTGCCTTTCTTGCCTGCACATATGCGCCCGGCTCTTTGTGGATCGTCACCGGCAGAGGCGGCAGCAGGTCGGTGAGCTGTTCGCCACGGCAATAGTTTTTGATGAATACAGAACACGTGTCGACGGTCTCTATGTCGAAGGCATACACCACCACCGGTGCGCCGCTTGTTCGCACATACCGATAGACCACCGGGGCATCGTTGGTGAAGCGGCTGGCGATGGCGGCTCCTGCACGAGGTGTCATGTGGTAGAACCGGCCGTTTGTGTCCACCGGGATCTGGGTGCTGTGGGGCGTGACGCAGCCTGCCGGGTACACCTCTGCCGCCGGTCTGTCCATGGGCTCCAGCTTGTCCAGACCCACGTCAAAGCCACGTTCGGTGAGGATCCGGGCTGCCGTAGCGTCCAGCACCAGCGGCATCTCCACCACCTCTGCGGGGACGGTCTTGGCGTTCTCCCCTACCACCATGGCAACATTTGTATAGTCCGAGCGGGTGAAGCTGATGGGCAGGGCGTGGGCACCGGTGAAGTTGGCGGCGTGGGGCATCAGCCGATAGGCCAGCACCCCTTCCGGGATCCCGGTGCAGTCCAGGTCTGCCAGCTTGTGCATGGCTTCGTAGACGTAGATACCGGCCGGCTCTGTCTGGGCAAAGGCGGCGGCGATCTGTTCCCGCAGTGCCTTTTGATGGGCGTGCCGACGGATGTAGCCGGTCTCGTAGGCGGGATCGAAGGTGTAGTCCAGCATATATTTCAAAATGTCCGGCGTACCGTTGGCGATCAGTGCCTGGTGGAAGCCTTCTACGTATGTAGACGGCACATTGTACCGGGGCCGGGGGTACACGTCTCCTTCGCTCATGAGCTCAATATCCGGCGCATACTGCTGGCACCAGGCGAACTGCATCCGTTCCAGATCCACGATGGAGCCCAGTCCCGTGGTGCCGAAGGTGTGGTTGTCGTTCCAATAGGCCGCACCGATGAGCCGCAGGAAGGGCCTTGTGGAGCCGGCGAAAATGCGGGATAGGGTGATGGAGTCCACGCCGTCGGTGTCCCAGGTGGACAGGCAGGCGCAGTGTCCCAGCCGAATGGTGGGATCGATGGCATCCAGCTCCTCTCGCAGGGCGGCAGCAAAGTCCTTCAGCGTATCCCCTTGCAGCTCCAGCCAGAGCTTGCGGATGGGCGTGGGCTTGCCGGTGAACAGCTCTGCTGCCAGCTCTTCTCTGGTGTAGTCGGCTTTGGGCAGTCCTGCGGCTTTGGCACGGCGGTTCAGTGTCTCCATGTGGCGGGGGCAGGCACAGCCGATGGCAACGGGACCGTGCATGGCGATACGCAGGTCATCGTCGATCTGGATCATTTTGGCACCTGCTTCGGCCAGGGCACGGATGTACTGCCGGTACATGGCGACAAAATCGGGATCCAGGGGGCAGAAGGAGTCGTCGGCCTCACCACCGTTGCCCAGTCCTCGGATGCGGGTGTAGTGTCCGGTCCGTGCATGGGTCTCGTGGGTCAGCATACCGCCGTGGCCCAGTCCACCGATCCACACGCCCACGTCCAGCCCGTTTGCGCTGTAGTAGGCGATATTTTCTGCTAAAGTCTGTTGGATCACTGCCAGCCGCTCCGTGTCTCCAAAGGGATTTTCCGGGCACACAAAGACTCTGTCGGCACCGGCCTTTTGGAGCCAGGACAGGTAGATGGGGCGGGTCTCGGCGTTGGATGTGGCGTTCATCAGGGGGATCGAAAGCATGGTGGCGCCTCCTTTATTCTTTCATAAAATCTTCGATGATGGTGTCTAACTTCTTCTCCCAGGATTCCTTCTTGGAGGCATAGTAGGAGGCAAAGTTGTCCTTCTTTTGTTCCATCAGGTTGGAGAGCAAAAAGCCCATGGAATTGTATTCGCCGAACACAAAGCCGAAGTCGATGATACCGCCCGGCTCGATCATTTCGATGACCTGGATGGAGGTCTCGTCCCGTGCGCCACGGTATTTCAGTGCCGTATCAAACACAGCGGGGGTGACGGTCTTCCAGGATTCTGCCGCCAGTGCCTCCGTGATGATGCCCACGAATTCCGTGTCTGCGGCGGTGATCGGTATGCTGACCAGAGGGCTGGAGCCGTCGCTCATGGTCAGATAGTCCGCTTGATCCTCGTTCCACTTGGGGTAGGGCAGGATGGCAAAGTCCGCTTCCATGTCGTTGATGATGGAGATGGCGTGCTCAAATACCCCGTTGAAGAACAGGGCACGGTTGTCCAGGAAGGTGTCCCGGTGCAGATCCCAGCCGGTGGTGGTGATGGTGCCGTTGGATTCGTAGAACAGCTTGTAGATCTTCTCCACGATGGAGGCAAATTTTTCCTCATCGATGTCCAGCCTTGGCAGACCATCCTCGTCCGGCTGCACGGTCTTTTCCCCAAAGGCATAGATGTAGGGGGAGGCATAGCTGGTGACCTGGGCTGCCAGACCGTAGAAGTCCTTGTCGCTGGGCTTGCCATCCCCATCCAGATCCTGCCATTTGTCCTGGATCTGGGCATAGTAGTAGTCGATGGTGAACTTGCCGTCCAGCACCGTTTGATAGATGGTGTCGGTGAGGCCGTAGTCGTCGCCCAGATCCTTGTTCATGTAGGCGCAGTAGTAGTGGGTCAGGAAGTAGGGCGTGATGCTGCCGGCCATCAGGAAGGACTGCCCGGCGATGGACAGGTCGCTATACGCACTTTGGTTCCACCAGCTCTTTGCGGGATCCACATAGGAAAAGTCGTTCCAGTCCCGGTAGAAGTGGGTGACGGCAAGCTTGGCAGTCTCGATCATGTGGTGGGAGATCAGGTCTGCAAAATCCTCGCCGGCTTGGATCTGGTTTTTGACCAGGGTCGTGGTCTCGCTGGAATTGTGGGTGGCATCGGTCTCCAGCTGGATGTTAAACCGTTCGGAGATGGTGGTATTGCGGCTATAGATGGCATCGTTGATCAGCGCACCGGTCATGCCCTCGGTGACAAAGTCGGTCTCGCAGAAGTCGTAGGTCAGCACCCGGAAGGCACGACCGCCGAAATCCTTTTCCGGCAGCTCATCGGACACCAGCTTGCGTGCCTCGATGCCGGTTAGAGGTTCCGTTTCGGTTTGGGCGGTGACATCATTCTGGGCTGTGGGGGTCGTCTCCTCGGTGGTGGTACTGCCGCAGGCGATGGTGGAGAGCAGCAGGGAAGCAAGAAGCAGATAGGTGATGGTTCGTTTGGCAAAGCGATACATACAAATATCCTCCGAGCATAGAATAATAGATCCATTCTATCCGTATTATACCATACTGCATGGGCTCTGTAAACGGCGAAAAGGTGACAATGCGGTGCGATCCTACGATAATATTTAGCATTTGTGGCACAGAGGGTTGCAAAATCGGGGGGAATATTGTATACTATTGGTAATGGACAAAGGAGGGAGACTATGGTATTTTACGGGATCGAGCTGCGGTCTCAGCCACGGCTGCGGTTCGCCTGTTCGGTGCAGCTGGGGGAGAACGGCAGGAAAAACATCATCGACCATCGGCGCAATATCTTAGAGATCAGCGCACACGAGGGCTGTGCCATGCAGGTGGAGACGGCGCAGGGGGGTTACACCGTGCCGGAGGGTGGCATCAGCCTGTACATGCCGGACGAGCGGTACACCATCACAGCCGGCGACCATCGGCTGCAATGCACATCGGTGGCGGTGGAGATCGACGACTGGCATTTTCGCCGGTACGACACGGACACGCCCCAAACGATCCTGCCGCTGCCGGGACAGGAAGAGCCGTACACGGTATATCTGCCCCAGGTGAGCCTTTTGCCGGCGGAGGAGCTGAGCGTATTTTTGGCCACCCAGCAGACGATATTGAGCCAATACTTAGACCACACGGCTGCCGCCCATATGCGGTGTCTGGCGGGGTGGTACACGCTTGTTGCCATGCTGGACGGGGCCTTTCGGCAGCAGGTGTGGGGAGAGACGGAGAAGGAGCGGCGCAGCGGGTACTACTATGTGTACAAGGCGCAAAAGTACATATGCAGCCATTTCCGGGAGCCGCTGACCCTGTCGGAGATCGCCGCACAGCTGGGGATCAGCGTGAACTATCTCAGCACGGTATTCAAGCACGAGACGGGGCAGACGGTGTTGGAATACATCACGGGGATCCGGATGCAGGAGCTGCGTTCCCGGATGCACAGCGAACCGGAGCGGCCTCTGCGGGAGATCTGCGAATCGGTGGGTCTCCACGACCTACGCCACGCCCAGCGCACCTTCAAGCGGCTCCACGGCATCAGCATGCAGAAGTGCCGCCAGCTGGACAAGGGTCTGACGCTGTACCACGCCAATCCCTGGGAACGAACGGAGCTGGACCACGATATATTTGGCGAAGACGGGGAGAAGGGAGAAAACCGGTGAGGTGCAGCGGGACAATAAAAAATTTCGAAAGAAAATCGCCAAAACCGGTTGACAAACGGAGGAAAATGGTGTATACTATATAGGCAGATGTTCCTGAGACGACCGCATCTGTTTTGGTACGCAGAAGTACTCAAGAGGCCGAAGAGGCGCCCCTGCTAAGGGTGTAGGCCGGGTAACCGGCGCGAGAGTTCAAATCTCTCCTTCTGCGTCAGCGGAAAAGCCAGTGATTCCCTATGGATTCGCTGGTTTTTTTGTGTTTGTAAGAAATTAGCGCATTGTAAAATGAAGTTGCACTACCGATAACGGTAACAAGAAATCAAAA
>CAYXBQ010000062.1:0-5575 GCA_964463375.1 uncultured Ruminococcus sp. | reverse complement strand
GGGTGCGAAGGATTCACGTGCCGCCAGAATGGTGGAGTGACCAAAAGCCCAACGCAGTGTCCATACGCCGTACGCCAGTTGAAGCCCCCCACGGGAAGTGCGCCCTATGCGTAATAGCCCCCCCGCCGTACGCCAGTACAAAATAACCCACAAAAAAGAAAAAACAAAGGCTCATGGAGCTCTCCATGGGTACTATATAAAGGAGAAAAAATACAAAATGAACGCGGAACTGTTTGAAGCGTTGGAGCTGCTGGAGAAAACCAAAGGGATCCCGGTAGACTATATGCTCGAAAAAGTAGAGGCGGCTATGCAGTCGGCCTTCAAAAAGGAATTCGGCTCCTCTTCGGTGCGTGTCGCTATCGATCGGGAAAAGAAGGATATGAAGATCTTCCAGCGGCGTACCGTTGTGGAGGTGGTGGAAGACCCCAAGAGCGAGATCTCCTTCGAGGATGCCCAGCAGATCAGCCGCCGGTATGAGATCGGCTCCGTGATCGAGGACGAGATCAAGCTCGCTTCCTTCGGCCGCCTCAGTGCCCAGACCGCTAAGCAGGTCATCGTACAGGGCATCCGGGAAGCGGAAAAGACCAACATCATCAAGGAATACGAACGGAAAAAGGAAGAGGTCATCAGCGCCGTCGTTACCCAGATCGACCCCGAAAACGGCGACATCCAGCTGGATACCGGCACGTCCGTCACCTGGATGAAAAAGGCCGACCAGCTCCCCGACGAGCACTTCCAGGTGGGCGACCGGATCCGGGTATTTGTCACCGAGGTGCGCAAGGACGGCGAACCGGGCCCCATCGTCAACCTGTCCCGGACCCACCCCAATATGCTGCGCCGGATGTTCGAAGCCGATATTCCCGAGATCCAGGACGGCACCGTGCTGATCAAGGGCGTGGCCAGAGAAGCCGGCAGCCGGTCTAAGATCGCTGTGCTCTCCCGGGATCCCGCCGTGGACGCTGTGGGTGCCTGCATCGGGAACCGGGGTATGCGTATCTCTCCCATCGTGGAGGAGCTGCGGGGCGAAAAGATCGACGTGATCGCCTACTCCGACAGCATGGAAGCCTACATCGCCGCTGCCCTGGCTCCTGCCACTGTGCTGGAGGTGGAATTTGACGGCGAACGTACCGCAAAGGCTATCGTGGCCGGCGACCAGCTTTCCCTTGCCATCGGTAAGGAAGGGCAGAACGTGCGCCTGGCTGCGAAGCTCACCGGCTGCAAAATCGATATCAAGGGTGTGAAACAGAACTAATGGCTACCACCAAACCCAAGAACAAAACCGAAAAGACCCGCAAGGTACCAGAGCGGCGCTGTGTCGGCTGCGGCGGTACCTTCGATAAGCGGGATCTGCTGCGGATCGTCCGGGCACCCCTGGACAAAAAGGACGCAGAGCCTGCCGAAGCAGAAGCACCGATCCCGGATGTGGAAGTGGCACCGGCGGATACGGATCGTATTTCCATCGATTTTTCCGGCAAGAGATCCGGCCGTGGCGCATATATCTGTAAAAAGGAAGAATGTCTTGCCAAGGCAAAGAAGTCCGGCCGGCTGAAAAGTGCGCTGGAATGTGAGATCACCGAGGCTGTCTACGAGCAGCTTGCCAAGGAGATCCGGGTGGAAGAAGAACTGCGGGGGATGCAATGATGGCACTGGACACAGAAAAGCTGCTGCGGTATGTGGGGCTATGTAAACGGGCCGGCGGCGTGGTGCGGGGCAGTGAGCTGGTCGAAAAGGCACTCCACAAGGCACCCCACCCCACCTGCGTACTGCTTGCCAACGATGCCTCCGAACGGACCACAAAGCAGCTGCGAGACAAATGTGCCACAGCCGGTGTGCCCTGCGTGACCATTGCGGCAGACAAATACACCATAGCACACACCGTTGGTGCCACCGCTCCCTGTGCCGCCGTAGCACTGCTGCCCGGTAAGGGACCGGCCGGTGTGGCGGCAGATATGGCAAAGGCGGCACCTGCGCAAGAAACCGAAGAACATGAAGACGAAACCTGAGAACACCTTAGCCCTGTAGCATCTAAGCACACGCCGATCGCTTTCGGTGTGCGCTTAATACCGGGTCATAGGGATGGAACAGATGCGATATAGAGAGAAAGGATGATGAGATTGGCAGCTAAACAAACACCTGCATGCCGTGTGAACCAGCTGGCAAAGGATCTGCGGACAAAGACAAAGGACCTGCTCACGACCATGGAAGACGCAGGGCTCCCCGGCAAGAACACTTCAGCGGCACTGGATGCGGATGAGGTCAGCCTGCTTTTCGAGTACATGACCCGGCAGAACCAGATCAAAGACATGGATGACTACCTGGACGGCAAAACGGAGATCGACCTTCCCGATTCTGCCGCCAAAAAGGCAAAGGCTGAAAAAGCCAAAAAGGAAGCAGAAGCCAAGGCCATAGCAGAAGAAAAAGCCAAAGCAGAAGCAGAAGCTAAGGCGAAAGCGGAGGCTGAGGCTAAGGCGAAGGCAGAAGCAGAAGCGAAAGCCAAGGCAGAAGCTAAGGCAAAGGCCAAGGCAGAAGCAGAAGCCAAAGCGAAGGCTGAGGCTGAAGCGAAAGCCAAGGCAGAAGCAGAAGCCAAAGCGAAGGCTGAGGCTGAAGCAAAAGCTAAGGCAGAAGCTGAGGCGAAGGCCAAGGCGAAAGCAGAGGCAGAGGCAGAAGCGAAAGCTACCGCAGCAAGAGCTACCGTAGCAAATGCTACAACAAATTTACAAGCGGAGATGGCGCCAGAGGGTGCGGGACAGCAGCGTATGGGGAATCATAACAATCAAAACGGACAAAACAACAACCAGAGACGGCAGCCGTCTGGAGCAGGCACGAATACCACCAGAGACAACAGCCGTTCGACACAGCCGCAGACCAATCCTACGGCAGGACAGTCCGGTCCCAACACCAATGCCGGGACCAGAAACCAGTCCTACAATCGGGATAGCAATGCTACCCGAGACAACACCAATCGGGACAACGGCGCACGCAGCATGAACAGAGACGGTGCGCCCAGAGAGAATTCCTACAACAGAGACGGGCAGAGACCCCAGGGCTCCTACAATCGAGACGGTGGTTCCCGTGACGGATACAATCGTGACGGCCAGAGACCCCAGGGCTCCTACAACCGAGATGGCGCATCTCGAGATGGCGCATCTCGTGATGGGGCATCCCGGGATGGATACAACAGAGACGGCCAGAGACCCCAGGGCTCCTACAATCGAGATGGGGCATCTCGTGATGGGGCATCTCGTGATGGCGGCTCCCGTGACGGGCAGGGTACCGGTGCGCCCAGATCCCAGAGCAGCTACGGCAGCCGGGACAACGGGCCTCGTCGGGACAACAACCGCAGCGGTGGCTTCAAGGATAAGGACTCCGGTGGACTGGATCGTATGCCCATCCCGCCCCAGCCCAAGCCGAAGGTGGAGACCGGTGTGGAAAAGAAGCGTACCGGTACCACCCGTGTGGTAGACACCCGTGGCTCCAACGTAGACCTGTCCAAGTATGATGAACGGCTGGAAAACTTTGGCTCCGGCGTGGACGAAAGCCAGTCCAACAAGCAGAAGCTGAAGAAGCAGAACCAGCGTGGCGACAACCGTGGTACGGGTCGTAAGTCCGATCGGGAACGGGCTGCTATGGATAAAAAGCAGAGAGCCGCATTGGAAAAAGCCAAGAAGCAGCCCCTGAAGGTGACCATTCCCGACGAGATCAGCGTATCGGAGCTGGCCTCTCGGCTGAAGGTGACCGCTGCCGAGGTGGTCAAGCGGTTGATGATGATGGGCATGATGGTGACCGTGAACCAGGTCGTAGACTTTGACACTGCCTATCTGGTAGCCGACGAAATGGGTGCTGTGGTCACAAGAGAGGTCCACGTGACCATCGAGGAGAAGCTGTTCAGCGAAGAGGAGACCTCCGAGGAAGCACTGGAGCCCCGTGCGCCTGTTGTGTGCGTTATGGGTCACGTGGACCACGGTAAGACCTCCATCCTGGACGCGATCCGCCATGCCAACGTAACGGCAGGAGAAGCCGGTGGTATCACCCAGCACATCGGTGCGTACCGTGTTTCTCCCAACGGTCAGGACATCACCTTCCTTGACACCCCCGGTCACGAGGCCTTCACTGCTATGCGTGCCAGAGGTGCCCAGGCTACGGACATTGCCATTCTGGTGGTGGCAGCGGACGACGGCATCATGCCCCAGACCGTAGAGGCCATCAACCATGCCAAGGCTGCCGGGGTAGACATCATCGTTGCCATCAACAAGATGGATAAGCCCACCGCCAATCCGGAAAACATCAAGACCGAGCTGACCAAGTACGATCTGGTGCCCGAGGAATGGGGCGGCGACGTAATGTGCGTGCCGGTATCTGCGCTGACCGGCATGGGCATCGACGACCTGCTGGAATCCGTGCTGCTGGTGGCAGAAATGAAGGAGCTGAAGGCAGACCCCCACAAGAGAGCCAAGGGTATCGTCATCGAGGCCAAGCTGGATAAGGGCAGAGGGCCTGTTGCCACGGTGCTGGTACAGAACGGTACGCTGCACGCCGGGGACATCGTGATCGCCGGGACTGCGGTAGGCCGTGTCCGTGCCATGACCAACGACAAGGGGCAGCTGATGGAAGAAGCAGGTCCCTCCGTACCGGTGGAGATCATTGGTCTTGCCGAAGTGCCCCAGGCCGGTGACGAATTCAATGCGGTGGAAGACGAACGGATGGCAAGAGAGCTGGCAGAACAGCGGAAGGATAAGGCCAAGGACGAGATCTTCAAGGCAAACGCCAAGGTATCTCTGGACGACCTGTTTGCCCAAATCGCCGAGGGTGCCAAGGAGCTGAACATCATCGTCAAGGCAGACGTAGGCGGTTCTGCGGAAGCGGTAAAGGCTTCTCTGGAAAAGCTGACCAACGACGAGGTCAAGGTCCGTGTGATCCACTCCGGTGTGGGCGGTATCACGGAATCTGACGTACAGTTTGCCGCTGCCTCCAACGCCATCATCGTAGGGTTCAACGTGCGTCCCGACAAGAGCGCCATCGACTCCGGGGAACGCATGAACGTAGACATCCGCACCTACCGGATCATCTATGAATGCATCGAAGAGATCCAGGCTGCTATGAAGGGTATGCTGGCTCCCACCTTCAAGGAGGTGCTGCAGGGCCACATCGAGGTACGGCAGACCATTCGAGTACCGGGCGTGGGCATCATCGCCGGTTCCTATGTACAGGATGGCAAGGTGACCAGAGCCTCCCAGATCCGTGTGGTACGGGGCGGTATCGTCGTCATGGAGGACCACATCACCTCGCTGCGCCGGTTCAAGGACGACGTGAAGGAAGTGGCTGCCGGCTACGAATGCGGTATCGGTCTGGAAAAGGCCACCGACATCCAGATCGGCGACATTCTCGAAGCCTTCGTCATGGAAGAAGTGGAAAGATAAACGCAGCAATCCAAAAGCACCTCACCAAAAGGGGTGCTTTTTCTGTGCGATCCGATCCACGCAAGAGACAAACTCCTATATTTTTATTGCGAATTCTATAACCCAAATAAGTATCCCCCGGCTCAGCCGGGGGTTTTACAGTTACCGGGCATAGCCCT
>CAYXBQ010000061.1:0-6134 GCA_964463375.1 uncultured Ruminococcus sp. | reverse complement strand
GCTGACTATGTTAAGAACATGATCACCGGTGCTGCTCAGATGGACGGTGCTATCCTGGTTGTTGCTGCTTCCGACGGTCCTATGCAGCAGACCCGTGAACACATTCTGCTGGCTCGTCAGGTAGGCGTTCCCGCTATCGTTGTGTTCATGAACAAGTGCGACCTGGTTGACGACGAAGAACTGCTGGAACTGGTTGAAATGGAAATCCGTGAACTGCTGTCTGAGTACGACTTCCCGGGCGACGATATTCCGATCATCCGTGGCTCTGCTCGTGAAGCTCTGGAATCCACCAACACCGATACTTCCGCTCCCGAATATGCTCCTATCCTGGAACTGATGGCTGCTGTTGACGATTACATTCCTACTCCTGAAAGAAAGGCCGACCTGGACTTCCTGATGCCCGTAGAAGACGTATTCTCCATCACCGGTCGTGGTACCGTTGCTACTGGTAGAGTAGAACGTGGTACTGTTAAGATGGGTGACACCGTTGAAATCATTGGTCTGACCGAAGAAAGAAAGACCACTGTTATCACCGGCGTTGAAATGTTCCGTAAGCTGCTGGATTCCGCTGAAGCAGGTGACAACGTTGGTCTGCTGCTCCGTGGTATCGACAAGAAGGCCATCGAAAGAGGTCAGGTTCTGTGCAAGCCCGGCACGATCCATCCCCACACCAAGTTCACCGGTCAGGTATACGTTCTGACTGAAAAGGAAGGCGGCCGTCAGAAGCCCTTCTTCTCTGGTTACAGACCGCAGTTCTACTTCAGAACTACTGACGTTACCGGTACCATCAAGCTGCCTGAAGGCGTTGAAATGTGCCGTCCTGGTGACAACGTTGACATGAACGTTGAACTGATCACCCCCATCGCTATCGAAAAGGGTCTGCGTTTCGCTATCCGTGAAGGTGGCCGTACCGTAGGTTCCGGCGTTGTATCTGAAATCGAAGGCTAATAGACTTCGATTGTCGAGGGCTAAGACTTCGTTAAAGATACATCGTACGTAGTCTTCGTAACGATGCATTTGAGTCAATCGGGAACGGTTCACCGAGCTGTTCCCTGCTGATGCTTATAAAATACCCTCGGTTATTCTACCGGGGGTATTTCTGTTTTATCATTCCATACAATTCTTTGGGGATAGGTGAAATTCCTTACCGGCGGTATAGCCCGCGAACTGCACGATTTGCAGCCGAACAGGTGTGATTCCTGTGCCGACGGGGCAAGATTCAGTTACTTACGTAACTGAACTTGTGAAGAAATTCTACAGAGTAGAATTTCTTCGGGCAACAGGAAGCAGTGGAGTATGCGCATGATTCAGTGATTTACATGGTTGACGTTTTTGATAACGTCACTCGCTGGCTCTACGCTTCCTGTGGAAAACTGTGGTTTATCCAACTATTATGGACTTTTCCACAGCTTGCGTTTTTGTTGCCTTCGACAGTCCGGACGAGAAAAGAGAGAAATTGCCATAGCTATAGGGGCCAGATCGGCTCTTGTATCCATGACTTTGTCCCCAGACCAACGTGGTTTTCCACAGGTTTGGGGATTTTTCTCTCCCTGCATTTTGCAAACATCATTTAGGGAGGATTTTTTCCATGCAAACCAACAACAAAAATCACATTCGGCAAATGGTCGCCGTGGGTGTGTTCGTGGCACTGTCCTACATCTGCTGCGTGCTGTTCCACTTCAAGGCTTCCTTTTTGTCCTTCGACCTGAAGGATGCCGTCATGGCCATCGGTGCTATGTTCTTCGGCCCTATGGCGGGACTGGTGACGGTGCTTATCACCTGCCTCATCGAATTTGCCACCATCAGCGGCACCGGTGTCTACGGTCTGATCATGAACCTGCTCTCCAGCATCACCTTCGTGTGCATCGGCTCACTGGTGTATACCAAAAAGCGGAGCATGGGCGGTGCGCTTGCGGGCATGATCGCAGCAACTGTCGTGATGGTGGCGGTCATGATGGGCGCAAACCTGCTGGTCACGCCGTATTATATGGGCACCTCGCCGGCCGATGTGGCTGCCATCATCCCCACGCTGCTGCTCCCCTTCAACCTGACCAAGGGCATTTTCAACAGTGCGGTGGTGTTCTTGCTCTATAAACCGGTTTCCCAGGCGCTGAAGGCCTCCGGCTTCGTGAAGAACGGTACGGCAACCGTCACTTCACCTACACCTGTACCGCCGCAGGTGCGAAAAAAGCGTTCTATGATCGTGATGCTTTGTGCGTTGGTTGTGGCAATTGCAACACTTCTCTATTTCTTCCTGTCTCTGCAAGGCTCCTTCAGCCTGTGGGAATGAGGTGCTTTCGCCATATTTCATAAAGTTTCGCCATAGCAGATGTGCAATTTCATGAAGGTGCGTCCTTGCAATCCGGCGAAAAATGTGGTATACTATATGCACAAGAATCATGCGCAACAATTGAATTCTTATCAAGAGCGGCGGAGGGACTGGCCCTGTGATGCCCGGCAACCTATCCTGTGACAAGGTGCCAATTCCTGACAGATGAGAACATTTTGAAATCGTATCCAAGCGTTCTCTCTGCGGAGGGGACGCTTTTTAGGTCTGCGAAATGCCCCCGCCTGCACCGAAATCGTAGGGAGCGGTCTTGACCGTTCCGATAGCTGTCGTAATCCATAGTGTGATATATAGCGAAAGGAAGAAAAATATGAAGCGTTTATTTACCAGTGAATCTGTTACCGAAGGACATCCCGATAAAATCTGCGACCAGATCTCCGACCGGATCTTAGATGCACTGCTGGCAGTGGACCCCATGTCCCGTGTGGCCTGCGAGACCTGCTGCACCACCGGCATGGTCATGGTCATGGGGGAGATCACCACGAAGGCCAACATCGATTTCACCGAGATCGTGCGGAAGACCGTTGTGGATATCGGCTACGACCGGGCTAAGTACGGCTTTGACGGCCACACCTGCGCCGTGCTGAACTCCATCCACCAGCAGTCCCCCGACATTGCCATGGGCGTGGACAAGTCCTTTGAAGCCAAGGCAGGTGCCGATACGGATGCCTTTGACACCGGTGCCGGCGACCAGGGGCTCATGTTCGGCTATGCCTGCGACGACACCCCGGAGCTGATGCCCTTGCCCATTTCTCTGGCGCACAAGATGGCAAGACAGCTCACTGCCGTGCGGAAGAACGGTACCCTGCCCTACCTGCGTCCCGATGGAAAGACCCAGGTAACGGTGGAATATGACGAAGCAGGCAAGCCGGTGCGTTTGGATGCCATTGTGGTCTCCTCCCAGCACGACGACAACGTGACCCTGGAGCAGATCCGTGCGGACATCATTCGGGAAGTGATCGAGCCCACCGTGCCCGATGGCATGATGGATACGGACACCAAGATCTACGTGAACCCCACCGGTCGGTTCGTGATCGGCGGCCCCATGGGCGACAGCGGTCTGACCGGACGGAAGATCATCGTGGACACCTACGGCGGCTATTCTCGGCACGGCGGCGGTGCCTTCTCCGGCAAGGACCCCACAAAGGTAGACCGTTCTGCCTCCTACATGGCACGGTATCTGGCGAAGAACGTAGTGGCATCCGGTGCTGCGACCAAATGTGAAGTGCAGCTGGCCTATGCCATTGGCGTTGCCCACCCGGTCTCCGTTATGGTAGACACCTTCGGCACCGGCAAGATCGCCGACACGGCACTGGCTGACATTCTGTGTGCTCTGGTGGATATGCGTCCGGCTGCCATCATTGCCCGGTTCGATCTGCGTCGTCCCATCTACGGCGACACGGCCGCCTACGGTCACATGGGTCGTGAGGACCTGTCTCTGCCCTGGGAAAAGGTAGATATTGCAGCTGACATTGCGGCGCGGCTGTAATGTCATAAAAGCATTCGCATACATTTGTAGGGAACGGTCTTGACCGTTCCTTTTTGTATTTCCCTGTTTGGAACAAAAAAAGCCGTAGAGTACTCTACAGCTTTTTATATACCAATTATTCCAGCAGATTACAGCTTTGCGCCGTTTACCTTGATGCCGGGGCCCATGGTGGAAGCGATCACGCAGGACTTGATGTACTGGCCCTTTGCAGCAGCCGGCTTAGCCTTGATGATAGCGCCCATCAGGGTGTTGAAGTTCTCGGCCAGCTTTTCCTTACCGAAGGAAGCCTTGCCGATGGGGCAGTGGATGATGTTGGTCTTGTCCAGACGGTATTCGATCTTACCAGCCTTAGCTTCGTTAACAGCCTTGGCTACGTCCATGGTAACGGTACCGGCCTTGGGGTTCGGCATCAGGCCCTTAGGACCCAGCACACGACCCAGACGACCGATGGTACCCATCATGTCGGGAGTAGCGATCACTACGTCGAAGTCGAACCAGTTTTCCTTGGTGATCTTTTCAACCAGATCGGTGTCACCAACATAGTCTGCACCGGCGGCCTTAGCCTGGTCAGCCTTTTCGCCCTTGGCAAATACCAGAACGCGAGCGGTCTTACCAGTACCGTGGGGCAGTACGATGGCACCACGAACCTGCTGGTCAGCGTGACGGGAGTCTACGCCCAGACGAACGTGGATTTCGATGGTTTCGTCGAACTTTGCCTTGGAGGTCTGGCAAACCAGATCCAGAGCTTCATCGGGATCGTACAGCTTGCTCTTTTCCAGCAGCTTTACGCTGTCAGTATATTTCTTACCCTTAAACATTGCTTACCGTCCTCCTCATTCTTCAACAACGACACCCATGGAGCGAGCCGTACCGGCGATCATGCTCATGGCAGCTTCGATAGAACCAGCGTTCAGGTCCTTCATCTTGGTCTCAGCGATCTGACGAACCTGATCCTTCTTGATGGTAGCGACCTTGGTCTTGTTGGGAGTAGCGGAAGCGGTTTCAATGCCGCATGCCTTCTTGATCAGCACCGGTGCCGGAGGGGTCTTGGTGATGAAGGTAAAGGAACGGTCAGCGTATACGGTGATCACAACAGGGATGATCAGACCGATGTCATTCTTGGTTCTTTCGTTGAATTCCTTGGTAAAGTTGGGGATCGCAACGCCATATGCACCCAGTGCAGGACCTACAGGCGGCTGAGGAGTAGCCTTACCAGCAGGAAGCTGCAGCTTGATATAGCCAATAATTTTCTTTGCCATAA
This sequence comes from uncultured Ruminococcus sp., assembly GCA_964463375.1. Classification (GTDB taxonomy): domain Bacteria; phylum Bacillota; class Clostridia; order Oscillospirales; family CAG-272; genus UMGS1696. The sequence continues at coordinate 1,037 of CAYXBQ010000061.1, read as the reverse complement.
CAATTATTCCTCCTATGTGGTTTATGACGGGAGACTACAAAAATTTTCTCCCTCCCACGGATATGACAGCGTTGTCTTAGGCTCGCAGCAGCAGGCCATAGGAAGTGCTGTCTCTCCCTTCTGTCCGCTATGCCACTTGGGCAAGCTTAGATTTCGGCAGACTTTTTGACGAAGCGGCGTTCCAGCTCCACGGGCATGTCCTTACCCACAGTGGAGATGATGACCACCACATTTTCGCCATCCTCGGAGATCTCCGAGAGCTTGCCGGAATACCCATTGAACAGACCATCGATGATGTCCACCGTGTCGCCGACGGCGATCTTGGAAACGGTTGTGACGGTTGGTTCTTCCAACATGAAGTGCGTGACTTCTTCATCAGACAGAGGCACAGGCTTGGATCCGGGTCCTACGAAACCGGTCACGCCACGGATGTTCCGGACGATATGCCAGGTCTCGTCGGTCATGACCATGCGTACAAAGACGTAGGAGGGGAAGATCTTGCTCACCACTTCCTTTTCCTTGCCGCCGTCGGATTCGACCACGATCTCCGTAGGGATACGGATGTCGGTGATCATTTCCTGCATGCCTCGATTCTCGACGATCTTTTCCAGGTTGGTTTTCACCTTGTTTTCATAGCCTGAGTAGGTATGAGCCACATACCAACGCAGACCGACATTCAATTCATTAAAATCGCTCATAGCAGCTCCTTGTCGTCCCGTGACTGGGAAACCATCGCACCTGCCATCGATTCGCTTTCACGCCACATCCAGCCGGTGCAAAACGGAAACGGCTCCAGGCATCCTCAGATGAGACGGCTGAGTCCTACGATCGCAGCGGAGAACCCGTAGTCCAAGAGCCCCGTGATGATACCGCAGATGACGACACATACGATGACGACCAACGTATTGTACCGTACCGACTTGAAGCTTGCCCAGGAGATCTTTTTGCATTCTGCACGGAGCGACTTGAACCATGCACCCAGACGCTTCCAGATCGAAGGCTTCTTATCCTTAGCAGGCTTTTCGGCCGCATTGTCC
>CAYXBQ010000060.1:0-6809 GCA_964463375.1 uncultured Ruminococcus sp. | reverse complement strand
AGTTTCGGGGGACTGCCTTGCGCAGGCGGCGCCCAGAGGGTAAGGGGGAGAAATTAAACTTCCTCGGCAGTTTATCTCCCCCTTACCCCCACTCAACTGTGTTGAGTGAGGGGACTCCCATCCCCTACTTAATCGCCTCGAAAAGCTGCACTTCAGTTGACAGACGGTTTCTCTGGCATCCTGACCTTAGAAAGACGGTTTGTTTGGGTGCAAACTTCCAGTTTTTTCATCAGGCGAGCGGCGGGGACAAGGTACGGTGCAAAGCGAAGTTGCTTATGAAGGGGTATGCACTGTCCTGTCGTGACTTAGCTAAGTAGTGGTAGCAATTTCACGTAAAGGTGTACAGCAAAACGTACGTTGAAACAAAGTTACTCCACTATTTGTCATCAGGTTTTCCCCCATGGGGGTCAACCGAGAGAAACGCCTTAGACTGCAAACTTTGTCCCCAATGCTGCAGCCCAATCAAAAAGTGGTGGTTTTAGCCGAACTAAATTTACTGCCGAATGTCTAGCTTCCAGAGAGGATTGAGTCAATAGGCGCAAGTGGTGCTTTTTGAGTCGATCGAAGGGTGGGTTAGAGTCGAGCCACTCAACGTAGTTGAGTGAATAGGGCGGGGAAAAACTGACGAGGAAGTTTTCCTTCCCCGCCCTGTCCTTTCGTGCCGCCCGCACAGGGCATTCCCCTGTCTTGGGCAAGACAAAATCCAAACCAGCCCAACGCCAGTACAAAAAACCCCAACGGGAAGTGCACACCATGCGGAACGGTCAAGACCGTTCCCTACAGGGTTGGGTGCGAAGGACTCACGTGCCGCCAGAATGGTGGAGTGACCATAGCCCTACGGCAGTAGAAAAAACGAGCGTTCCCTGCAAGGGGGTTGGGTAAAGGCCCCCCTTGCCACGTTTTCCAAGCCCTTTTCCAAAAGGGTTTCGCCCCCTGCGTAAGGTCCCGTCACTTTTCCACATGGGTTTTCAACAACTTGTGGAAACTGCATAAAGGGGTGTGGGAACACTGTGGATTGTATGTGGACGGGCGGCGAGAAACGACAGGATGCCCACGATTTCCCTTGCTTTTTCCCATGTGGATAACCACAAAACGGACTTTTCCACATGGGTTCTCAAAAGGGTGTGGAAAACCTGTTCGTATGCGCCGGAAACCAAAACTGCCGCCCCCTTTCCCACAAGCGTCCCCGCCTCGCCGTGCCTGTGGAGAATGAAAAATTTTGTATAATCTGCGGCAGATGCGGCAAAACAGACCCTCCCGAGCGTTCCCCAAAAGGAAAACGGACCCAAACTCCCCACTTTGCCCGGCGGCTTTCCCAAGTTTTTGTGTCCCGAAACCCGCAATTCGATCGAACGGTCACCGGTTTGCTTTGTGCAAATTGCCTGATAAATGCAGAAATACATGGAAGTATCCGGCACTTTGCACAACAAAATCCGGTTTTCCACAATTTTGCCTCCCCTACTGCGGCTACTGCTTCTGCATTCTTTAAGTATACTATATATATTTTATTCTATCTCTATCTTTATAGGGGGTCCCGGAAAAAGTAGATAGGGAAGGGTGAAGAGAGTCCATAGGGCAGGGGTGTTCATAAAATGTTCGGATGCGGACGAGGTAAGCGAACAGTCAAAAATGAGGTGGGGATTTTTGCAGGATAGGAAGAAAATCCTGCATTTCCGGGAGCGGGGGAGAGTGGAGTGTGGAATTGGGAGTGAGGAGTGGAAAAGGGGAGCGAAGTTTTTGGTGTGGGGCTCTGTAATACGGGTTCTCATACAAGCAAACGATCGATCCGGTTTACACATCATGGCAGCGATTTATGGAGAAATGTAAACGAAAACAAACGATTATTCCAGAACGCACATCATATCAACTAGCGCAACGAAGGTCTACGGTAGAATATTACGTGTGGGATGCATGTCCTACTTAGCTGACGCATTGCCGCGTGAAAAAAGAAACGTACTATTCGCTATGCGCCACGTCAGCGGATGTATGAAAAAACGATTGTACAAAAATACACCACGTCAACGGATATGTGAAAAAGATTTCGAAAAGCTGAAAGCAAAAACCGGATCATAAGCGATTTCGTATATACCGTATCCACCAAGAAACAAATGATCGTATCCGGAAACGCATCAAACTCGACTATAACGAAATTCATATAAAAGAAAAAGAAACACACGAACACAACAAAAGGAGATATACAGGATGAAAGTTACGTTCGATAAGGCCAAGCTGCTGGCGGCGCTGCTTCCGGCGGCCGGGATCTCGCAGGTCAAAAATACGCTCACCAATGTGGAAGGTCTGCTGTTTGAATGCCCGCCCAGAGATAAATACGGGAAGTTCGAGGGCGATCCCGCTACTACCTGCCGGATCTCTGCCTTTGACCTGGACAAGGGCTTGCAGACCACCGTGGAATGCCGCACCGAGGAAGAGGGTATCTACTGCATCAATACCTCCAAGATCTTGCAGATCGTGCGGGTCATGCCCGATGGGGACGTGACCATCACCATCGACGACCGGAACCGGGTCAAGGTCACCGGCGGTCAGTCCTCCTTTGAGATCACCGCACAAAACGGGATGGACTTCCCCACTATGCCCATGTTCGTAGGGGATCGGGTCTACCAGATCCCCCAGCACGTGATCCGGGACATCATTGGCGAGACCGTGTTTGCCGTGGGACAGAACGATCCCAGACCCGCCTTCAACGGAGCTCTGTTCCAGATCCGGAACGACACCCTGACCGTGGTGGCCTCCGATGGGAACCGCTTAGCTGCTGCCAACACGGAGCTGCCTGCCGGTTCGCCGGACGCAGAAATGGTGATCCCCGGCAAGTTTTTGTTCGAGCTTGCCAAGATGCTGCGGGACACCGAGGATGAGCTGACCATGATCATTGGCCGGAAGCACATCATTTTCCATATCGACGAGGTTTGGTTCTTCACCAGAATGATCGATGCGGACTATATGAAGTATGAAAAGTTCTTGCAGACCACCTATCGGCTGCAATGCTACGTATCGCCTACGGAGCTGGCGGGGGCTATCGAGCGTGCGTCGCTGATCACGGAGGACAAGCTGGGCGGCAATTCCAAGCCCTTTGTGAAGCTGTCCTTTGAGAAGGAGACAAATTCCATAGCGATCTCCAGTGTATCGGCGGTGGGGTCGATATTTGAGCGGGTGCCCTGTGCCATGGAGGGGGAGGACATTGCCATTGGGTTCAACTGCCGGCTGCTGGTCGAGGCGATCCGTGCGATCCCGGACGACACAGAGATGCTGCGGCTGCGGCTGCACTCTCCGCTGATGGGGATGATCATAGAGCCTGCGGGCGGTACGCACTTCTCCCTGGCGACCCCGGATCCGGACGTATTCGGCGGTCGTATGCTGGATGCCCCCGCCGCCAAGGAAGGTGGGCAGGAGTACATGTATTTTGTGATGCCCCTTAGAATGAATAAATAAAGATAAAGGGGTTGGGCAACCCTTTATGGATCCTGCACCTGGTTTCAAACTGCGTTTGGGCGGGGGGACCCATTACGCATGGTGCGCACGTCACGTGTGGTTTTTCTCAACTGGCGTTGGGCTTTGCACCTACCCGTGGTTTTTTGTACTGGCGTACGGCTTTTGACTCCGTGGGATTTCTCCGAAAAGTTTCGGGGGACTGCCCTGTGCGGGCGGCACCCAAAGGGTAAGGGGGAGAAGGAAAACTTCCTCGTCAGTTTTTCTCCCCCTTTACCCCCACTCAACGCAGTTGAGTACTCAACGCAGTTGAGTGAGGCATTCCCCACGAAACTTTTCGGGAAATAACCCGTCAGCAAGCCCAACGCCAGTTGAAACCAAACCCTACGGCAGTAGAAAAGCCCAACGCAGTGTCCCCACGCCGTACGCCAGTACAAAACCCACAAAAAGGAGTGTGAAAAGCGCATGCTTGTGCATATTGGAGAAGGAACCCTTGTGCGGGAGCGAAATATTATCGGATTCTTTGATCTGGATGGAGCCGATGGAGAGGCTACACGTGCCTTCCTGCGGGGGAAGGAGAAAGAGGGGCTTACCGAGCTGCTCACTACCGATATCCCCCGGGCCTTTGTGCTCACCGATGAGAAGGTCTATATCACCCGGCTCTCCACTACGGCTCTCAAGGGAAGAAGCAAAAAATGATGTTAGACTGGGTCTGTTAGACTGGGTCGGACGTACTGCGTCGATCGGGCTGTGGTAGGATATTTTGAAGTAAAAGATACATGTGCGGCGATTTTGTCGTGCAAAAATGCAAAATAAGGGATAAGAATGCAGAAATCGGGGGCGGGGATGCGTTTCTTAGGGGAAAATACGGTACGATTTCGGATTTCTGACTTCTTATCTCTTATTTGTAACTGTGAGGTTTTATAATGAACGAGAATGAAAATTTGCAAAATGTGGATGTGGTAGAGACGGTGGCGGATGGCACGGTCTATGATGAAAACCAGATCCAGGTGCTGGAAGGGCTGGAAGCGGTGCGGAAACGGCCCGGTATGTACATCGGTACCACGTCCCAACGGGGACTGCACCACCTGGTTTACGAGATCGTGGACAACTCCATCGATGAGGCTATGGCGGGACGGTGCGACCGGATCGAGGTGGTGCTGTATCCCGATGGGTCGGTATCCGTACAGGACAACGGCTTTGGTGTGCCTTCCCAGATGCACCACCAGGTGGGCAAGCCTACCCTGGAGGTGGTGTTCTCGGTGCTGCATGCCGGCGGGAAGTTCGGCGGTCAGGGCTACAAGATCTCCGGGGGGCTCCACGGTGTGGGTGCCTCTGTGGTGAACGCTCTATCGGAATGGATGGAGATCGACAACTGCTACGAGGGCAAGCGGTACACCATGCGCTTTGAACGGGGCGAGATCGCCAGACCCTTTGCTTGTATGGGAGATTCGGGCGGCAAGCATGGGCTGTACGTGCGCTTCAAGCCCGACGGCACCATCTTCACCGACACCACGGAATTCGATATGGATACGCTTTTGACCCGGCTGCGGGAACAGGCCTTCCTGAATGCGGGGATCCGGATCATTCTTCGGGACGAGCGGCAGGAGATCGTGGTGAATCCCCTGGATGAGATGGAAAAAACGCAGGCCGGCAGAGGTACGCCGGAGCAGATCAAAGAGCTTTTGGAGCGGGCGGCGGACGACATTCCCGATGCCGAAAAGGATGTGGGGCTGTCGGATGCGGCTCTGGTGGATTCCGATGAGACGGAAGGGGCACTGCCCAGAGGCGAGATCAAGCTGGACAACGAGACGAGCGAGCTTCACGGGAAGTATGTGGAATACGATCTGAAGTACGATGGGGGGATCCGTTCCTTTGTGGAGCATTTGAACAATGCCAGACGGTGTGAGGTGATCCATCCCCAGGTGATCTATATGAAGGCCGAAAAGGGGGACATCACTGCCGAGGTTGCCATGCAGTACAACGATTCGTTTAACGAAATGATCGTTACGTTTGCAAACAATATGTCCACCATCGATGGCGGTACCCATGAAGAAGGCTTCAAGCGGGCGTTGACCAGGGTCATGAACGACTATGCCCGGAAGAGCGGCACCCTGAAGGACGGCGAAAAGAATCTCTCCGGGGAAGACGCACGAGAGGGGCTGTGTGCGGTGGTTTCGGTGAAGCTGCCGGATGCGCAGTTTGAATCCCAGACCAAGGCGAAGCTGGGCAACTCCGAGGTGCGGGGGATCGTGGACAATATTGTAACGGAGAAGCTGACGGAGTTCTTTGAGGAAAATCCGTCGGTTGCCAAGGCGATTCTGGAGAAATCCTTAGCGGCACAGCGAGCCAGAGAGGCTGCTCGGAAGGCAAGAGAGCTGACCCGGCGCAAGTCGGTGTTCGAAGGCTCCACGCTGCCGGGTAAGCTGGCAGACTGTCAGGAGCGGCGTGCAGACCTGACGGAGCTGTATTTGGTGGAGGGGGACTCCGCAGGCGGGTCTGCCAAATCCTGCCGGAACAGCTTATTCCAGGCGATCCTGCCCCTGCGTGGTAAGGTACTGAACGTAGAGAAATCCCGGCTGGACAAGGTATATGCGAACCCGTCTCTGACACCCATCATCCAGGCTTTGGGCTGTGGGATCGGGGAAGATTTTGATGCAGACCGGCTGCGGTACGGCAAGATCATCATCATGGCGGATGCGGACGTAGACGGCTCTCACATTCGGGTGCTGCTGCTCACGTTCTTCTTCCGGCACATGCGGAAGCTGTTGGAGGACGGACACATTTATTTGGCGCAGCCGCCGCTGTACAAGGTAGAGAAGGGCAAGAAGATCCGGTATGCGTACACGGAAGAGGAGTTGGCGGCGGAGATCGAGGAGCTGGGTGCCAATGCCGAGGTAAGCCGGTACAAGGGTCTTGGTGAAATGAATCCGGAGCAGCTTTGGGAGACGACGATGAACCCGGAGACGAGAACGATCCTGAAGGTAGAGATCGAGGATGCGATGCTCTGTGACGAGATCTTCTCGGTCTGCATGGGCGACAAGGTAGAGCCCCGCCGGGAATTCATCGAACAAAATGCGAAGTACGCGGTGAATCTGGACATCTAAGGGGTTGGTTCCCCTTAGAGATCCCCTTTGGGTTTTCAACTGGCGTTGGGCGGGTTGACACTGCGTTGGGCTTTTCTACTGCCGTAGGGGTTTGGTTTCAACTGGCGTTGGGCTTTGTTTACTTGATGTCTTGCCCAAGACAGGGGAATGCCCTGTGCGGGCGGCACGAAAGGACAGGGAGGGGAAGGAAAACTTCCTCGTCAGTTTTTCTCCCCCCATCCCCCAACCAAACCACCCCCCCCCCAAAAAACCAAAAAA
>CAYXBQ010000059.1:0-6952 GCA_964463375.1 uncultured Ruminococcus sp. | reverse complement strand
CCGAAACTATTCGGAAATAGAATCCGTCAACAAGCCGTACGCCAGTACAAAAACAAGCCCCAACGCAGTTGAGGACCCCCCAGCCCTCTGCGTTACCTATATTGTACACGATTTTTTGGGAAAAGAAAAGAGGGGGTGGATTAGAATTTCGTGAGAATTGCAAGGGGGGACAAAAAAGTGTATAAATCAGGGGGGAGAATGGTTGCGGAGTGGGGGCGTGGTGTGGTATACTATGGAGGAAAAAAGAAAAAGTGCATCTTTTTGCACAAATTCCCTTGACATTCTATGGTGTATCCTGTATACTTATAAAAACGACAGATAAGGAGTGTTGATCCATATGAAAAATTCCGTTTCGTGTGCCCGGCGTGTCGCTCTCTTTTTGGCACTGTGTCTGGCGGGGGGCAGTGTGCTCGCCTGTGGACAGACCGAGGTCGAGGTGCAGGAGACCGATGCCCTACAGACCGAATCCATCGTTGTGGAGACGGAGCCGGAGCGGCCTGCGCACAGTGTCCCCGAGATGGACTTTGCCGGGGAGACCTTCCACAGCTATGCCCTGGACTGGCAGGGGTACTGCTTCTACTTCTTTGCCGAGGAGGCCACCGGGGATGCCATGAACGATGCCATCTTCGACCGGACCCTGCGGATCGAGGAATATCTCAATGTGGATATGCAGAGCACTTTGGAGCCGGATTACGGGGTGCAGGTCAGCACGGTGCAGAAGCAGGCCCAGGCGGGGGACGATGTGTATCAGGAGGTGCTGCTGCACTGCATTTACGGGGTAGAGGCACTTTCTGCCGGGGGCTATCTCTATGACTATGAATCGCTGCCGCATGTGGCACTGTCTGCCGATTGGTGGAACCAGGCACAGATGGACGTGCTGCGGCTGGGGGAAAAGACCTTCTTCGGGATCTCCGACTACATGATCCCCTGTCCCTATGTGATCTTTGTCAACCGGGACATGGTGGCGGATCGGGGGCTGGAGGATCCCTATACGCTGGTGTACGACAAGACCTGGACCATTGACAAGTGCTTCTCGATGATCATGTCGGTGGCGGGGGATGCCAACGGAGACGGACAGCTCACCGATGCGGACAACTGGGGCATTTCTGCCGAGGAGATCTCGAAATACGTCAGCTTTGTCACCGGCTGCGGGCAGTTCATGACGGAGACCGGCGACGATGGGCGGATCCATTTGGCGATGAACACGGAGAAGATGGTCTCCATTGTGGAAAAGCTCTATGCGGTGGTGAACACGCCCGGTGGGGTGTACATGCCGGCTTCTACTGCCGACAGCGACATGTTCGACTTTGACTCCGGTCGGCTGCTGTTCTACATGGATGCGGTATCGGACGTGGTGAAGTTCCGGGAATTCGAGTCGGCGCTGGGGATCCTGCCCTATCCGCTGTATGACGAGGAGCAGGCGGACTACATCTCCTTAGACTGGGGCGGACTGCAATGCGTCCTGGGACACATCCAGAATCCGGAGCTGGTGGGGGCTGTGCTGGAGCTGCAGGCCTACTACAGTGCGGAGACGGTGATCCCGGCGTACTATGATGTGCTGCTGGACGGCAAGATCGCACGGGATGAGGACACGGCCAAGATGCTGGACATCGTATTTGACACCATTGCCTATGAGGTGGGGGGCAACTATTTTGGGTTCTCCTCCGGCTTTGACAATTTGTTCTTCACGGTGGGGCGCATGGTCGTCAACGACAAGTCGGCAGATTTTGCGTCCTTCTATGCCAAGAATGAGGCGGCTGCCAAGAATACCATTGAGAAATATTACGCAGCTTTGGAGAAAAACTGAGTGCGATAGAGCCGGGGGATCGGAGACGGTGCCTCGGCTTTTTTTGTCCCATGGGTACAGAAATGGGGGTGCATACAAATGTAACATTATTGTAAACACGTGGTGGTGCGGCGTGTGGGTACTTGCGATCCTTGCCGGATCGTTCTATACTATATTTATAGAACAATGGTGCTTTTGATGAAAAAGGAGGCGGGTGTATGGCAGATCTGCGAGATACCATTCGGGGGATGATGGCGATGCTGTTGGTATTTGGGCTCATGGGGGCGTTGGCGTACACCGTGGGGCTGATCCAACACTGGATGAAGGAAAACATGGAGCCGGAGGCCTATGGGATCTCTCGGCTCTATGCGGATGAGCCGGACTACACGATGCCCATATCCTTTTGGCAGGGCAAGGGGGCAGAGGATCCTACGCTGGTGACGGGACGAAGCCACAATGGGGATGTGTACGGCAACATCACGGCTTTTTCGCTGCGGCGGTTGAACACCTTTACCACCTATGATTCCGTGGACTGGCGGGGGTACAGCGAGGACAAGTATATGTATCCCCACTATGCGACACCCACCTTTACGGTGCAGAACAAGACCGGTGGGGAGATCTTTGTGGTGTACGAATATGCCGGCTACGGCAATGTGGTGTATTCTACGGACACGACCCGGCGGCCCATCGAATATGATGGCTGGCTGGAGGACGACTGGATCCGGCTTGTGGCGGGGTTCGATCATCCTACGTTCCCGACAGACGATCCGGTACCGTATGATTCTCGCTACGATGTGTACACCAACTACAGTGGTATGGTCACGGACGTTGCGGGGGAGGCGGTGATCCCTGGGTGGCCTGCAATCCCTGGGTGGCCTGCAATCCCTGGTGGACGCTATACAAAAGCTATGGCAACTGGCTGCGCAGCGATGGTCCGTCCGGGGAGGCGGGAATGCCCGGTAAGCCTACGGAAGCGGACGAACCCGGTGAATTCCAGTATCCCACGGAGATCGAGTATGTGCGCTACGACAGCCTGTATCCACGGTGTCCGGCGTATATGCAGAATGTGTATCGGTGTGAGACCACGGCCTATTTGGATGTATATGCCATGCGTCCCACGGATCCGGATGATGTGATCGTGACAGCCCGGATCAAGCTGCACTACTACACGCCATGGACCACCGACACGTTGGCGTTGATGGAAAACGAAGACAGTCTCACGGCGGAGCAGAAGGAAGAGCTGCGGTTGACCGGGGAGCGGGTGCATTGGGGCTGTGAGGCGACACTGGTGGGCTACGAGGAGGAATTGCAGCTGGTGGAGTGAAAAAATAAAAAGTCAGAAGGTGACCATAATAAGCAGTGGTCTTGCTTCTGACTTATTTTATGTTGGGATTGACATGGCGGGGGGAATATGCTATAATAAGACTGTAATCGATACATATACGACGGCTGTCTCAGAGGAGCCCGTAGCAACCTTGGCCTGCATGGGAAAAGGACTTACGTCTCTCCGCTGGGCGAAAACGTTTCATCCTCTTCCTTTTGCAGGACTTTTTCTACGAAAGGAGGTTGTGAAATGGAAACTTTAACTCTTATTGTAGTGATCCTGCAAGTTCTTGGTGCGGTGTTGAGCATTGTTTTACGATGCTACCAGCTGTACAGAGAGACGAAAAAGGAAGACAATACAAAAGAAAAAAGTGAGCCGTCCGTTTGCGTGCGAGTGGCTCACTTAGATGAAAATGCGGTAGATATTTTCGACATATCTATCCATTAAATTTAAAGGGTTCACTTTGAGGCAGCCGATGTGTCAGTTGCCGATGGAGGGGAGTATTTCGACTACTTCCCTCTGTTGTTATTATAGCACCTTTGTGTGCGCTTGTCAAGGGGGGGAGCCGATTTTTACTTGCCGGCTTTGATCTTGTTGTAGGGGCGGGGGTATTCTTTGGGGGTGCTTCTTACCTTATTATATACGATCAAGGTTCTGCCGTCGCCGCTGGGGAGGGTGTATTCGTGGATCTGGGGTTCGGACAGGCCCAAGGCTTTGGCGATACCGGCGGCATCGGCTACCTCGTCGGCTCCGTGGCTGCCCTTCAATGCGACCACCATACCGCCTACTGCTACAAAGGGTGCGGTCAGCTCCACCAAAATGCGCAGCTCGGCTACGGCGCGGGCGGTGGCGATGGTGAAGCTCTCCCGCAGCTTGCCCTGGGACAGCTCTTCGGCTCGACCGGCTTCGGCTGCCATATGGGAGATGCCACAGGCGGCGGCGGTCTCGGTGATGTGGCGCACCTTTTTGGCGGTGGCATCTACAGCTAAGATCCGGGTGGTCTTCTCCGGCAGGACGGCGGCAAAGGGGAGAGAGGGAAATCCGGCACCGGCACCGATGTCGATTAGACGCAACGTACCGTTGGTCTGACGCAACGTACCGTTGGTCTGACGCAACGTACCGTTCAACGGAACGTTCAACGTACCGTTGGGCGGAACGTTGGGCGGAACGTTGGGCGTTTGTTTTTCATCCGGCAGGGTCAGGGCTTCGGTCAGGATGCCTTGCTGTATCAGGATGGACAGGGGCAGGAGGGAGTCCACGATGTGCTTTTCTACCACGGCTTCCGGCTCGGTGATGGCGGTCAAGTTGTATTTGCGGTTATTCTCCACTAACTTTTCGCCGATCTGCCAGAGCCGTTTTTGTACCGCTTCTTCGCCGCAGACCGCCGGGAGCGTTGGCAGGTAGGGGGATAGCAGTGTGGTGAACTGTTCGTATGTCATTTTATTTTCCTTTCGTCTTCAGCCAGATCATCAGCACCGTGATGTCTGCCGGGTTCACGCCGGAGATGCGCTGGGCTTGCCCGATGGAGGTGGGGCGCACCTTGTCTAACTTCTGTGCCGCTTCCAGGCGCAGGCCACGGATGCTCTTGTAGTCCATGTCCTCCGGTAGACGGGTGCTTTCCGCTTTTTCCTGCCGGGCGGCGTCGTCCTTTTGCCGCTTGATGTACCCGGCGTATTTGATCTCCGTCCACACCTTGTCCCGCAGTCCCTTGGGCAGTGCCGGACGTTCCGGGTCAAAGGGGGCGGTGCAGTCGTAGTCCATTTGGGGGCGGCGGATCAGCTCGGCTAAGGTGGCGCCGTCGTTCAGGGGTGTGGTGCCTCGTTCTTCCAGCACGGTATTGATGCCGGAGCTGGGGCCTACGTGGACGTGTTCCAGTCTTTCTACCTCGGCCTGCACCGTTGCCATCCGTTCCTTGGCGGCGGCATAGCGTTCGTCCGACACCAGACCGCACCGGTGACCTTCCTCGATGAGGCGATCCTCGGCGTTGTCCTGGCGAAGTAAGATCCGGTATTCGCTGCGGCCGGTCATGATCCGGTAGGGCTCGTTTGTGCCTTTGGTGACCAGGTCGTCGATGAGGGTGCCGATGTAGGAGGAATGGCGGGGCAGGATCATGGGGGGCATATCCCGCAGCCGCAGTGCCGCATTGATCCCTGCCACCAGTCCCTGTGCCGCCGCTTCTTCATAGCCGGAGGTGCCGTTGAACTGGCCTGCGCCGTACAGGTTGCGGATCTTCTTGACTTCTAAGGTAGGATACAGCTCCAGGGGATCGATGCAGTCGTATTCGATGGCGTAGGCATAGCGCATGATCTCCGCCTGCTCGAAGCCGGGGAGCGTGTGGAGCATTTGCACCTGCACGTCTGCCGGGAGAGAAGACGAAAAGCCCTGTAGGTAGATCTCGTCGGTGTCCAGTCCCATGGGCTCTACGAACAGCTGGTGCCGCTCCTTGTCCGCAAACCGCATGACCTTATCTTCGATAGAAGGGCAATACCGGGGGCCGGTGCCGTGGATCTTGCCGGAATACAGGGGGGAGCGGTGGATATTTTCGTGGATAATGCGGTGGGTGTCGGCGTTGGTGTAGACCACGTGACAGGGGATCTGGTGGATGCCATTGAGCTTTGCACCGTCTGTGCGGGTGGAGAAGGGGGTGATGTAGTCCTCGCCCTCCTGCACGTCCAGTCTCGCAAAGTCGATGCTGCGGCGGTGGATGCGAGGGGGCGTGCCGGTCTTGAAGCGCATCATATGGATGCCCAGCTCCCGGAGGCAATCGGTGAGACCTTCGGCGGGCAGGGAGTTATCGGGACCACTGTGGCGCATGACGTCTCCCACGTGGGTGGTGCCGCCCAGATAGGTGCCGGTAGACAGGATCACAGCCCGGCAGGAGAAATCGCCGCAGGGGGCAGCCGTTACGCCGCAGACCTCTTTGCCGTCGTTTCCTTCCTTTATATGGATGGCGGTGACCTCCCCCTGGATGAGCCGCAGATTGTCTGTGTGCTCTAAGGTCTGCTTCATGAGGGCGGTGTATTTCTTGCGGTCTGCCTGGACTCTCTTGGACTGGACAGCGGCCCCTTTGCTGGTGTTGAGGGTCCGGCTCTGGATGGTGGCGCAGTCGGCCGCATAGCCCATCTCGCCCCCCAGCGCATCGATCTCGAAGACCAGATGTCCCTTGCCCGTGCCGCCGATGGAGGGGTTACAGGGCATATTGGCGACCTGGTCGAGGGAGAGGGAGAAGAGGGCGGTGGACAGTCCGCAGCGTGCCGCCGCCAGAGCCGCCTCGACCCCGGCGTGTCCGGCACCGACGACGATGACATCGAAATCGGTTGTTGTATTGGTAATTGCCATATAGTACGTCCTTGTGTGGTTTTTTACTATATTATAGCACAAGGACGGCGGCGGTGCAAGAGGAAGAGGGGGATCGGGAAAAAGAAATCCCATGGGTTTTTGCGGGGGTGTGTCCGTTGATGGGGGTGTTTGGGTGTTGGGGCATTTGCGTTCGAGTGTCCGTTGACGGGGGCGTTTGTTTGGAGTTTGGGTATAGCGTTAGTTTGTCCGTTGACGTGGTAGCATAGCGAATAGTAAGTTTCTTTTATCTCGCGGCGGTGAGTTAGTCGAGTAGGACATGCATCCCACACGTAATATTCTATCTAATAGGTATGTTTGGTTGACGGACGTGGGATATGTCGTGTGATTAAATCCTTCTCCACCCTCGTAGGGAACGGTCTTGACCGTTCCGTGCGGCAGCCGATACGGTATTTGCAAAAAAACTTGCAATTTCTCGAAAAAACTTTCAAAAAGGTATTGACAAAGGTGGGATGGTGTGGTATAATATACAAGCTGTCTGAGAG
>CAYXBQ010000058.1:0-7206 GCA_964463375.1 uncultured Ruminococcus sp. | reverse complement strand
AACGGTCTTGACCGTTCCGCAGCATTGCACCTTCCCGTGGGATTTTCTTCCACTGGCGTTGGGCTTTGTTGACTTGATGTCTTGGGCAAGAACATAATCCAAACAAGCCCAACGCCAGTTGAGAAAAACCCCACAGGAAGTGCGCCCTATGCGTAATAGCCCCCGCCGTACGCCAGTACAAAAAAAGGGGATAAGGCAAAGGGGGGATCCCCCCTTTCCTTACCCCCTGCGGGAGCGCAAAGCCGTCTTACGACCGCTTCCGGTCGTGGCGCAGCATGCCTACGATGATGGAGATGATGATGCATACCTCCGTGATCACGCCGGAGATCGAGCCGGACAGCGCATTGTAGACCAGCCACATCGGGTCGTTGGGCAGGCTGATCATGCGTACCAGACGGGCGGTGGGCGCACGGAGCGCAAATGTCGTCAGGATCATGCCACAGAACGGCAGCAGACTCATCCAGCCGTCCCAGGTGAAAATGGTGGACAGGATCGTCATGCCGATGAAGATCGGGATCCAGCCGATCCAGTCGGCCACCTTCCCCGCACGGTTGTTTTCCCCACGGGAGGCAAACACGATGCACCGCAGTGCCCCTACTGCGTTCAGCACAGAGCCGGACCAGGCTCCCAGCAGTGCAAAATGCACCACCCAGCAGGAGGTGGACAGCAGCTGTAACAGCAGGATCCTTTTGCGTTCCTTGCATTGGTAGCTGATCACCGTGGCGATGAACGCACAGGCACCGATGCACTCGGCAATGATAGCAGGTGTCATATTTTTCGTTTCCTTTGCTTTTGTATTTGTGTCGGCGTTAAAAAGAGGGGAGTGGATCCCCTCTCTTTGCATAGTTTCCTTACAGGTCTGTCCTCGACTTATCAATTATAAATCGAGCATCGATTTTATAAATCGATGGTAACTTCGTGGCCGCAGGCGTTGGAACGAATGATACCGTCGATCACGGCCTGGTTGTACAGGATCTGGCTGGTGGGGATGGGTGCTACCTTGTCCCCCAGGCAGGCATCTACAAAGGCACGTACCTTGCATTCGAACATATTGGTCTTTACGTTGTTGTCGTCGGTCTCGATCGGGATGGCGATCTGGTTGCCGTTTTCGTCGTCCTTGTACAGGATCAGATCCCCGGCAGCACCGTCCCAGCAGCAGCCCACCGGTGCCTTGACCTTCAGGCCGGCTTCGGTACCAAAGAACATGGAGTCACCGGTGGTGTCCATATTCATAGCCCAGGAGGCACGGTAGTCGATGACGATGTCCCCTTCGCAGCGGATCATAGCCATAGCGAAGTCGTCGTCTACGGTGAAGCGATCTGCTTCTGCGTACTTCTTGGGGTTCTTCCCAAAGTGTGCGGTCATTTTACCGGATACGGTCAGCGGCTTGGGATAGCCGATGGAGTTCAGCGCAAAGTCCAGACCGTAGCAGCCGATGTCGCCTACGCAGCCCACAGCAGCCTTATCCTTTTCGATGAAGGTACGGCCGGGGATCCCCTTGACTCTACCGCCGCCCACAACGACATAGTAGATCTGGCCCAGCACGCCGGAGTCGATCACTTCCTTGACCTTCTTCACGTTGGCACCGTACCGGGGCTGGAACCCAACGGATACAAAGTGGCCGGTGGCCTTTTCGGTGGCTACGATGGCCTTGGCTTCGTCCAGGGTCACGCACAGGGGCTTCTCCAGCAGCACGTCCTTGCCGGAGGTCAGTGCGCAGATCGCGGGACCTGCGTGCTGGCTGTTGTAGGTGCAGATGGACACAGCATCGATGTCACGGCGGGCACACAGCTCCTCGTGGGTCTCGTATGCGTCTGCTTCGGTCCAGCCAAATTCGTCCAGGAAGGCACGGGCCTTACCGGGGATGATGTCGGCACCGGCCACGATCTCCACATCTTCAAAGTTCTTGTACGCATTGGCGTGTGCATGGGCGATACCACCGCAGCCGATGATACCCACACGCAGCTTCTTCTTGGTTTCTGCCATATGTATGTTCCTCCATATGTCTATGTAGTGATTTTCGAGAAATCATGGGACCCTACCGGATCCATGTACCATTATACCACACCCGTCGTGGGTTGTCTACGGTTTTTTGGGAAATTTTTTGCAGGATTTTCAGAGACAGCGGGGAGACATGGCTTTGTCAGCGGTCGATCGATGACCAATCGGATGCTGGTATCAACCCCTGTTGGTGACCGACTATCGTCGGTTAGCATTCCTGTTTCCGTCCAAAAACCTGCCAAAATCGACTTGTGTTTGCACTCTATATCAAAGTTAATACAATATATGGTGTTTGCCGGAGAAAAAACATGAGATCATTCTGTTTTTTCGCCCGTATCGCAGAGGGGACGCAGGGGGCAGGCAGAGCAGCGGGGGCTGCGGGCGGTGCAGTATTCCCGACCGAACAGGACCATGCGGTGGCAGTAGTCGGCTTGCTCGGCCTTGGGGACGACCTCGTCTAAGATGCGCTCCACCCGAACGGGATCCTTTAGTGTAGTCGGGTAGAAGCCCAGACGGCCGTTGATCCGGATGCAGTGGGTGTCCGCTACGATGCCCGGCAGACCAAAGGCATCTCCCCGCACCAGATTGGCGATTTTGCGCCCCACACCCGGCAGGGTCAGCAGTGCATCCATATCAGAGGGGACCGTGCCGCCGTAGGTATCCACGATGCGCCCCGCTGCGGCTACAAGATTTTGGGACTTGACCCGCCAGAAGCCGCAGGAACGAATATCGGCAGCGACCTGTGCCACATCCGCCTTTGCCATATCGGCCACGGTGGGGAAGTGTGCGAACAGGGCGGGGCAGACCAAATTGACTCTTTCGTCGGTACACTGTGCGGACAGCATACCCATGACCAGCAGCCGCCAGGGATCCCCCTCCCAGGCAAGGGAGCACAGGGCAGCGGGGTACAAATTTTGCAGGACGGCGTGGATCTTTGTGATGTTTGGCATGGGGGTCTCCTTTTTTAAGCAACATTCGGTTTTTGGGGTACCGGTGTGGTTTTTTACCATAACAGGGGTGCAGAAAAGGGGGACAACTTCACCGTCAGTGCCTGTTGACTTCACCGCACGTGGCTGTTGATCCCCCTACTGCCTTATTCTATTTCAAAATAATAGTCGAACACATTCTTGATGGAATAGCCCGCCTTTGTGCCGGAATAGCCCTGCTCGATCACACAGGTCACGGCGATCTCCGGGTCCTCGTATGGCGCAAAGGCTGTCATGATCGCATTGTCGGACTTGGTCGAGTAGACCTGCGCCGTACCGGTCTTGCCGCCTACCGTGATCGGGTAGCCGGAGAAGATCCTTGCGGCAGAGCCGTTGTCCATTACGTTTTTCATCCCCTCTCGGATCAGCTCGTAGTTCTCATCCGATATGGGCTCGTCTGCTAAGATCTGCTTCGTGGACTGGAACACCGTCTCTCCCCCGTATTCCGACACTCTGTCCAGCAGATGCGCACTATACCGCACGCCCTGGTTGATCAGGGTCGTGGTGTACATGCAGATCTGTAGGGGCGTGAACAGGTTGTCCGACTGGCCGATGGCGGCCTGCAGCGTGTCCCCGGGGCTCCATTTGCCAAGGCCGTTTTCGTCTCGATAGTCGGGACCGGCGAGGATCCCCGTTTTTTCGTACAGCTCGATGCCTGTGGGCTGTCCCAGACCAAAGGTGGACATACGCTTGTTGATGTTCTCGATGGTCAACAGGCGGCCTACCTCAAAGAAGAAATAGTTGCAGGACTCCTGAATGGCCTCCACCACGTTGATCTTCCCATGGACCCCGCCGTATGCCACGATCCAGCAGTTGGGCTGGTAGTCGTCGTACACGGTGTAGGTGCCCTGGGCATCGATGATGGTGTCCTTGTCGATGATGTCGTTCTCCAGTGCCGCTACCGCCACGCCCACCTTGAAGGTGGAACCCGGTGCATAGGTACCCTGCAAGGCTCTGTTGTACAGAGGTCTGGTCTCGTCCTGGTTTAAGAGGGTGATGTCCTGCCGCATGGTGGCTAAGTTGTAGGTGGGGTAGGACGCCATGGCAAGCACGGCACCGGTATCCACCTCCACGGCCACCAAGGCGCCGGAGGATGCGTCCTCACCGGTGTGGGGCTTATCGATGTCGGCCTCGTCCCGGATCTGCTGCACGTTTTCCGCCAGAGCGATCTCGGCGGCCATTTGCATCCCGATGTCGATGGTCAGGTACACGTTGTGTCCGGCGATGGGTGCGGTGGTGACCTCGGTGCGGATGATGTTTTGCTGGTCGTCCTCGGTGATGGTCAGCACGCCGTCCACCCCACGGAGGTATTCCTCAAAGGCAGCTTCCACGCCGCTTTTGCCCACGATGGCATCCATGGCGTAGCCCTTTTCGGTATAGTACGCCAGCTCATCTCCATCGATCTTGCCCACGGTGCCCAGGATATGGGAGGCATAGCCCGGATAGGCATACTGTCGTTCGGCGTTGGTATGGATCCGGATGCCACGGGAGAAGGATTCCTCCGCATGGGACAGGAAGGCGATGGTCACGTCGGAGAAGAGGGTATAGGGTGCGGCGGTGCTGAAGTCGGCAAGCTCCATATCCAGTCGGCGGCAGAGCAGGGTCACGGTCTCCTCCGGGGTATACACCAGGGTACCGTCGGTATCGGTCTTATCGGCATAGGTGATGAGCCCATACCGTTCCAGCAGGGCCTGCACACAGCGGTCGGCGGTCGGCATAGCGGCAAGGCGGCTCTCGATGGTGGCGGTCAGCTCGCCGTCCGGATCGGTACCGGAATAGGGGAGCGTAGCACCGGCACGCAGGAGAGATGAACCAGCGGTGATGCCGCCTCCGGTATCCACATCCACGTACAGGCCGTCGATCAGGTTGGCGAACCGGCGATACCGGGCTCCGCCGGCAAAGAAATCGCTGCGGAAGGACACGGTGATGCCGCCCATAGAAGCGTCGATGGTGAAGGGCATGGAGCCAATGGCGGTAGGGGCAGCGTTATGGCGTGCGGCAGCTTCCAAAAGGGAAAAGACCAGGGCATTCCGATCCGCCTCTGCTTTGGGGAAGGAGCCATAGTCCAGCTGGAGGTCATAGGTATAGTGGTTGGTCACAAGGGCAGCGCCGTTGCGGTCGTAGATCTCCCCCCGGCAGGCCTGGATGGGCACGGTGCGGGTCACGTAGGAGATGGGCGGGGTTTGGGTATAGTAGTCCTGCCCGGCGACCTGCAGGTACACCAGCCGCCCCAGATACACCAGGCACACGGCGCAGAACAGGATCCCTATGGTGAAATAGCGTATTAGGTTTTGGCGTTTTTTCATATGAATCTGGTTTGGTTCGCTTACGGTATCGGCTTGCGCTTTTGATGTGCGCTTACACGATATGCTTTGGCGTTCGTTTTCTTTTTACCCCTTCGTATGCGCCAGCCTGCCCATTTCTTCCCCTATCGCCTGGCACAGCACTGCTATTTCCTCTGCCGTGTTGGTGTAGCCGAAGCTGATGCGGATGGCGGTGTCCATCTCTTGCGGGGTGGCTCCAAAGGCACGGAGGGCGGCGCTTTCCTTTTTGGCGTGGGCAGAGCAGGCGGATCCGGCGGATACACAGATGCCTCGGCCGGACAGGGCGTTGAGCATGATCTCGCTGCGGATACCGGGGATGGACAGGTTCAGTACACCCGGCACATGGGTCTGCGGCACATGGGGGATGGCACCGGCGGCGTACACGGGAGCAAGGTGTTCCTCCAATAGCTTACGCAGATCTTCCTCATGCCGGCGGTTTTCGGTGAAGCGGGCACCCTCGTCCTCGGCGGCCCAGGCAAAGGCACCGATGGCAAAAAGATTCTCCGTACCGCTGCGGTAGCCGAACTCCTGCCCGCCGCCCGGGTTGGTGGGGACGATCTGCTTTTTCTTCACCACATCGGCAGAGATATACAGGGCACCGGCCCCACGGGTACCATGGATCTTATGGGCACTGACGGTGAGGGTATCGCAGCCCAGTGTTGCCGGGGTAAAGCGGGTCTTCATGTAGCCCTGGACGGCATCGCAGTGGCACAGGGCATCGGGGTAGGCGGTCTTGACCATGCGGAACAGGGACTTCACGTCGTACAGTGCGCCGGTCTCGTTGTTGACCAGCATACACCCGGCAAAGACCACCGGTGCTTCTCCCGCCGCTTTGTTGTCTGCCAGCCATTTGGCAAGGAAGGGCAGATCCAATGCGCCGCCGGTGGTGGGGATCCAGAGCACTCGATAGCCGTTTTCCTCCAGCCGCCGTGCGGGCATTTCCATAGAAGGATGTTCGCCGTCGGAGAGCAGGATGGTGCCGCAGCAGCCGTTCACAGGCTTGCGGTTTTTGGCATAGGCAGAGCCCAGCAGCGCCAGGCAGTTTGCCTCGGTACCGCTGGCGGTAAAGACGAGCCGATCGCCGCCCAGCCGCCGGATCCCCAGAGAAGACGCCACCTTCTCCCGACAGAGGGTAAGAAATCGTGCGGCCTCCATCCCGGCGCAGTGGGTAGAGGAAGGGTTCGCAGGATATGCCGCTGCCGCCTGCATCCCAGCCATAGCGGCCTCGGAGGGGAAGGTGGTAGCAGCCGAATCAAAGTATAGCATATGGCTGGTAACTCCATTTTCGTTTTGTTTTTTGGGTTTTTGTACTGGCGTGGGGCGGGGGGCCATTACGCATGGTGCGCACGTCACGTGGGGTTTTTGTACTGGCGTTGGGCTTTGTTGACTTGATGTCCTGCCCAGGACAGGGGGATGCCTCACTCAACGCAGTTGAGTACTCAACGCAGTTGAGTGAGCGGGCGGCATTGGCAAGGTGTATTGCAGAGCGATTGTTGCTTAGTAGGAAATGCACTGCCCTGTCGTAACTAATCCGAAATCGACGTTTGGGTTCAAAGTGAAGGTGTACAGCAGAACGTACGTTAAAAGCCAAACAAAACCATCCCCCATGGCGAAAAGCCAAAACATACGTAGAAACAAGGTTACTCCACTATTTATCCGCAGTTTTCCTCCATGGAGGTCAACCGAAAGTGGCGTTTTAGACTGCAAACGTAGTCCCCCAATGCGGTAGCCCAATCAAAAAGTGGTAGTTTCAGCCGTACTATATTTACTGCGTTATGCTCTGCTTCCAGTGAGTATGTCTGTTAGGCGCAAGAAGTGCTTTGCAGGGCGATTAGGGGGTAGGGGTTGGATTCCTAAGGATAGGGGTGGGGGTAAACTGCCGAGGAAGTTTAATT
>CAYXBQ010000057.1:0-8228 GCA_964463375.1 uncultured Ruminococcus sp. | reverse complement strand
TGCCTGCGGTTTTGTAGGAAAGGATGGTGGTGTGTATATTCTCCTGACGCAGGACAAAACCTGAAAGGAGGGGGATACATGCAGGAGCTTTTTTCTTTCGTTATACTGCTTGTTATCATGCTTTTGGCAGAAGAAACGCCTTTGTCGGCGCTTTCCTCTATCTTCACGATCATTATGTTCGTGGATTGGCTGATCAACAAGCTGAACGATACAAAGAAAAAGTGAACCGTCTGTAGCCAGCAGATGGTTCACTGATGGTTGAGGTTAGCAGCCTCGACTGTCATTGACTGTATCAGGTGGCAACCGCTTCATTCGGCTTTCCACGTTTTTATTATAGCACGTTTTTCTCTCCCTGTCAAGGGGATTTTTTTATTTTTTCCGTTTCGCAAACGCCACAAAAAAGAAGCCAAAAGGCGTGCCTTCTGACTTCTTTCAGTTCACTTGAACGATTCACTCGAACGGTTCTCTTGAACGGTTCTTCTGCAAAGCGGATCCTTAGTTTTCTCTTAAGTGTTCCGTCTGTTCGATCACCGGCTGGCGGAGGAATTCGGGAATCTCTTCCGGGGCTACCGGCTTCGGGGTATTGCGGTTGCGATCGGTGCCGTTGTTGGGGTCGCTGAGCTGGCGGTCGATCTCTTCCCGTTCTGCGGCACTCAGGATGGCGGCGGCTCCGGGACCGGCGTTTTCCGGCTGGGGCTGCGCCTGGGTATCGATGTCCGGACGGCGGCCGCGGCGGTTCCGATTCCGATTGCGGTTCCGGTTCCGGCCCTGCCCCTGCTGCTGGGACTTTTCATTGGTCTCCCCTTCGGTGGGGGCTTCCGTGGTCTCGGTGGGGACGGGCTTTTCTTCCCGACGCTTTTTGTCTCCGTTTCTGCGATCGCCTCTACGATTGTCGTTGCGGCGGCCGTTTTCCGGTCTGTCTTCGCCAAAGCCTCTGCCACGACCCTTGTCCATGACCTTATCCGGGCCTTCGTAGGTGATGACGATCTTCCGGTTCTTGTCGGCACCGACGCTGTGGGTGGACACGTTTTCTACACCCTGGAGCTCGCTGTGGATGATCCGGCGTTCGTAGGCGTTCATGGGCTCCAGAAACACGTTCCGCTTGTACTTCAGCGCCCGGTTTGCCATGCGGCGTGCCAGGGAACGGAGTGTCTCCTCCCGCTTGGCACGATAGTTTTCGATGTCCAAAGAGATCTTGACGTAGTCGCCGGCGGGGTTGTCGCTGTGGCGGATGGCGGCTAAGTTCAGCAGATACTGGATGGCATCCATGGTCTCGCCGTGGTGGCCGATCAGGATCCCGGCGCCCTCTCCGGCGATCTCCACTGCCGGGTACACATCTGCGCCTTCGGTGGTCTCGTATTCTTCACCTTCGGGGCAGGGCAGGGCAAAGGCGGTTGCCTGGATCTGCATATTGGCAAGCAGGGTGTTGACGAATGCCAGTGCGTGCTCCATCTCGGCGGGGGTCACGCCTACCTTCTTCCGGTTTTCGGGAGCGGGCAGGTCCTCCACCATGGCATCGATGGCGGCGTTCAGGGCATCTACGTCGATGGAGCCGTCGGAGGGCACATACACCTCGTCCTCCTCGATCTCCAGCTCCTTTTCTACGGCACGGAGCACCTCGGGGGTCTCGGCCTTTTCTGCCAGCTTGTCGTCGTACTTTTCGTCCGTTTCGGTGGGGACGGCGGGTTCGGTGATGGGGGCAGCCTTGGCAGATACAGCGGCCATAGCGGCGGCGGTGGCTTCGGCGGCCTTCTTCAGGTCACGGGCACTGTCCCAGCGCACATCGGTCACGGGGGTCGTGTCGCCGGACAGGGAACCATCGGCTACGGCACCGGTGGACATGGGGCGTTTTTCGTAGGTCTTGACGTTGGCACCGGTCTCCTTGTATACGGGGGTGTTGCTGCCTTCGTCCTTGACCTTGTAGGCGGGCATGTTGTCCAGAATACCGCTGGCACGGGATTCCTTATGCTGGGGAGCGGCGGTTTCCTTGGCGGCTTCCGGCACCGGGGCTTCTACCGGCTTCGGGGCTTCCTTGGCGGCGGGCTTTTCCACCGGCTTGGGGGCTTCCTTGACCACAGGCTTGTCCTGCACGGGACGTTCCTGCTTCGGCTTGTCCTGTACCGGCTTTTGGGCAGGTCGGTCCTGGGCAGGACGGTCCGGCTTTTGGGTATCCTTCACCGGCTTATCCTGTGCGGGACGATCCTGCTTGGGCTTGTTTTCCGGTCTGGGTCTGTCCTGCTTTTGGGCATTGCCGGCCGGTTTGTCTGCCGGCTTTTCGACTACCTTGTCGGCGGGCTTATCCTGTGCGGGTCTGTCCTGCTTGGGCTTGTTTTCCGATCTGGGTCTATCCTGCTTTACAACAGGCTTGTCCTGTTGAGCAGGCTTATCCTGTTGAGCAGGCTTGTCTTGCTGAGCAGGCTTGTCTTGCTGAGCAGGCTTGTCTGCCGACTTTTCCGCAGGCTTGTCCTGTGCCGGTCTGTTCTGCTTGGGCTTTTCGGGGCGTTCGGGTCTGGGTTCCCGTTCGCTGCGGAGACGCTGGGACTTCATTTCGGCTACGATGGAGCCTAAGTTGATCTCTTCCTCTTCGGTGACGGTCACCTTGATCTTGGCATCTCTGGCACCAAAACCGAGGAAGCCCTTCTTCGGCATTTCCAGAATGTCAAAGGATATATCCTTTCCTGCGCCGCCGTATTCCCGCTGGGCAATGGCCATGGCCTCATCCACGGTCTTGGCGGTGATGATATAGGTTTCGCTGCTGTTACTCATAGATTTCTTTTGTCCTTCTTACTTCTCACTGTCTTTGTCGTCGTCTTGTTTCAGGGGTGCTTTTGCGATGGGGGAATCGTCGGCGGTGGCCTTTTCCGTCAGCTCACCGGCGTTCTCGCTCCGCTGCTCCGGATGTCTTGCCAGATATTCCTCGTCGTCGATGTGGTGCAGAGAGCGTACCGGCTTACCGCTTGTGCCGTTTGCCTTGGCCTCCCGCTTCTTCTGCTTATTGGAAAGACCCATTTGCCGTTCCGCTTCCTTGTAGTCTTCCTCGGTGAATTGCGGGATGGGCATGAGCTTGGCGATGATGATCTTTTCCACCACAAAGATGATCTGCCGGAAGATCCAGTACACGCCGATGGCGGCTGCCATCTGGAATTCGATGTACACGGACAGCAGAGGCATGGTCCAGGTCATGATCTTCATGGACATCTGCGACTGGGCATCCTGGGATTCGGGGGACTGGTAGGAGAACTTCATGGTGATCTTCTGACCGGCCACGTATACGATGAAGGTCAAAATCGGGATCAGCACCAGCCAATCGAAGGGGGCAAAGGAAATGGTGGGTGCCTGGGACAGGTCGAAGGGACCCACATGGAAGTTGGGCAGGATCATATCCTGTAGGGCGGAGATGATGCTGCCGTAATTCTCAGCGTTCATTACCTCCGGCATGTTCAGGAAATTGGATACGCCTACTTCCCGGAGATAGTTGATGATACCGACCTGCACATTGTTTCCGGTCAGCTGCGCTGCGCCGCTATTTTCTAAAAGACCATTTATAATGCTGGTCAGGGAGGTGATCACGTCCTTAGGCACATTACAAATGTAGCGCAGGGGGTTGATGATGACCTGATACAGACAGATGATCACCGGGAACTGGATCAACAGCGGCAGGCAGCCACCGGCGGGATTGAAGTTTTCGGCCTGATACAGCTCCATGGTCTCCTGCTGCATTTTTTGCTGGGTGACCTGGTCTGTGCGGCCGGCGTACTTTTTCCGGATGGCCATGACACGGGGGGCAAGCTTTGCCTGCTTGATGGAATTTTTCTGCTGTTTGATCTGGATGGGGCAAAGGAGAATTTCCATCACCAGGGCAAAGAGGCAGATCGCCACCACGTAGTTATTGGTCAGCGAGTATGCCAGCCGGATGAGGAACCCCATCGGGATATAAAGGATGTCAAAAATACTTTCCATTTGTACTCTCGTTGTGTGATGATTTTGGAAAAGGGAAGTGGCTCAGGAGCCGCCCTTTTTTCGTTTTGGCACGGGGTCATAGCCGCCTTTGCCAAAGGGATTGCATCGCAGGATCCGCCAGGCTGTGAGGGCAAGGCCAATGAGGATGCCCCATTCCCGGACGGCCTCGATACAATACTGAGAGCAGGTGGGGGTGAAGCGGCAGGAGCCCTGTCCCTTGAGGGGGGAAAGGAAGCGTCTATACAGCTGCACCGGCACAAGCACCAGGGAAACAAGGCCGTCGTGTACTCTGGATAAGGTATACAGAAGGCCATGGCTGGTGTTTGGGGTATGCTCTCGTTGGTTTTGCGCCGGCTTTCTCATGGCAGATCGGCGGCGGACACGGTAGATTCTGCGGCAGGAGCTTCTGTGGCAGGGGGTGTCCGGAGCATATCGAGGCGAGAAAGGCAGGAGCGCAGGTCTTTCTTTACAACCTGCATTTTCACATTCGCAGCTTTGGGATAGGGGGTAATGACGATGAGGTATCCGGTTTTCACACCGAGCTCCCGGTCTATCTGCCGGTATGCTTCCCGGATCACACGTTTTGCCCGATTCCGTTCCACTGCGCCTCCGACTTTTTTAGAGGCAGAGATCCCGATCCGATTGGTACGGATCTTCAAGGGATGTCTTTTTTGCAGCAAGGCTGCATGCTTGTCCTTGAGCACGAACACGCCCAGGGTCCCGGCAGATTTCCGGTTGCCCTTGCGGTATGCCTTTTGGTACAAGTGGTTTTCGGTGATGGCGGTGAATTTCATGTTTTCTCTTTAGATTCTCAAACTGGCGTTGGGGCTTTGCACTTCCCGTGGGGGGTTAGTTTCAACTGGCGTTGGGCTTTGCACCTTCCGTGGGGGTTTTGTACTGGCGTACGGCGTATGGACGGGTTGTTCTCCGATTAGTATCGGAAAGAATGCCTTGCGCAGGCGGCGCCCAAGGATAGGGGTGAGGGAATTAAACTTCCTCGGCAGTTTACCCCCACCCCTATCCTTAGGAATCCAACCCCTCCCCCCTAATCGCCTTGCAAAGCATTTCTTGCGCCTAACAGCCATTCTCTCTGGAAGCAGAGCATTTCGCAGTAAATTTAGTACGGCTAAAATCACCAGTTTTTGATTGGGCTGCCGCATGGGGGGACAAAGTTTGCAGTCTAAAGCGTTTCTTTCGGTTGACCCCCATGGGGGACAGTTTTGTTGGGCTTTTAACGTACGTTTTGCTGTACACCGTTACGTGAAATCGCTGCCACTATTAAGCTAAGTCACGACAGGGCAGTGCATACCCCTATTAAGCAACTCCGCTTTGTACCCAAACCTTGTCCCCGCCGCTCGCCTGATTAAAAAACGGGTGTTTTTTGATACACAAACCGTCTTTCTAAGGTCTGGATGCCAGAGAATATGGGGGATAACTGCGGTGGTGCTTTTCGAGGCGATTAATAGGGGATGGGAGGTCTCGGAGGGTAAGGGGGAATAAACTGCCGAAGAAGTTTAATCTTCCCCCTTACCCTCTGAGCGCCGCCTGCGCAAGGCATTCCTTCCGATACTAATCGGAAAACACCCTGTCAGCAAGCCGTACGCAGTACAAAAAACCCCACGCTGGGTAGCGTAATAAAAAGTATAACCCCCACAAAAAAGCGGAGGTTACGATGTCGGCTGCGTGCCGTACTGACTATTGGGGGGATCGGGGAGCCGTTTGTGCCCCGCCGTCCTTAGTGGGTCAGACGAGCGCGGCCCTTATCACGACGTCTCTTGAGAACCTTTCTGCCGTTGGCGGTAGCCATTCTCTTGCGGAAGCCATGTTCCTTGCTTCTCTGTCTCTTCTTAGGCTGATATGTTCTGAGCATATGCACACCTCCTTCTCTCTTCTTCTTCCCATAAATTTCTGTTGATTCATCTTGGGAGTGCATTCATGCGGCTATATGCGGCGTTTGCTGTCGGTCAACCCGGCTCGCCCACCGTCGCACAGGCAAATTTTCGCACTTTGCAGATAGACACTGATAATTATATACCACACACACGGGTTCTGTCAAGGGGTTTGGGGGAATTTCTTTTTATTTTTTTCTTTTTGTGCGCTTTGCACGGCAGATGAGGGCAAGGTGGGATCCCCTTACCCCCAACCCCCTGTGGAAAACTCGAGATTGCCCATTGACAAAATGCCGCAGATATGCTATAATAAATTATGTATTGCCATATAATATAATGTATAGAAACCCGGATAAAATCATGGATGCCTTTTTATAGGCAAATTTCAAGGAAATCACAAGGGAAAGTGAGGCCGCATCATGTCGAATCTCAATGCAGGGGATCTGTCCGCTATCTGGCAGATCATGCTCAAGACCATGCAGAGCGAAAACCTCATCTCCTCCACTGCCTGCGACCTCTGGTTCAAATGCTTTCGGCTCGATTACCTCGACCCCGATAAGGCCGTCTTCGCTGTGGAAAACGAGATGAAACGCAATATCATTTTAGACAAATACTCCGACCTTCTGGCTACCCAGATCGAGCAGGTCATCGGTTATACACCCAAGATCGATATCGTGACCGATACCTCCCTGGTGCCGGAGGATGCACCGGAGCTATCCCGCACCGAGGGCGCGCCCTATCCCGCCGAGATCGCCGAAAAACGTCTCGCAGCTAAGGATGCCTACGCCGATAAGGAAGAAGCTGCCACCGTGGATGCCCTGGATCGGATCAGCCGGATCCCCGACAGACTGCACCCGGGCATGGCCGGCAGCCTACCGGAGGATCTGCGGGAGCTGCCGGAGCTGCGCCGGAGCTCCGAGGGGGATACCGATGCCGATACACGCCGGGGCGGACTGACCTCCCCCTACCTGAAGGAGCAGTTCGAGGACACCGATCGGGACCCCGGCTACGCCGAGCTGTCCCCCAACGATAAGTCCGGCAGCGGCGACCGGCAGCTCTCCTACAACGAGGACTACACCTTCGAGAATTTTGTGGTGGGCAACTCCAACCAGTTCGCCCATGCCGCCGCCCTTTCCGTTGCGGAAAACGTGGGCATGAAGATCAATCCCCTGTTCATCTACGGTCCCTCCGGTCTGGGGAAGACCCACCTGATGTACGCCATCGCCAACCGGGCCCTGAAGCGGGACAGCTCTATGAAGGTGATCTACGTGAAGGGGGAGGAGTTCCTGAACCAGCTGATCGAGGCCATCCGTGGCGGGCGGTCTACGGCAACGGCTGAATTCCGTGCCAAATACCGCAGTGCGGATATGCTGCTCATCGACGATATCCAGTTCATCGCCGGGAAGGAGTCCACGCAGGAGGAATTCTTCCATACATTTGATGCCCTCTATGAGGATCACAAGCAGATCATCATCACCAGTGACCGGCCGCCCAAGGAGCTGACCACCCTGGAGGAACGGATCCGCAGCCGGTTCGAAGCAGGGCTCATTGCGGACATCCAGCCCCCGGACTACGAGCTGCGTCTGGCGATCTTAAAAAACAAGGCCGACCAGAACAATCTGGAGGTGCCCATCGACGTCATCGACTTTTTGGCAGAAAATCTGCAATCGAACATTCGGCAGATCGAAGGGGTCATCAAGAAGTTAGGGGCAAAGAATCTGCTGTCCGGTATGCCCATCACCATGGATATGGTGCTGACGACCCTGCCGGAGTACCTGCGAGACACGGAGCCGGTGGGAGACACGGTCACCCGGATCGTGGACATTGTGTCCCGGAAATACAACGTGACCACGGCAGACATTATGGGAACGAGCCGGAAAAAGGAGATCAAGACGGCCCGGAACGTATCCATGTATGTGGTACGGCAGGTGACAAAGATGTCGCTGCCCCAGATCGGAGCGGTATTCGCCAGAGACCATTCCACGGTACACTCGAATATTTCGATGGTGGAATCGGAGCTGACCACGAACACGCTGTTTGAAGCAGTGGTATCGGAGATCATGAAGGAAGTGAAGCGGGGGAGTTGATGGGGGGGAAGGGGGATCCCCTTTCCCTAACCCCCTCCACTGCCGTTTGGGTTTTTCAACTGGCGTTGGGCTTTGGTCACTCCACCATTCTGGCGGCACGTGACCCCTTCGCACCCAACCCTGTAGGGAACGGTCTTGACCGTTCCGCCGCTTTGCACTTTCCGTGGTTTTTTTGTACTGGCGTAGGGGTTTGGGTTTCAACTGGCGTTGGGCTTGCTGACGGATTTTTCTCCGAAAAGTTTCGGGGGACTGCCTTGCGCAGGCGGCGCCCAGAGGGTAAGGGGGAGAAATT
>CAYXBQ010000056.1:0-8442 GCA_964463375.1 uncultured Ruminococcus sp. | reverse complement strand
CTTTCTCATGCGTATCTACTCAAGGTCTTCGCTTTTTCGTAAGCGATTGCCGTGGAACTCCTGCCACGGCCACTTGACGGATGGGAAAATATCGTGTATAATGATACGGAAACTCTAACGTAAGGAACGATGAAAAATGAAAATCACAGATGTATTATCGGATAAGCTCACCATCTCTTTTGAAGTTTTCCCGCCGAAAACCGAATCCTCCTTTGACAGCGTCAAGACCGCTACGGCCGAGATCGCTCGACTGCGGCCCGCTTTCATGAGCGTCACCTATGGGGCAGGCGGCGGTACCAGCAAGTATACGCTGGACATTGCCCGCTCCATCGATGCCCTGTACGGCGTGCCCTCTCTGGCGCACCTGACCTGCGTATCCTCCACCCACGAGACGGTACAGCAGAAGCTGCGGGAGATCCGGGAGGCGGGGATCGAGAACATCATGGCACTGCGGGGAGATATTCCCGCTGCCTTGCAGGATGCCGACCGCTCCGGCTGGGACTACACCCATGCGGTGGAGCTGATCCGGGAGATCCGGGAGAGCTTTGACGACATCTGCATCGGCGGTGCCTGCTACCCGGAGATCCACCCGGAAAGCAGCAACCAAAAGGAAGATATTCTCCACCTCAAAGAAAAGGTAGATGCCGGCTGTGATTTTCTCACCACCCAGATGTTCTTTGACAACAACCTGTTCTACACCTTCCTCTATAAGCTGCGGGATGCGGGGATCACGGTACCGGTACTGCCCGGGATCATGCCCATCACCAGTGCCAGCCAGGTGGCTCGCTCCATCCAGCTTTCCGGCTCCTTCATGCCCCAGCGGTTCAAGAGCCTGGTGGACAAGTTCGGCACCGATCCGGAGGCCATGAAGCAGGCCGGTATCGCCTATGCCACCGACCAGATCATCGACCTGTACGCCAACGGCATCCACCACGTACACGTATATTCCATGAACAAGCCGGATGTGGCAGCCCGCATCATGGACAACCTGTCTGCCATTTTGGGAAAATGAACCTCATCACCCAGCAAAAAACCTATACCGATCTGCCCTTCTGCCACCGGGAATGCCTACGCTACGCCGGCTATCGGGGGGAACCGGATGCACAAGCGGCGGCACTGCTCCGTGAAGGGATCAAGGCGGTATCGGCGCAGCTGCAATACAAGGTGTGCTACCAGCTTGTGCCGGTGTCTTTGGAGGGCAGCATTTGCCGCCTAGGTGCGCTGACCCTTTCCTCTGCCGGACTGGCTCATGTGCTTACCGGATGTGAGAAAGCCGTGGTCTTTGCCGCTACCATTGGCGTCGCCATCGACCGGATCACCGCACGCTACAGCCATATCTCCCCCGCCAGAGCGTTGGTGCTGCAAGGCATTGGTGCCGCACAGATCGAGACCCTATGCGATACCTTTTGCGCCGACATGGAGCGGGAGACAGGGCTACAGGGTGTTCCCCGCTTCAGCCCCGGCTATGGAGATCTTGCCATCGAGACACAGCGGGACCTTTTCACCCTGCTGGGCTGTGAAAAGCGCATCGGCCTGACCCTGAACGACAGCCTGCTCATGTCCCCCACCAAATCGGTCACCGCCATTCTGGGACTGACAAAGACCGCCACCACATCTGCGGGACACAAATGTGCCGTCTGTCCCCACACGGACTGTGCCTATCGGCAGCGGACTTAACGAAACCATACTATTAAGGTAGATATATATGCATTTTCGAGAATTTTTATCCACCCACATCGTCTGTCTGGATGGCGGTATGGGGACGCTTTTGCAGGAGAAGGGGCTTGTGCCGGGTGAGCATCCGGAGCACTGGAACCTGTCCCATCCGGACATCATCACCGACATCCACCGCCAGTACTACGATGCCGGCAGCAATGTGGTCTCCACCAACACCTTTGGTGCCAACTGCCTGAAGTTCTCCGACGCAGAATTGGACGAGATCATTTCTGCCGCCTTCGAGAACGCACGGGCCGCCAGAGAGGCAAGCACCAACCCCGGCGAAAAGTTCATCGCTCTGGACATTGGTCCCACCGGCAAGCTGCTGCGGCCGTTAGGCGAACTGGACTTCGAGGATGCCGTGGAAATTTTTGCCAAGACCGTGCGGCTGGGCGTGCGCTACGGGGCGGAGCTGATCTTCATTGAGACCATGAACGACAGCTACGAGACCAAGGCGGCGGTGCTGGCTGCCCGTGAAAACAGCGATCTGCCCGTTTTGGTCTCCAATGCCTATGGGGAGGACGGCAAGCTCATGACCGGTGCCACCCCTGCTGCCATGGTCGCCATGCTGGAGGGACTGGGCGTAGACGGGCTGGGCACCAACTGTTCTCTGGGCCCGAAGCAGCTGCGACCGGTGGTAGACGAACTGCTGCGGCATGCCTCCGTGCCGGTGCTGTGCAAGCCCAATGCCGGTCTGCCCCGGGAAGAAAACGGCAAGACGGTCTTTGACGTGGATGCCGACAGCTTTGCGGGCGAAGTGGCCGAAATGGTAAAAAATGGTGTGCGGATCTTTGGGGGCTGCTGTGGTACGACCCCGGCCTATATCGCTGCCACCACGGTGCTGACAAAGGCTCTCTCGCCCCTGCCCATCACCGACAAGGGGGAAACCGTGATCTCGTCCTACACCCACAGCGTGTGGTTTGGTGCCTCTCCCATCCTCATTGGCGAGCGGATCAATCCCACGGGGAAGAAGCGGTTCAAGCAGGCGTTGATCGAGCACGACATGGACTATATCCTGACCGAAGGGATCCGGCAGCAGGAGAAGGGCGTACACGTGCTGGACGTGAACGTAGGGATCCCGGACATCGACGAGCCGTCCCTTTTGACCGATGCGGTCTGCGAGCTGCAAACGGTCACCGACCTGCCCTTGCAGATCGACACCGCCGACCCGATCGCCATGGAAGCGGCACTGCGGCGGTACAACGGCAAGGCCATGATCAACTCGGTGAACGGCAAGCGGGAGAGCATGGAGGCCGTGTTCCCGCTGGCAAAGAAGTACGGCGGTCTGATCGTGGCACTGACCCTGGACGAAGGGGGCATCCCCACAACAGCCGAGGGACGGTTTGCCATAGCGGAAAAGATCTTAGCCGTGGCCGCCGCATACGGCATTGCGAAGAAGAACATCATTTTTGACACCCTTGCCATGACCGTCAGTGCCGACCAAAGTGCCGCCATGGCCACCCTGACCGCCCTGCACCGGATCCGGCACGAGCTGGGGTGCAACACGTCGCTGGGGGTATCCAACGTGTCCTTTGGTCTGCCCAACCGAGACGTGGTCAACGGGGTATTCTTTGCCCTTGCCATGGAAAACGGGCTGTCGGCCGCCATCCTGAATCCCCATTCCACGGAGATGCAAAAGGCCTACTACACCTGGCGTATGCTCCACGGTCTGGACGAAAACTGCATGGATTATATCACAGGGGCAGAAAACTTCCTTCCCGCAACTGCCGCCGCCCCTGCCACCACGGTCGGTAGTGCAACAGCTGATGACCAAAGTGTCCCGGCACTGCAATACGCCATCCGGAAGGGACTGTGCGAAAAGGCGGCTGAGGTGACAAAGGAGCTGCTTGCCACGGTGCCGCCGCTGGTCATTGTGAACGAGGAGATCATTCCGGCGCTGAACACGGTGGGCAAGGGCTTTGAGGAAAAGACGGTGTACCTGCCCCAGCTGCTGATGAGTGCCGAGGCTGCCAAAGGTGCCTTTGAGGTGATCAAATCCACCATGACCGGCACCGACTCGACCACCGGCACGACCTTTGTGCTCGCCACGGTGAAGGGGGACATCCACGACATCGGCAAGAACATCGTGAAGCTGCTTTTGGAAAATTACGGCTTCCACGTGATAGACTTAGGCAAGGACGTGGCACCGGAGACGATCGTGGAAACGGTAGTCCGCCTACACGCCCCGCTGGTGGGACTCAGTGCGCTGATGACCACCACAGTCCCCGCCATGGAAGAGACGATCCGCCAGCTACGGCAGGCCGCACCCTGGTGCAAGGTAGTAGTCGGCGGTGCGGTGATGACCAAGGAATACGCCGACAAGATCGGTGCGGATGCCTATGCCAAGGATGCTATGGAGACCGTGCGATATGCGGAGGAGATGCAAAGTCAGAAGTAAGACATAAGAAGTACACGATCACAAAGATGGGTACCGGTTTCACAAGTGCCGTGTACCCATTTTTCGACAACGTATATGGATGCCCCTATAGAATCGATTGTGGTTTCACAGTAGGACATCTGCCTTCTAACTTCTGACTTACCACAACACAAAAAAACCACCCCGATGGAGGTGGTTTTTGTATTGCAGAAATATTCTTTCCTGAAAATTTATCTCTTGGAGAACTGAGAAGCACGACGAGCGGCCTTCAGACCATACTTCTTTCTTTCCTTCATACGAGGGTCACGAGTCAAGAGACCGGCCTTCTTCAGGGGAGCACGGAAGGTGTCGTCAGCCAGCAGCAGGGCACGAGCTACGCCATGACGGATCGCACCGGCCTGACCGGAGATACCACCGCCGGTCACGTTGGCTACGATGTCGTACTTACCAACTGTATCGGTCACGCCGAAGGGCTGATTGATGACCAGCTTCAGGGTCTCCAGACCGAAGTATTCTTCTACGTCACGGCCGTTTACCGTGATCTTACCGGAACCGGGATACAGGCGAACACGGGCGATGGAGCTCTTTCTTCTGCCGGTGCCGTAAAAATAAGGCTTTGCGCTAGTATACATTCTTCACACCTGTCCTTTCTTACAGTTCAACTTCGTAGGGAACGGGCTTCTGTGCCTGCTGATTGTGGTCGGGACCAGCGTACACCTTCAGACGGGTGATAGCCTTGCGACCCAGGGTGTTGTGAGGCAGCATACCCTTGATAGCCAGTTCCAGAGCGACTTCAGGACGCGTGGCCCTCAGCTTGCGGTAGCCTGTTTCCTTCAGACCGCCGATGTAGCCGGAGTGGGTCCGGTAGAACTTCTGGTCCAGCTTCTTGCCGGTCAGAACGGCCTTGTCACAGTTGATGATCACGACATATTCACCGCAGTCCACGTGGGGGGTGAATTCGGGACGATGCTTACCGCGCAGAATATTGGCAGCGGCCACAGCGGTCTTACCCAGGGGCTTACCGGCTGCGTCAATGATATACCAACCGCGTTCAACGGTTTCGACTTTTGCCATATAGGTAGACATTGCTTTTTCCTCCGATGATTGAGTTTCTTTTCACGAACGCTGATATTATACCACACCCCCTCCCGTTTGTCAACCCCTTTTTTCAAAAAAATCCGATTATTTTGATTTGGCTCCGCCCAATCTCCGTTTTTCTCTCGTTTTCACCCGTTTTTCTCTCGCATACATCTGCATGGAGCAAAAAATTTTTTATGTAGGCAGCCCCTTTCCTACAGCTCCCATGGATCGATCCGCTCGAACACATCGGTGAGCGCCTCTTCCTTTGTGGCAAAGGAGCCGGAGTATTGGTTGCGGAAGGCGGTCTTCCATTGTCCCTTTTTGTATTTGTCCTCCAGCAGCGTGATGATCTCCCCGTGGTACTTGATGTATTCGTGGCCGTTGCGGCTCCGTTTTCGGGGCAGGTGCAGGAAGGTGTCTCGTCGGCTTTGGCGGTTCTTGAAGGCGGTCTCACGGGCACGGGCTCGCTCCACGTCTCCTTCCATACGACCGGCACACACGCATCCGGCTCCGATGGTCCTGTGATAATTCGGGTGCTTCATAACATGGACGTAGCGAATGATCTGGTGACCGCACATCCGGCAGATGCCCACCGGTGCGCCCAGGTCGATGATCCCGGTGCATTCCCAGCCTTCGTGGGGCACGTCGTCCCGCTTCCAGAGATTGTTCTCGTCCCCATCCGGCTCTCTGGCCCATTCTGCATGGCGATACCGCATAGGCATTTCGTCCGTGGTGGGCAGTGGTACACTGGTATGCGCCGGTTCTGCTATAGGCTCCGGCGCAGGTGCAGGCGTTTGGGCTGGCTCCGGTATGGGGGTTGGCGTACATATGGGTTCCGGCTTGGGTGTGGCTTCCTGTATGGGTTCCGGCGTTGGTTCTGCTTTTGCTATAATATCATTTGCTTCTTGCAATTGTTCCAGTGCCTGGGTCAATGCCATACCGGCGGCGAAATCGTAGTCCATGCTCACGGGACGACGGGCACCGGATTCGAACAAAATATAGTACACACGCTTGCCCGGATCGAGCTCCACCACGGTCCCACGGCCGAACACCGGATGCTGTACCACGTCTCCTATGGAAAGGTTCGTGCCGCTGTCGTCTCCGGAAGCCGCTGGACCGGTGGGGTTTAGCTCCGTGGGGACGACACCCAGCCGGACATAGTTGTCCTCACCCATGTCGTACAAAAATCGGGACGGGCGTTTGACGCTGCTGCCTTTGCTGTCGTTGGTGTGTCCCTCGGATTCGGTCAGGTACAGGCGCTCCATGGCTCTGGTGATCGCTACAAAGCACAGCCGCCGTTCCTCCTCCAGGCCAGCCTCCTTGCGTTCCTCGATGGTGCGGGAAGACGGAAAGATCCCCTCGGTCATGCCGGTGACGAACACTGCCGGAAACTCGAGACCTTTTGAGGCATGGATGGTCATAAGCTTGACACGGTCGGCGTCCTCATCCTCGTCCCGGTCACTTTCCAGCATGACCTGCTGTAGGAACATGGGCAAGGTGTAGTGCTCTCCGTAGTCCTGTTCGTACTGCACAGCGGTACGTTTCAGCTCCGCCAAATTGTCCAGCCGTTCCATGGAGCCGTTTTGCCGGATGTAGTCCTCGTAGCCCGACAAGGTCAGCACGTCCGCCAGCACCTCGGAGGCAGATTTTGTCTGTGCATCCAGCCGCAGGCCGTCCAGCAGTGCCACCAGCGTCCCCACACTGGAACGAGCAAACACCGGGGCAGTCTGATACCGGCGCAGTGCTTCCAGCAGCGAGCAGCCGTCGTTTTGGGCGTAGGTGCGCAGTGCGTTCAGCTTCGCCTTGCCAAAGGAACGGCGTGGGGTATTGATGATCCGCACCAGGGCTTCGTCGTCGTCGGACAAGACCAGCTTTGCATAGGCAAGGGCATCCTGGATCTCCATCCGTTCGTAGAACCGCACACTGCCGTATAGTTCATAGGGGATACTATGCGTCATCAGTGCCTGTTCCACAAAGCGAGAAAGAAACCCGGCCCGGTACAAAATCGCCATGTGCTTGTAGGGCATACCACCGGTGCTGAGCTTTTGAATTTGTTCGATGAGGAAAGCGCCTTCCTCCTTTTCGGTCTTGCCATGGAAGTGGAGCACCTCGGGACCCGGCACCCCGGCGGTGAACAGATCCTTGGGAATGCGGTTTTTGTTTTTCTCGATGAGGGTGTTGGCGCAGGTCAAAATATGCCCGGTGGAGCGGTAGTTTTGGTTCAGCAGCACCGTTTGGGTGCCGGGGAAGGTCTTGTCGAAATCCACAAGGATGGACATATCCGCACCTCGCCATTCGTAGATGTTCTGGTCCGGGTCGCCCACTACGAACAGGTTTTTGTGGGTGTTTGCCAGCATGGTGAGCAGCCGCAGCTCCCGCGCGGAGGAATCCTGAAACTCGTCCACCTGGATGTAGGTGAGTCGGTCGGCCCATTTGGCAAGGACCTCGGGATACCGGCGAAAGAGGGCAAAGGTGAAAGCCACAAGGTCGTCAAAGTCCAGGGCAAAGATCTTTTTCTGCCTTGCCAGATACCGCCGCACGATCTCGATCTCCACAGGCTCCGGCGGGCGTGCAGGGTCGGTGGGCAGCACGGGGATCCGGTCGAGCTGACCATCGATGAGGGCATCCACATAGCTGTCGTCGGCCTTGTTGCGGTGGACAAGGGCAAGGATCTTCTCGAAGGTGGCACGATCCATCTTCAGATCCATTTCGGCATATATTTCGGAAAGCAGCCGTTTTTGGTCGCCTTCATCCAAAATCAAAAAGGACTGGGGATAGAACAGCCGAAAGATATCCTCCCGCAGCACCCGGACGCAGAAGCCGTGGTAGGTGGTGATCAGGGCATTGTCGTAGCCGTCCCCGATGAGCGCCCGCACCCGCCGCTTCATCTCCCCCGCCGCTTTGTTGGTAAAGGTGACGCACAGGATCCCGGAAGGATGGATCCCCGCCGCCTTCACCAGATAGGCATAGCGATGGGTCAGCGTTCGTGTCTTCCCGGATCCCGCACCGGCAATGATCCGCACGTACCCTTCCGTAGCCGTGACCGCCGAAAGCTGTGGGGGATTCAGTCCCTTGAACAAATCCTGCATCTGTGCTCCTCCTTTGTGGTGGTGTTTGTTATGTCTTATAGTATAGCATACTCGCATTCGCTTTGCAAGTAGGCACCAGGAAAGTAGGCGGGCAAAAGTTCGCATTGCTCTGCGCCACATAGTGCCCCACGGCAATCGCTTACGAAAAAGCGAAGACCTTGAGTAGATACGCATGAGAAA
>CAYXBQ010000055.1:0-9200 GCA_964463375.1 uncultured Ruminococcus sp. | reverse complement strand
CACTTCAGTTGACAGACGGTTTCTCTGGCATCCAGACCATAGAAAGACGGTTTGTTTGGGTGCAGACTTCCCGTTTTTTGATCAGGCGAGCGGCGGGGACAAGGTTTGGGTGCAAAGCGGAGTTGCTTAGTAGGCAATGCACTGCCCTGTCGTGACTTTGCTTAGTAGTGGTAGCGATTTCGAGTGAAGGTGTACAGCAAAACGTACGTTAAAAGCCAAATAAAGCCGTCCCCTATGGAGAAAAGCCAAAACGCCACCCTTAGACCGTTCCCCGATACCGTCCTCATGGGAGTCAACCGGAAGAAACGCTTTAGACTGCAAACGTAGTCCCCCAATGCGGTAGCCCAATCAAAAACTGAAAGTTTTAGCCTAACAAAATTTACTGCCGAAGGCTCTGCTCCCAGAGAAAATGTCCGTCAAGATCAAGAGTAGCTTTTCGAGGCGATTAATAGGGTTAGGATGGGAGTCCCCTCACTCAACACAGTTGAGTGGGGGTAAGGGGGGAATAAACTGCCGAGGAAGTTTGATCTTCCCCTTCCCTTACCCTTTGGGCGCTGCCCGCCCACTCAACTGCGTTGAGTACTCAACTGCGTTGGGTGAGGCATTCCTTCCGGTACCAATCGGGAAAAAAATTGAAACAAGCCACAACGCAAGTTGAGAAAGCCCGTGGGCAAATAGGGGTAACCCCGTTGATACCCACGCCACAACGCCAGTTGAAAACCAAAAACAAAGGCTCATGGAGTAACTCCATGGCTGTGCACCCAACGCAAGTTGGATAAAAAACAAAGGAGAATCAAAGATGAAAGTTGTATTGCTGCAAGATGTAAAGGGTCAGGGCAAAAAGGACCAGATCGTGGAAGTGTCTGACGGATATGCCAGAAACTTCCTGCTGCCCAGAAAGCTCGCCGCTATCGCCGATGCCGCTGTTATGAACGACATCAAAAATAAGGAGGCCGCCAAGGCCCATAAGATCGAGGTCGAAAAGCAGGAGGCCCGTGACCTGGCTGCTCGGCTCCAGTCCCTTACCGTCAAGCTCAAGATCCAGGGCGGTGCGGACGGCAGAGTCTATGGCTCCGTCACCACCAAGGATGTCGCAGAGGCTCTGAAGTCCCAGTTCCAGATCGACAT
Source organism: uncultured Ruminococcus sp. (assembly GCA_964463375.1). Lineage (GTDB taxonomy): Bacteria > Bacillota > Clostridia > Oscillospirales > CAG-272 > UMGS1696. The sequence continues at coordinate 8,072 of CAYXBQ010000055.1, read as the reverse complement.
CGATAAGCGCAAGATCGTTTTGGATGCACCCATCAAAAACTACGGTGCCTATACCCTGGACGTGAAGCTCTACCCCGAGATCGGCGGGAAGATCAACCTGGTCGTGACGGAAGAAAAGTAAAAGTCTGTGCGTTGCAAAGGCAGAAGTCGGTTCTATAGGTACATATTCCTACAGCCGTGCGGAGATACTATATTCATAGCTTCTGACTTCGCAAAGCGATTTCTGACATCTGAATTTGACCAAGAGGTGTGGAACGGTCAAGACCGTTCCCTACGTGTTCACGGAGGTATCGTAAATGTGTACTGCTGTTGCCTGGAATGGGCTGTTTGGTCGGAATCTGGATCTGTGGTGTTCCTATGGAGAAGCGGTCGTCATCACACCACGGCGCTTCCCCTTCTCCTTTGCACCGGAGACACACGACGCCATGATCGGTATGGCCCACGTTGCCGATGGCTATCCCCTGTACTACGAAGCCGTCAACGAGCATGGGCTTGCCATGGCGGGACTGAACTTTCCCCACTTTGCCGTGTATGCACCGGTGCCACGGGAAAACACAGAGCCGGTGCCCTCCTATGCCCTGCTCCCCTATCTGCTGACCCGGTGTAAGACCACAGCCCAGGTGCGACAGCTGTTGCCCCATATCACCGTGGTGGATACGCCGTTTTCACAGGCACTGCCGGCCTCTCCCCTCCATTGGCTCTTGACGGATACGGCTGGGGACACCATCGTGCTCGAGGCGGTCCGGGAGGGACTGACGGTCTATGACGATCCCTGTGGCGTTCTGACCAATGCACCGCCCTTCCCCTACCATAGGGCACGTACGGCAGACTACGCCAACCTACAGCCATATCAGCCGTCCGGTGAGGATGGGGAGCTGCTGTACTCCGGTGGGCTGGGTGCCGTTGGGTTGCCCGGTGACTGGTCCTCGTCCGGTCGGTTCGTCCGTGCCGCCTATGTGCGCAAACATCTGGTGCCAAAGGACACCACGACCGCAGGTGTGAACCAGTTTTTCCATATGTTGGACAGCGTCGCCATGCCGGAGGGTGCCATTTTGGTGGACTACCCGGGTACGCCTACCCCGGAGAAGACGGTGTACAGCTGTGTCATGGAGCTGGCAACGGGTCGCTATCACTACAAGACCTACGATCAGCCACACCTGCGCACACGGGAGCTGCACGCTGTCGAGCCGGATACGGAGACGCTATATGTGTATCCCATGGAGACAGAAGGATAAATCAACGAGAAAGGTACAACGACCATGCGATTCAAGCACTATATCTGGGACTTCGATGGGTGTCTCTGCGACTCCTATCCCCGTACCGCCGATCTGTTTTTAGAGGTCCTGCGCCGATCCGGAACGGTGCCGGGACGAACGCTGCCGGAGCTAAAGGATGTGTTCCTGCACCTGCAGGTGACCTGGGCCCACGCCAAGGAATACTTCGGTATGACCGATGACGAATATCGTCTGCTCCACGAGTTGGAGTTTGACTTTACCAAAGACCCCCATCCGCCGGTGCTGTTTGCAGGTATGCCGGAGCTGCTGGCGGACATCGTGGCGGCCGGAGGCAAAAATTACCTGTACACCCTGCGGAACCACATGGCTGTGGAGACCCTGGAGCGGTGCGGCGTGGCATCGTATATTGCCGACTATATCACATCAGACGATGGGTTCCCCGGCAAGCCTGCCCCGGATGCGATCCGACACCTGATGGAAAAGCACCGGCTGGATCCGGCAGAGGTGATCATGGTGGGCGACCGGGATCTGGACGGACAAAGCGGTCTGAACGCCGGGGCAAGCGGTTGCCTGCTCACCTGGCTGCCGGAAAACTGCGACGGCAACGATCCCCTGACCGTGACTGCCATGCCCTGGAAATGCCGTGGTGCAGAAGCGTTTCGGCAGATCATGGAGATATGAAGAAAGCAAAAAAAGACGGTATCCCATTTTGGAAAAAGTGGGGTATCGTCTTTTTGGATCTGTCGTGTATGCGATACAGGAGAGCCTATTGCTGCTCCTCTGCCAGGTTCGTGAACTTTGTGAAGCGGCCGATCCAGCCTAACTTGATCCGTTCCAGGGACCCATGCCGGTTTTTGGCAACGATCACCTCCGCCACCGACTGCTCCGGTGTGTCCTCCTTGTAATATTCGTCACGGTAGAGGAACATGATGATGTCTGCGTCCTGCTCGATGGCACCGGAGTCACGCAGGTCGGACAGCATGGGACGCTTGTCCGGGCGGTTTTCCGGACCACGGTTCAGCTGGGCACAGCAGATCACCGGTACCTCCAGCTCCTTGGCAAGCAGCTTCAGGTTTCGGGAGATCTCGCCCACCTCCTGCACACGGTTGTCGTTGTGGGAGTCGCCCTGCATCAGCTGCAAATAGTCGATGACCACAAGCCCTAAGTTCTTCACCCGCCGCAGCTTGGAGCGCATGCCTGCAACCGTGATGCCCGGCGTGTCATCGATCAAGATCTCCATTTCCGAAAGCCGGTTGGAGGCATAGGCAACGGATTCCCAGTCCTCCGGTGTCAGCTGCCCCGAACGAAGCTTGAAGGAGTCGATCTGCGCCTCGGAGGACAGCATACGGTTGGCAAGCTGCTCGGCAGACATTTCCAGGTTGAAAACACAGATGGTCTTTTTCGTCCGTTCTGCCGCAGAGGTGGCGATGTTCATGGCAAAGGAGGTCTTCCCCATACCGGGTCGGGCCCCGATCAGCACCAGATCCGCTTTCCCCATCCCCACGATCACGTTGTCCAGCATGGTGTACCCGGTGGGCATGCCTCGACTGGCCTCCGGATTTTCGCTGAGGTCATTCAGGTGGATATATACCTGCATCAGCGCATCCCGGATGTGGATGAAGTTTTTGTTCTCCCGCCCCTCTGCAATGCGGAACACCTGGTTCTCGGCATATTCCACTAGGTTTTCTACTGAGTCGTCTCCCATGTAGGCCGCTTCCGTGATGGATTCCCCCGCCGTGATGAGCTGCCGCAGGATGGACTTGTCTCGGATGATCTTTGCATAGTCCACGGCGTTGGCAGCGGTAGGCACAGCCTCTGCCACCAGCTTCAGGTATTCACTGCCGCCTGCCTCGTCGTAGGTCCCCAGCACCACCAGCTCGTTCAGCAGGGTGACCACGTCGATGTTTTTGGAGGTCAGATACATGGACTGCATGGCAGCAAAGATCTCGGCGTGCTCCCGCATATAGAAGTCGTTACGACCTATGAGGGACACGACCTTGTCCATGCAGGAGGGTTCGATAAGGATGGAGCCAAGCACCGCCTGCTCTGCCTCTAAGGAAAAGGGCATTTTTTTGCCAAGATCGTCATTCATACACGGTAGCCTCCTTTTTGGGTAGTGAAAATCCGGACAGGGATATTATAGCATCTTTGCGCCGAAAAAGCAAGCCCCATTCTACCGCCGCCGCTCCTTTTGCCATTTTTCCCGTGCCATCGTGGGAGACAGCCCGTACTGCTTTCGAAAGCACCGGTTGAAGGTCCGGATCGAGGGAAAGCCGCACCGCATGGCAATGGCCGTGATGGATAGCTCTGTCTGGATCAGCCGCACACGAGCCTTCTCCAGCCGATAGCCGTTCAGATATTGCAGGAACGTGGTGCCTGTGGTGCGCTTGAAGAAATGGGCGAAATAGTATATGGACATATGACAGACCCCCGCCGCAGCCTCCAGCGAGATCGGCTCCGGATAATGCTCTGCCAGATAGTCGTTCAGCACCTTCAATAGCTCAATGTCCCGATCGTGTGCCGCCGTGCGTTCCCGCTCCCGTTGGATGGGATGTACGCCGGGGAGCCGTGCCAGCCGCACCAGCAGCTGATCCGTAGCCGAACGCAGTGCCAGCCGTTTCAGAGGTGCATCGTCCGGCAGGGCATGCTCCCGGATCAGCATCTGTACGCTTTCGGATATGGACGCATATTCCGGCTCTGTGGGCGTGAGCATGGCATTGGCGCGTTCGACGGCAGAAAAGTCAAAAAAGGGGCTCAGGATCTTGAATAGGTACATCTTCGACCGGGTGGGCGTGGCAAGGCTGTGGATCTGAAAGGGCCGCACCAACGCCAGATCCCCCTGCTGCAAGACCATGCACTTCCCCTCCACCACCAAATGCACGACACCGTCTATCATATAAATGATCTCGATCTCCTCGTGAAAGTGTGCGCCGTATTGGATGTCGGTCAGCCCCGTGTCCACGTAGGGCGCATCATATTGGGCACGGTTCGTCCCCTCATAAAAGAAATTTTCCATGGCAGCCTCCTGCGGGGTACATAGATATGCGATATACGTATTATACAGCAAAAAGCAAGATTTGTCCATAGGGTGGGCAAAATCAATATAGTAAAAAATGCGCCGCTGTGCTATAATACATAAAACACATCAGATCTATCGAGCAAAGGAGAAAATATATGTATACAGCCGATCCCGCCCGTTACAACGACATCCGCTACAATCGCTGCGGCAAGAGCGGTCTGAAGCTGCCGGTGGTCTCGCTGGGCTTCTGGCACAACTTCGGAGACAACGCCAGCTACGAAAACATGAAGGCCCTGTGCTTCACCGCCTTCGACAACGGCATCACCCACTTTGACCTTGCCAACAACTATGGTCCCCGCCCCGGTGCCGCCGAGACCCATCTGGGACGCATCCTCAAAGAAGAAATGGGTGCCTACCGGGATGAGCTCATCATCAGCACCAAGGCAGGCTTTGACATGTGGCCTGGCCCCTACGGCAACGACGGCAGCCGCAAATACCTGATCGCCAGCTTAGACCAGAGCCTGGACCGCATGGGTCTGGACTACGTGGACATCTTCTACCACCACCGCCCCGATCCGTCCACACCGCTGGAAGAGACCATGGGTGCCTTAGACTCCATCGTGAGAAGCGGTAAGGCACTGTATGTGGGGCTGTCCAACTACGATGGCGCACAGCTGAAGGAAGCCGCTGCGATCCTTGCCGACCTGAAATGTCCCTACGTGATCAACCAGAACTCCTACAACATCCTGAACCGGAGCATCGAGCATAACGGTGTCAAGGAAGCCTCCCGGACGCTGGGCAAGGGGCTGATCTCCTTCTGTCCTCTGGCGCAGGGCATCCTGACCGACCGGTACTTAAACGGCATCCCGGCAGACAGCCGTGTGAAGACCGACGGCCGGTTCTTGAACGAAGGCTCCATCCAGCATGAGGATATGCACCGGATCCGCCGCCTGAACGACCTGGCCCACGAACGTGGCGAGACGCTGGCGCAGATGGCACTGAAATGGGTGCTGAAGGACGACGACGTGACCAGCGTGCTGATCGGTGCCTCCAAGCCGGCACAGATCCTGGACAACTTAGGCGTGCAGAAGGGCAGTCCCCTGAGCGCAGAGGAGCTTGCCATGATCGACGACATTTGCGCCGGAAAATAAAACGATATATTTGCAAGATACCGGCAGGTGCTAAGAACCATAGGCACTGCCGGAGATCTTTTTTGCGACTGAAAAGAGGTGTGTATATGCAGAATACAGAGATCGACAAAGCCATACCGTGGAACCCCTGGCACGGGTGCAAAAAGGTGAGCCCCGGCTGCCAGAACTGCTTCGTGTACAAAATGGACAAGCGGTACGGCCGAGATACCACCATCATCGCCATGGGCAAGACTACCTACGAGCTGAAGGACAAGGATTGCCCACCGGGTTCCCTGGTGAAGCTGTGCTTTTCCTCGGACTTTTTCATCGAAGAAGCGGATCCGTGGCGGGAGGGCTGCTGGGACTTTATCCGCCGCCGCCGGGACTGCATCTTTGTCACCACCACCAAAAGACCCGAACGGATCGCAGCCTGTGTGCCGAAGGACTGGGGAGAGGGCTGGGAGCACGTCCACATCAGCATCTCCATCGAAGACCAGCCCAGAGCCGATATGCGCCTGACCCACTTCTTAGCAGCGCCGGTGCAGCATCGTGAGGTGTTCTGCTCCCCGCTGATCGGCCCCATCACGTTGGGAAAATATCTGGACACAGGGCTGATCCGCTGCGTGAACGTAGGCGGGGAGATGGCACCCAAAAACGAGGTACGGCCGATCCGATACGAATGGGTGCGGGATCTGTACAAAGAAGCCAAGGAGCGTGGCATCGAGTTCTATTTCCACCAGTGCGGCTCTATGTTCCTGCGGGACGGCGTGAACATCGGCAAGTGGAACCTGAAGGACCAGATCGCCCGCGCCGAGGAGATCCAGCACGAACTGGAAGAAACGGTGCTGTAATACAAATAAATGGGAGATCCTTTGCATGGCATAGCTGTGCAGGGGATCTTTTGGGTTGGGGAGATGGATCTAACTATAGTGAATCTACACAAAAATTGCACTGGCAACCCCAATTTTCTGTGCCGATCGCCATTTACATTTCTCCCAAAATATGGTATACTATGGATAAATAACCGTATCTTTTTTGGAGGCATAAAAACATGAAAAAGCGTATTTTTGCCATGCTGCTGGCGGCACTGCTGCTGTCGTCTGCGGCACTGACCGGCTGCGGCAATGGTGGGGACACCACAGATACCACCGGCACTGCCGATACTGTGGCAGAGGAGACTGTGGAGACCGAGACCGAGGAGACCCTGGACGTGGCGGTGCAGGACTATGGCGGACACACCGTCAACATCGCACTGGCGGGCAACTGGATCTACGACGACTTTGTGGCAGAGGAGCAGACCGGTGAGAGCGTCAACGATGCCCGGTACAACACCAACCAGGCGGTGCAGGAGCTGCTGAACGTGGTCATCACCGTGGACAACCAGTCCCAGAACGGCGGCTCCGGCGGTACCGGTGTAGGCTACAAGCTGTTCGACAACATGATCATGGCGGGCACCAACGACTACGATTTCGGCTCCATCGGCTGCTATGACGTATGTACCCTGTCCTACAACGGCAGACTGCTGGACCTGAACGCCACCCCCAATATTGACCTGTCCAAGAGCTGGTGGGATCCCAAGGCCAACGAGCAGCTTGCCATCCGGGATATGATGTTCTTCTCCACCGGCGACATCAGCATCCTGGACAACGACTGCACCTACTGTATCCTGTTCAACAAGCAGGTGGTGACGGACTACGGCCTGGACGATCCCTATGAGCTGGTAGCCAATAACGAGTGGACCTACGACAAGATGTACGCCATGGCAGACGTAGTGGACGGGGACACCAACGGCGACGGCAAGCAGGACAAGGACGACAACTACGGCTTCATCATTTGGCAGGACTCCGTCATCGGTATGCTGCACTCCAGCGGCGGACGCTGTGCCACCATCGGGGACGACGGCAAGATCTCCCTGACCCTGAACACCGAGCAGAACATCGACGTGCTGACCGAGTGGCTGACCATGAACACACGCCCCCTTGCCTTCTTCTTAGGCAGTGCCACCGACGACGAGACCCACCTGATCTTCACCCAGAACAGAGGCCTGTTCTACACCCGGTACGTAAAGGCCGCCAGCTGGTTCCGGGATATGGAGACGGACTTTGGTATCCTGCCCTACCCCAAGTGGAGCGCCGATCAGCAGGACTACTGCAACACCATGCACGCCTACGGTACAGCCTACATCTGCATCCCGATCACGGCAGAGGACCAGGCGAGAACCGGTGCGGTCATCGAGTCTCTGGCATACTATGGGCAGAAGCTGATCACCCCGGCCTACTATGAAAAGACCCTGAAGGGTAAGTACTTCCGGGACGAAGAATCCGCCGCTATGCTGGACCTGATCTTCACCAGCCGTTTCTTTGACATCGGTATGTACTACCAGCTGGGCTCCTACAACGAAAAGGTCATCAACATGATGCAGCAGGGCAACACGGACTTTGCCTCCATGTACGCCAAGAACGAGCAGGCTGCGCTGAAGAAGCTGGACGAGATCAACGAAGCCTATGCGGCGATGCAGTGAAGTAAAGTAAGAAGTTAGATATCCCGATAAGTTGGGGATAGAAGGCCGGACAAGTTTGACGTCAGACGATTGAAGACTGAAAAAAGACGTTTCCACAGGAGATGTGGGGACGTCTTTTTGTATACCGAAAACCCCCGGCTAGGCCGGGGAGTTCAGGAAAGGTTACA
>CAYXBQ010000054.1:0-10043 GCA_964463375.1 uncultured Ruminococcus sp. | reverse complement strand
TAGCAATCTTATTCAGTACAACGCCGGGGTCTGTTTCATCATCGCCAGCTGCTCTGGTGGGAACCAAAGAGAACATCGACACCGCATTGGTGAACGGGACTGCGCCTTCCAGGGATGTGCTGCCCCAATCTTCCGGCGGCATTCCTTCCGGTGCTTCTTCCGGGTACATCATGGCTGCAATATTTGCCCACATGCCGTATTCTTCCAAAATGGGCTGTACAGCGGCCAATTCTTCTTCTGTTAGGCTCTGTAGGTACGCAACGACCGCTTCATTGCTGTCCAATTCATACAGATGCTCTACAGCTGTATAGGGATTGAATCCTTCCGGTTCTGCTTCGCTTTCTTCAGCAGATTCAGTAGATTCTTCCGATTCAGCGGACTCGCTTTCTTCTTCCGATTCAGCAGTTTCACTTTCGCTTTCGTCCGTTGCAGATTCGTCTTCGGAATCCGGGACGATAACTACCGTTATATCTTCCGATTCGCTATCTGTAGCCGATTCCGTGTCGGTGTCCGTTGCGGATTCGGTAGCGGATTCTTCCGTTACTGCTGCTGCGGCGGGTGCCGGGGCGGTTTCGGGCGCGGGTTCTTCGATGACGACATCCCCGGCGGCCGTTTCCTCCGTGGGAATTTCCGTATCATCCGTAGCCCAGGTGCCAGGCAGGGTCACGCTTGTTAGCATGAGAACGCTCAGCAGAATCGCTAATACTTTCTTTTTCATGTTCTATCCCTCCTGCGTTATTCTGCCGGCCAGCCTTGTGCGGTCAATACGGTATCGCCGTTGTTGTCGGACTGCACGGCTTGGGCGTACACGGTGACGGTTGCTTTGCTGTTTTGGTATTCGTTGCCCATGGTTGTATCGAAGGTGACGGTGGTGAAGATCGGCTCGGTCACTGCGCCTGCCGGTACTTTTTCGTTGTAGTAGTACCAACCGTCTTGTTCTTTCCAATTTTCTGTATCAATATCCAGCTTTACAAGGGCGAGGTTGGTTTCGCCATCTTCCTTGAGTTCGATTTTCTTCTCGATTTTTACACGGATCCATGCGGGGGCGCCGCCGGTGTTTTTGACCTCGGCGATCTTGGTTTCGGTTGCGCCGGGCATTACGCCGGACAGGTCTTCGAACGGCACCGTCTTATCCTCGTCGGCCCATTCTTGGATCTCGATCTCCACGCCGCTGGTGGTGATGACGTTGTGGGCGGTGTTTTCGGCGTTGAAGTAGGCGAGGGTGGTGGAGGCGAGGGTGGCTACTGTGATAGCGAGGATGGCTATCGTGAATAGCTTCGCTTTTGTTTTGTTTTCGAGAAGGTTCGTTTTCATGGAAAATTTCCTTTCTGCTGGGGCTTGATTAATTAATCGTTTTTATTTATAAGGCAAGGGCCATATGAGAGCAGCCGATGGAGGGCAAGCCAGCTCGGACACTCTCATACGGCCCGCCCCGAAGGGCAGAGCCATACGTATATCGTCGTCATGCAAAAACGAATATACTAAATTGTGCGGGGGATTATTCAGCGGTGTTCCACCAACCCAGAGGATGTTCAGCTTCCAGAGCTTCGAAAGCCTTAACATAAGCTTCGGTGGTTTCGCCGGTAACTTCATCGGTAGTGTCGTTGAAGCCGGCAACCTGGATAGCGTCAGCGTATACGTCGATCTTCAGACCATCGAACATAGCCATCTGTTCAGCAGTGAAATCATTAGGAACGTTCAGACCATCGAACAGGGTGTAGGAAGAACCAGCATTCAGCTTCAGGTAGAACACGTAGATACGTTCGTTTGTATTAACTGCATCTGCGTAGTAGTTATCGAGATCGTAGTCGATACCGTCTTCGTAAGCTACATCGTCATCGCCATTGAACTGGTTTTCAACGTCGAACATACCATATTCAGTCAGCTTGCAGTAGGTGTCGATGTTGCCCAGAACTGCATCATCTTCACGAGCATCCATCCACATACGGCGGTCGTTTTTGTCGGGATTCCGCTTTGCATAGCTGATGCCCCAACCATCGAACACTTCGTCGTAAATGTCCTGAATGTCAGCCTCGGTGACGCCTTCCTTATTTTCGTATACTTCGTCGATGGCGTTGTTGATTTCAACAGCCTTGTTCATAACAACGGCAACACGAACGTATGCATCGTAGGAACCGGTATTTTCGATAACGGGCTGCTTGATGATCTCGTAGGTGGGAACGAGGTTATTGTAGGTGTGACCGCTTTCTTCGTTGGTTTCAAGAGATTCGATGACGTTGCCATCGCTGTCCTTCATACCAACGTTTTCGTACAGGTTGATGTCCAGATTACCGATAGCAAACACGTTGTTTACCTGATCTTTATCCGTGAAGTAAGCCAGCGTGCCACCTACGACAGCGGTAGCGGCGGTTGCTACGCACATAGCCAGTGCGGCGATTTGCTTCTTATTCATGAGTCATTCTCCTTATGTTATGTAGCTTTAGCTTGCAGAAACGTTTGCCCATGCTTCAGCAGGCGTGAACTTGTTGGTTCCGTCCTTGTACAGCTGGGTAGCATATGCTGTGAAGGTCAAGGTGGGACGATTACTCAATTCTGCCTGGTTTTGAGTAGCATTACCGCCTGTGCCATCGATTGCTTGCATGTCTGCTTTGGTAACAGTATCCTTTACAGTGACTTTGTTATCCTTGAGGATATTCATTGTCCAGTCCGTGGTCGGGATGCTATCGACTTCTACATAGTAAATGTCGTCCGTGATGTCTTTTTCATCAACATCTTTGGTCAGCTTCGTCCAACCGTCTACTAATGCATAATCGTTAAGATATGTACCGTAGTTAGCAGACTTTTCGATCTTCACAAATACATAGCACTTTTCGCTGCCGGACTTCACTGTTACTTTAGGGTCTTTCGTGATCGGATAACCGGGAACCATTTTTAGATCCAGATTAGGCGATTCTTCCAGCGTGATCGCAATATCGCTCGTGGTGAACGTATTGGACACCGGATCAGTCTTGTCTGTCAACCATGCCAGCGTGGTGCTGACCAGCCCAACAACGAGCATCAGCATCGCCAAGATCATGGCAATAGATTTTGTTTTCATTTCATATACCCTTTCTTATTACCGAGGTATATTTGCTTTCGGATTGGGGGAGATTAGCTACCAGAAACAGCACCGAAGGTAGCATTCCATGCGTCCAGTGCGGTGGAGAAACCGTCCTTCTGTACGGCATAGGCAGTTACGTTAACCTTGGTGTTAGTCCCAACCAGAGTCCATTCAGGAACAGTCTGTGCCTCATTACCTTGACCAACAGTGACTGCAGGAGTCGTATTAGCATTGTCTGCGATTACGAATTCCTGGAAAACGGGCATGCTGACATTGGAAGTAGAAGAAGTGTATTCACGATAGTAAACACCCTCAACACCAGTCAGAGCAGTCCATGCTTCATCATTTGCAACGGAAGTATCCTTGTTAGTGATCTGCTCAGCGATAGTCTTGTAAGAATCGCTAGATGCTGCTTCAAATTTTTCGATGTCATTCTCAACCTTGATGAAAATGTAGGCATTTTCGCTACCGGCCTCTACGTAAACGATAGGATCCTTCACATAGCTGTGACCGGGCATCAGCTTGTACTCATTCGCCTTAACACGATCCTTAAGGGTCGTGTTGTCCTCCTTGTATTCCAGATTGCCGTTGATATCAACATCAGCTTCATCCATGTCGATATTAACATTACCGATGGTGAAGGTGTTCTTTACTTCAGCCGTATCAGTCAGATAAGCCAGAGTACCCATAACGGATGCGCAAACCAGCATAGCGGCGCACAGCATGGTAACTACTACTTTTCCATTCTTTTTCATAGTTTTCAATTTCCTTTCCTATTTTTCCATTTATATACACGGCTCACGCCGAATATATCGTTTCTTTCCGCTTGCCGCAGGTCACCCCGCGGACTTTTTGTCTTTCGTGCGTTTCTTCGGTTCGATATCCTCGTCGCTGGCAAATAGATCCGGCAGAAATACCAGCAGCATCAGCACGGCCCCCGCTGCGATCGCCACAAACGTCCCCGGCGGCTCCTGTATGTAGCTGGCCAGGTAGCCCAGATACGGTATGGTGAACACCGGCTTGCCGATCACATTGCGGTAATGCACAAGCCCGCCGTCTTCCTGCTCGTTCGCTACGCCCTTTGTGCGGAACCGTATGGTCTCCGGGTCCTCTTCGTCCGGTACGATCCCCACGATCCGGTGCGTTGCGACCGTGTCTTCATCCAGCAAAAACGTGATATCATCGCCTATCTCCAGCGCAAACGGGTCCACATCCTTCACGTAGATCAGCGACCCCACGTGGTACACAGGCTCCATGCTGCCCGAAAGCACCGTGTATACCTGCATCCCGATCAGCCGCACCCCCACCAACGCACAGGCCAGCACCACCACGCACAGCACAAGCACTGTGGTGAAGGCGTTCCAAGCCTTTACGAGAGCGGACTTTTCCTTCGGCTTTGGCTTTGGTTTAGCCTCGCCCTGCCCCCGCCCGCCGTCCACCGCCTTTTTCGTAGACGATGCCGCCGAGGGGGATGCAGTCCGCTGCGGAGGGCTCCGCATGGGTTCGTTCTGCGTACGATGCGTAACGCCGCCGCCTTTGTCTCCCGCCTGTGGCATGGTGAGATATCGGATCAGCAGCGCACGGGCTTCGTTTGCGTCCGTCCTCTGCCGTATCCCAAATGCCGCCAGCAGTGCGTTCCATTGCTCCAGGGGAACCTTGTCCGCACCGATCTTCGTGAGCCCTGCCGCCAGAGCCCGTCGTTTCTCGTCTGTCAGTCCGGTCAGCTGTGAGAGTTCCTTTGCGCCAGCCGTCTGCAGTACCGCATCCACCAGGGTCATAAGCTACAAGCTCCTTCCAGTCCGGGATCCAAAAACGCCTGAAACGTTCACAGATCCATTTGCACAGTTATTTTCCCCCGACAAAACACGCCCATCCATGGTATGAACTCGCCTCGCCGGAGTGGAATGCGATGCTCGCATGGGGATGCCTCCCCGCAGCCGTCGCCATTCTTGATTGTATTATAGCACCTCGAAATCGTTTTGTCAATACCACTTTCGAAGATTTTTCCGTTTTTCCTCAACTTTTTTCCGACAAGAATTTTTGTTCGGGACCCACCTGTGTCCATCAACGTTTTTCTTAGGAAATCGCACACAAAATCCTGTGTCCGACCGCCCCTCTTTTGAACTCAAAAAAAAAAAAAAGCCAAAGTATTCCACACCGTTATCCCCAGCTTTTCCACAGGTTTTCCACAAAGTTACCCGCCGCTAACCAAATTCCGAAAAAGCCTTGACTAAATCCCCGTGGCGTGGTACAATAGTAAGGAGCACACAAAACGAAAGGAAAAAATCGTATGCAAAAATATACCGTCACCGGCATGAGCTGCGCCGCCTGTAGTGCCCGTGTGGAAAAAGCGGTGTCTGCCCTGCCCGGTGTGGAGAGCTGCGCCGTGAATCTGCTGACCCATTCCATGCAGGTGGAAGGAGACGTGACCACCGCCGCCGTGATCCAGGCTGTCACCGACGCCGGCTATGGTGCCGCCCCCGCCGATGCGCCCGCCACAACGCAGTCTGCCCCGCAGGATGCCTTAGCGGATACGGAAACACCGGTGCTGGTGCGGCGGCTGGTGTCGTCCGTGGCGTTTCTCGTCCTACTCATGTACATCTCCATGGGACACACCATGTGGCACTGGCCGCTGCCGTCGTTCCTTGCCGAAAGCCCCCTGTCCATCGCCCTGACCGAGCTGCTGCTGTCCGCCATCGTCATGGTGATCAACCAAAAATTCTTCATCTCCGGTGTAAAAGGCGTGCTCCACCGTGCGCCCAATATGGATACGCTGGTGTCCATGGGCTCCGCAGCCGCCTTCCTATATAGTACGTGGGAGGTATACGCCATGTGCGCCGCTGTGCAGGTGGGCGACACGGCTTTGGCTATGGAAAAGCTCCACGGGCTGTACTTTGAGTCCGCCGCCATGATCCTGGCACTGATCACCGTGGGGAAGATGCTGGAGGCTCGCTCCAAAGGCAAGACCACCGATGCCCTGCGCAGTCTGATGTCCCTTGCCCCCCAGGTCGCCACCGTCGTGCGGAATGGCGAAGAGATCGAGGTACCGGTTGCCGAGGTACAAATGGGTGAGACCTTTGTGGTGCGTCCCGGCGAGAGCATCCCGGTGGATGGGGTGGTGGTAGAAGGCCACACCGCCGTGAACGAGTCGGCACTGACGGGAGAGAGCCTGCCGGTGGATAAAACGGTAGGAGACAGCGTATATGCCGCCACCATCAACCAGTCCGGCTACCTGCGCTGTACCGCCACCCATGTGGGCGAGGACACATCTCTGTCCAAGATCATCCGCATGGTCAGCGATGCCGCCGCCACAAAGGCTCCCATCGCCAAGATCGCCGACCGGGTCTCCGGCATATTCGTCCCCACGGTCATCACCATCGCTGTTCTCACCACAGCGGTATGGCTGCTCACCGGTCACACCATCGGCTTCGCTTTGGCCCGTGGGATCTCGGTGCTGGTGATCAGCTGTCCTTGTGCGCTGGGTCTTGCCACACCGGTGGCCATTATGGTGGGCAGTGGCGTGGGTGCGAAAAACGGGATCCTGTTCAAAACCGCCGTATCTCTGGAAGAAACCGGTAAGATCCACATCTGTGCACTGGACAAGACCGGCACCATCACCAAGGGCGAACCGGCCGTCACCGATCTGTATCCGGCAAAGGGGATCCCGGAAACGGAGCTTGTGACCATGGCCGCTGCGCTGGAGCAAAAGAGCGAACATCCGCTGGCAAAGGCCGTTCTGCGGTATGCAGCAGAAAATGGGATCCCCTGCCCCGATGCCACAGACTTCACGGCCCTGCCCGGCAACGGTGTCACGGCGGTATGGGAAGGTCACGTGCTCCACGGCGGCAACCGCAGCTTTTTGGCCGGACACGCCACACTGCCGGCGGATGCGGTGTCTCACGCCGAAGCATTGGCTGAAGAGGGCAAAACACCTCTGTGGTTCAGCCGAGATGGGCAGTTTGTCGGGATCATCGCCGTGGCAGATACCATCAAGGAGGAAAGCCCGGCGGCCATTCGACAGCTGCAAAACATGGGCATTCGTGTGGTGATGCTGACCGGGGACAACGAAAAGACCGCCGCCGCCATCGGGAAGCTTGCCGGAGTGGACAGCGTGATCGCCGGGGTTTTGCCGGATGGAAAGGAAGCCGTGATTCGTCAGCTGCAAACGGAAGGCAAGGTGGCCATGGTGGGAGACGGGATCAACGATGCCCCCGCCCTGACCAGAGCCGATATGGGCATCGCCATTGGTGCCGGTACCGACGTAGCCATCGATGCGGCAGATGTGGTGCTGATGCACAGCCGCCTGACCGATGTGTCTGCCGCCATTCGCCTGAGCCGCCGGGTGCTGACCAACATCCGGGAGAACCTGTTCTGGGCATTCTTCTACAACTGCATCGGGATCCCCCTGGCCGCCGGTGTGTTCATCCACTGGACCGGCTGGGAGATGAACCCCATGTTCGGTGCAGCCGCCATGAGCCTGTCCAGCTTCTGTGTGGTGACCAACGCCCTGCGGCTGAATCTGGTCAAGGTACACGATCCCCGACACGATAGAAAAATCACATCCAACAAAAAGGAGAAAAAAACTATGGAAAAGACAATGAAGATCGAAGGCATGATGTGCGGCCACTGCGAGGCCAGAGTGAAGAAGGCACTGGAAGGCCTGAAGCAGGTGGAGGAGGCCATCGTCAGCCACGAAAACGGCACCGCCATCGTGAAGCTGAGCAAGGACGTATCCAACGCCAACCTGAAAAAGGTGGTGGAGAAGGAAGGCTATACCGTTTTGGGTATCGAGTAAGGCTGTGTGCCAACTGCACCGCTCTACAGTCAGCGAATGTCCTATATAATAAAAAGGAACGAAACTTGTTTAAAAACAGGCTTCGTTCCTTTTTATTTTACGGCTTTGGTCTGCTCTGCACAACGCAGGCTGCCAGCAGCGAAAACACGACCGCCGCCGTAACACCACCCGCTGTAACCGTCAGTCCACCGGTCAGGATGCCGAGAAAGCCATCCTTGTCCACCGCTTCTCGCACTCCCTGGGCAATGCGGTAGCCAAATCCCGTCAGGGGTGTGGTCGCACCGGCACCGGCAAAATCCACCAGTGGGCCATAGATCCCCACCGCCCCCAGCACCACACCGACTACCACATACAGCACCAAGATCCGGGCCGGTGTCAGCTTGGTGCGGTCGATGAGAAGCTGCGCCACGGCACAAAAGGCACCGCCCACCAAAAAGGCACGTACATATTCCATCGCTCATTCCCCCTTTTTCTATTCTATAGCGGTCAGGTCACACCGCTCGAGCTCCACCAAATGCGCCACACCGGGGATGCTCTGCCCCTGGAACAGTGCCATGGGGTTCATCAGTGCGCCGGTACCCACAAACAGGAGCCGCTCCACCTGCCCACGCCGCATGTTCTCCAATATATCTGCCGCCAGCACCACCGCCGAACAGCCACAGCCCGATCCACCGGCGTGTACATCCGTGCGCTCGTCCATGCGATAGATCATTTTCCCGCAGTCTGCCAGCTTGCCGGACACATCCATCCCGTAGCTCCACAAGAGATCGGCAAGGATGTCGCTGCCCTCTCTGCCAAGGTCCCCTGTCAGGATCATGTCGTACTTACCGATGCTTTTGTCCTTTTCGAAAAACCGCAGCAGGGTATCCGCAGCCGCCGGTGCCATCGCTGCGCCCATGTTGGCTGCATCCTGTATCCCCCCATCCACGGCTCTGCCCACCAGCACCCTTCCGATCCGGGGCACATATCGCTGTCCCATACGCCGCAGGTCTGCCGGTACTGCCGTACACACAAAGGCACCCGCACCGGTGACTGTCCATTGGGAGGTGGGAGGACGCTGGCCGCCGTACTCCAAAGGGTACCGAAACTGCCGCTCGGCTGTGCAAAAGTGGGAGGAGGTCACGCTCAGGCACCGGTCTGCATAGGCTCCCGTCAGCAGTGCCGAAAGCAGCAGTCCCTCTGCCGCCGTGGAGCAGGCACCAAACAGACCCAGGTACGGCAGCCCAAAGGACAGCAGTCCATAGGTGGAGGCGATGCACTGGTTCACCAGATCCCCCGCCAACAGCAGCTCGATCTCCGCCGGTGTGTATCCCCCTTTGGCAAGCGCAAGCCCCACCGCCTGCTTCTGCATTTCCGACTCTGCTTTTTCAAAGGTCTCCATGCCAAATAGATCCGTCCCATCCCAGTGGTCGAACAGCGTGCCCAGCGGACCTTCCCTTTCCTTTTTGCCAACAACGGTGCCCCAGCTTTGGATATACACCGGTCTGCCCGGTCTCATGCACATACGGCAGCCTCCTTTTCGCATATTGTATATACGCATTCAATTGTTCGTTATGGGCATAGTATGTGTTGTATAGCGGATTTTATACGCTTATCACATTTTGTTCAGATTCATGGAAGGATTTTCAAAAAATCGCTTGACACAGGGACAAATTTGTGGTATCATTTCAGCAAGGAATTCTCTGCTTTGAACGGTTTGGCTGAGAATTATATTTTACATTAGTAAAGCGTATATGAAAGGAATGCAATCATGCGTACACAAAAGCTGCTGGCACTGTTTTTGGCACTGCTGATGACCTCGTCCTGTGTGATCGGCTGCGGACAGGGGGCTACAGAGGAAACCACCGCCACCAATCCCGAACCAACTGCCGACCAGACGGAAACCGAGACCGAGGAGGAGACCAAGGTATCGGACGACCTGCCGGAATCGGATTTTGAAGGCTACACCTTCACCATTTTCAACTCCAATCCCGAATCCAACAATTGGTTCACCACCGTACACGTCACCGCCGAAGAAGACTCCGGGGACAGCATCCCCTCTGCCATTTTCAACCGGAACTTAGCGGTAGAGGACCGGCTGAATATCCACATCGTGGAGACCGAGCAGACGGTGGATCAGATCAAGAACACTACCATTGCGGGCGACGGCTCCTTTGATATGTCCCTGATGCAGGGCTCTGCGGTACT
>CAYXBQ010000053.1:0-10178 GCA_964463375.1 uncultured Ruminococcus sp. | reverse complement strand
TATACCATATTTTTGCTTTCTTGTCATCTCTTTTTTTCGTAAGCGATTGCCGTGGTATTTTTTTCAAAGCATATTGACAAGGTATGACAGAATGTGCTATAATACGGATGTGCGATCCGTAGAGAAAGAGATACGGAAACAGACGGTTGCCATTCTCCTGAGGAGTACCTTTGGGAAGGATGGTGATGCATTTGTACTCCACAGGAGCGATTTCCATTCATCGATACATAGGTCAGCCCTACGATGAAAATCCATCCTGAAAGGAGAATGCCGATGCTGGAACTGCTTTCTTGTGTTGTAGCTATCATCGAATTCGCGGCAGCAGTGGTAACACTGTATGCGTTCGTCGAATCTCGTATTGAGAAGTACAAGCAAAGAAAAAAGTGAACCGTCTGCAGGAAACCAGACGGGTTCACTGATGGGTTGAGGGTCGCAAGCCCTTGACTTCACTAGTAAACGTATTATGGCGACCGTTATGA
Source organism: uncultured Ruminococcus sp. (assembly GCA_964463375.1). Taxonomy (GTDB): domain Bacteria; phylum Bacillota; class Clostridia; order Oscillospirales; family CAG-272; genus UMGS1696. The sequence continues at coordinate 9,699 of CAYXBQ010000053.1, read as the reverse complement.
TTCCGATCTCCGTCTCTATTGTAGCACAAAATCTCCTCCTTGTCAAGACTTTGGGGGAGATTTTTTTGCGTCGGCGGTAAACTGCCCTTGACAAAAGCGCGTTGGAATGGTATCATATACACATAGAGAAAACAAGCAAAATGGAAAGGATGTAACGATATGAAAAAGAGAATTCTCGTGATCAGCAGTGCCAATATCGACTTTGTACAGCGGATGCGCCGGGTCCCCTATTCCGGTGAGACCGTGGTGGAGCCGGGGATCGGATACAGCTATGTGCCCGGCGGCAAGGGTGCCAACTCTGCCATCACCTTCGCACGGCTGGGTGCGGACTGTGTCTTCGCCTGCAAGCTGGGGAAGGATGCCAACGGCAAGCGGCTGACGGCTATGTATAATAAGGAAGGGATCGATACCCGGTATATTTTGGAGGATCCCGAGGTGCCTACGGGGCTTGCCTCCATTTTGGTGGAAGAAAATGGCAAGAACCGGATCATCGTGTATCCCGGTGCCAACATGACCATGACTCCCGAAGACGTGGAGGAGCCCTTCATCTGCTGCCCCGATGCCCTGTATATGCAGCTGGAGGTGCCCTTTGAAACGGCGGTAGAAGCGGTGCGCCGTGCCAATGCAGCGGACATTCCCGTGTTCATCGATGCCGGTCCCGCCAGTGTGGATTATGACCTGAAGAAGCTGGGGCGACTGGAGGTGTTCTCCCCCAACGAAAGCGAGACCAGAGTGTACACCGGTATTGCGCCCACCACCGAGGAAAACTGCCTGCGGGCCGCCATCAAGCTCTCCTCCCTGGTAAACGCCAAATACATCATCCTGAAGCTGGGTGACCGTGGCTCCTTCCTGTACGACGGACGAGAATACTACGTGGTGCCTGCGGAGGAAGTGCCGGTGGTCGATACGACGGCGGCCGGGGACGTGTACACCGCTGCTCTGACCCTGTGGTATCTGGAAAAGAACAACATCTTGGCGGCTATGGACTTTGCCGGATGCGCTGCCGGGATCTCCATCTCCCGTCCCGGTGCCTCTCCTTCCGTACCCACTATGGCAGAGGTCATGGCCTATGCCAGAGAACGGCGGGAAAAGAAGGCGGCGGAAAAGGCAGAAAAGGCGGCAGATCCGGTGGAGGAATGATATGGTCATTGTAGGGATCGACTTTGGGGATGCCCGCACCGGGATCGCCGTGTGTGACAAATACGAAATGATGGCCTCCGAAGCCGGGTGCATTCGGGCGGACAGCTACAAGAAGATGCTCTCTGCCGTGGCAGAAAAGGTATTGGAGCTGCACCCGGAGCGGATCGTGCTGGGCAATCCGAAGAACATGGACGGCTCCGAGGGCTTCCGCAGTGACAAATGCAAGGCGTTCGGTGCCGAGCTGCAAGAAGCCACCGGGATCGAGGTGGTCATGGTGGACGAGCGGCTCACCACGGTCAGCGCCCACAAAATTTTGTCCGAAAACAATGTCCGTGGCAAAAAGCGCAAGGACACCGTAGATGCCCTGTCTGCAAGGCTGATCTTAGAGGATTATCTCGGCAGACGCAAACGGGAAAAGGAGCTTGCCCAGGCGCAGGAATAAAGCATTACAAAAGACCCTCTGTGGTACTGGATCCCAGTACGGCAGAAGGTCTTTTTTGATTTGCGATTATGCTTGGGGCTTTTCAGCAAGCTCGCTGCAGGATCAAGGACATGCGGGCATTTCTTCCTCCGGACCGGCAACCGTATGCGTATGCTTCACGACCCACTTTTTCATGTTGATATTGAGCCAAAAGCCGTAGATACCCAGCGTGATGACCGTGAGCAGGAACCACTTGATGTAGTTGCCGAATAGCTGACCGCCGGTGCCGTCAAAGGTAAGCGGCTTGCCATCGATGGTCGTATGGGTAGCCATCCAGCGTTCCTTCATGCACACAGCCCACGGCGCTGCAAGACCCAATGTGATACAGGTAAGCAAAAATTGCAATAGGTTGATCCCAATGAGGCCGATGAGCCCGCCGGTGAACTGGGATGCAGCACCACCGGTAGGTTGGGGTGCAGGGTCTTCGGTGAACTGTGGTTCTGGGTCACCGGTAGGCTGAGGTGCAGGGTCTTCGGTGAACTGGGATGCAGCACCTACATGCTTCACTTGCTCGATAGTCCCCCCCCGGCATTCTTTTGTTTACGCAGCATCTGCAGACCGCCACAGATGACCAGTGCCACGATACCGATCACGTCGGTCCACAGGCTGGGGATCACCAGACACAGACCGCCGGCAACAAACAGCAGCCGTTCCCAGATCTTGCAGTCCGTAAGGAAGTACCCTTCCAGACCGGCGGAAATACCGATCATACCGATGACCGAGGTGATGGCGATCCGGATCACGTCCAGTACGGCAACATCCGGTGCGGCCTCGGCGACCAGCAGCATCTCCGGGCTCATGGCGAAGATGTAGGGGATCACAAAGGCGGTGATGGCCAATCGTGTGGCGTTGATACCGGTTTTGAGTGGGTCAGAGTGGGCAATGGCAGAACCTGCGTAGGCAGCCAGTGCCACAGGCGGCGTGATGTCCGCTACGATACCGAAGTAGAACACGAACATATGGGCAGCCAGCATGGGTACGCCCATTTCGATGACGATGGGGGCGGTGATGGTCGCCATCAGGATGTAGTTGGCGGTGGTGGGTACGCCCATACCGCAGATGATGCAGGCGATCATGGTCAGGAACAGAGCCAGGAAAATGTTCTTCCGGGCAATGGGCACGATCACGTTGAATAGAGTGGTGGCCAGACCCGTGTAGGATACGATACCGATGACGATACCGGACATGGCACAGGCGATGGACACACCAATGGCGTTTTTCGCACCGGTCTCCAAAGTCTCGATGAACTTGATAGGCGTCAGGCGAGATTCCTTGTCGAACATGCTGACAATGATGGCAGCCAGGATGGCAAAGCAGGCGGCAAAGGATGCGGTCTTCCCAAAGCTCATGAGGCCTACTAAGATCACGATGGGGATCAGCAGGTAGCCCTTGTGCAAGATCAGCTTGAAGAAGTTGGGGATGGTATCCTTAGGCAGACCCTTCAGCCCCTGCTTCTTTGCCTCGAAATGCACCATGACGAAGATGCCGGTGAAGTACAGCACGGCAGGCAGGATGGCGGCTACGGCGATGGTGGCGTAGGGGATACCGGTCATTTCTGCCATGAGGAAGGCAGCGGCACCCATGATGGGCGGCATGATCTGTCCACCGGTGGAGGCAGCGGCTTCTACGGCGGCAGCAAATTCCGGCTTATAGCCCGCCTTTTTCATAACGGGAATGGTGATGGAGCCGGAGCCTACGGTGTTCGCCACAGAGGAGCCGGAGTACATCCCTTCCAGGGCACTGGAGATAACGGCCACCTTGGCAGGACCACCGGCAGAGAACCCGGCAATGGAGTTGGCAAGGTCTACAAAGAAGGTACCGATACCGGTTTTTTCCAGGAACGCACCGAACAGGATGAACAGCACGATGAAGTTCACGCAGGCGTTGATAGGCGTACCCATGATGGATACGTTGGAGTAGAACAGCTGGTACACCGTGGTGGACAGGCACTTGCCGATGGAGAAGCCACGCTCGATGATGCAGTGGTAGCCCATGTAGCAAATGAAGGCACCGGCAACCACCATGATCGGGATCCCGGTGACACGGCGGCACAGCTCAAACAGCAGCACGATACCGATCAGGGCAATGATCACGTCCACCGTGGTGATCCGGGTAGCCTTGTCGATAAAGGCTTCTACCTGGAAGGCGAAATAGAAGAAGGGGAACGCCGCCAGCACACCTAAGATGGCATCCACGATGGGGATGTTCTTCAGGCTGGTGGCTTCTTTCTTGGTTCTGGGGTACAGCAAGAAGCCGGACAGCAGGATCAGCCCGGTGAAGACGCTCTTTCTGGCTCTTTCTTCGATGAAGCCGACGATGCAGTACAGGATGAAGCCAATGATGCCGACCAGCACGATCCGGGTGATCCAGGCAGAGACGGGACTGGAATAGCTCCGGGTATTGGATTCCCGGTCGAACTCCGCCATCAGCTTATCCGCATCCACCGTGCCGTCATCCGTCATGGTCAGACCTTCTGCCACAGCGACCTTGGGTTCTTGCAGATCTTGGTTCTCTTTTTTCATGTAACAGGAATATTCCTTTCTTATGGAGTAAAGCGGGGCTTATCCATGGAGCCAGCCGCCCACGAGCCTGATCTCCACATGGGCGTTGCGGCCGCACAGCGCACGCAGGTTGGTCACGTCCCCATGGATGGTCAGGTAATAGTCGAACACCGTACCCACGATGTAGGACAAACGGTCATAGGTAGTCGATATGCCGGTGATCTCCATGGCGCCATCCTCTGTAAAGGCAAAGGCTTCGCCGGGATTCAGCTCGGTGGGCATACCGGCACCAAAGGCGTAAAATTTCGCCGACACCGCATGGATCTCACCGTTTTCCGCACGGAACGTGTCGATCACCGGCGATAGATTCACCGAATGGGTGAATTCCACGGCAAATTCCGTACCGTCCGGACAACGGGAGAGCATATAGATCCTGCCGGTCTCTGCGTCCCGGACGACCAGGAGCTGTGGCAGGGCAAGGGTCACAAGAATCACAGCTGCAAGCAAAACGCCCACAGCTGTGATGATCTTGTGCCAAATCGGTCGATGGGGCATACAAGCCTTAGCCTACGATAACACCCTTTTCGGTGAAGTACTTGGCAGCACCGGGATGCATGGGGGTAGAGATACCGTCCACGGCCTTCTCCAGGGACAGCTCAGCACCCTTAGCATGGGCAGCGGTGATGGCTTCGGTGTTCTCGAAGATGCCCTTGGTGATGTTGTATACGGTGTCCTCGTCCAGGTTTGCATCGCAGATCAGGGTAGCCATAACAGCCACGGTGGTCACGTCCTCGGTGATGTTGGCGTAGGTGCCGGCGGGCATATCGAACTGGGTGTAGTAGCCGTAGTTTTCCTGCAGCCATGCCAGCTTATCGGCTTCGATGGACAGGATGGTGAAGTCAGAGGCGGTAGCCAGCTCGGTGATGGCCACGGTAGGCGCACCGGCGGTCACGAAGAATGCATCCAGCTGACCGTCCTTGTACTTGTCGGCGGAGTCGGTGAAGCCCAGGTTCTGCTTCTGGATGTCGTCAAAGGTCATGCCGTAGGCTTCAAAGATCTGGGCAGCGTTGAATTCGGTACCGGAGCCCACGTCGCCAACGGAAACGGTCTTGCCCTTCAGGTCGGCGATGGAGTTGATGCCGGGCTTTGCCACGATCTGGATGGTTTCGGGATACATGGTGCAAATGGCAGCGAAGGAGGTGATGGCGCCTTCATCGGCGAAGGTGTTGGTGCCGTTGTAGGCGTAGTCCATAACGTCGTTCTGCACGATGGCCAGGTTCACGTCCCCGGCGTCGATGAGCTGGATGTTTGCCTTAGAAGCGCCGGTGGACTGTACACCGATGTCGATGCCAGCGTTGTCCCGGAGCACCTGTGCAAAGGCGATACCGAAGGCATAATAGGTACCGGTCTCAGAGCCGGTGGCCATGAAGAGCTTACCGCCGCCGCAGGAGGTCAGGCCGGTCAGCATGCACACGGTCAGGAGAAGAGCAAAAAACTTTTTCATGATAGAGTTTCCTTTCCTGGATGATGTTTTTGTTTTTGCGTTGATTTTGCATTTTTTCGCCACGGAACTGCACCAAATGTGGTCCCGTATGCGCTTTCCTCTATTTTACAACACTTTTTTGAATAAGTCAATAGGAAATGTTGCGATTTCGCAGATTTGTACATGATTTTTTCATAATTTGTGAGAATAACGGAAAATGGAATGCATTCTGCGATCTACGACGGCATGGCGGTGCTATATAAAAATAGGAAGGAAACAAAGGCAGCCACCTTTGGGGTTTGCGGTATGTCTGCATCTTATTCACATTTTATTTACACTTTTGCCCTCCCCTGTTCATATTTGCATGCTATACTAGTTTGATATCTGCCATTTGGCAACTTTATCTAAAAAGGAGAAAAACTATGAAACAAAAACGCATTTTCGCAAGCCTATTGGCTGCGCTGCTGCTGACCTCTTGCGTGACCGGCTGTGGCAGCGATACCGTCACCGACACCACCAACGCCGACACCACAGCGACTCCCACCGATACCGTGGAGACGGAGACAGAGCGTGTGCTATGGCAGGATCTGCCGAAGACGGACCTGGGCGGCTACGATTTCCGGATCATTGAGTACACCCCCGCCGCCGAGACCGGTGCCAATATGCTCCATGGAGATGCCGAGGAGCTGACCGGGGAGGTGGTCAACGATGCCATCTACAATCGGAACATAGCGGTGGAGGACACCTTCAACTGCGTGATCTCCACGGAGGGCGTGAACTGGGGACAGGCGGCCTCTGCGCTGGAAAAATCCGTGACCGCCGGAGACGACAACTATTCTCTGGGCATGGATACACCCGGTACGATCTCGCCTTTGATGATGAAGAACGTCCTGTTGAACCTGTACACGGTGCCCAACATGGAGCTGTCCAACCCCTGGTACACCCAGAAGCAGGTGGAGAGCTTCACAGTGCAGGACAAGCTGTTCTTCTTCATGGGCGACCTCTCCTTCTCTACCCTGATGTTCGGCGCTTGCATGATCTATAACTTAGACTTAGCCGACCGGCTGGGGCTGGAATACATCTACGATGTGGTGATGGAGCACCAGTGGACGCTGGACAAGATGTACGAGATGACCGAAGGGGTCAGCCAGGATCTGAACGGGGATGGCGAATTCAAGGAGGCCGACGACCAGTTTGCCTACGCCATGCGGGACTCCGGGAATATGATGAACTTCATGTTCTCCTCCGACACCAACTTCATCGAATACGACAAGGCTACGAACACCTTTGTCAACACCTTCGATCTGGAAAAGGTATCCAGCATCGTGGAGAAGATGAACAAGAACTACAACGACGGCCACCGGGGTATCGATTCGGAAGACCACACCAAGCTCTTCCAAGAATGCCGGGTGCTGATGCGCTCTGCCTATGTGGGCGGTCTGGTCAACCATCAGGATATGGAGGACGCCTTTGCCCCCATTCCCTATCCGCTGTTCGACACGGCGCAAGCGGAATATCTGTCCATGATGACCGGCTCTGTGCAGGTGATGGCGATCCCCACCACGGTCTCCGATCCGGCGGCTGTGGGTCTGATCATCGAAGCCATGTCGGAGCATAGCCACGGGGAGCTGAACGATGCCGTATACGAACGGGTGCTGTCCTACCAGACCATGCGCAGTGAGGATGCCATGGACATTCTGAAGCTGATCCACAAAAGCCTGATCGTAGACTTCGGCTATCTGACGGCGCTGGGACAGGCAGACAACATGAAGTGGGTCGTGGGCAATCTGGTGGTGAAGAACTCCACGGATGTGGCGTCCTACTATGCCAAGTACAAGGATGCGCTGGAAAGCTTCTACGCCGATATGCTGGAGGACTTCACGAACCTGGGCTAACATCTTGCATTTTCCCCACAATTGTGGTACAATATGGTAGAGCCATACGGATACCACAAACCAGAGGAGGCAGCCATGGTCAATCCCTATCCCCATTCCGACACCAACAAACGGTACTACACCTTCGACTACTACACCAAGCACCGGTTCGGCGGCAAGTGCGCCAAGGCCACATTGGATGTAGGCTGCACCTGCCCCAACAAGGACGGGACCTGTGGGGTCGGTGGCTGTATCTATTGTTTGGACGGCAGTCGCAGTGCGGTGGGGGACACCATCGAGGCACAATACCGGTCTGCCGTGGCGGTGGCGGCGCGCAAATGGAAGCACCTGGCCGGCATGATCCCCTATTTCCAGTCCGGCACCAACACCTATGGGGACATCACAACATTGTCCCGATACTGGCAGGAGGCGGCGGCACTGCCCGGTGCGGTGATGCTCGGCATTGGTACCCGTGCGGATTGTCTGGGAGAAGAAGTGCTATCGGCGCTGGCGGCACTGGCCGAAGGGATCCCGGTCATGGTGGAGTTGGGGCTGCAAACCATCCACGACGACACGGCACGCACCATTCGCCGGGGGTATGACTACGCCACATTTGTCGATGGTTATACCCGGCTCAAGGCGGTGGCAGAGCGGATAAACGGCGGCGCACCCAAGGGCTACGGACGGCTTTCGGTGGGCATCCACATCATAAGCGGTCTGCCCGGTGAGGATCGTACCCGGATGCTGGAAACGGCACGTGCGGTGGCCGATCTGGAGCCGGATCTGGTGAAGCTACATCTGCTGCATGTGCTGGCAGGGACGGACATGGCGGGGCTGTACACCAGTGGTGCCTACACGCCCATGGAACGGGACGCATACTGCGAGATCGTGTGCCGCCAACTGGAGCTGCTGCCAACGGACACCATCATTGGGCGGATCACCGGAGACGGCATGGCAGATGTACTGCTGGCACCGGATTGGAGCCGCCGCAAAACCGACGTTGCCAACACCATCGACAAGATGCAGGCACGAGAGGACACATGGCAAGGGAAGGTCAGAAGTAAGATACTCCTCTGACTTCTAACATATCAATTTGGGGGTTATTATGAAATTTCAAAAGAGCACAGAAAAACGGACGTATCACAACAGCGGTGCCGGGTTCGTGGCAGACGACAGCACCATGGCATATCCCCGGCTTTGTGCCCACCGTGGCTTTTCCACCATCGCACCGGAGAACAGCATGCCGGCCTTTGGGGCAGCAGTTGCCATGGGTGCCGAGGAGATCGAGCTGGATCTGTGGCCCACGGCGGATGGGGAGATCGTATCCTGCCACGACGGCACGCTGGATCGGGTCTCCACCGGCACCGGCAAGCTGTCCGACAAGACGCTGGACGAGCTGCTGGGCTACGACTTTGGCATCAAGCACGGCGAACGGTTCGTGGGCATGCGGATCGTGCTGTTCGAGGAGGTGCTGGAAAAGCTGGCGGGCCGTTGCATCATGAACATCCACATCAAGTCGGACGAGGAGGGCATTGGCTCCCGTGCCACCACCGCCGCACCCTACACCCGAGACACCCTTGGCAAGATCGTGGAGCTGATCCGCCGGTACGACTGCGCCGGGCACGTGTACTTCATGACCCCCAACCGGGTGATTTTAGGCATTCTGGAGGAGCTTGCACCGGAGATGCATCGGGTCGTGGGGTTCAGCGGCGATCCGAAGGACATGATCCCGGAGGCACTGGAATTTCACTGCACCGGCATCCAGCTGTTCAAGCCCTATTTTGACCAGGCCATGGTAGACGAAGCCCACGAAAAGGGACTGATCTGCACGGTATTCTGGGCCGACGATCCGGACGAAGCCGAGGGGTATTTGGATATGGGCATCGACACGATCCTGACCAACGATTTTGAAGTGGTATCCAATCGGGTAGACGGTCGTTTGCAGCAGCGGGGCAAGCTGGGCTAAGGTGATCGAAGCGGCAAACCGATCCAGATGCGCATCCACGGTGCGTTCCGGCAAAAAAAATGGGATACAAACGCAAGAAATTTGCAAAAAGGTATTGACAAACGGGGGCGGGTATGTTATAATATACTCGTCCTTTGGGGGTATAGCTCAGTTGGGAGAGCGCTTGAATGGCATTCAAGAGGTCAGGGGTTCGACTCCCCTTATCTCCACCAAATCAATATAATCCGAACCTTTATCCGATTGGAAATGGGTTC
>CAYXBQ010000052.1:0-10229 GCA_964463375.1 uncultured Ruminococcus sp. | reverse complement strand
GAAGGATTCACGTGCCGCCAGAATGGTGGAGTGACCAAAAGCCCAACGCAGTGTCAACCCGCCCTACGCCAGTACAAAACCCAAAGCCCAATGCCAATTGAGAAAACCCAAAGGGGTTAGGTAAAGGGTCCCCCTGCCCCCAAAAAACACACATAGGAGGTAACGATCATGGAAAAGATCGAAATGGTAGAAAAGCTGCAGGAGAAGACCGGTGTCTCCGCAGAGGAAGCGTGGAATGCGCTGGATAAAAACAATTGGGTGATCGTAGATGCCATGCTGTGGCTGGAAAAAGAAAAAGGCATCCCCACCCAAACCGGTAAAGCCTCCTCCGCCGACGACGAAAATCAGTTCCAGCCCGTCAAAGCCACCATGAGCGACAAGCACACAGGCGAATCCATCGGTGCGAAGCTCAAAAAGCTCCTGCACGATAGCCTGACCCATTGTCTGGTGCTACGCCGGGAGCATGCGGAGCTCCTGCGCCTGCCACTGCTGCTGCTGCTCATCCTGCTCTGCTCCTCCCTGTACGTGATCCTGATCAGCTTAGCCGTAGCCCTGCTGTACGGCTGCCAGTTCTCCATTGAGGATACTACGGAAAGCCAAACATAAACCCGCACGGCACGAAAAAACAATATTTTCCCTTGACAAGCGCTCACAAAGGTGTTATAATAACAATAGAGGGAAGCATCGCGAAATACTCCCCTCTACCGGCAACTGATACATCGGCTGCCGTAGAATGCATCTCGTATAGAGTTAGTGCATAGATATGTCGAAAATATCTACTGCATCCTTATCTAAGTGAGCCACCCTGACGGAAACAGACGGCTCACTTTTTTCTTTTGTAGAATTCGTTTGATCGTTCTTGCGCGTCACTTGCCGCAATTGATAGCATCGTAAAACAATAGCTAAAATCGCACCAAGTGCCTATAGCACATCCCATCCGCTCATGTCAATACCAACAAATCCCCCAAAAGGAGTAACACCATGCCCAAAATTTTGATCATAGAAGACGAAGAAAAAATCGCCCGCTTCTTAGAGCTGGAGCTGAGCCACGAGGGCTACTCCGTTGCCAAAGCCCACGACGGCCGCACCGGTCTGGAACTGGCACAGCAGGACGGCTGGGATCTCATCGTGCTGGACATCATGCTGCCGGAGCTGTCCGGGCTGGAGGTGCTGCGCCGACTGCGGAAAACCAGCGATGTCCCCGTGATCCTGCTCACCGCAAGAGATGCCGTCACCGATAAGGTCAGCGGCCTGGATATGGGTGCCAACGACTACATGACCAAGCCCTTTGCCATCGAAGAGCTGCTGGCCCGGATCCGGGTGGTGCTGCGGCACGGAGGCAGCGAAGGCGGGCATATCCTCACCGGCGGCGGCATAACCATGGATACGTCCTCTCATGCCGTTTCCTATGCGGGAGCCCCCGTGGAGCTGACCAACCGGGAGTTCGTGCTGCTCAAGACCCTGTTGGAGCACAAAAACACCGCCATGACCCGGGAAACGCTTCTGGAAACGGCGTGGGGCTACGACTACATCGGCGAGACCAACGTGGTGGACGTGTACGTGCGCTACATCCGGCAAAAAACCGACGACACCGTGATCCGCACCCTCCGTGGCGTGGGCTACATGATCGAGGATAAATAGGTGGCTCTATGGCAAACCAAACTACCAAAAAACATACCTCCATCATCAACCGGCTCCATTGGCATAACCGTGGTCAGGCATTTTTCTCCTGGTTCCTCTTCGATCTGCTGCTGGTCGCCGTAGCCGTGACCACCTGGGCATGGACAATGGAATCCACCCTAGTCGAGGACGGCCTGTTCGTCATCGGTCGTGGGCTGTCCTGGCAGGATTGCCCCTGGACAAAAAGCCCCCCCACCATATCCTTCACCGATCCCTTCGCCGGCCTGCGCTATTGCCTGTCTGTCACGGATAGAACCGGCGCACCCCTGCCGGCTGTCACCTTCGATGCCGCCCATATAGCCATGCTCCTGACCTACAGCCTGCTCGCCCTGCTGCTCCTCCAACTGCTACTGGGCATTTTCGGTTCCGCAGCGGACAAGCATACCATACGCCGGATCCTGCGCCCCATCGACGACATCGCCATGAACGCCGAGCGCATCTCCCAAAAGGGCGTGCTCTTTGCCGACTCCGGCGAAAAGGAATCCTTAGCCAGCTTGGCAAATGCCTTAGACCACATCGATGCCCTCTCCGAGGACGCACGGATCTCGGTGCAGGAACAGGAGCTGTCCGGGCTGGAAGCGGCGGTCAACAATATGCTCTGCCGCCTGGCTCGATCCCAAAAGGAGCAGATCCGCTTCGTAGACGACGCCAGCCACGAGCTGCGTACCCCCATCGCCGTGATCCAGGGCTACGCCGGTATGCTGGATCGTTGGGGCAAGGAGGACCCCGCTGTCATGGAGGAATCCATCGCCGCCATCCGCACCGAAGCCGAACACATGAAGACCTTAGTAGACCAGCTGCTGTTCTTAGCCCGCGGCGAATCCGATCGACTGGAGCTGAACATGTCCCCGGTAGACGGCGGCGAGATTTTGCGGGAGCTGTGGGAGGAGTACTGCATGATCGACCCCGACCACCAGTACACGCTGTCCCTTCCCGGGTCGTCCATGTCCCAAGCCAAAATAGATCCTGTGGAAAACCCACCCTCTCCTGGGGATAACGACGACATATCCACAGCAAATGCCCCCACCGACACAGCCGAACCGGCAGAGCCCCTATGGGTACAGGCCGACACCGCCCTGCTCAAGCAGTCCCTGCGCACCATGCTGGACAATGCCAAAAAGTTCACCCCCAAAAACGGCACCATCACCCTGACCGGCCGGCTCCTGTCCCCGGAAAACGCCGTATCTCTGGAGATCGCCGACAGCGGCATCGGTATCCCCCAAGAGGATCTCCCCCGCATCTTCGACCGATTTTGGCGTGGCAGCAGTGCCCGTTCGGGAGTCCCCGGCAGCGGATTGGGTCTGTCCATCGCCCGTTGGATCGTAGAACGCCACGGCGGCCGCATCGACGTAGCCTCTGCCCCCGGTGTTGGCACCAAGATCGGCATCACCCTAAACCGGATCGAACCGGACAAAAACATACCGGAATAAGCACAAAAAAAGATACGCCCATACGACCGATCCTGCAAAAGGTCAGATCTTGTCTACCTTTTTGGAGATCGGTGCATGCAAGCGTATCTTTTTTATTTTGCCTTATTCTATATCGTTTGACTTATTTTCCCTGCTGTCTTGCCACCACTTCGGTGAACGCCTCTACCAGTTCATCCAGCTTCTCCTGTGCCACCTTTTCCACAGAAGCATAAGCCGACGCAAAGTCCGACTTCTTGCTGCCCAGGGGCGTCAGGAAGCACTTGCCCAGCAGCACCTCACCCAAAATATTGTTGTACGCCAGCGCAAAGGGCGAGGTGATCGTATCGTGGATCAGGTCGATCATGGCAGCATCTCCGGTGCCGTTCACATACTTGATCTTCAACGCCTCTTCGTAGTACGCCGGAATGATCGTGCGGCCGGCCTCTCGTGCCATCACCTCCAGCACCGTGGAGATAAAGTCCATCTGATCCACCGGTGCCGTCACCATGATCGCCCCCACCTCCGAGGTGTCATGCATAGACGAAACATAATTCTTCTGCGCCGTGTCCAGCTTCGGATAGCAGGCCAGCCCCACCTGGAACTCGATGTCCCGCATCTTTTCCAAGTCTCCCAGCCGCAGATAGCCCACGAACACCGTCTTCTGATCCGCATAGAGCTTCAGCAGCCCCGCCGCCGAGCTTTCCGTGATGTTCTGGTAATTCCAGCTTGCCCAGTACAGCTCGTTGAGCTTTTCCAAAATGGTCACAGACCGCTCGTTGTTGAAGCAGTACGCCAGCTTGCCCTCGTCCGTCGTCTCCATAAACTGCACGTCAAAGCCCATGAGCACCGGGATCATCGGCCCCCAGGCACCGATCACGGAATAGCCGCCCAGATCCCCGCTCTTTTCGGAAATGGTGCCGTCCCCGTCCAGATCCACCGCCGTCTCCTCCGTAATGCGGATCATTTCATCCACAGTCCAGTTTCCATCCAGAATGATGTCCTGCACATAGTCCGGCGACGAATAGTTGTTGTTGATAATATCCTTGTTGTAGTACAGCACGTGGGAAGATGCCAGACAGTCCGCAAATACGTCCCCCAGCATCATGTAGGCACCCCCGTCCACGACCTCCAGATCCGCAATGGCCTCGCCGTACCAGTAGGACTTGGAGAAATCCATGATCTGGTTGTTCGACACCGAATGGAAATACCCCTTGTGGGCAATGCGCCCTAAGTTGATCAGGTCGTTGATGACCACCTCAAACCCCGCATCCCCGGACAGCACCAGCTTCTCGATCTCCGTGTGTCCGTTGCTCCAGGTCCATTCAGAGGGCAAAAATTCCAGCTCCACGTTCAGCAGCTCCTGCACCGTCATGTTCCGCTGGTACACCGCATCGTTGACCAGCTCCCCGTTCAGCTCCCCGGAGCCGGCGATCAGATGGTGGGCATTGGTGGAGTCCTCCGTATCGACAGAGGAAGAAATGCGCAGGGTCTGTCCCCCGAAATCCACCTCCGCAAAGGGATCCACCTCCTCGGTCACAGCAGCCGCCACAGTAGAGGTATCGACCTCACCCACACTTTCCACAACCTCTGCCTCCCCGCAGGAAACCAGTCCGGACGACAGCAAAACGGCCGCCAGGAGCACCAGAAACACACGCTTGCTTGTAGTCATCAGAAAACCCTCCGATCGAAATCTCGCACAGGCACACACCGGCCCGCACGGTATCATGTTCAAAGAAGATCCGTCAAAATTCCGTGCACACGAATCTTGCATTTACTATATTATACACAACATATTTCTGCATGTCAATAGCTGAACGCAAATTTGCATAAAATTCCCCGCAGAGCCCCACCAAATTTCTCGCGATCAAACAAAAACCCTCCATTTGTCATACGATCCCAGACAGCCACAAAAAAATAAAAATCCCCCTTGACATCGGGAGCCATTTGGTGTATAATAAAAGCAGAGGTACGAAGAAAACGTACCCCTGCCTGCGATCGACACAACGGTTGCCTCAAGTGGATTCAATTAGGATTTACCGAATGGAAATGTCGATATGCATGTCGATCTCCATTCCACCCAAGTGAGCCACTGTGACGTACCAACGGAGTTGGTACCACAGACGGCTCACTTTTTTCTTGCTTATTTTTACGAACCTCTCTATACAGCCGGTACGCTTGAAATATAGCACCCAGCACTGCACCGAAAAGGTTTAGCGCAAAAACAACAACAAAAAAAAGGTATCGGATCCCTGCAAAGGCTCCCGATACCTTTTTTGTATGCTCATTGGCTCATTTCTTCCATGTGGCTGATATATTCCAAGCTCCGCAACGCTTCGATGATCTCGGCGTGGGTCTTGTACTTTTTCAGCTCCGGACTCTGGATGGACAGCGCAATGGAGTACACACTGAGCCCCGATGCCGTGTACGCCGGGTTCGCTTCAATATCGTCGATCCGCAGCCCCAGCCGCCGTAGGGTGCTGACAAAATTCTGCAAGTACTTGCTGCTGGTCAGCTCTAAGTGGATCTCGAAATGGTTGGAGCGGTTCTTCAAATACCGTTCCAGCGGCGGAAAGATCGACAGACACGCCACCAAAATCAAGAACGACAGCAGCGTCATGGTGTATAGCCCGGCACCGCTGGTCAGTCCCGTGATGGCACAGGCCCAAAGCCCCACCGCCGTGGTCAACCCCTTGATCTGGCTTTTCGAGCTGATGTACAGCGAATGCACACTGATCACCGCCACACCAATGACCCCGGCACAGGACAGCAGATACAGCTCCGCACCCAAATATTGATCCAGCAGCATCAAGGTCGTGGTGGCAAGGGAGACCAAAATAAACGTCCGCAGCCCCGCCGAATGCCGCTTGCTGGCACGCTCACAGCCGATCACCGCTGCGATCACCACCGCCATCAGGATCCGCAGACATATGCTGCCCACGTTCAGCTCCAATGCCCACTTGCCCAGGGCCGATGCAATGGGGTCCACCAGCATCGTACCCACCGTCGCCGTAGCCAGAATCGGATGTATCATCATCGGATGTATCATCATCGCTTGTTCCCTCCTGTAAATGCGATCTTGGTCAGAAGCTGATGCTCCTCTGCCGCTTCGGTAAAGGCAGCCTCTTCCTCGCCCATTTTCTCTTTCTCTGCCGCCAGCTCTGCCTGGATCACGTTGATCCGCTCCACCAGCAGATCCACTTCATTTTTCTGTTCCCCTTCGGCAGTCTGTACCTCCACCTGGGGCACAATGTCCTCTAACTTGTTGGAGTAAGAGTGGGACAGATACAGCGACAGCTTGGCACAGCCGGGCCCGATCAGCTCGTATAGCACACTGGATGCCAAAATCACCGTCTGCAAGGCCTCCCCGCCGTTTTCTCCCAGCGTTCGGGCACCCACCGCCGCAAGCCCAATGGCGACCCCCGCCTGCGGGATCAACGCCAGACCAAAATAATTCCTCGTCTCCTTGGGCTTGCCCACCATGAGACAACCCACAAAGGCACCGATGTATTTCCCCGCAATACGCACTAAGAAGTACAGCACCCCAATGGCCAAAAGCGATACCCCGCCCATGGAACCGGAGGGAGACAGCAGTGCATTGAGATCGAAGGACAGCCCCGAGCGCACAAAGAACAGCAGCAGGATCGGCGGCGAGAAATAGTTCAGCTGCTTGAACAGCTTGTCGTCCCCGGTGACGTTGATGTACACCGTACCCATGGACATACAGCCCAAAAGCGGCGAGATCCCAAAGATGGCGCAGATGCCGCAGAAAGCAAACAGCATGGCAATGGCAATGATCAGCCGATTGTCCGTAGACCGCTTTTTCGGCATGAGCAGCTTCATAAACACACCGAACACCCCACCCAACAGCAGGATCCCGATGTTCTTCACCACCGGCCAAATAATATCCCCGGCACGAATGGCCTCCCCGGTGGCCGAGGACACCGCCACGGAAATGGCAATGCTGTAGGCCACCAACGCCACAATGTCGTCGTATGCCACCACCTGGAGCAGCGTGTCCACAAAGTCCCCCTTGGCACCGGTCTGCCGAATGGTCATCATAGTAGAAGCCGGTGCCGTAGCAGATGCCAGTGCCGCCAGCACGATGGAGAAGGGCAAAGACAGGTGCAGCACGCCATAGGTCAAAATAAAAACGAAGATGGAAGCCAAAAGCGACTCCCACAGGGTGATGACCACCACCTTGCCGATGCTGTTTTTGAGCTTGGCAAGCTGGAAGAATTCCCCGGTACTGAAGGCAATGAACGCCAGGGCAATATCGGCCAAAAACTCCGTGTTGTCGATGATGGCCTGCGGGATCAAATTCAGGCAAAAGGGACCGATCAGGATCCCGCAAAGGATGTAGGCCGTCACATTGGGCAGCCGCAGCCGTTTGGTGACACGGGTCATGAGAAACCCACCGAACAGCATGATGGCAACGGAAATAATGATCACCGCCACCGGCGACTGGACAGCCAAAGCATCATATAAAGATGAAAACAAAGGAAAAACACCTCCCCAACCCGGAGAGAAAAATAAAAAAGGGAAAGCGGGGGAAAAAGCGAATCCTTCTCCCACCGCCCCGCCGGGTACTATGGATATGCTATACTATACATCAAAATCGAGAAAATGTCAAGAGGATTGGGGAAATTTATTGGTGATTTTTTTATGCAGCGGCAAAATGCCAGAAGAAACCCTGCAGCCACATCCTATTGCACCTTTCTTTTTTAAACCGTTCAATCAACCTTTGTAACGCTGGTGATATGGGTGTTCACACCATCATACCAGTATAGAAACCCTTCTACGTTGACCACATCTCCGGCAACCAACTGACCAACGGCCGTATATACATCGGTAGTCTCATCGGTCAGGTAGTACTCCACGCAGAAGCAATAGCTTATATCCTTGTAGAGCAGATTTACATAAATGTCATCGCCGGGAGCGCCGTTTTTGTATTCGATAGATTCAACCGTCATTCCCTTGAAAGATACCAGCTGGTTCTGGTGGTCGATCAGCTCATCTGTGCCCAGCAGATCGGTCACATCCACAGGTCTTGCTATCCATGTACCTTCGCCAAAGGTAAAGGTAGCATCCACGATCTCCACTTCCCCAGCCCATTCCGTCTTATATCCAGTCACTTGGATCTTCGTGCCGGTGGTCAGCTTGGCATAATCCTCTTCCGAGCAAACCATATCGTACAGGAAATATCCTCCATCGGGATCCTGTACATATACCGTAACCTTGTCATCCCACCAGTATTGCTTCGCCTGTACATAGGCTTCGATGGTCACATCGGAATCCATAGGAGCGGCAGCAAATTCATCATAGGTCATCACGCCTTCGCTCTTCACGGCAGCCTCGGCATCCGCAGCAGCCACATCCACCATTTGCGTATCGTTTTCAGCATCGGCGGAAAAATGATCCAGAATAGCACCTATCTTTTCTTCGGATATACTTTCGTCAGCTTCCTCGTGCGTATGTTGTTCCTGTAAAAGGCTTTCAAAAATACTGCCAGCCTGCGTCTCTGCATCCGTTTCTGCCGTATCGCTGCAAGCTGTTACCAAAAGTGCTGCGGTCAGCACAACAAAAATAGCATGGAATTTTTTCATAGTATCCCCTTTATATGCATTACATAGAATACCTATATTATACACCATACAGGAAAGAAGTCAATACCCTTTCCCCACCCCACCAAAAAAAGACTCACCCCATTTTCCATAGCGTGAGCCTTTTTTCTATTACCGTACCGTGCGTACCCGACCACCTTCGGCAGCCGCAGCCATCACCCCGGCCACCTCAGCCGCCGTAGCCAACAGCACATCCCCTTCTATGGAATGCTTCAGCGCATTGGCAGCACAGGCAAAATCGATCTGCCGGGCCCGGTCGGTGGGATCGGCTAACCGGTCCTCGATGCTCGCCGATTCGGTGTACAGCAGCGCCGCCGTCAACGCATCCCCGCCACCGATCCGATCCACAATGTGTACCTGATAGGTGTGGGAGCGGAACACCTTGCCATCGGCGTACAGCAACGCCCACAGCACATTGTCGTCCGCAGACAGGCTTTCTCTGGCCGTCAACACGATCTGGCGACAGCCGAACAGCTTGTTCATCTGTTCCCCCAAAGAAGCCAGCCGCTCCTCCGGTGTCTTCAGCCCATGGGCAGGGGTGATGCCAAACAGCTCTCTGGCGTGCTCCTCGTTGACCACCAGCGTATCCACATAGGACAGCATAGGCGTCATGACCGTACCCGCCTTGGCAGTGGACCATAGGGTGGCACGATAATTCACATCGCACCAGACCCGGATCCCCTTTTTGCGACAGACCTGCAAGGCATCCAGCAGCAGCACCGGATCGGAAACGGCGGGGGTGATCCCGGTGAAGAAGAAGTCGTCGGCACCGTCTAAGATGGCATCCCAATCGAAGCTTTGTCGATGGACAGCGGAGAAAGCGGACCCTTTGCGGTCGTAGATGACCTGAGAGGGGCGATAGGAGGCACCCTTTTCGAGGAAATAGATCCCGATCCGGCCATCCTCCCGCCGCACGAACCGGGTATCCACCCCAAGACCGGCAATCGAGGCCACTGCCGCATCGCCGATCCCGCCACGGGGGAGCACGGTGATCATTTTGGCCTGCCCGCCCAGCTGGGTATACGCCGCAGCCACATTGGCTTCCGCACCACCGTAATGGACATCGAACTGCCCGCTCTGGCAGAACCGCAGACGCTCCGGGGCAGACAAGCGCATCAAGATCTCTCCGTAACAAACTAACATGCGTGTAACTCACTTTCTCTCACCTTGCCGGTGAGCGGCGGTCGTACGTACTGGCGTACGGCGTATTTTCTTCAACTGGCGTTGGGCTGGGAACACTGCGTTGGGCTTTCTACTGCCGTGGGGGGGGTTTTTGTACTGGCGTACGGCGGGTTGACGGATTTTTTCACGATTAGTATCGTGGGAATGCCCTGTGCGGGCAGCACTCAGAGGGTAAGGGGGGAAGATTAAACTTCTTCGCCAGTTTATTCCCCCCTTACCCCCACTCAACTGCGTTGAGTGAGAGACCTCCCATCCCCCTTTTAATCGGCTCGAAAAGCACAACTTCAGTTGACCGATTTTTTCTCTGGCATCCAGACCTTAGAAAGACGGTTTGTTT
>CAYXBQ010000051.1:0-10235 GCA_964463375.1 uncultured Ruminococcus sp. | reverse complement strand
GAGCAGACCTTTGCCGCTGTGGCAAAAGCAGGCTTTGAAGCCATCGAGCTGAACTTATACGAACCGGGTGACGCACATGGTCTGTCCATGGAAACCACCGCTGCCGACTACGCTGCGATCCGGGCATTATCGAAAAAGTACGACCTGCCGGTGTGCAGCATCTCCACCTCTCTGTGGGGCGGCAAGATGGGCATCCGGGAGCAGTGGAAGGATGCGGAAGCCCTGCTGTACAAGCAGATCGAAGCCGCAACCGAGCTGGGTGCTGACGGCATCCTGACCGTACCCGGCGGTATGGGCGGCGAGCTGACGCTGGACGGTGCCAGAAAGAACGCCATCGCCTTCATGCAGGCACAGAAGAACGAGATCGAAAAGCGTGGTATTTTCGTAGGGCTGGAAAACGTGTGGAACGGCTTCTTCCTGTCTCCCTATGACATGGCCTCCTTCATCGATGCGGTAGATTCTCCCAAGATCGGTGCGTACCTGGATGCGGGCAACATGCTGGCCTTCTCCGTACCGGAATACTGGATCGAGGCTCTGGGCAGCCGGATCGGCAAGGTCCACGTGAAGGACTACAAGCGTGCCGGTGGTCTGAACTCCGGTGGTACCTGGGAAGACATCACCCACGGCAGTGCCGATTGGAAGGTGATCATCCCTGCGCTGCGCAATGCCGGCTACAACGGCTATCTGGTAGGCGAAGTGTTCAAGGCCTTCCCGGATATGAGCTGGGACGACTACTATGCCAAGGTCAACGGCGAGATCGGCGAGATCTGCGGCTATTGAGCGGGAAATAAGAAGTTAGAAATTAGAAGTAAGAAGTGAAAGAAGAATCCTTCGATCGACTTTTTGCTTGTACAACATAGGAGGAAAAACAAATGAAGAAGAGACTTGCCCTGATCGGTTGCGGTGGTATCGGCGAATACCATCTGAGCCACTTTATGCAGTTCAAGGACATCGTAGATCTGGTGGGCTGGTGTGACCTGATCCCCGAAAGAGCAGAGGCTTTCAAGGCGAAGGCCGGCTGCGGTGAAGCCTACACCGACTACAAGAAGATGCTGGACGAGACCAAGCCGGATATGGTGTTCATCGGGATCCCCCCGTACTGCCACGGCGAGATCGAATTTGACCTGATCGAAAGAGGCATCCACTTCCACGTACAGAAGCCTCTGGCTCTCGACCTGGACCTGGGCAGAAAGATCCGGGACGCAGCAGAAGCCAAGGGTCTGATCACCGCCAGCGGTTTCCAGTGCCGGTATGCCGACGACATCGTACAGCCTGCGCTGAAGTTCTGTAAGGAAAACCAGGTAGTGCTGATCGACTGCTCTCGTATCGGTGGTGTACCCGGTGTACATTGGTGGAGAAAGAAGGATCTGTCCGGCGGTCAGGCTGTGGAACAGACCATCCACCAGTTCGACATCATCCGGTACTTCATGGGCGAAGCCGGCGAACCGGTTGAAGTATTCTCCTACAACGGCCGTGGCTTCATCACCGACGAGGAATGGCCGGGCTACGATACCGACGACCTGTCCACCACGGTCGTGAAGTTTGCCAACGGTGCGCTGGGCGTGATCTCCACCGGTTGCTATGCCACCTCCGGCAACAGCTTCGACTCCAAGATCGTGTTCTCCACCAGAGACAAGAGAATGGAACACCGCATTCTGGGCGACACCGTGATCTACGGCGAAGAACCCCCGAAGGCTGAAGAATCCAGCGACGGCTTCATCGTGAAGGGCGACGGTGCCCTGACCGCAGCCGGTGGTGCCCTGATCTACAAGGAGACCCACGATGCAGGCGTTGCCGCTGACCGTACCTTCATCGAAGCCGTGATCTCCGGCGATGGCTCCAAGATCCGTTCTCCCTACAGAGACGCCTTCAAGTCCGTGGCATTCACCATGGCTTGCAACAAGTCTATGGAGACCGGTATGCCTGTGAAGGTAGAACTGGAATAAGCATATTAACCGATATGTTATCGGTTGACCGACATACAGTCGTTCGACGGCCCCATGAAATATTGGGGTCGTTTTTTTGCGGTTGCGGAACAGCCGGGATCCTGTTGTCCATAAAAAAATGCGATCATCGTGACATTTGTCCATAAAAACACTTGCAATCTGCCGCCGATTGTGATACACTGTTCTTAAGCACAATATCAGAAAAGGAGAAATGGGTATGAAAAACAAGAAGACCGGACTGCTTTTGTTGTTGGTAGCTCTGCTGGTCTCCGGCAGCTGCACGGCCTGTGGGAACGGCGGCGGTACCGAGACAACGGCGGACACAAAGGCAGCAGACACACAGACTCCCGTGACCGAGGAAGCGGAGACAGACTCCCTGGAAGCACGGAAGCTGGTGGACGATGGGCTGGGAGACAAGGATCTGGGCGGTGCGGAATACCGGATGCTGTACCAGGAGCGGTATGCGGAGTTCCAGTACGTGGAGGAGCTCAACGGAGACACACTGAACGATGCGATCTACAACCGGAACATGGCGGTCGAGGATCGGTTCAATGCCACCATCGTACACAACACGGGGGCTGAGGAAGCACTGGCTATGAGCATCAAGAACTCCGTGCTGTCCGGCAACGACGAATATGACCTGTATATGGGCCACACCATGTACACGGGCAAGTATGCGGTACAGGGGATCTTCCGCAACGCACGGGAGCTGGACATCGATTTCACAAAGCCCTGGTATCCCCAGTACGCAGTGCAGAATCTGACCTACAACGACAAGATGTTCCTGATGGCCAGCGACATTTGTCTGTCTCTGTCCTCCAACACCTACTGCTATTACTTCAACAAGGATCTGGTAACGGACTACAGCATGGAGGAGCCTTATGCGGTGGTGAACGAAGGCCGGTGGACGCTGGACTATCTTCTGAACAACGTAGCCACGGTATACCAGGATCTGAACGGCGATGGTGCTGTCGGCAACGGCGACTTATTCGGTCTCCACGGGGAGAAGACCAACTCCACGGTGGCGTATTTGTACTCCTGTGATCTGGACATCATGAAGCTGTCCGACACCGGAGAGATCACGCTGCAATTTGGCTCCGATGAGCGTTCGGTAGATGCCATTGAGAAGCTGAAGACACTGCTGTACGGCAGCCAGGGATCCTATGCGGCAACAAAGGACGAGCTGAACCACATGGATATGTTCGTGTCCCAGAATGCGATCTTTGTGACGGGCACCCTGGGCGAGTCGGTGTCCCGGTATCGGGAGGACTGCGACTTTGACTATGGCATTGTGCCCTACCCCAAATTTGACGAAGAACAAGATACATATTACACAGTAGCCGGTGGTTCCTTCAGCTCCTCTGCGATCCCGCTGACTGCGGTACGGGACGATGTGGTATCCACAATGTTTGCGGCACTGTCTGCGGAGACCTGGAAGAATGTGATCCCGAAATACTACGATGTGGTACTGAAATACAAGGGTGCCCGTGACGAAGCGTCCATTGCCATGATCGACTTGGTGCTGAACGGCCGCAGCCTGGACTTCAGCTTTGTCTACGATGCGTTCTCCGGCTTTGTCTATGAGACCGGCCCGATCCTGAAGGGCAACACGGCTCTGCCCACCTACGTGGCGCAAAAGGAAAACAAGGTCCTTGCCCACTACGAAACGGTACGGGATCTGTTCTTCCCGGAATATGCGGAGTGATATGCAGCCCTGCAAGAGAGCAGTCTACCCTGGGCTGTTCTCTTTTTTTGCTTGTGTTCCACCTGTTTCGAAATTATTTTTTCTCCGGTTTACCTATTTTCTCACCTGTTACAGGAATAGCATTTTTCTATATTGTGTCGGTTTTTGCAGCATGGTATTTTTTCGGTCATTTTCCTTCTTTATTCGGATTTTTCCGGGCATGGCGAAAGTTTGCAGCACTTTTTTATCCGAACACAAAATTTTAGTTTTTCGCCTCCCCCTTTCGACAAAAAATATTTACAATTTTCCACAAAAAAATCCTGTCTAAGTCTTGACAAATGACATTGAATGTGATATGATATTAGTAGAACAAAAATTTTTTATGTGTTATGGAGGTCGTCATGCAAGACATCACCAATCAGAAGCTCAATGAGTTTTTCGTATCCACCTTCAACAATCTGCTGATCCTGGAAGAGGCTTATCTGCGTAAGAACTGCGCCGCTGACCTGTCCGTAAGAGAGATCCACGTTCTGGCCGCTGTTGAAAAGCTGGCTCTGGACCAGAAGAACACCATGGCCAACATCGCCAAGTTCCTGTGCGTATCTCCCGGATCCCTGACCACCGCTGTAAACACCCTGGTGACCAAGGGCTATCTGGAACGCAGCTACACCCCCAGAGACCGCCGTGTTGTATTCATCCACCTGTCCACCACCGGTGTTGAAGCTTGCAACAAGCACAAGGAATACCACAGCCAGCTGGTCAATGCTGCTACCGCTTCCATGTCTGACAAGGAGATCGATCTGCTGACCGATGCTCTGGACAAGATCTGCACCTTCACCGCAGACAAGGCTTCCGACGCTGAATAATCGGTACATATGAAAAATACATCCTCCAACCACCCCGGTTGGGGGATTTTTTATTTGTGTAAACAAGAATGGAGAAAAAAATGATCCCCTAAGGATGTATACCAACCTTAGAGGATCCAAAAGATGTACGAGAGCAGTCACTTTTCCCTATAGATTACTTGTCCAGCTCCGTTACGCTGCGTCTGTAGTCGGGCAGCAGCTTCGGGGAAACAGCGTCGGTCTCGATACCGGCCTCGGCTCTTTCCTTATCGAAGGCATCGATGTGGGACAGAGTCAGGGTGCCCACCGTGGTGTCCTTTGCCTTGGCAGCAGCGTTCTGACCGGCGTTCCGACCGAATACGATGATGTCCAGCAGAGAGTTGCCCATCAGACGGTTTCTGCCGTGGATACCGCCAACGGCTTCACCGGCTACGAACAGGTTCTCTACATTGGTGGTCATACCGTTCTGGTGAATGTCCAGACCACCGTTCTGGTAGTGCAGCGTGGGATATACCAGAATGGGCTCCTTGCGGATGTCGATGCCGTACTTGCCGAACATACGCATCATGGCAGGGATCCGCTTTTCGATGGTGCCTTCGCCGCCGATCTTTTCGATCATGGGCGTATCCAGCCATACACCCAGGCCGGAACCGGTGTCAACACCTTCGCCACGGTCGCTGCATTCCCGAATGATGGAGGCAGCCGCTACGTCACGGGTTTCCAGCGGATGCATGAATACCTTGCCATCCCGGTTGATGAGCTTGGCACCCAGAGAACGTACCTTCTCCGTTACCAGCGCACCAAAGATCTGTTCCGGGAACGCGGCACCGGTGGGATGGTACTGCAGCGTTTCTGCATACAGCAGCTTGGCACCGGCTCTGTAGCCCAGCACCAGACCGTCGGCGGTAGCACCGTAGTGGTTGGAGGTGGGGAAGCCCTGGTAGTGCATACGTCCTGCACCGCCGGTAGCGATGATGACAGTCTTGGCTCTGGCTACCATCAGGTCACCGGTCTCCATGTTCAGCAGCACAGCACCGGCTGCACGGCCGTTTTCGTCCAGGATCAGCTCGATAGCAGAGGTGAAGTCTACCACCGGAATGCCACGGTTCAGCACTTCGTCCCGCAGGGTACGCATGATCTCTGCACCGGAATAGTCCTTGCAGGCATGCATTCTCTTCCGAGAGGTACCGCCACCGTGGGTCGTGATCATGGTGCCGTCGGGAGCCTTGTCAAATTCTACACCCAGGTTATTCAGCCACTGGATGGCCTCCGGTGCATCGTTGACCAGCTTGTACAGCAGCTCCGGCTTGGCAGCATAGTGACCACCGCCGAAAGCGTCGATGTAGTGGATGGCGGGAGAGTCGTTGGGCTTGTCAGCAGCCTGGATACCACCTTCGGCCATCATGGTGTTGGCGTCGCCCATACGCAGCTTGGTCACGATCATCACAGAGGCACCGGCTTCGTTTGCTTCGATGGCAGCAGAGGTACCTGCCCCGCCACCGCCGATGATCAGCACATCCACATCGTAGGTGGGGCTTGTCAGATCCACTTCGTTCGAGGTGATCCGGCTGTGGGCCTGCAGCATTTCTGCCAGCTCCTTCGGCACCTTTTCGCCCTTGTTGGGACCGATCTGCAGGGTCGCAAATTCATCCTTCTTATAGTCCGGATGGTAGGCAGCCAACAGGTCTTCCTTTTCCTTGGCAGTCATGCGGGCAGGTTCGTATGCAATATTCGCTTCTCTGGCGGCTTCTACCGCTTGGAGCGATTTCTGAAACTGTTCAGCGTACATTCTACTTTTTCCTCCTACCCTTACTTTTCGATCTCTCTATTGTTATAGAGTTCCTTCATTTCTTCGATCGGCTTGCCCATCAGGTTCTGCAGCAGCTCCTCAAAGGTACCGTCCTTGATCTCCTTCACTCTGTTTTCCAGATGCTCTGTGCCGGGGGCCAAATACTTGCCGTTGAGACGACGGGCCAGCATGGCTACCTGGGGATGGGAGATCCCGGCGGGGCAGCGAGAAGAGCATACACCGCACATGACACAGTCAAAGGATTCTTCGGCACACTTGTCGAATTCGCCTCTCTGGGCATAGGCAATGTACTGCATAACGTTCAGACCCTGGGTGCAGGCCTTGGTGCAGGCGTTGCAGCCTACGCAGGAGTAGATCTCCGGATACAGCTGCATCATCACCATGTCGGTGGGCTTCACCTTTTCAATGTCGTATACCTGCTTTACCAGCGGGAAGAAGGGCAGCGTTGCCACATACATACCTTCTTCTACCTTGGTCTGACAAGCCAGACAAGCCTTCAGCTCCCGGTCTCCGGCGATACGATAGATGGTGGCACAAGCACCGCAGAAACCGTTCCGACATCCGCAGCCTCTCACCAGCTGATAGCCGGCATATTCCATGGCACGCATGATGGTCAGATTCTCCGGCACGGCGTACTTCTTGCCGAACAGGAATATATTTACCATGTTTTCCATAATATGGATTTATCCTTTCTGATTTGGTTTCGATCTATGCATTGGAACGGTCAAGACCGTTCCCTACAGCGTTTATCTATAACAAAGCGACACAATACAGCGGCGAAAAACGGATCAATATTCGTCCGGCAGCTCGTCGATCTGGTCGCAGCGGAAGACGGGGCCGTCCTTGCAGACGTACTTCGCGCCTACGTTGCAGCGGCCGCACTTGCCGATACCGCACTTCATGCGCAGCTCCAGGGTCGTGTAGACCTGCTCCTTGGCAAAGCCCAGCTCCTGCAGACCGGCTAAGGTGAACTTGATCATGATCGGAGGACCACACAGTACGGCAGTCTTGTCCGTGGAGAAACCAAGCTCCTTTACATAGTTCGGTACAAAGCCAACGTGGCCATCCCAGCCCTCTTCCGGCCGGTCGATGGTCAGGTGTACCGTAACACCTGCATCCGTTGCCCATTCGTTCAGGATCTCCTGATAGTCCACCAGATCCGCACTGCTACGGGAACCGTATACGATGTCGATCTTGCCATACCGGTCTCTGTAGTGCCGACAGTAGTTGATCACGGAACGCAGCGGTGCCAGACCGATACCACCGGCGATGAACAGCATATCCTTCCCGGCAAAAGCAGTGTCTACCGGGAATGCATTGCCGTAAGGACCACGGATCGTGATCTGCTGGCCCACCTCCATCTGGTGCAGCCATTCGGTCACGCAGCCGCACTTCTTAATGGAAAATTCCATATATTCCGTGTTTGTGGGAGAGGACGTGATGGAGAACATCGCTTCGCCTACCCCCGGAATGGACAGCATCGCACACTGACCGGGCATATGGTCAAAGGCTTTCTTCCCATCCGGTGTCACGACCCGGAAGGTCTTCACGTCCGGCGTGTCGATGCGAATGTCGGTGACTTCCCCCACTACGGGGATCAGTGCTTCTTTATTCATTTTCATTTCCTCCCAGCTTTTTCATGACCTTCACAATGTTCATGGAAATGGGACACCGGGACAGACATCTGCCGCAGCCTACACAGCTGAACAGTCCGTTGTTGTTTTCCGGATAGTATACCAGCTTGTGCATGAACCGCTGGCGGAACCGCTGCATATGGTTCGGGCGGTTGGTGCCGTGTGCCATCATGGTGAAGTCGGAGTACATACAGGAGTCCCAGCAGCGGAACCGGATCACACCACGGCCGGTGTTGAAATCCTTGATGTCGTAGCACTGGCAGGTGGGGCACACAAAGGTACAGGTACCGCAGCCCAGGCAGGCTTCGCTCAGCTCGCTCCATGCGGGATCGTTGAAGAACTTGTCGGTCTTGCCGCCGCCAAAGGCATCAGACTTCAGATCTGCCAGAGGCAGCTTGTCCAATCTTTCATTTGCCAGTGCCTTCACGCCGTCGGCTGCATGGTCGTCGCAGTCTTCCGTAGCGTCAGCCACAGCGGCCAGCAGCTCTGCACCCTTCTCGGTCTTGGCAGTCAGGTAGATGTATTCGCCATCCTCCCAGCACACTACGTCCCCTTCCGGGTCGGCAGCGTCAATGCCAAAGGTACGGCAGAAGCAGGTCTCGGCAGGTTTCGTGCAGGCCATGGATACGATGGTCCCATGCTGTCTCCGGTTCTGGTAATAGGTGTCTACCGGGTCGGAGAGGAACACATTGTCCAGCACCGTGAAGCTGCGTACATCGCAGGCCCGGACGCCAAACAGGATGAAATCCTCATGCTCACGACGGGCATCGAAGATCTCCAGCTTCTTGCCGGTCATCTGGAAGGTCATCAGGTTCTCCGTCTGGGGGAAGAAGAAATCCTTGGGGCTACGGGTGGTGTTCAGTCTGCCGGATACAGCAGCGCCGTCCTTCCACTCGGCATAGTATGCGCCCGCCAGCTTGGACTTTTCATCGGCACCGTCGGTGGGTACATACAGCTTTGCCTTCTTTGCCATAGCGGCCAGCAGTGCATTTTTGTTGTTGAGAGCACACTTACGCATTCTGTCCACCTCTTTCTACGGCTTCACCGGGTTCCAGGTCGTCTTCGGTGTAGTTCACCAGCGGCGCACGGCTGCCCACTTCTGCACCGGCCTGATATTCCCCATAGAAGGAATCGATGTCCTTGATGAACTTCCGGTTCAGCAGGTGCAGCGGGATGTGCTGGGGACATACTCTGGAGCATTCGCCGCAGTCGGTACATCTGCCCGCCACGTGGAACGCACGGATGATATGGAACATTTTCTCTTCAAAGCTGTCGGCAGCGGCCTTGTTTTCCACACCGGACTTGGGGTTGCCGAACACGCACTTTTCGCAGGTGCAGGCAGGGCAAACGTCCCGGCACGCATTGCAGCGGATGCAGCGAGAGAGCTGTTCCTGCCAGAAGGCAAACCGTTCGTCGGGGGTCATAGCCTCTAACTTTGCCACTTCGTCAAACCGGGTGGAGTCCACAACGTCTCCCTCTTCCCCGATCAGCTCGTCATAGGCCACGTGCTTCTTAGACTTGCATACCACGCACCGTTCTGCCAGGTATGCCTGACGCTCCAGGGTCACGTCTCCGTCATACAGGGTGTGTACGATGAGCTTGTCCCCGTCGGTATCCACACCGGTGATGCCTTCGCCCACCGTCTCTTCGATCTTGCGGATGTCGGCCATACCATCGCAGGGGATACCCACCACATATACCTTCTCCCGATCAAACCGATGCTCGGTCAGAAGCTGGTTGAAGGAGTAGGTGTCACAGGGCTTCAGGAAAACAAGCACCTTGCCTTCCTTGCCGGATGTTTCTTTGATCAGATATTTGGAAAAGTTTGCTCCGCAGAAATCGTTCCACACGAAATCCCGTTCCAGCTCTTCCTTGGTGGTAAAGAGCGCCGGGGTCACGTCGTAGGTAAACTGCCCTTTCTGCCAGCCGTAGACACGATCCACCGTGCCGTTGTCCAGCAGCTCGCAGGCCTTTTGCAGGAGGCATTCTCTTGTTACTGCTTGCATCTCAGATCCTCCAGTCTCTTGTTTTCACCCAGTGCCGTTACCTGTGCCACGAAATCGTTCATGGTCGCAGCGAACTTAGCACCTTCGGCAGCGGATACCCATTCCACACGGGTCCGCTCTCTTTCGATCCCTAGGTAATCCAGCATGGAGAACAGCAGGGACATACGCCGTCTGGTATAATAGTTGCCGGAGGTATAGTGGCAGTCGCCGGGATGGCAGCCGCACAGGATCACCCCGTCCGCACCTCTCTGGAAGGCACGGAGGATGAACATGGGGTTGACTCTACAGGAGCAGGGCACCCGGATGATCT
>CAYXBQ010000050.1:0-10519 GCA_964463375.1 uncultured Ruminococcus sp. | reverse complement strand
CGTTTTGCTGTACACCTTCACTTTGAACCAAAACGCAGATTTCGGAACAGCTACGACAGAGCAGTGCATACTCCTACTAAGCAACTTAGCTTTGCACGACACCTTGTCCCCGCCGCTCGCCTAATGAAAAAACTGGTGCTTTTTGATACACAAACCGTCTTTCTAAGGTCTGGATGCCAGAGAAAAAATCGGTCAACTGCGGTATAGCTTTTCGAGCCGATTAAAAGGGGGATGGGAGGTCTCGGAGGGTAACCAACTTCGCCGTAGGCGAATGTTGAGGGGATAAACTGGCGAGGAAGTTTAATCTTCCCCCCTTACCCTCTGAGTGCCGCCCGCATAGGGCATTCCTTCCGATACTAATCGGAAAACAACACGGAGTCAAAAGCCGTACGCCAGTACAACCCCCCCGCCCAACGCAGTTGAAGTACCCCATGGAATGGGATCTATTACAAAGGAGTTGAATTTGAATCTATGATATATACCATCACCTTGAACCCCGCTTGGGACCTTACCTATTTGGTGCCTTCTTTGGGGTTGGGGCTCAATCGGGCTTATGCCTGCGCCGGGAAAGCCGGGGGGAAAGGCATCAATGTGTCCAGAGCGATCTTGCGCCGGGGCGGACGCTGTGTGACGTTGGCGGCGTTGGCGGGGGAGACCGGGCAGACTATCGCCGGGGCCCTTGCTTCTGAGGGGATCTCGCCGGTGGTCTTTGCCGGAGAGGGCAATACCCGGACCAATATCTCCGCTATCGCCGACGACGGGACTTCGCTGGAGATCAATGGGCCCGGTGCTGCGCTGGCTGCCGATACCTTTGGTGCCATGCTCTCCTACCTGCGGGAAAAGCTCCACGCCGGGGACATCCTTTGCCTGTGCGGGTCTTTGCCGCCCTACACCGGGGAGAAGGGGAATCTATATACCCAGCTGTGTGCGCTGGCGGGAGAAAAGGGTGCTTTTGCGGCACTGGATTGCTCCGGGGCGGCACTGCTGGATGCCCTGGACTGCCCGTACCCGCCTACGCTGATCAAGCCCAATGCGGCAGAGCTGGTGGACCTTTGCAGACGGCGGGGGGCTGATGTGCCGGACGTGGAAAAGGCAAATGTGGAGCCGGCGGTGCTGCGGGAGATGGCGGCACAGGCGGTGGATCTGTCCAAAACGGCGGTGCTGTGTACCCTGGGCAGCCGGGGTGCTGTGTGGATCGAGGACAAGCCGGAGACCGTGTTCGTGCCGGCGGAAAAGGTGGAGAGAGCCAAGGCGGAAAAGGGTGCCGGGGATACCTATCTGGGTGTGTTCCTATGGCATCGGTTTGGGCTGCGGGAGAATGTGGCTGTGGCGATGGCGGCGGCTTCTCATGCGGCGGCGGCTCTGGTGGAAGGCAACTAACGCACGGTGCGGTAACACTATTGTGTTGGTACGATCTTGCGTTGGTACACCATTTATTTTGAAAAGGAGAGTGCAGGTGTGGGCACGGCTTGTGTGGTACACCTGTCGTAGATAGAACCAAAATGGCACATAAGAAACAAGAACAGGATATCGATATTTCCTTCCCGATGCAGCGGATCGAACCCGTGCAGATGGCGAAGGAAGTCAGACAATCCTTTATCGAATACTCTATGTCCGTCATCGTGTCCAGAGCATTGCCGGATGCCAGAGACGGTATGAAGCCCGGACAGCGGCGTATCCTCTACGCTATGTATGAGGACCACCTGACCTATGACCAGAAGTTCCGGAAATCGGCTACCACCGTTGGTAACGTGCTGGGTCGGTATCATCCCCACGGGGACACTGCCGTATACGGTACCATGGTGCGTATGGCGCAGGATTTCTCCTACCGGTATCCGCTGGTAGAAGGGCAGGGCAACTTCGGGAACATCGACGGGGACACGCCTGCTGCGTACCGGTACACCGAGGCAAGACTGTCCAAGCTGTCCAACGAGATGATGCGGGACATCGAAAAGGATGTGGTCCCGTGGGATCCCAACTTTGACAACACCCGGAAGGAGCCTGCGGTGCTGCCGGCACGGTTCCCCAACCTGCTGGTCAATGGGGCGGTGGGGATCGCCGTGGGTATGGCTACCAACATTCCTACCCATAACTTAGGTGAGGTCATCGATGGGGCGTTGTACTTCATGGATCATCCCGATGCCGGGGTATCGGAGCTGATGCAGTTCATCAAGGGTCCCGACTTCCCCACGGGTGCCGGTATCTACGGCACGGCGGGGATCATCGAGGCCTATGCCACCGGTCGTGGGCGGATCATGGTGCGTGCCAAGGCAGACATTGAGGAAGACAAGCACCGGATCATCATTTCCGAGATCCCCTACATGGTGCAGAAGTCGGAGCTGGTCAAGGCCATGGCGGCGCAGGTGAAGGAAAAGAAGATCGAAGGGGTCACAGACCTGCGGGACGAATCCGGCAAGGATGGTATGCGGATTGTGGTGGAATGCCGCCGGGATGCCAACTGTCAAGTGATCCTGAACCAGTTCTACAAGAACACCCAGCTTCAGGACACCTGTGCGGTGAATATGCTGGCGTTGGTGAACGGGGAGCCGAAGATCCTGTCTCTGCGGCAGATCCTGCGGGTATATCTGGATCACCAGATGTCCGTGATCACGGGACGGGTGAATTTCGATCTGGCAAAGGCACTGCGGGAGGAGCATCTGAACGAGGGCTACAAGATCGCCATCGACCACATTGACGAGGTGATCTCCATCATTCGTGGGTCTGCGGATCCGGCAGAGGCAAGAGAAAACCTGAAGGTGCGCTTCAGCCTTTCCGATGAGCAGGCGCAGGCCATCGTGGCTATGACCCTGGGACGCTTGTCCGGTATGGAGCGGCAGAAGGTGGAGGTGCGGCTGGCAGAGCTGCGGGAGGCCATTGCCAACTACCGGGCTATCCTGGCCGATCCGGAGAAGATCCGGCAGATCATTCGGGAGGAAATGACGGAGATCAAGGAAAAGTTCTCCGATCCGCGGCGTACCACCATTTCCGAAGCGGAAAACGAGATCATCTTAGAGGACCTGATCGAGCGGCACAATGCGGTGATCACCCTGACCCATGGGGGCTACATCAAGCGGCAGCCCAGCGACACCTACTCGGCCCAGCGCCGTGGTGGCAAGGGCGTGATCGGCATGGCGACCAAGGAAGAGGACTACATCGAGCGGGTCGCCGTTGCGGACTCCCACAGCCACATCATGTTCTTCACGTCGGCGGGGAAGTGCTATGCCATGAAGGCGTACCGGATCCCGGAGGCGGGACGGACTGCCAAGGGTAGCCATGTGGCGAACCTGTTGGAGCTGGCCGAAGGGGAGAAGGTCACGGCGATGCTGTCGGTGGCGGGACTGGAGGGAGACGCAGATCTGGCGGAGCAGTATTTGGTGATGGTGACCAAGTATGGCAAGATCAAGCGGACGGAGCTGTCCGAGTTCGTATACCAGCGGAAGGCGGGGAAGATCGCCATCACGCTGAACGAAGGGGACGAGCTGGTCTTTGTGGCACACACCTGGGCACCCACGGACATTGTGATCGCCACACGAGAGGGACAGGCGATCCGGTTCTGCACCGATAAGGTCAACAAAATGGGGCGTGTGGCAGGTGGTGTAAAGGCCATGGAGCTGCGGGGAGATGACGTGATAGTAGGAGCCTGCATCGTGCCGGACGACGAGGAATGGATGGCTACCCACCATCTGCTGACCATCACGGAAAAGGGCTACGGCAAGCGGACGGAAGCGTCTCTCTTTGCCACCAAGGGTCGTGGCGGTATGGGTATGATCGCCCACAATCTGACGGAGCGCACCGGGAAGCTGGTGGGCATTGCCATGGTGGGCGGCGACGAAGACATTCTGCTGATCACGGACGACGGCACCATGATCCGCACACCGGCTGAGGGGATCTCCATCATGGGGAGAAGTGCCTCCGGGGTGATCGTGATGCGCACGGGAGAAGCGGTGATCGCCAACTTTGCCGTGACGGAGAAGGAAGAGGATGCTGCGGATGTGGAAGTTACGGAAGAAGCGGAAGAAGCTGTAGAAGTGGCGGAGACGGATGCGGTGGAAGAAGACGAAACGGATACGGAGGAATGATATGCACAGAGGTATCGTGAAAACGGTGGGGGGACTTCTTGTCTCCCTCTCCCTTGTATCCTGTGGCGGCGGGGTATCGGAGGCGGAGGTGTCGGCGGCGCTGGCGGAGCTGATCCCGGCCTCCTACGAGCTGAACGAGATCTATTTTGGTACGGGGCTGCCGATCTCCGACGACCGGGAGGATGTGGAAGCGTTTTATGCCGCCATGGGGCAGGGGACGGACATTTCCCTGAACTACCACCCGGTGGCGGCTGACTGCGGCTACACGAGCATTGACGAGATCAAAGAGGCCACGCTGGCGGTATTTTCCGAGAGCTATAGTGAATATCTATTCACGATGGCCTTTAACGGGATCTCGTCGGTATTCAACGAGGACACGGAGGAGCAGCTGACCCAGACGGTGTCCTACGCCCGATATATGGAGACAGACGGGATCCTGACGGTACGCATGGATCTTTCTGACGAAGCCTTGCCCTTAGGCCGCACCTACGACACCGAAGACATCACGATCATCCGAGACAAGCTAAAAGGGGAGCACGGGTATTTGTTGGTAGAGGTACAGTCGTACGTAGGTGGTGTACCGGACGAGCGGGTAGAAGTGAAGCTGGTACGCACCGCAGACGGGGGATACCGGCTGGATTCTCCCACGTACTAAAGGGGGGAAGGGGGGGCTTTACCTAACCCCTTTTGGCTTTGTACTGGCGTATAGCTATCGGCAATGCTCTACGCCCCAACTTCTGTAGGGAACGGTCTTGACCGTTCCGCCACTTACCAAATGGCTATCAACTGGCGTTGGGGCTTATGGACGGATTCATTTTCCCGAAACTATTCGGGAAATCCCACGAAGTCAAAAGCCGTACGCCAGTACAAACCCCCAACGGGAAGTGCAAAGCGGCGGAACGGTCAAGACCGTTCCCTACAGGGTTGGGTGCGAAGAATTCACGTGCCGCCAGAATGGTGGAGTGACCTTAGCTCAACGCCAGTTGAGAAAAAAACACGTGACGTGCGCTCTATGCGTAATAGCCCCTACGCCGTACGCCAGTACAAAAGCCCAACGGGAAGTGCAAAACGGCGGAACGGTCAAGACCGTTCCCTACAGGGTTGGGTGCGAAGAATTCACGTGCCGCCAGAATGGTGGAGTGACCAAAAGCCCAACGCCAGTTGAGGCCCCCACGTGACGTGCGCTCTATGCGTAATAGCCCCTGCGCCGTACGCCAGTACAACACCACAACGGGGGACAGGGGAGACCCATGTTTTTCTATAAAAAATTTCTTTTTGAAAGGATAAAAAGAAAATGCATACCATCGCTGCTGTTTCTACGCCGCACGGGAAAGGGGGCATCGCTGTGATCCGGGTCTCCGGGGATGCTGCGCTGGACGTGGCCGGACGGGTCTTTTCGCCTGCCTCCGGAAAGAACGTCGCTGACCTGCCTGCCCGGTTCGCTGCCTTCGGGACCATCCATACCATCGCCGGAGAGGTGCTGGATACCGGGGTCTGTACCACGTTCCATGGGCCCGCTTCCTTTACCGGAGAGGACGTTTGTGAGCTCTCCTGCCATGGGGGGACCTTTGTGACCGCTTCTGTCCTCTCTGCTGTGCTGGCGGCGGGGGCAGCTTTGGCAGAGCCGGGGGAATTTACCAAGCGGGCCTTCCTCGCCGGCAAGCTCTCCCTCACCGAGGCAGAGGCGGTGGGGCGGCTCATCGATGCGGATACCGAGGAACGGATGAAGCTCTCCGCCGGGGCTGTGCGGGGCGTGGTCTCCGAAAAGCTGCGGCAGATCCGGGAACCCCTTTTTGATGTGATGACCGCCCTCTATGCGGCGATGGATTATCCCGAAGAGGATGTGGGGGACGAGGGGGAGACCCAGATCGCCGGGGTGGTGCATCGGGCACTTGCCGGTGTGCGGGGGCTGCTTTCTACCTACAAGACCGGTCGGGCGGTGGCGGAGGGGGTCAAGACTGTCATTTGCGGCAGACCCAATGCGGGGAAAAGCTCCCTTTTCAACCGGCTCACGGGGGAGGAATCTGCCATTGTGACCCAGGTGGCCGGGACCACACGGGACATCCTGCGGCAGGTGGTCTCCTTTGGTGGGGTGACGCTGCGGCTGTCGGACACGGCGGGGCTGCGGGAGACCGGGGATGTGGTGGAGCAGATCGGTGTGGATCGGGCGGCACGGGAGATCGCCGGGGCAGAGCTGGTGATCGGTGTATTCGACCCCACGGCGGGGCTTTCGGCAGAGGAGCGGGAGATGGTGTCGGCCTATCCGGCATGTCCACGGATCGCTGTGGTCAACAAGGCAGACACGGGTACGGCCTTTGTCGAAAAGGATCTGGCGTATTTGGCAGAGCACCACGACAAGGTGATCGCTGTATCCTGCGCCACGGGAGAGGGACTGGACGAGCTATCGGCGGCGGTGGCATCGCTGTGGGGCAGTGACCGGTTGGAGGTCGGGCGAGACGCAGTGATCTGGGACATCCGGCAGCACGCAGCCCTAACGAGAGCGGAGGCCTACTTAGCGGATGCGGCGTATGCGCTGGACACAGGCGATGCGCTGGATGCCATATGCACGCTCTGTGAATCGGCGTTGGCGGCGTTGGACGAAACGGACGGTCGCTCGGTGAACGGGGAGATCGTGGATGCAATATTCGCCCGCTTTTGTGTGGGGAAGTAAGGGGGGGCCCCCTTTACCTAACCCCTTTGCGGTTTCTCAACTGCGTTGGGAGGGTTACCATTTCGCATGGGGCGCACTTCCCGTGGGGGGCTTTGTACTGGCGTACGGCGTTTGACTCCGTGGGGTTTCATCTACTGCCGTAGGGGTTTTGGTTTCAACTGGCGTTGGGCGCAGTGTCCCCCCGCCGTACGCCAGTACAATCACCCCCACGGGACGTGCACACCATGCGTAAGGACGAAAAACAAACCCGTTCGGTAGGAAAAAAGAACTTGATTTATTGCGTAAACTGTGTTATACTATAGGGAGAACGCTGGAAATGTGCGGAAGATGGTTTGGGTAGATTAAAAGGACGATGATGATCAAAGATTGCTTGACGGCCGGCGACGATGAAACGCTGGAGGGGCTGGATGCTGCCGCTGCCGGTGACCTGGCTTCCCATACCGATGGGGATGCTCGACAGGCCGCCGATGCGCTGGTGAAAAAAGCACAGGCCGGGGATGAGGCCGCCTTTGCTGTGCTGGTGGAGACCTATGAACGGTTCGTCTACCACACGGCGCTGCGGGTCCTGCGGATGTACGGCGGCTCGCCCGAAGATGGAGAAGATGTGGCGCAGAATGCGTTTCTGAAGGCTTGGCGGTCGCTGCCATCCTTCCGAGGGGACTGCGCTTTTTCCACATGGATCTATCGCATTGCCGTCAACTGCGCCCGGGACCATTGCCGCATCGCCTCCCGCCATCCCACCGTTTCCCTGACCCGCAACGACACGGACGACGAAGAGGTGACCATCGATGTGCCGATATCCGAGGGGGACACGGTGCCGGAGTCTGCCCTGGAGCGGCAGGAGACCATCCGCATCGTCCGGGCGGCCATTGAATCTTTGCCGGAGGACATGCGCACGGTGATCCTTTTGCGGGACATGGAAGATCTTTCGTATGCAGACATAGCGGCGCTATTGCACCTGGAGATCGGCACCGTGAAATCCCGCCTGAACCGTGCCCGCCGCACCCTCAAGGAACGGCTCACGCAAATGGGGGGCTGGTAGGGGTAAGGGGGTGGCCCCTTTACCTAACCCCTTTGGTTTTTCTGTACTGGCGTACGGCTTGTTGACAGGTTATTTCCCGAATAGTTTCGGAAGGAATGCCTCACTCAACGAGTTGAGTGGCTCGACTCCCACCCCACCCCTTAATCGACTCGAAAAGCTATACTTGCGCCTATTGACTCCATACTCTCTGGAAGCAGAGCATAACGCAGTAAATTTAGTACGGCTTGATAATCCCGTTTTTGATCGGGCTGCCGCATTTTGGGCTACGTTTGCAGTCTAAAACGCTTCTTCCGGTTGACCCCCATGGGGGAAAACTGCGGATAAATAGTGGAGTAACTTTGTTTTAACGTACGTTTTGCTGTACACCTTTACTTTGAACCCAAACGTCGATTTCGGAATAGCTACGACAGGGCAGTGCATACGATTCATAAGCAATTATAGCTTTGCACGACACCTTGCCATCGCCGCTCGCCTGATGAAAAAACTGGTGCTTTTCGACCAACAATCCGTCTTTCTATGGTCTGGATGCCAGAGAATATGGGAGATAACTGCGAGAGTAGCTTTTCGAGGCGATTAAGGGGATGGTGGGAGTTGAGAGGGTAGGAAGGGGACAAACTGCCGAGGAAGTTTGAATCCCCTTCCTACCCTTTCACGCTGCCCGCGTAGGGCAATCTACCGATATTCATCGGAAAAAAATCCGTCAGCAAGCCCAACGCCAGTTGAGACCCCCCACGGGAAGTGCACACCATGCGGAACGGTCAAGACCGTTCCCTACAGGGTTGGGTGGGAAGGATTCACGTGTCGCCAGAATGGTGGAGTGACCAAAAGCCCAACGCCAGTTGATGAAAAACCCCACGTGACGTGCGCACCATGCGTAATGGGTCCCCCCGCCCAACGCAGTGTCACCCCCGGGATTCTTAAGAGAATCTTAAGCCTTTTCCCCTTTTTGTTCATATATGAATAAAAAAGTTTTCACAAATCTCTCGTGCGTGGGAACTTTTTTTGTGGGCTGTCGTCTTATCTCCCGTAACCCTTAGAGTGCTTGGAAAGGATGCGTCGGTCGTGCTGCGGCCTTCGCTGGACTGTATGGATCGCAATACTTCTTTGCCTGTGCCGGATCCTGTGGAGGATCATGGGGCGGGAACTATAGACGAATCAAAAAATACGGGGGGGGATTGTTCCAAAGTGGAAGAAAATGATGCCCCCATGCCGGAGCTGGTGGACCTGATCCGACAGGCGTACCCCGCTCCCAGTGCCGACTTTACCAAACGGGTCATGGAACAGATCCGGCTGGAAAAACAGGCGGCAGAGGAAAAAGCTGCCAGACAACGGAAAATGCGTGCCTTTGTGCGGCGGTTCGGCGGCGTGGCGGCTTGCCTGGTACTGCTGTGCGGCGTGCTGGCGTTGGTATATCCGCAGCTGCGCTCCCAGATGCTGGCGGCAGATGAGGAAATGGTCAACATGGGGGCAGAAGCGGCTCCCAAAATGACGACCGGCACGGTAACCGAGGCGGCAACCGAGGCGGTTTCCGAAACATATGCGGAGACGGATGTGGTGTCCTACAGTTTGGAGGACGAGGCACCGATGGAAATGGCGGTGGTCACGGAGGAAGCGGAAGCGAAAGAGGCAGAAGCCGAGGCAGTGCAGGAGCAGCAGGCCACGGTGCAGGTGGACACGTACCATGCTACGGCACTGCTGAAATCGGTATCGTTGTATGCGGCTACGGAAAACAGCGATGCTGCCTACGACGGCTTCACGGACAGCCAACGGAACGGCTTTTTGCAGTATCTTTTGGATAAAGGATATTTCACAAGTGATGAATACCAAAATTGGATCACGGCACGAGGCACGGACGTGGCCTGGGAGCCGGCGGAGGTCTGCGAGGCCTTTGGCGTAGATCCTGCGGTATACGATGTGTGGCTTCGCAAGTGAAAAAAAGGGGGTTTTGGCCCCCTTTTTTTTATACCCCCGGTTTTTCTTCAACTGGCGTTGGGCATTTGGTCACTTCACCATTCTGGCGGCACGTGAATCCTTCGCACCCAAACCTGTAGGGAACGGTCTTGACCGTTCCGCAGGGTGTGCACTTCCCGTGGGGGGGCTTTGTACTGGCGTACGGCGGGGTGACACTGCGTTGGGCTTTTGGTTTTTCTCCAACTGCGTTGGGCTTGCTGACGTGGTTTTTTCCGAAAAGTTTCGGGGGACTGCCTCACTCAACTGCGTTGAGTGGGCGGGCGGCACGAAAGGGTAAGGGGGAGAAGGAAAACTTCCTCGTCAGTTTTTCTCCCCCTTACCCTCTCGACTCCCATCCCCTACTCGATCGACTCGAAAAGCAGTTCTTGCGCTTAACAGTCATACTCTCTGGAAGCAAGACATTCGGCAGTAAATCTTGTTCGGCTTAAACTACCACTTTTTGATTGGGCTACCGCATGGGGAGACCACGTTTTTCGTCTAAAGCGTTTCTTCCGGTTGACCTCCATGGGGGAAAACTGCGGATAAATAGTGGAGCAACTTTGTTTTAACGTACGTTCTGCTGGACACCTTTACTTTGAACCCAAACGTCGATTTCGGAATAGCTACGACAGGGCAGTGCATACAATTCATAAGCAACAATCGCTTTGCACGACACCTTGTCCCCGCCGCTCGCCTGATGAAAAAACGGGAAGTTTGCACCCAAACAAACCGTCTTTCTAAGGTCTGGATGCCAGAGAAAAAATCGGTCAACTGAAG
>CAYXBQ010000049.1:0-11386 GCA_964463375.1 uncultured Ruminococcus sp. | reverse complement strand
AACCATCAGTGAACCATCTGGTGCTAACAGACGGTTCACTTTTTCTTTGTATCGTTCAGCTTGTCGATCAGCCAATCCACGAACATGATGATCGTGAAGATAGAAGAGAGCGCCGACAAAGGCGTTTCTTCTGCCAAAAGTATGATAGCAAGCAGTATAACGAAAGAAAAAAGCTCCTGCATGTATCCCCCTCCTTTCAGGCATAGTCCTGCGTCAGGAGAATATACACACCACCATCCTTTCCTACAAAACCGCAGGCAATGGATCCATTTGTGAAGATGAATCAGGATGGCAACCGTCTTTTTTGTTCATTCGACTTTCCACGACCTTATTATACCACTTTTGCAATACTTTGTCAATTCTAAAAAATAAAAAAATCCCCTTGACAGGGAGAGGAAAACGTGCTATAATAAAAACGTGGAAAGCCGAATGAAGCGGTTGCCATAACCATCTGATTCGTAATATAGGTCGAGGCTATGACCTCAACCAATCAGTGAACCATCTGTTTGCGGCAGACGGTTCACTTTTTCTTTATATTGCTCAGCTTATTCTTCAGCCAATCCACGAACATGATGATCGTGAAGATAGCGGAAGCTGCAGACAGAGGAGACTCTGCCGCAAAAAGCGATTCAATCCAAGAAAAAAGCTCCTGCATGTATCCCCCTCCTTTCAGGTTTTGTCCTGCGTCAGGAGAATATACACACCACCATCCTTTCCTACAAAACCGCAGGCAATGGATCCATTTGTGAAGATGAATCAGGATGGCAACCGTCTTTTTTGTTCATTCGACTTTCTACGTGCTTATTATACCACTTTTGCAATACTTTGTCAACATACATGCGTCCGGGGCGGGGCGTTTTTTTATGCCGTTTTGGCTACTTTCCAATTATATTTACAAACACCCCCTTGCTTTTCCCGGTTTTTATGCTATAATATATCTGATTCAATATTTCAATCTCACAAAAGGAAGCGTATCTATATGAAAAATGTCGCTGAATGGAAAAAGCTGTTTCTGGATGGGGCGTTGGATAACACCCTGACCGATGCGCTCTCTGTAGCTGCTGCCCATGTGCCCGGTCAGAGAGAACGCTACGCTGCTGCACTGGATGCCTTTGCAGGGATCTATGGAGATGGGGACATCTCTGTGTATTCTGTGGGGGGACGGAGCGAGATCTCCGGTAACCACACCGACCACAACCACGGCCGTGTCATCGCTGCCAGCGTGAATCTGGACATTTTGGCCATTGCCAAGCCCACCGACAACGGTGTGATCCGGATCCAGTCCGAAGGGTTCCCGGAAGACGTTGTGGCTCCCGCTGCCATCGATGCACCGGACAAGAGCAAGTATTTCACCTCCGCTGCCATCATCGCCGGTATGGAAAAGGCTTTCCTGAACGCCGGTTACCAGGTGGGCGGCTTTGATGCATACACCACCTCCAACGTGCTGAAGGGCTCCGGTATCTCCTCCTCTGCGGCCTTCGAGGTCATGGTGGGGAACATCCTGAACTATCTGTACAACGACGGCAAGGTGTCCAACGTAGAGATCGCCAAGATGGCACAGTATGCGGAGAACGAATATTTCGGCAAGCCCTGTGGCCTCATGGACCAGACGGCCTGTGCCGTAGGTGGCTTTATCACCATCGACTTTGCGGACCCGAAGAATCCCATCATCGAGAAGATGGACTTTGATCTGGGCAAGGCCGGCTATGCCCTGTGCATCGTGAACACCGGCGGCAACCACGCAGACCTGAACGAGGACTATGCCTCTGTGCCGGCAGAAATGAAGGCCGTGGCAGCAGTACTGGGCGTATCCGTACTGCGGGAGACCACGGAAGAAAACCTGATCGCCAACATCGGCAAGGTGCGTGCGGCCTGTGGGGATCGTGCTCTCATGCGTGCTATGCACTTCTTTGCGGAAAACCGTCGGGTAGCTGCCCAGGTAGAAGCCCTGCGGAACGGCGACATGGAAGGCTTCAAGGCAGGGGTAGTGGCCAGCGGCAACTCCAGCTTCAAGTATTTGCAGAATGTATATACCACCAAGAACGTAGCCGAACAGGGCCTGTCTCTGGC
The DNA here is from genome assembly GCA_964463375.1 of uncultured Ruminococcus sp. GTDB lineage: Bacteria > Bacillota > Clostridia > Oscillospirales > CAG-272 > UMGS1696. Next base: position 9,316 of record CAYXBQ010000049.1, on the reverse strand, counting down.
ACTGTGCCTGACCGAAGCCTATCTGGCCGGTACCGGTGCTGTTTGCCGTGTACATGGCGGTGGCTTTGCCGGGACGATCCAGGCCTTCGTACCCCTCTGCAAGGTCGCAGACTATGCGGCATACATGGATTCTATCTTTGGCGAACACGCCTGCCACGTGCTGTCCGTCCGTCGTGACGGTGCCATGCGGTTCTAAGAGATGGACAAATCGAAGGCGAAAAAGGCACTGCGAAAGCTGCTGCTTCTGTTTGTGAACTTTGTTCTGTGCTACGGGCTGCTGCGTGTGATCATCACCGTAGGGGAGCGGCTGCAAAATCCGTACATCTATTATGTAGGCTCCTCGCTGTACATGATCGCACTGGCGGTGCTGGTGATCCTGTTTTTCTACTGGAACGGGGGCACCTTTGACACAAAGCTCCCGGTCGCAGAGGACCTACCGGAGGAATGGGATTGGAAGGAGAAGCAGGCGTACATCGACCGCCGCAAAGTGGACATCGCCCGCGCCCGCAAGCTTTTGTACGTGCTGCTCCCGCTTCTGGTAACGGTGGGCATCAGCTACATAGAGCTGTGGTTTTTCACCTGACCGGTGGGGCTTTCTCAACTGGCGTTGGGCTGTGATCACTCCACCATTCTGGCGGCACGTGAATCCTTCGCACCCAACCCTGTAGGGAACGGTCTTGACCGTTCCGCATGGTGTGCACTTCCCGTGGGGGGGCTTTGTACTGGCGTACGGCGGGTTGACGTGTTGTTTCCCGAATAGTTTCGGGAAGAATGCCCTACGCGGGCAGCGCCCAAAGGGATAGGGAAGGGGAAGATTAAACTTCTTCGGCAGTTTATTCCCCTTCCCTATCCCTCTGGGGACTCCCAACCTAACCCTATTAATCGCCTCGAAAAGCACCACCTCAGTTGACAGACGGTTTCTCTGGCATCCAGACATTAGAAAGACGGTTTGTGTAGTGCAGACTTCCACTTTTTAAATTAGGCGAGCGGCGGGGACAAGGTTTGGGTGCAAAGCGGAGTTGCTTATGAATCGTATGCACTGCCCTGTCGTGACTTTGTTGAGTAGTGGTAGCGATTTCGAGTGAAGGTGTACAGCAAAACGTACGTTAAAAGCTGAACAGAACCGTCCCACATGGCGAAAAGCCAAAACATACGTAGAAACAAGGTTACTCCACTATTCATCCGCAGTTTTCCCCCATGGGAGTCAACCAAAGGGAACGCCTTAGACTACAAACTTTGTCCCCCAATGCGGCAGCCCAATCAAAAAGTGGTGGTTTAAGCCATACTATATTTACTGCGAAATGCTCTGCTTCCAGAGAAAATGGCTGTCAACTGAAGTGTAGCTTTTCGAGCCGATTAAAAGGGGGATGGGAGTCGAGCCACTCAATGCAGTTGAGTGAGGCATTCCCTGTCCTGGGCAGGACAAAAAGTAATCCAGCCCAACGCCAGTTGAACCCAAACCCCTACGCCAGTACAAAAACCAAAAAAAGGGGGGTTAGGTAAAGGGGCCCCCCCTTGCCCCCCACGAAAGTGCATACCATGAAAACAAAGATCATTTCCCTTGGGGGAACCACCGAAAAGGGATACGCCGACCTGTGTCGGGAATATTATAAGCGTATGGGCGACGTGACCGAGTGTGACCTGAAGCCGGAGCCGTTGCCCGGGGAGCCTTCCCCCGCACAGATCCAGGCGGCGCTGGAAAAAGAAGCAGACCGCATCCTTGCCGAGATCCCCAAACAGGCCTTCGTTGTCGCATTGTGCGTCGAAGGAAAAACGCCTTCCTCTGAGGAGCTCTCTGCACTGCTCCAAAAGGCGGCACTGAACGGCAAAAGCACCATCGTCTGCATCATCGGCTCCTCCTACGGGTTGGCAGAGCGTGTCAAGCAGGCGGCGGATTTCCGGCTCTCCCTTTCCCGCCTGACCCTCCCCCATAAGCTTGCCCGCCTGGTGTTGGCCGAAGCCCTCTACCGTGCCGGCGAGATCTCCAAGGGAAGTAAATACCATAAGTGAAAGCAGATGGAGCACGCAGAGAGAAGGGTGCCTATTTCCTATGCGTCGAGAGACCGACCGATTTCTGCTCTCTTACATCTGATTTAACAAAGCATGAGATATTTTTTAACCAAATTTCGGACACGGCTGCGGCGGATCGGCTCCATGGTGCTGGTGTTTGGCGGTGCCGGGCTGGTGCTTGCCTACTTTTTGGGCTTCTACGACATCGCCTTCTTAGACCGGGCTGCACTGCTGGGCTCCATTGCCACCCCCACCCCCTCGACTGCCACTGCCACAGCAGAAGCAGCAACGGAAACGGAAGCTACCGACACAGTGGTCGCCATCGAGGACACCGAGGAGTCCCTTTTCGACGAGGACGACCCCGATGCGGACCCCGATGGAGAAACGGCTGGTGCCACAGAGACCACCGGCACGGCGCAAACGCTGGAATCCCGGTCTGTATGCCATGTGGTGGATCCGACGCTGCTGTCCAGCAAGGTCAAGGCGGCAAACTCTGTCAAGACCTTGTCCGGTAAGGGCTATGCGGCTACCACCCGGGATTACGACAGCCGCTCCATGAAGCTGGGGAAGATGCAGTTCTCCTATGCCCTGCCCCAGGCCTATTCCCTGACCGACCACACCGTGTCCCGGCTGACCTATGTGTATCCCGAAAATTTCACGGAATATTATGCCCAATATACCGATGTGGTGGAGGCGCGTCCTGCCATTGCGCTGTACATGGGCTACATCCTCTACGATAACGGCAAACAGCTCGTGCTGATCGACCACGACGGCACCATCCTGCAAGGCATCGACGACACCGTGACCATCCCCGCCTACGAACGGGACAAAAACGGCGTACCGCTGTTCTACCGGACGAGCTGGGTGGACGGCGGCTATGAGAAGGTGTACTACCGGCTCTCCGAGGATGGCAAGAGCTTCGTGCTCTCCGACTACGACCCGATCCTGGACGGCAGAGGCTTGACCTTTGACTATCCGGCAAGCTATGGTATGCCGGATGCTACGGCACCGGTGCGGGTGCAGGAGAACAAGGAAGCGGTGACGGCTCGACTGGAGGAAGAGGCCAAACGAGTGGCGGCGATGACCGAGGAAGAACGGCAGGCAGAGGAACAGCGGCTACAGCAGGAAAAGGCCGTGCTCTTCAATGCCTATGAAAATGCCCGTGTGGGGTACACCAAAAACGGCATAGAGCTGACCGGATACAAATTCCGGCAGGGCTTTGGGTTCCAAAACGGCTATGCGGCAGTGGTCGGTGACGAAAACCGGCAGGAGCTGTACTACATCGCTGCCAACGGCCGCAAGGCACTGTCCGGGTACAAAATGTATCTAAAGAAGGACTACGAGCGATACGTGATCGAGTCCTGGCGGCTGCCGGCCTCCTACGGCATCGAGTCTGTTGGGTCGTTTTATTTCGACCATGGCTGGGTCCGTGTCCGGCGGCAGATCATCGACAACTGGGCCTACATGGTCTACAACAACGAATACGTCATCAGCGACACCGATATTTTGATCAACGACAAAGGCGAGATCTTCCCGATCCCCGCCGGCTACACCCTGTGCGGGTACAGCTGCGGGATGCTGCTATTGGAGAAGGACGGCCGATATGGCTTCATGGACTACACGGGAGCCTGGATCGCCCAGCCCATCTATGCAGCCGCCACGCCCTATGTATCGGGACTTGCGACGCTGACGACACCGGACGGTCGAGTAGGCATGATCGACACGGCGGGCAACATCGTATTGGCCTTTGCCTACGAAGCCGTGACGCAATGCTCCTCCGGCCTGATCGCCACGTACCACGCCGACAACGGCTGGACGGTATATCAGGTGATGGAGAAATGACGCCGGTCGCTTGGTTGACCGGTACACGCAAGGCACAAAAATTATTTTCGTATATTCAAAATCTATATAAAAAAAGAAAAGGAAACACACACCATGGCTATTTTTGGAAAAAAGATCCCCGGCGCACAGGATAATGAGCCGGAAAACACCCCCGTGGAAAAAGAAAACACTGCGGCTGCTGCCAATGATGATTTCGATTTCAATCGCTACTTCCTCGCCGAAAGACGGATCGCTCTGGAAAATATCTCCTATGAGACCACTAAGCCCGCCCAGTCCGAATCCGGCTATAAGCTCACCGGCCGGGATACCGTTGTGGCACAGGTCGTTGGTACCAGCGGCGTGAAGGTCACCTACAACCGTACCCTCAAGTTCGATCCCGATGGACCCTTCACCCTGTCCGTGTCCTATGCCGTCATGCTGGTCTTCAATCCCGGTACCCGTGAAGAAGTGGATTGGACCCAGGTGGATGTGGCTGCCCAGTTCCGGAAGCACTGTGCTCCCCTCTGCGCCAACATCTCCTCCCGGATCTCCCTGCTGATCGCCGAGATCACCTCTTCCTCCGGTCAGCCCCCGATGATCCTCAACATGATCCCCCAGCAGGGCAAATAATGCAAATCAGAAGGCAGATGCATTGGTGTATGCGAAAACCATCGATCACCTGCCCCCCAAAAACCGGTTGGAATGTCTGCCCTCTGACTGCTGACTTTCTAAAAACAAATCATTTTAACAAAACCAAAGGAGTTCTACCACTATGGCTAAGATCAAAGTTGGTGTGATCGGCTGCGGTACCATTGCCAATTCCGCACACATCCCTTCCTACCTGAATTGCCCCGATGCAGAGATCAAGTATTTCTGCGACATCATCCCCGAAAGAGCAAAGGCTGCTGTGGAAAAGTACGGCTGCGGTATCGCCGTGACCGACTACCACGACGTGCTGGCTGACCCGGAGATCACCGCTGTTTCCGTCTGCACCCCCAACAAGATGCACCCCATCATCTCCATCGATGCCCTGAAGGCCGGCAAGCACGTGCTGTGTGAAAAGCCCGCTGCCCGTACCTATGCCGAAGCACTGACCATGCAGCAGGCCCAGCACGAGACCGGTCTGACCCTGAACATCGGTGTGGTAAACCGTTTCAACACCGCTGTCAACGAGATCAAGAAGCTGATCGACGCCGGTGAACTGGGCGAAGTATACCACGTATACGTATCCTTCCGTGCCCATCGTTCCATCCCGGGTCTGGGCGGCGCATTCACCACCAAGGACATCGCCGGCGGTGGCGCACTGATCGACTGGGGCGTACACTATCTGGACATCGTGATGTACTGCACCGGCGACCCGGCTCCGCTGACCGTATCCGGTAAGGCCTTCTGCAAGCTGGGTGTAGACATGCCCAACTACGTATACGAAGGCATGTGGGCTGAGAACACCAAGGACCTGAACGGTACCTACGACGTAGACGACTCCGTAACGGCATTCGTCCGCACCGAAGGCCCCACCATCACCCTGAACGGCGCATGGGCCCAGAACATCGGCGTATCCGAGACCTACATCGACTTCCTGGGGACCAAGGCGGGTATCCGTCTGCAGTACGGTGGAGACTTTGTGGTATACGGCACCAAGGATGGCAAGCTGCATAGCTACACCCCCGAATACACGGCAACGCCCATGTTCCAGAACGAGATCAACGCCTTTGTTGCCTGTGTCCAGAGCGGTGAGAAGCTGCCCTCCCACATCGACCGCAACATCCTGACCTCCAAGCTGATGCAGGGCATCTACGACTCCGACGCCCAGAACAAGGAAGTTTCCTTCGTGGACTAATTTGCACATGTATAAGAAAGACCGCCTATGGGTATCCCCCGTGGGCGGCCTTTTTTGCGTGGCTTTATTTGCGTTGGTGCATTTTCTCTATGTTGGTATATTCGAAGGAACAGCCTCGTTCTATATATCCGTAGGGAACTGCCTCGTTCTATATATCCGTAGGGAACAGCCTCGTTCAATATATCCGTAGGGAACAGCCTTGTTCAATATGTCCGTAGGGAACAGCCTTGTTCAATATATCCGTGGAGAACTGCCTTGTTCAATACATCCGAAGGAACAGCCTTGTTCAATATGTCTGTAGGGAACTGCCTTGGCTGTTCCATGCGGGAGCCTTTACGTTGATGTTCGTGTATCCGTTGACGTGGTAGCATAGCGAATAGTGGGTTTCTTTTATCTCGCGGCGGTGTGTTAGCTGAGTAGGACATGCATCCCACACGTAATATTCTGTCTAATAGGTTTGTTCCGTTGACGGACGTGGGGGGGTGCGGGTTTTGGTTTTACGCTGGTGCATCCATGGACATGGGGTTTTGTTTGGGCTTTGGTTTACATTGGTGCATTCGTTGCCGTTTCCCCCCTATATGACATTTCCCCCTACCGCTTCCCCTCATGTCCGCATGGAACTGCCTTGTTCAATATGTCCGTAGGGAACTGCCTTGGCTGTTCCATGCGGTAGCCTTACGTTGATGTTCGTGTATCCGTTGACGTGGTAGCATAGCGAATAGTGGGTTTCTTTTATCTCGCGGCGTTTGTGAAGGCTGAGTAGGACATGCATCCCACACGTAATATTCTGCCTAATAGGTTTGTTTAGCTGACGGACGTGGGGTTTTGCTTGGTGTGGGGGTGTTCGTGCATCCACGGACGTGGGGTTTTGGTTTTGCGTCAATACACCGCATATCCCGGCTTTTGAAAAAAATCTAAGAAAAATTCACAAAAAGTCTTTACAAAACCCATCGGAATATGGTATAATAACTATACAGAAACCGGTGAGGGCAAAAGTCCTGCCGGGGGCTGATATCAGAAAAAGGTGGTAGGATCATGAACATTACGTATATTGGCAGACAAGTGAACGTGTATGAAGACCAGAAGCAGCTTGTGGAAAAGAAACTTGCCAAATTTGATCGGTATTTTCCGGAGCAGGCCGACGCAACCGTGACCTTCCGGAAGATCCGTGACAACGAATGCATGGAGATCACCATCTCAGTTGGGAATACGCTGTTCCGGGCAGAGGAGCAGGCAGAGAAGTACAGCATCGCCCTGACCCGCTGTATCGATGTGATCGAGGGCCAGATCCGCAAGAACAAGACCCGTCTGGAAAAGCGGATGCGCACTGCCTTTGTTTCCCCCGAACCGGGCGACATCGTAGAGGACACCGAAGCATTCCGGGTACGCACCAAGCGGTTCACCCTGAAGCCCATGACGGCAGAGGAGGCCATCCTGCAAATGAACCTGCTGGGACACAGCTTCTTCGTGTACGCCGACGCCGACACCAACGAGACGAACGTGGTCTACAAGCGTGACGACGGCAGCTACGGCCTCATCCTCCCGGAAAAATCCGAATAAGACATATCGCTCCCTCCACCTCCCGTGGGGGGATTTTTTGTCACGGGGTTCGACCACGACAACGGATACACCAACGTAAACCAAAACCCGCACCAAACCCCATGTCCGTCAACCGAACAAACCTATTAGACAGAATATTACGTGTGGGATGCATGTCCTACTAAGCTAACACACCGCCGCGAGATAAAAGAAACCCACTATTCGCTATGCTACCACGTCCATGGATATACGAACATCAACGTAAGGCTACCGCACGGAACAGCCAAGGCAGTTCCCTACGGACATATAGAACAAGGCAGTTCCTTCGGATATATAGAACGAGGCAGTTCCATGCGGACATGGGGGAAAACGACATATATGGGGAAAATGGTATATGGGGGGATTATCATATAGGGGAAAATGGCATGTAGGAGGAAACGTCAACGGATGCACAAACGCCCCCCACCAAACCAACGCAAACAAAAATACCACCCGTTTGACTTTTCTCCAAACTTGTGGTATACTATACTTCCAACGCCACCTGCGTGGGTGGGATCTTTTTATGGAATACAAAGGAGGTCGTGTCGTGCGGAGCGATGCTCATCAGAATACCGGACGGGAGATCACCTGGGGATTGGTGCGGTTCAGTTTGCCGCTGATCCTCAGTGGGATGCTCCAACAGCTCTATAACTGGGTGGATGCCTTGATCGTGGGCAATATGGAGGGCGAGGTGGCGCTGGGTGCCATTGGGGTCACCTCCTCCCCCATCAACTTTTTCGTCACCCTCATGACCGGGTTCACCCTGGGGCTTTCGGTCTGGGTGGCTCGCAGCTTCGGCGAAAAACGAACGGAACATATACCATCCATCCTGTCCCTGTTTTCGTTGGTGGGACTGCTGCTCTTTGCGGTGGTCGGGGGACTGGGACTATGCTTCTCCCGCCAGTTCCTGCTGCTGCTCCGTACCCCCGCCGATGCACTGCCCCCCGCCGTGGACTATATCCGGGTGATCGGGCTGGGCTTCCCCTTTTTGGCGGTCTACAACGTGTATAGTGCGGTGCTGCGGGGCATTGGAGACAGCCGCACACCCTTTCTCTCCATCGTCATTTCCTCTTTGGTAAACGTGGTGCTGGACCTGCTGTTTGTGGTGGTGCTGGCCATGGGTGTGCGCGGTGCCGCCATTGCCACAGTGCTGTCCCAGATCGCCATGACGGTGTTCACGGTGGTCTACAGCAGCCGCAAGCACACGCTGCTCCGGTTTTCGCCGGTACGGACCGGATGGCGGGAGCTTTTGTCCCGTGGTGCAAGCTTTGGATTCCCGCCCATGCTGCAATCCTGCATCACATCTTTGGGGATCTTGGTGCTGCAAAACTTCATGAACGGCTTTGGTACCCAGACCGTCACCGCCATCACCAGTGCCTACCGGATCGATACGCTGGTGCTGCTGCCGGTGGTGAACCTCAGCGCCGGGATCTCCACCTTCACAGCCCACAGCTACGGCGAGGGGGACAGCGTCCGGGAACGGCAGGTGCTGCGTGCCGGGCTGGGCGTGATGTTTGTGGTATCCCTGGTGTTGACTGCCATCGTGGTGCCCACCGGCGGAAAGCTGATCGGGCTATTTGGTGCGGGAGAAGAAGCGGTTGCCATTGGGTCTGCCTTCTTCGTCCGGCTGGCCAGCTTCTACCCCATCTACGGCCTTGCCAATGCATACCGTGGCTACCTGGAAGGGATCGGAGATCTGGTGTATTCCAGCGCCATAGGCATCGTGTGTCTGCTTGTGCGGATCGGCCTGTCGTACCTGCTGGAGCCGTTCTCCGGCAACATGGTGATCGCCTATGCAGAGATGATCTCGTGGGTACTGCTGCTGGCGCTGTATTTCCTGCGAGCCACGCAAAAACGGAAGGAACGGAGAGACGTGAATTTTTACTAAGCCCTTGACAAAGCCACAAAGGTATGCTATAATAAAAACAGAAGCCAAGATGACGGCTGCCCCAAATGTTTTTAATAGGATCTATGAGTTGGAACTTGCAGTCCAACTCACCCTAAGTGAGTACATCTGTTGCTAGCAGACGGCTCACTTTTTTGCGTTGTGGATCAAGTTGTTGACCC
>CAYXBQ010000048.1:0-14396 GCA_964463375.1 uncultured Ruminococcus sp. | reverse complement strand
GGGTCAACAACTTGATCCACAACGCAAAAAAGTGAGCCGTCTGCTAGCAACAGATTAGGCTCACTGGGTGTAGATTGAAGTAATCAGCTTCAATCTTGTAAAACCTACAGTCTTCAATTTGGGGCAGCCGTCATCTTGGCTTCTGTTTTTATTATAGCACAGGAGCACGGCTTTGTCAAGGGCTTAGCAAAAATTCTTGCGTGGTGCAAAAAAGACCTACCTTGCAGCAGGTCTTTTTTTATTCCAATATTTTCCAAACCCATCTCACTGCATCCCTTGCAGCTGGGCGTACAGGCTTTCGGCGCCGGTTTTGTATTTTTGCTCCGAGGCGGCGTAGCTGGAGGCAAAATTGCCTTTGGCGATCAGCGTGTTCCGCATCAGGTACGGCAGATCTCCTACCGCATCGTTGTACAGGATCGACAGGTCAAAGGTGCGGCCGTCCATGATGATCTCCAGCATCTCTACCGAACGCTCGTCTCTGGTGTACTTGCCTTGCAGGGCTGTCTCGTAGAACACGGGCATGACGGATCTGGTGCTTTCCGCTGCCATCGCTTCCGACAAGGCACCCACCATTTCCATATTTTTCGTGTTGGTGGGTACGCACAGGACGGAGTAGTTGTCCAGGGCAAAGCTATAGTATTTCTGTTGGTCTTCGTCGTATTTCGGGAAGGGCAGGATACCAAAGTCCACCTCCATGTCCCGCAGCTCGTTGAACAGGGCGATCAGTCTCACGGGCATGAGCAGGGCGTGGTTGGTGGTGAACAGGGGATATTTGTCGTCGTATACCTGACCGTTGGAGCCGTGGTACACCCGGAATGTGCCCTGGCTTTCGTTGATGAGCCGGTTCGCCTTTTCAAAGATGGTGAAGGCCTTTTCCGTGCCGATCTGCACCTCCAGTTTGTCGCCGGTATCGATCAGCATGGGTTGTCCGCCGGCGGCTAAGTAGCAGTCCAAAGAGGTACCCATGTCGGAGATAAAGCCGTAGACATCGCCACTGTCCGCATTGCCGTCTCCGTTCACATCCTGATACATGCCCTCGGTCAGGTCGTACACATAATCCAGGGTCCAGCGGCCTTCGTTGACCACATTGTATAGATCCTCGATGCCGTTGTCGGTGGCCAGCTTCTGGTTGAACAGGTACCCGTAGGTCAGCTGCATACTGGTGACGCACAGGTCGGACACGGCGGTGTACAGCTTGCCATCTACGGTGAAGGTATCGTTGATGTTGTGTACCCACCAATCCTGGGTCAGATCCACATAGGGGACGTTATGCCAGTTGGCGAACAGGTTTTCCAACGCCAGCGCACCGGCGGTGTACACGAAAATGCCCGCCATATCAAAGGCATGGTCGTCTGCCAGCACGCTGGTGCGGACAAAGGTGGGATGCTCATGGTTGCTGGGGTTGGGGGTCAGGATGGAGGAAATGGTCACGTTGAAGCGTTCCTCCATTTTCCGGTTTCGGTCGTAGATGGCATCGCTGGTGATCTCCCCGGTCTGCTCTGCCACGTCCATTTCAAAATCGTACCGGTCGCCGGTGGAGATGATAAAGCTCTCGCCCCCAAAGTCCAGCGCAGGCACCTTGTCGGTCAGCTCGGTCTCGGTTTGGGTGGTGTCGGTCTGGGTGGTATCGGCGATGGTTTCGGTCTCCGTCGTGCCACTGCCGCAGGAAGACAGGGCCAGCAGCATGGCCAACAGGATACAGGCGATCTTACATGTATATTTCTGCATATCTTTGCTCCTACAAAAAATGGGGTTGTAGGGAGAGTATAGCACAGTGACCACGCCTCTGTCAATAGAAATCGGTGTTTTTCGTGCTTTTGCAGCATATTCCACTGTGTGATTCGGCTGTGATTTGTGGCTTTTCACGATTGCAGTTGGCTTTGTCTACCCGGCTATAGAGAAGCATTCGCTATACATTGGCTGTTCCAAGCTGCGTTTTTACCCGTTCACATATTTTTTACACTATACATAGGTAATGTTCACAGCAAAATGGTATACTGGTATGGTTGCGATTTAATTTTCTGGAGGATACTATATGCAAGCGAAAAGACTGTTGGCCATGCTCATGGCTGCTATCCTGACGGCTACGGCACTGACCGGCTGCGGTGCGGACACCAAGGAGACGACTGCGGATACCACCACATCCGGTGATCCCACGACCCCTGTCGAGACCGAGACCGAATATACCCTGTGGCAGGATCTGCCCAAGGAAGATCTGGCCGGCTTTGATTTCAAGATCATCGAAATGCTGCCCCGTGCCGATGCGGGTGCCGACTCTCCCCATGGGGACGTAGAGGAGCTGACCGGGGAAGCCATCAACGACGCCATCTACAACCGGAACCGGGCTGTGGAGGACACCTTCAACTGCGTCGTTTCCGATGAAGTCACCACGTGGGGCAATGCCGTAAAGACCTTAGAGCAGTGCGTGACCGCCGGGGACGACATCTACTCCCTTGCCATGGATGCGCCCGGTTCTACCATTTATTATATGCTGCGCAACATCATGCTGAATCTGTATGATCTGCCCAACCTGAATTTGTCCAACCCCTGGTATCTGCAGCAGCAGGTGGAGGACTTTACCATCCTGGACAAGCTGTTCCTGTTCATGGGCGACATTTCCTACTCCACCCTGATGTTCGGTAGCTCTCTGGTGTACAACACGACGCTGGCAGAAAAATTCGACCTGCCGGATATTTTCGACATCGTGCTGGAAGAGCAGTGGACGCTGGATAAGATGTACGAGATCACCGGCGGCATGGCACTGGACCTGAACGGTGACGACCAGTTCAAGGCTGAGGACGACCAGTTCGGTATCGTGGTGGGAGACTATACGCACCTGATGAACTACCAGTTCACCTGCGACTCCAACTTTATCACCTACGATAAGACCACCGACACCTTTGTGGACACCTTTGACATTGAAAAGGTATCCACCATTGTGGAAAAGGTCAACAAGCTGTTCTACGACGACAACCGTGGTCTAATGGACAGCAATTACATCGATATCTTCCACGAAGGCCGTTCTCTGATCCGCTCTGCCTATGTGGGCAGCCTTGTGGCACACCAGGATATGGAGGATGCCTTCACGCCCATCCCCTACCCCAAATTTGATTTGGAGCAGGAACACTACCAGTCCATGATGACCGGCTCCGTACAGGTCATGACCGTACCCAACACCGTTACCAATAAGGCAGCAGTGGGTCTGATCATCGAGGCACTGTCGGAGGCCAGCCACGGGGATCTGATGGATGCTGTATACGAAAAGGTGCTGTCCTACCAGACCATGCGTACAGAAAAGGCAAGTGCCGTACTGAAGCTGATCCACGAAAGCCTGATCGTAGACTTCGGGTACCTGACCGTAAACGGTGGCCAGCCCAACGAAATGAACTGGGTAGTGGGCGCACTGGTCAACAAGAAGTCCACGGATGTAGCCTCCTACTATGCCGCAAGAAAGAATGCGGTAGCCCAATACTTCGACGACATGCTGGAGACCTTCAAGACCCTGGGCGAATAAGCGCAAGCAATAACAAAATAACAAAAAGGATGCAAGACCGATAAAAGGGCTTCGCATCCTTTTTTATGGTCTCGCATCCTTTTTTATGGTAGCTGAAACGAGTTTACTTCTCGATCACGACCATGCTATGGATAAACAGCTTATCCAGGGTGTACGACAGCTCTCCATTGTTCCACGTGAAACCAATGTCTGTGTTTTCCGGTGCCAGATATACCCGGCTGGGTTTTTCTGCCAGCGGTAGGCGCAGGGTCACGTGTACATCGTATACCGGCAGCACGTCCTCGATCACTTCAATGCCGTTCCCCCGCTTTACCGGAGAGGCGTACAGCACGTGGTTCACATACCGGGTCTTGCTCTCGTCTGCGGCATCGTAGCCATGCTGCTCCATCAGGGTCACCACACCCTGCGCCGGCAGATCGGTCACAAGGGTCTTGCTGTCGTGCAGCAGTGCTTCCAATACGCCAAAGAACATCTTCTTGGTGGTGATGCTGCCCTTGGTGGCGTATTCCGTGCAGATCTCCAGACCAATGTAGGCACCGTCCTTGCCGATGGTGGCAGCCGGATGGGACGTGGTGGGATCGTTGGGCGTGTGCTGGTGGGAGGAGAACGCAAAGGTCGTCCGGTTGAAGTAGGGGTCCTCGCTGGTGATCAGCACATCCCCGGTGGCTTCGATGGCATAGCTCTGCTCATAGACCACGGCAGCGGCGTTCCGCAGGCAGTCGATCTCGAAGCCCGGACGGAAGTAGGTGGGACGGAAGGCGTTCTTGCCCTGCCACTTGGCACCCAGATCCACCACAAATTCGTCCGCATCGGTGGACAGGCCGGAGGTGCCGGTGGCAAGGATCTTCCCGCCCTTTGCCACAAAGGCACGCACCTTGTCTGCCATAGCCTTGTCCAACCGAATGGTATCCGGCAGGAGCAGCAGCTTGTACTTGTCCAGCGGCTCCTCAAAGTCGATCACGTCAAAGAGATATTTGCCTTCCAGCAGCAGCCGACCGGCACCTACGTCTCCCTGGGAGCCCTGATGATGGACCACCTGGCTCTTGGCATAATAGGCAATGGCGGCATCCTGGCTGAGAATGGCGATGTCTGCCACCGATTCCACCTTGTCCAGCCAGGGCTCCTTGGCCTCTACCTCGGCATAGGCTTCGCCGATCAGGGCATAGGTTGCCTCATCCATATGGCCGTTCGGATGCAGCTGATCCCCGATGGAGCACTTGGCACCGTTTGCCACGCACAGGGCTTCTTCGTACCGCAGTGCCATGGGATGCTTGTACCCGCCGAACTCACCCCAGGTGGTGTGGAACTTACCGGTCATGCCGAGAAAATCCTTGCCTAAGGTACGGGAGTAGGCAGCGGACAGGGGGAAGTGGTCGTAGCCCCAGCCACCGGTGGGCAGAGATTCCAGCTCTAAGTGGGTGTCCACGTCGGCCAGATCTCGTCTGCCACGGCGAATGTGACCGCTGTTGTGGAACAGGGGCAGACCGGGCTTGTACTTGTCCACGGCTTCCCGCATCCGGCGGCAGTAGTTGGCATATACCCGTTCGCCCAGCTCGGCGGCGTTGGCGGGATCATAGGGATCCTTGCCTTCGTCCAGCAGGGTCTTGACGCAGTGCTGGCAGTAGCAGGTGCGCACGCCTACGATGTCCAAAAAGATCCCGTCGCAGTCGTAGTTTTTCACGACCTCCTCCACCTGCGCCGCCAGCACATCCAAATAGGGGGAGTTCATGCAGAATTCGTGGTAGCCGGCACGGTTCCAGCCGATGGCATCCGAGGGATCCCCACGCCGGAGCCAATCGGGATGGACACGGGCGATCTTTTCATCAAAGCCGGCAGACAGGTACACAGGGGTACGCACGCCGATCTCGTGGGCCGCCTCGATCTGGGCACCCAGCAGGTCAAAGTCCAGATGGGGGTGCATTTCGTTGGCCTCCGAGGGATGGTACGCCCAACCGTGGTGGCATTTCGAGAAGACGGTGATGGAGTTGACGTGCCCCAGCTGCAAGGCGTGCTGGAACTGCTCCTTCGAGAAAGCGGACCCGATACCAGGCACCTTTTCGCTGGTATGGAAGTCCAGGTGGATCTGACGGAAATACATGGTAGAACCCTCCTGCGGTGGGAAATAAATTTTGGTTAGGGATATTGTACCATAGTTGCCGAGGGATGTCAAGAGGCTATGTGGGGGATGCCGGCAACAGGGCATTGCTCCTTCTCGATGCCGCCTTTGGGCTCTCGGGAGGAGGGGCAAAAAGATCCCGCCTTCCCCCAAACGGGAGAAAAACGGGATCGCATATATTGTGTTTACGCTTCCTCGATGGCAAAGACGTACTTGTTTTCCACAAGCTCGCCGGCGATCCGGGCCTGTGCCACCACGGTGAACCGACCCTTCCGTAGGCTTGCCGGTACCGGGATGGAGACGGTACGACCGCCCTTGTTTTCTCTGGCACCGGTGGTGATCTCGTCGGTGGCAAAGTACCGCTTGACGCCGTCGCCAAAATCCACCCATACGGTGATCCGGGCGGTGACCGGTGCGTCGCTGTCGTTGAACAGCCACAGGGTGGGGGTGAAGTCCTCGCCGGGTGCCACCATGAACTTGTCCACTGCCACAGCCGGGGTGACGGCACGGAGGGAGGCTTGTACATCGTAATACGCAGGTTTGATCTTGCCGCCGTAGCCAATGAGGCTGTTGTTCACGGCGCAGATCCAGGGCTCGCACCAGCACCAGTTGATGGCCATGGCGCAATGGGGCCACTGCCGTCTTGCCGCTTCAAAGATGCCCTTGTAGCCGATGCCCTGGAGCCAATTGGAGGTTTCTACCAGAGATTCGATATCGGTGACGTGGCCGAACCGGTGCAGGGTGTCCGGACAGAGCCATGCGTCCGCACCCCATGCGTTGAAGCCGTGGTGTTCCTCCCATGCGCTGGCGTGATCCATCTCGGCCGTGGACTTCGGGGGATACAGCTCGTCTTCAGGAATGATCTTGCGCAGCGTCTCCACGTCTGCCGTGCCGGGTACGCCAAACTCCGTATAGGTGGTGCCGTCGGATGCGCCAAACAGGGCAAAGGGATCCAGGCCGGTGGTGCGGTCGATGAAGGTGTAGCCGCCGTGCTGCATGCCGGACAGGGGAGAGGTCATGATATAGGGGATCTCCGGGGCAAGCTCATAGGTCAGCTTGTCCAGCAGCCGCAGTGCTAAGGACTGATCGGTCATGCCGGACCAGTTGTTGAACAGCTCGTTGCCGCCGCACCACAGGGCGATGCAGGCATGGTGCCGCAGCTTTTTGATGATGGCGGTGCCTTCCTGCTCCAGTACGGACAGGTAATCGGGCGTGCCGATGTAGTTGTTGCAGGCCAGGGGAAATTCCAGCCAGATCAGGATGCCTTCCCGGTCGCACAGGTCGTAGAACGCTTCCTTCTGCACGCCGGAGCCACCCCAGCAGCGGAAGATATTCATGTTGCACGCCTTGGCAAGCCGGATCTGCATCTGGTATTCGTCCCGGTCCACGGTGCCTGTCCAGACCTGATGGTTCACGTAGTTGGAGCCCTTGGCAAAGATGGTCCTGCCGTTCAAGCGGATGGTGGCGGGGGGATTGGAGCGGGACTTGGGGAAGCCATAGGGCTTGTCCCATTCGCCCTCGTTCATGACCAGCTCCACCCTGCGGAAGCCGATCTTGCCGGTGCGGAAGTGGTTTTCGCTGGTCAGCACCCAGGTGTACAGTGCCTGCTCGCCCTGTCCGCTGCACCACCACAGCCGGGGATTTTCGATGGTCACCTCTGCGGCGGGGCCATGGTAGCAGACCTTATGATCGGGGTCTAAGATAGTCAGGGCGCAGGGGGCGTTGCCGGTGTAGGCGGGGCGGTTGTAGTCCTCCTCGGTCAGGTTCAGGATACAGGGCTCGTCGGGGTCTTTGATCTCGTCGGCATAGAGATAGCGTTCGTAATCCACGTGGAAGGTGACGGAGGAAAAGTCGTCCGCTAAGGTATACCGGGGTTCGGCATGGGTGATGAAGCCACGGGGGCGGGTCTCGAACCAGCAGTCGTCCCACAGGCCGGAGGGGATCACACGGGGATGCCAGTCCCAGCCATAGGAAACGGGGGGCTTCACGGATTGGTCAGCCTGGGTGCGGTCTAAGACATCGTGGTGCCGCATGGGATGGGGGTGGATATGGATGGTGAGGCCCAATCCCTTTACGAGCAGGTACGACAGCTCGATCTCACACCGGGAGAACATCCCCTCATGGGAATAGAGCAATGTGTCGCCCAGCCACAGCTCCCACTGGTAGTCGATGCCCTCGGTGACAAAGAACAGCTTTTCGCCACGCTGTAGCCGAATCGCCTCGGTGTCCAGCGTATAGATCCAGTCCCAGCTTTCCATGGGGATGAGCTTTTTATAGTTGTCGGCGTACTGCCAATCGGGGCAGAAATCGGGATGGGCACGAAGAAAATCCGCCTGCACGCTGCCGGGTACAGAAGCAGGGAAGGGTTCGCCGCCATACGCCGGTGCATAGGCAGTTGCATGGATGGGAAAACGCATGGGAATGCCTCCTTTTTATGTGAAATATTGTTTTTTGGTGGGATACAAATGTATGTTTTGATAAAACGGAAAAAAGCGAACCGTCTGGTTCCGGTAGGAGCAGAGGTTCACTGGACAGGTTGGGGTGCCACCCCCGGCTTATTTGCTATGTTTGATGTATGCATTATAGCACAAATATCCCTCGGTGTCAATACATCGGGGGATATTTTTTGGTGTGGATTTTTCGACCGTTTTTGCACGAGCATATTGACAAACACCCGATACGTGTGTTATACTATAATCGTGCTAAAACTGAATAGTAGTAACTGAGCAGACGGGCTACCGTTCTCCTGTATTAGAGCAGGAAGGATGGTGATGCATTTGTGCTCTTACAGGAGTATTTTACATAACCATGCAAAATATTACCTGAAAGGAGAGCGATAATGATGGAGCTGTTTTTGGACATCGTCTTCTGGATCGAGTTCGCAGCCGCAGTGGTGACACTGTATGTGTTTGTAGAAGATCGCATCCGCAAGATTCACGATAGAAGAAAAAAGTGAACCGTCTGTTGAAGCCAGAGGTTCACTTGGCAGGTTGGGGTGCCATCCCCGGCTTGCATAGTTGAGTCACGGTAGCCGTTATTCGGCTTACTACGTACTCATTATAGCACAAATATCCCTCGGTGTCAATACATCGGGGGATATTTTTTGGTTTCTGCTCCGAAAATGGGCAAAAAAAACCCGCAGAACCGTTTCAAAACAAGTGTAGTAGAAACCCTGCTTCTGCAAGGACGGCGCCCTCTCGGATGGTTCGTGCTACCAGCTTCCTTTCACTGCGGCGGCGCGGAATGCGTCTCACGGCAAGTGGAGGGAGGTCTGCATACCCCGCACCCGAAGCCCAGGCTCCTTTTTACTCTTTGTGGGTTTTTACACTCATCTTTATTTCGATTTCCGCAGGCAGCGGTCGATATACGCTTTGGTCACCTATGTGCCGTTTGTTTACTCCGCATCGTCGTCGTAGAAGATGTCGGAGAATTCGTCGTCGAAGATATCGGCGATGCGATCGAACTCATCGTCGTCCTCGATGGTCTCCAGCATTTCCTCGCCGTTTTCGTCCTCGGTACACTTGAGGATCACGTACTCGTCGGATTCCTCTTGTCCGTTTTCGTCCACGGGGATCAGTGCCTTATATACATTGCCTTCGTTCTCGAGGGTACCCAGCAGAGCGAAGGTCAGCTCATTGCCGTCCTCGTCGGTGAGGGTATAGATCTCGGGATCGTATTCTTCGTTTTCGTTCTGGTTATCGAAAATCTGGTCCTTATCCATGATGGGGGGATCCTTTCTTGGGTTTCACACCACGTATCTTGTCTCTGGTACTATTGTACACTTTTTTGTGCGATTTGTCAATAGGGAATTTGCGTTTGGGGGAGATTTTTTTCTCACAAACCTTTTCACTGACCGTGAGGGGGTGGGCTGGGTGATTTTTTATCCTTTCCGGAACCCTGTCCCGTTAGTCCGTCACACGGTGCCAGTCCGCTACCAGCGCATCCTGGAGCCGTCGCAAAAGTTCCGGGGCTTTGCCGCCTACGGGGGTGCCGTCGATGCTTGCCACCGTGACGCAGAAGCTGCCGCTGGAGGACTGGATCACTTCGTCGGCCGCCAGCAGGTCCGCTACCGTGAACGGGGTCTCGTCTACCGGGATGCCCAGCTTTCCGCACATCTCGATCAGGTTGCTTCGAGCGATCCCCGGCAGGATCTGGTCGTCCAGAGGAGCCGTGCGGAATACGCCGTCCTTCAGCATACTGATGTTGCTGTGGGCACACTCGGTCACTCTGCCGTTTAAGCGGTCGGCAGCGGGGTCACCGGTCTTGTTATATACCCGGTAGAAGATGGCTTCGTGGCAACCGGCGGCTCTTGCCTTTTCGGCGGCCAGCACATTGGGCAGCAGGTTCAGGGTCTTGATATTACAATAGTAGAACCGCTTATCCTCGGTGGTGATGGTGGAGATGGGCTTGTAGGTATCCACGACCTGGCAGGGCTTCAGCGTTATCCACAGGTTGTGGGAAAAGTGTGCAGAACCGTAGGCATGGTCACGCATCCCGGTGCCACGGGTGAGCTGGACATAGATGAACTGTTCGTGGTCGTCCACCCGGCGGATCAGGTCGTACAGCAGGTCGGTCATGGCTGCCTTCTCCATGGGGACCTCCATATCCAGCAGGCGCGCGGAGTTATAGAACCGATCCAGGTGTTTTTCCAGGCAATAGATCTTATAATTGCGGCAATAGAAGGCATCGTAGCAGCCATCCCCAAAGAAGGAGACCCGGTCGTTCATGGGGATCATCATCTGCTCGATCTCGGCGATGCTGCCATTATAGTATGCTAACGTTTTCATTTGTATTCTCTCTTTCTGAAAATGGGGTAAGGGCAAATCCCTTTACCTAACCCCGTTGGTTTTCAAACTGCGTTTGGGCGGGGGGCTATTACGCATAGGGCGCACGTCACGTGGGAGGTTCTTCAACTGGCGTTGGGCTTTGCACCTCCCGTGGGGGTGATTGTACTGGCGTACGGCTTTTGACTCCGTGGGGTTTTCCGATTAGTATCGGAAGGAATGCCTCACTCAACGCAGTTGAGTACTCAACGCAGTTGAGTGGGCGGGCGGCACTCAGAGGGTAAGGGGGGAAGATTAAACTTCCTCGCCAGTTTATCCCCTCAACATTCGCCTACGGCGAAGTTGGTTACCCTCCGAGACCTCCCATCCCCCTTTTAATCGGCTCGAAAAGCTGCACCGCAGTTATCCCCCATACTCTCTGGCATCCAGACATTTGAAAGACGATTCGTTGGTCAAAAAGCACCCGTTTTTTAATTAGGCGAGCGGCATTTGCAAGGTTTGGGTGCAAAACGATTGTTGTTTAGTAGGAGTATGCACTGCCATATCGTTACTTTGTTGAGTAGTGGTAGCGATTTCGAGTAAAGGTATACAGCAAAACGTACGTTGAAACAAGGTTACTCCACTATTTATCCGCAGTTTTTCCCCATGGAGGTCAACCAAAGGGAACGCTTTAGACTGCAAACGTAGTCCCCCATGCGGCAGCCCAATCAAAAACGGGATTATCAAGCCGTACTACATTTACTGCGAAGTGGTCTGCTTCCAGAGAAACCGGCTGTTAGGCGCAAGTTGTGCTTTGCAAGGCGATTAGGGGGGAGGGGTTGGATTCCTAAGGATAGGGGTGGGGGTAAACTGCCGAGGAAGTTTAATTCCCACACCCCTATCCTTGGGCGCTGCCCGCCCACTCAACTGCGTTGAGTGAGGCATTCTCCCCGAAACTATTCGGAAAAAATCCGTCAACAAGCCGTACGCCAGTACAAACAAAACCCGCCCAACGCCAGTTGAAGAAAACCCCCACGGGAAGTGCACACCCTGCGGAACGGTCAAGACCGTTCCCTACAGGGTTGGGTGGGAAGGATTCACGTGCCGCCAGAATGGTGGAGTGATCAAACGCCCAACGCAGTGTCCATGCGCCGTACGCCAGTACAAACCAAAACGTGGCTCATGGAGTATCTCCATGGAATCACCAGCCCAACGCCAGTACAAAACAAAAGGGGGTTCGCAAAGGGGAAGACCCCTTTACACGTCCGCTGCGTCCAGGTACAGACTGCTGTTGTTTACGATGAAGCGCTTGCGGGCCGGGAGGTCGTCGCCCAGTAGCGTCTCGAAAATCGTGGCGGTGGCGGCGGCGTCGGCGGGGGTCACCCGTACCAGGCGGCGGGTCGCAGGGGACATCGTCGTCAGCGACATCATCGCCGGCTCGTTTTCACCAAGCCCCTTCGACCGCTGGATCGTATACTTTACGCCCTTCTCCTGTAGCGCCGCTACCATTTCGTCCCCCTCCTGCTGGCTGTAGGCAAATAGCGTCTCCGCTTCCTTCTTACTCTTGCCCTCTACCGTGATCTCAAACAGCGGTGTTTCCGCAATGTAGATCCGGCCTTCCTGGATCAGGGTGGGCAGCAGGCGGTAGAACAGTGTCAGCAGTAGTGTGCGGATCTGGAAGCCGTCTTCGTCTGCATCGGTACACAAAATGATCTTCGACCAGCGCAGGTTCTTCATATCAAAGGGCACCATGTCGTCCTTGTGCTTGGTCTTCACCTCCACACCGCAGCCAATGACCCGCAGCAGGTCCACGATGATGTCGCTCTTGAAGATCCGGTCGTAGGACGCTTTCAGGCAGTTCAGCGTTTTCCCCCGCACCGGGATCACGGCCTGGAATTCTGCATCCCGTGCCAGCTTTACAGATGTCAACGCAGAGTCGCCCTCCACGATGTACAGCTCCCGCAGCTCCGGGTCACGGGATCGGCAGGACACAAACTTTTCCACCCGTCCCGCCAGATCGGTGGCAGAGGTCAGCTTCTTTTTCAGGTTCAGTCGGGTGGATTCTGCCTGCTCCCGGGAACGCTTATTCACCAGCACCTGGGCGGCGAACTTGCCCGCCTCCGTGGGATTTTCGGCAAACCAATATTCCAGCTGCTCCTTCAGGAAGGCAGTCATGGCTTCGGCAATGAAGGTATTGGTGATGGCCTTTTTGGTCTGGTTGGCATAGGAGGTCTGGGTGGAGACGGAGTTGGTCACCAGCACCAGGCAGTCCTCGATGTCCGCAAAGGTGATCTTGGATTCGTTTTTATTGTACTTTCCCTGTGCCTTCAGGTAGTGGTCCATGGCATAGGTGAAGGCAAGGCGCACGGCCTTTTCCGGGGAACCGCCATGCTCCAGGTGGGAGGCACAGTGGTAATACTCCAGCATATGCACGGTCTTGGAGGTGCAGAAGGCGATGTCTGCCATGAGCTTGTAGTCCTTCATGTCGTCCCGGTCCCGGCCCTTGGTTTCCAGATGGAACTGGACGGGGCGGGTCTCCATGGTGTCTCCTGCCACCTCGGCTACGTAGTCCAAAATGCCGTTTTCGTAGAAGTATTCTTCCTCGGCAAAGGAGCCGTCCTCCTCCTCCCACAAGAACCGGAAGTGGATGCCGCTGTTGACCACGGACTGTCGGCGCAGCATATCGGAGAAATATTCTCGGGGAATATCGATCTCGGTGAAGACAGCTAAGTCCGGCTTCCAATGGATGGTGGTACCGGTGCGGTGCTCGCCACGCTTTTGCTTTTGCTTGACGTATGCGGAGGCCGGTTCCCCATGGGCGAAGGACACGGTGCCCACCTCGCTGCCGTTGTAGGACGCCACATGGAACCATTCGCTGGCGTACTGTGTGGCGCAGGCACCCAGGCCGTTGAGACCCAGGGAATATTCGTAGGCGGCACCGTCGGCGTTGTTGTCGTACTTACCCCCGGCGTACAGCTCGTTGTATACCAGCTCCCAGTTGTAACGCTGTTCCTTTTCGTTCCAGTCTAAAGGTACGCCACGACCGAAGTCCTCCACCTTGATGGAGTGATCCCGGTAGGCTGTGATGAGGATGGTGTCCCCGAAGCCCTCTCGTGCCTCGTCCACGGCGTTGGAAAGGATCTCGAAGACGGAATGCTCGCAGCCCTCCAGCCCATCGGAGCCAAAGATGACCGCCGGCCGTTTCCGCACCCGATCCGCCCCTTTCAGAGACGTGATGGATTGGTTATTATACTCCTGTGTTTTCGTTTGTTTTTTCATTCGATATAAAATTCCTGTTCCCTTGTTGTTTGTACGTACTATAGTATAACGCAGAATGCAGCGATTGTCAAGGCGCTGGTGTATCAAAGAAAAAGAACCGTCTGTTATATGCCAGCGGTTCACGGATGTCATGATAGCAAATGCTGCTGTAGCTTTTATTATAGCATGGAGGCGGGTATTTGTCAAGGGGGAGACGGTTTTTCAAAAAAGCGATTGGAATTTAATATTGACACACTCGACAAAATATGCTATAATAGGAACAAGAAGTCAAGACACGCAAGGCGTAAGCCTTCAGACGGCTGCCCCGTTCCACCCTTTTATGGAAGGGGCTACATAGATGCACTTTTGCTCCTTTCATTTGGGGAATCCCAAAGGAAGGGGGTGCGCATATGGATCTGAATATGGTTTTAGCTATATTTACAATCCTCAGCGGGATCGTTGCGGTGATCGATTTGATCAAGTATGCAATCACTCTCGTGCAGTGGGTCAACAACTTGATCCACAACGCAAAAAAGTGAGCCGTCTGCATGCAACAGATTGAGCTCACTTAGGGTGAGTTGGACACGCAACCTCCAACTCGTATACTCTAATTGACCTATTTGGGGTAGCCGTCATCTTGGCTTCTGTTTTTATTATAGCATACCTTTGTGGGTTTGTCAAGAGTGAAATAAAAAATCAATATTGACACCATCGACAAAATATGCTATAATACTACCAACAGAAG
>CAYXBQ010000047.1:0-14637 GCA_964463375.1 uncultured Ruminococcus sp. | reverse complement strand
AGTGTTTTTGTGGTCGGAGAAAGCTACAAATCTCGCAAGAACGAGGTTTTGGAGATCTATGAGAATCTGGAGACGTTGATCAAGGACATCAAGGCATATGTGGGCGGCATCGGACTGCCGGATCCTACGGAGAACGTGACCGAGCTGCTGGACGGCATTCGCAAGACGGCAGAAAAGGTCTATGCGGACAAATTCCGCATCATGGTGGCGGGGGAGGCAAAAAGCGGCAAATCCACCTTCATCAATGCCTATTTGGGCGTGGAGCTTTTGCCCATGGACGTGAAGCAGTGTACCAGTGCCATTGTGACCATCCGGTACGGCGAGGACTTTTCCGTGACGGCAACCTATGCCGATGGACGGAAGATGACCATGACCGGGAACCAGGAGGCACATGCGTTCCTACTGGCGAATGCCGCACTGAACGATGATTACCGAGACATCCCGGTGCCCACCATCAATAGCGAGATCCTGGTGAAGGAGGGGCGGCGGTGCCAAAAGAAGGGCAGTCGGATCAACATCCCCATGGGGCGGATCGACGACTTGCTCAAGGCGCCGGAGGTGCAGGCCGCCAACATCCACAACCTGCCGGACTACAACCAGCGGATCCTGCGGTATATCGAGGAGAGAAAGAACAGCTGGCAGGACATCGTCACCAACATAGAGGTCCAGTTCCCCTTCCGTGAGGAGGGTCTGCGGGGGATCGAGATCATCGACAGTCCCGGTGTGTGTGCCCGTGGCGGCGTTTCGGACATCACCAACAAATACATCCAAAATGCCGATGCAGTGATCTTCCTGAAGCCCCTGTCCGGGCAGGCACTGGAATCCAGCCAATTCAACCTGTTCATGCGCAACGTCAGCGTGGAGCGGAACAAAAATGCCCTGTTCCTGATCCTGACCCGTGCCGCCAACGTGAACGGTGCGGAGCTGCGGCGGCTGGAGGAGGAGGTCTACAAGCAGTTCAGCAATTTGGACAAGCGGAATATTCTGCTTGTGGACAGTAAAGCGGAGTGCTACGCCAATGCCTTTGCCGCCGTGCCGGACGTGGATGCGGAGTTCAAGCGACTGCGCCGGGATAAAAAGCTGGACGATTTTGTGAAGGCCGCCTACTACGACGATGACGACGACGATCCGGTGCTGCAGAGCGGAGGCGGGGATGCTGCCGGGAATATTCGGGCGGAGGATATTCTGTCGGACGCAAAGAGTGCCTTTATCAGCCGGCTGCGCAAAAAATCCAACTTTGGGCAGGTCTACGCCACGCTGGACAGCTTTGGCAGAAACGCCCACTTCCTGCTGCTTGCCTCACTGATGGACGCCATCCAACAGCTGTACGTCAAGCTCTGGTCAGACACCAACGTCCGACTGGATATGTTCAAGCAAAAGGCGGAGGATCCCATGGAGCTGGCACGGAGGATCGCCGAGCTCAAGCAGGAAATGGACATGCTGCAAAACAAAATGAGCCGTGGCGTGGACGATGTGGTGCGCCGATTTCGAGGAGAAGAAGGGATCATCAACCGACAGGGAGAGGCTGCTGTAGCGGATTTCAAGGCTCGTGTGGCGAAGATCTCCCCCGATGCCAAAAACGCCCTGGAGGAGCTGGAACGGCTCTCTCTGCAAAAGATGGACGACTTCACCAAGCTGACCACGACCCTCCAAAAGCAGGTGGTGGCGGAATTCGATGCGACACTGGTGGCACTGAGCGACAAAAGCAAGATCCCCTATGTGTCCCTGAAGCCGGATTTCACGGCGGAGACCTTCAAAAAGCTCAAGGAATCCACCAAATCCAAGGCGGAGGAGACCCACCACTCCACCTCGGGGATCCTGTGCTTTGAAGAGACCCATTCCTACTCCACCTATTCGCAGAATAAACATTTTGAGATCATCAAAAACGACATCCTCAAGCGGCTGGACTCCCTGAAGCGGGATCTGGCAGAGAACTTAGAGGACTTTGTGGAAAACATCCGCACCCGGTATATCTCGGAGCTCTCGAACAATGCTGCCGCCAAAAAGAGAGAGATGGATGCCATCATGGATGCCAAGACCACTGCCGAGCAAAATGTCGTCATCATCCGGGAATGCACGGAAATGCTGGGGCGCATCGGCAGACTGCAGGAGACGGCAGAGCGGTGCAAAGGAGGCATTGATAAAATTGTACAGCGAAACTATTAAAGATAAAGTGGATACCCTGTTCGCCGATCTGCGGGAGAAGGCACTGTCCTATGTCAGCAGTGCCCAAAGCAGCGAGGAGGCCATCGAGACCATCACCAAGGTGGTGGGCGGGGAGCTGGCATCCCGGAGCCGCACCATCCTCAGCGACATGCTCTATGCCCTGTCGGACGAGGTGCTGGAAAGCGATTTTTACCGGGACTCCATCGAACGGCAGAACCGGTTCTTTGCCGCCAACCTACGGCAGGAGATCCTGTGCAAATACCAATTTTCGTCTACCACGACCATCGATCACGAGGAGGCCGATCGGCTGCAGCAGGCCCTACTGGTGGGGGGAGCCACCCTTGCGGCGGGAGCTGCCATCGAGGTGGGCGTGGTGCTGTGTGCCCGGCTGCCCTTCTCGGCACTGGTGCCCGTTCCCGTTGCGGCGTTGGTGGCGATCTCGCTGGGCATGGCACTGGCGGATTATTATGCCATCGAACCGGCTAAGAACCAAAAGGATCTCGCCACGGCACTGGACAGCTACCTGACAGAGGCAAAGGCGCAGTTCTTAGGCTGGTTCGACGAGGTGGAGCGGTACTTCCGGGAGCGGGTGGAAGCCCTCCGGCAGACCATGTGAGGGTGCGCATATGGCATATACAGCACTGACCCCACATGACGGGGACTTTGTAACGGAATTTCGCATGGACAGCCAGGTGGTGGGGGAGCAAACGGAGCGATTTTTGGATCTGGTGTACCCCTCCTACCGGGTGAACGGACAGAATTTGGAGTCCTATCTGGATCCCTCCGGCGACGTGCGGCTGGCGGGCATGACCTTTTTCCACATCCGCAGCTGCTCTGCCGACCGCAGCGACGCCGACAAGGACTTCCGGGACATCCACACCCGCTTTGAGAAGCTGTTCACGGCACTCCATGCCATCCGGGTGCCGGTGGCCTACGGTGTGGTGAGCCGGAACGGGGTCACGAGGCTGGTGCTGGGGGTGTACGCAGACACGGACGTGCAGCCGGTGAAGGCCATCACCCGGGGCATGCTCTCCGGTCTGGAGCTGGAGGAGCTGGAATCCCCCTTCCGGACCCACAGCCAGCGGAGCCTGTCCCATGGCCTGCTGACCGGCGTGCCCTCCCTGTGCGTCAAGGGAGAGAAGCAGCCCTTTAGCCTGTCCTCCATCATGCGAAGTCTCAACGGACAAAACTATTCGCTATTGTTTCTTGCCAAGCCTGTGGAGAACCACGACATCTCCCAGGACATTGCATCCCTGGTCTCGGTGCGGGACAACGCCTTTGCCGTCAGCAAGCGCAGCTTTGCCCGGTCCCAGAACAGCTCGGAGACCACCACCACCAACCAAAGCGATACCACCACCCAAAGTCCCCGTGGCAGCTCCATCGGCGGTGGCATAGGCGGTGTTTTGGGAACGGCGGCGGGTGCGCTCATAGGTACCTTTGTCGGTGGCGTGGGTGCCGGTGCCGGTGCTCGTTTGGGCGGCATGCTGGGGAACGGCTTAGGCTCCCTGATCGGCGGGATCGCGGACGGAGGCGAGAGCCATTCCACCAGCTACAGCAGCTCCATTTCCCAGGCGATCACGGACGGTCAAACGGTGTCAGGGGACATCCAAAACGGCTATGCGCTGGAGCTGATGCAGTACGCCGAAAACGCCATCGAGCGGCTCAAGGCGGGGCGCAACAACGGCATGTGGCAGACCGCCATCGTCTATTCCGCCGAAAATGCCAGCGCACGGGACATCATTCGTGCCTGCCTACAGGGGGAGCTGTCTCGACCGGATGCGGAAAAGCTGCCTATGCTTGCCTTTGCTCCCCGCTCCTACGGCAACGAAACCATGCGCATCCCGGACTTTTTGGGTAGCACAAGGAAAAATCCTCTGTGCGCCTGCCTCAACTCAGCCGAGCTGGGACAGCTTTGCACGGTGCCCACCGAAAGCGTGCCGGATTTCGAGCTGCGTGTGGAGCGGCGCTTCCCCATGGTCGCCAGCCGGCGCGAGAACGACAGCATCCCCGTGGGCTATGCCACAGACGGCAAGCGGGCCCTGCAAAATATGCCCTTTGGCCTGACTGCGGGGGATCTGAACAAGCATACCTTCGTGTGCGGGATCACCGGCAGCGGGAAGACCACCACGGTGAAAAAGCTGCTGGTGGAGGCAAAAAAGCCCTTCCTGGTCATCGAATCCGCCAAAAAGGAGTACCGGAACCTGACGCAGACCCCCACGGTCTACACCCTGGGCAAGCCGGAGCTCCATGCACCCAAGCTCAATCCCTTCTACATCATGCCGGGTGTGTCGCCGCAGCTGCATATAGACTACTTGAAGGATCTGTTCAACGCCGCCTTCAGCCTGTTCCCGCCGCTGCCCTATATTTTGGAGAAATGCCTCCATACCGTCTACGAAAACAAGGGCTGGGACCTGACCCTGGGCTACCATCCGCTGCTCGTCGATCAGAGAACGCCCGGCGGCTTCTTCAGCCACGACTATACCCGCCGGCAATACGCCAAGGATGCCCACCGGTACCTGTTCCCCACCATGCAGGAGCTTTTGACGGAGATCAAGCGGTACATGGAAGAAGAGCTGCAATACGAGGGAGAGACGTCGGGGAATTTGAAGACTGCCATTCAGGTGCGGCTGGAAAACCTCTGCCTGGGTGCCAAGGGCTACAGCTTCAACACCACCGCATTCCCGGACTTCGATGCCCTGATGCACGACAACGTGGTCTTCGAGCTGGAGGGGCTGGCAGACGACTCTGACAAGGCGTTCAGCTTAGGCCTGCTGCTGGTCTTCATCAACGAATATCGGCAGGTGGAAAAGGAGCTGCGGGGCAGTGAAAAGATCGGTCTACAGCACCTTTTGGTCATCGAAGAGGCCCACCGACTGCTGAAAAACGTGTCCACCGAGACCGCATCGTCGGAGGAGGCCAACCCCAAGGGCAAGGCGGTGGAGCATTTTACCAACATGATCGCCGAAATGCGCTCCTATGGGCAGGGGGTCATCGTAGCGGAGCAGATCCCCACCAAGCTGGCACCGGACGTGATCAAAAATTCCTCCAACAAGCTGGTCCATCGGATCGTCTCCCGGGACGACCAACAGGTCATCGCCAACACCATCGGCATCTCCGAGGGGGACGCCATCCAGCTGGGCACCCTGGAAACGGGCTACGCCTACTGCCACAAGGAGGGCATGGCACTGCCCACAATGGTGCAGGTGGCCGGCTACCAAACCACGGCGGTGGGGGGATCCAAGCCACTGGACAGCTTTGTGGGGGACGAGGAGCTGTACAGCATCCACGACGACCGCTTCGACGAGATCAACCTGAGCCGCATCCGCAGCCACTTTGGGGAGAGTGAGGAATGGAAGCAGGAGATCGTTTGCTTCCTCAATACGCTGCTGGTGGAGAAAGTGGACCGTGGCGTGTTCGCCTGTGCAAAGCTCCTGAAGGACCTGAAGGATCGCATGGAAGAGGCCGACCTAAAATGGATACTGACCAAAAACGATACCCGTGTCATGGCAAAATACCTGACCGAACGGATCCTTATGTGGATGACCCGGGGCGCATATGCCGTCGAGAGACTGCCGGACGACACATTTTGTGAGCAGCTGGAGCAAGTGCTGTATGCACCCAATGCAAGCGGCGTCCGGAAGCTGAAGCAGCTGCTGGAGGTCGTATACGGGGAAGATATTTTTGAGTTTGGAGAAAAACTGATCCTACATGAGGCATTGCGCAAGTGGGAAAAGGAGAAGGATGTTGCCGCCATGCTCCGTGGCTCCTTCATCGACGAAAACGTCCCCTACGACCTGATCACGGCACTGGAGCAGGAATTTTACAATCCGGGGACAATGGATGAGGAGCAGATACAGGCGTTGAAAGGAGAGGATACGACATGCCAATACACGAAAAAATCGCAATAAGAAAGCCGGACACCGTGGAGCAGCCCAAGCACAAGGAGATCCTGGAAGCAAAGGAAGGCAAGGAGATACAGGAAGGGGATAGAATAAGTGACAGACGGCCGGGCGTTGTCTATCTGGAAAACACCTCTCGTGCAGCGTTTCGGAAGCAGTCCATGCACGCTTTTCAGGAAATGAAGAGGGCAATGGGGCAGTCCATCGAAATGCGGGAAACGAAAAAAGAAGTGTCCGAGCAGTCCGACAAGGTGCGGGAAGCGAAAAAAGAAGCGGCCGAGGAAAAGCAGCCCGCCGAGGTGCAGGAGGCAAAGGCAGAGGCACTCACTGCGGAGCAAAAGGAGCAGATCCAAGCGGAGACCGGCTGGGATACCGAGATCGTCGAGAACATTCAAAACATGGAACAGTACGAAGCTTTGAAAGAAGCCGGGCTGGTGGAGGCGGAGATCGACGGCGAAAAGTGCCTGGTCAAGGAACACATCGACCCGGAATACACGGACGAGGACGGCGTCACCAACCGAGAGCGCATGGAGCGTGGTCTGCCGCCTTTGGACAGCGAAACCGGCAAGCCCATCGAGCTGCACCACCTGGGGCAAAAGGAAGATTCGCCACTTGTCGAGCTGACGGAAGAGGAGCATCGTACCGGCGACTACGAGGACGGCAAGAAAAACCAGAGCCTCTGGCACGACAACACCATGGAGACCGAGGTCCACGGCGAAGGCAATTCCTGGACACAGGAGCGCAAGGAGCATTGGCAGGGGCGTGCCGATAGCACGGAGGGAAAATAATCTATGGAAAATATTGTAGATGTGATCGAAGCATTGCCCGGTCTGCTGCCGCTGCACGGCGCAACCTACGATGAGATCGACCAGGCGGAGGCGGCGCTGGGCCTGCACTTTGCCGAGGACTACGAGCAGTACCTTGTCACCTTCGGCGCCATCGTAGCAGATGGGATAGAACTGACAGGAATCGCCAATTCCGCACACAGAAATGTGGTGGATTGCACCGAAAAAGCATGGAAGTTGAACCCAAATGTGAACAGAAAATGCTACGTGCTGGAGGACACCGGCGTGGACGGCATCGTGATCTGGCAGCACGTGTCGGGCAGGGTGTACGCCTCCAGACCCGGTGGTGTGCCGGAAAAGATCGCCGGCTCCCTGTGCGAATACATCCAAATGTGCACAAACGGATAAAAGTGCAAACAATAAACCAGGTGGAAACTGCCTGGTTTCTTTGTTTCTTTGTCCCCCCCTTGCATTTTCCCCGCATTTGTGCTATACTATATACGACACCAAAACCGACAAGAGGTACAAAAATATGGAAAGAATCGCAAGCTTTTCTGTGGATCATGACAAACTCACCCCGGGGATCTACGTCTCCCGCATAGACGGCGACGTGACCACCTACGATCTGCGCACCCGCACCCCCAACGCCGGCGACTACATGGACAACCTGACCATGCACTCCGTAGAGCACATGTTCGCAACCTACATCCGCAACAGCGAAATCGCAGAACACGTGATCTATTTCGGCCCCATGGGCTGCCAAACCGGCTTCTACCTGTTGACCCGTGACCTGCCGAACGAGACCGTCCTGCAAGCGGTCCTGGATACCCTACAGCGCATCATCGACCACGATGGTGAAATGTTCGGCGCACAAAGAAAGGAATGCGGCAACTACCAAAACCTGTCTCTCCCCGCCGCCAAAGCCGAAGCCAAACGGTATCTGACCATTCTCAAAGAAAAGGAAAACGACTTCTTATATCGATAAAACTTGTCGATAATCGACAAGAATAGAAAGGATACAACGACATGAAATTAGGCATTATCGCCGCAATGGCCATCGAAGCCGAGCAGATCCAGGCAGCCATGACGGAAAAGACCAGCGAGGAGATCAGCGGCATCGCATTTGTCTCCGGCAAGCTGGGGCAGTGGGACGCCGTGGTGGCGGTGTGCGGCATCGGCAAGGTTTTCGCCGCCCTGTGTACCCAAACCATGATCCTGCGCTACCGCCCCGACGCCATCATCAACACCGGCGTAGGCGGCACACTCACCGAACATTTGAACATCGGCGACCTGGCGATCTCCACAGCCGTGGTGCAGCACGATATGGACACATCGCCTCTGGGAGACCCGGTGGGCATGCTCTCCGGCCTGAACCAGATCCAGCTGCCGGCGGACAAAAATATGGTGGAAAAGGTCTGCGAGATCTGCGAAAAGAAGGGCATCCGGCACCACTGCGGCATCATCGCATCCGGCGACCAGTTCATCGCCAGCCGGGAAAAGAAAGACTGGATCGTCGCCACCTTCCAGGGCATCTCCTGCGAAATGGAGGGCGCAGCCGTGGGACATGTGTGTACAGTGAACAAAGTTCCGTTTTTGATATTGCGTGCCATTAGCGATTCTGCCGACGGCGGTGCCTGCGAAGACTACCCCAGCTTTGCCAAGAAAGCCGCGAAAACCAGTGCCGGCGTAGTCATGGAGCTGTGCGGCGTACCGAGCAACGACTGATAAAACGCCATACGCCGATCCCGGGCGAAAATACGCACGAAATATGGACAAAACGACTGTAACTAAGCGGCGTGTCATGTAGTACAGCCGAAACGGCGAAAAAGAATCCACCGAACGCACGTTTGTAGCCGTACGCCGGTGGAAGCATGCAAATGCATGAGAAGCAGGACAGTCGTTTTGTCCATATATATGTGCAAAATGCCGACGATCACATGGGATCAATCGAGACAAATACGCCCAAAAACGCTGTAATTTGCGTCGTGGAAATTGTGTGCTTTGCCGAATGCGGTGCGGCTCAGATACAGGATCTCGTTGCCCTCGAAGAAGAAATCCACGTACTGAAACCCCACCTCAGCGGCGGGCAAATGGCGATAATCGAAGATGTCCCGCACCTTTTCCCAATGCAAAAGATCCGCAGATCGAATCAAAACCAACCAGTTGCGACCGTCCATATGTTCGGGAGTCAGATAGGAAACGAGGGAATAATACTGCCCATCCACAGGACTCTGCTTGATCATGAATTTCGAGTGATTGCCTGGGAATTCGATGGTTCGCTCAAACCGGATCGGCTCGTCCGGAGCCCCCGCGTTCATGACCACCGCAAGCCCGAACGAAGGTTCGCAACCGCCGATTTGGTACCGCATGACGTTGAGTAGCTGCGGCTCGTCGTGCCCGTTCCAACCGGCCGGCGAAACCACCATACACCCCTCGATGCACCCGGGCGAGTTGCCAACAGCCGTGCCGGGCCAGTTGGGATCGTAGGGAACCGGCGGTGTGAAATGCCAACTATTTGGGTCAAGAAGATCGTCGTCCACCGCAGTCGAAAAACACATAGCCGCATGGGTGCCGGACGCCCACGAACCCCACTCCATGGTGCACCAAAGCCGCCCGTCGTGCTCGATCACCGGCTGCGGATTTTTGTGTACGCCCTTCTGCCGAAACCCGCTGGACCCACGAAATAGTACGGTCGGCACGCCGAAGCTGCGTCCGTTATCGTCAGAACGCCCAATAAGAAGGTCACCGTATTCGGTTGAAACAGACAACATGTACAAAGAATCACGATGCACAAATAGTTTGCCCCAGAAGCACGGGAACAGCTCGGTCACGTATTTCCAGGTTTTGCCATTGTCCTCGGAACGAAAAAGCAGCGTCAGATCCTGGGGAGCGCCGCCCTCGAACACGTCCATGGAGGCCAGCAGTGATCCGTCGGGCGCACGAACCAGGGACGGCGAGCAGAGATAATGCCCGGAAAATCCATATGCATCATCTTCGGGATGCAAATAATTCACAACAACATCGCCCGGTACGGCGCCGGTTCTGGCCAGTCGCACCCGGCTTTTTTTCGTCCCGCAAAGCACCTGCACATCGTAATCCGTCTCGTCGGCAAGCCCCGTGATCGTGTAGGATGAACACTCTACAAATGCAGAGCCTTCCCAAGTAATTGCCTTGCGGTTTCGCCAACAAACGGTGTATCCGGTGGCATCCTCGAGGGGGAGCCAGTCCAGGCCGATGGTGCCGGCGCCGGGATAAAGCCGACAAATGTAGATGTCTCCGGTGTCGAACAAAAGTGGTTTGTACGGAGCAAAGCTCCATGAAGTTGTACCGGTCATTGATAACCTCCTGTATGAAAAGTCTATGGACGAAACAAGCGATTTGTCCATAGACTGCACGTCAAAATGGCATAGTTAGTAGTACGTTTCTTTTATCTCACAGAAATCTTTTTGTTAAAACTTTGCTTCAAAGTACACGATTTTCTCTCGCCGCCAGGTGTAGGTGCCTCGGAGCTTTTCGCCATCGTAGATCACGGCGGGGTACGAATATTTGCCGGGACCGTCCTCCAGCGTCAGCGCAGTCGAAAAGTCCATACCGTCGGGGGAGGTCAGCAGGCATAGCGGGGTGCGACCGCTCTCCACCGGATTGCAACAAAGCACGATGAAATTCGGCAACTTTACCAAATCGATGCCGCTGTTATTGTGCGGGATGCACAGAGGATACGCCTCACACCAGTGGATCCCGTCAGACGAATCGCTGCGATAAATCCGTTTATTCTTTGAACGCATGAGCAAATGCACACCGGTTTCGTCCTGCCACAGGGTGGGCTGGATCACTTCCACCTCCGGCGACGGCAGCGGGATCGGTTCGCTGGGCTCCCAAGTGGCACCGTTATCGGCAGAATAGTCAACAAAAGCACGCCACGGACCCTGTTCTATGGACGAACCTGCCAAAATGGATCCATCTCGGAGGCGGATCGGCTTGTTTTTTACCGGGCCACGGCCGCCATCGTCACCGGGACACAATAGTTTGGGCTCCGACCAATGCACGCCGCCATCTGTCGAACGACAAAGCATGGTCTGCCAGTGGGGGATCGTTTTGCCACGCTTGTAGAACAGCAGCAATTCCGTTCCGGTATCAAACAAAACCGGGTTCCAATGGGGCACGTCCTCCAGCGTGGACACCCGAAACGGCGCGCCCCAGACCCCATTTTGCCGCCTGGCAACGTAAATTTGCACGTCATCGTGCTTCTCGTGGGTGCCGCCGAACCACGCTGCGACCACGGTACCGTCGGAAAGTGCCACAAGCGTTGACGCATGGCACGACGGTGTCAAATGGTCGAAAATGAATTCTTTGCACAAAAGTTCCATATTCACGCACCTTTGCTTTGCACAAAATCCATAAAGGAATGCACCAAATCGTTCATTTGCCGGACACACATGGCGTGGTAGGGCGTGAAGTCTTCGGCAGGGCGGCTGCGGCTGTACAAGGTGATCGGCAGACCTTCTATTTCACTGAGGTGATATTTCGCTGTGATCGGGTATGCTAGGGACTCTGTGAAGGCGGTCATGCTGGCAAGGGCGGCGGCGGTTTCGACAAGCTGCGGATCGCTTTCGTAATGATGCACAATAAATGCATATAATTCCGGGTGGAAATTCGCCATAACGCCACAATATCCGGCGGCACCACTGCGGAGGGATGGTAGTAGCGTCTGGGCGTTGGCGTTGTACAGCTGTAGATCGGTGCCGGACAAAATGGTCATGCGGCGGGCGATCTCGTCGGCATCGCAGCAGGTGTCCTTGATGAAGCGGAAACGGCCGGAATCCACGCAAAAACGCAGCATCGCCGGGGTCAAAAGCCGCTTTTGGGGGTGGGGACATTCGTATAGACCTAAAACTGTTTCGGGAAGCGCATCTGCCAAAGCGGCGGTTTCCCGGATCCAGTTTTCGTCCCCCGCAAGCGTTTTGTCCATACGATTGGTGATGAGGATGACCGCATCCACGCCGGTTTCGGCAACGGCACGCAGCTCGTGAACCTGATCGGCGTAGGCATCGGACACGTGACCGGAGGCGACGATGGTCATGGGCGGGCGGGATTTGTCGGTTTTTGCCAATCTATCGGCGGTATCTTTGGTGACTTTTGCCAATTTTACCCGGTCTGCTTCGGGCAAGAACCAGATCTCGCTGGACTGGCAGGAGGCGAAAATGCCGTCGCAGCCCTTGCGCCAATACCACTCCACCAGGGCAGAGACTCCGGCATAATCCACAGAACCGTCTGCATTATAGGGCGTGATCATTGTGGGAAATGCACCATGTGTCATAGGATGACCTCCTTTTTGTGTGTTATTTGTGCGCCAAACAATAGCGCAGGTATCGTTCGACTTCCATACGACCTTCGGCAAGACTGCCATATGGATCGTATTCATGAGCGGCGGCTATGCGCAAAATGTCCATATTCAGCAGCTTTTCGATGGATCTTTCGTACAGCTCCGGTTCGCCGATGCCGTTGCGGTAGATGTCCACGCCGGAGAGCTGTAGGCAGTCACCGGACAGGAGCGTCTTGGTCTGTACGTCAAAATAGCCAACGGAATGCGCATTATGACCGGGCAAAAATAGCACTTTTAACCCATCCAGCAGGATCTCACCGTCGGTCAGGGGCTGGAAATGGGGCAGATTCAGGTGGAACGAGGCTTTGACTGTTGCGTCGGGGAAGCATTCGGCAAGCCGACCGATACCGCCGGCGTGGTCGCTGTGATCATGGGTCAGCAGGAGAAATTTCACGTCCCGGGTATGGATGCCCAGCTCGATGAGGGCGGGCAGCACGAAATCGTCGATGTCGGAGCCCATGTCGCCGCTGTCGATGATGGCAACGCCGGTGGGATATTTTGCCACGTAAACAGTCGTGTAGATGGCTTCAAAGGGCACCCGGATCCGGTGGAGGTGGGGTGTGATCGAAATGAGATTTGGCATGATTTGTCCTTTCAAACGATTGCGGAACCGAAGAGAAATCGGTCGTATGGTTGTTTTTATACAGTGTAACACAACGGTGGTGTGGTGTCAATGGCAATAATGGATGAAAAACATGGGAGATAATTGTGGAGAATGACGAAAAAAGGACACGACCTTGTGGAAAAGGCGTATCCTTTTGTGTTTATGCAACGGGTGTGCTACATTCGTAAAGGTGTTCCGGCGCAATGTCGATGTCGTCGTTCCAGACCACGGTACCGCATTCGACCTTGGCCGTACGGAAAAAGGACGGCTCCTGCAGTGGCGCATAGATGGGCTTTTGCAGCAGATTTTTGGCATCGTAACGCTTTTTGGCACCATCGGCGAAGGTGAGCAGCAGGGTGTAATCCGCACCGGCGACCACATCGGTGACGACCCAGCGGGGAAGCGAATAGTCCATAAAAACCTCCTTTTCTACAACAATTATAGCATACATTTCGCCCATAGTCAATGGAAAATCGGTGGAATTTTTGTGCTTTTATGTTCAGCCCACGGACGGTATGCATAGCGAATAGGGAGTTTCTTTTATCTCGCGGCGTTCTTACAGCTTAGTAGGACATGCGTACCCACACGTAATATTCTATCGAAAACGTTAGATTGGCTGACGGACGGAATGAGGAACAAAATTGTCAGTCTCCAACAAACCCAACAAATCACCAACAAACCACAACAAAACCCAAACAAACCCCAATAAATCCATCAAACCCCCAGCAAAACCACACATCCCCAAGCCGCACAAACAGTTTGTATAGAATATTACGTGTGGGACGCATGTCCTACTCAGCCGGTCGCAACGCCGCGAGACATATTCCACGCAGTGGAATTGAAACGTACTACTCACTATGCATACCGTCAACGGATACACCAAAACCATACAAACATGCACCAAACTCCAACAAAACCATCCCCCAAACAAACAGCAATATGCACAAAGAAAAAGCCAGAAGCAAGCGCAAAGCCCACTTCTGACTTCTTATTTCTTACGTTACCAGATAACCTTCGTCTTCACTTCGTCGATGGCCTGTGCCTTGAAGCCGTCCACGGACATGGCACCCAGGTCGATGCCACCTCTGCGGCGCACGGACACAGCGTGGTCGTTCATTTCGTTTTCGCCTACGATCAGCGTGTACGGCACCTTTTGCAGCTGGTGCTCACGGATCTTGTAGCCCATCTTTTCGTTCCGCAGGTCAGCGTCCACCAGCAGTCCGGCATCCTTCAGTTCGGCAGCAACCTGTTCGGCGTAGTCGTTGAAGGCGGGGGAAACCGGGATCACCACGGCCTGGGTCGGTGCCAGCCACATGGGGAACGCACCGGCGTACTTTTCGATCAGCATGGCCAGCGTCCGTTCGTAGCAGCCCATGGAAGTCCGGTGGATGATGTAGGGTAGCTTCTGCTTGTTGTCGGAATCCGTGTAGTACATACCGAACTTTTCTGCCAGCAGCATATCGATCTGGATGGTCACGATGGTGTCTTCCTTGCCGAATACGTTCTTGTACTGGATGTCCAGCTTCGGCCCGTAGAAGGCGGCCTCGTCAATACCGATCTCGTAGTCCACGCCCAGATCGTCTAAGATCGTCTTCATGGTGGACTGGGCAGTCTCCCACTGCTCCGGCGTGCCCTCGTACTTGGCGGTGTTGTTGGGATCCCACTGGGAGAACCGGAAGGAGCAGTCTTCCAGCAGCCCCAGCGTACCCAGACAATACTTCGCCAGATCCAAGCATCCCTTGAATTCTTCTTC
This sequence comes from uncultured Ruminococcus sp., assembly GCA_964463375.1. Lineage (GTDB taxonomy): Bacteria > Bacillota > Clostridia > Oscillospirales > CAG-272 > UMGS1696. Next base: position 47 of record CAYXBQ010000047.1, on the reverse strand, counting down.
AAGCTGGTCGGGGCGCAACACTAAGTGACCTTCGGAAATGGTGAACT
>CAYXBQ010000046.1:0-16389 GCA_964463375.1 uncultured Ruminococcus sp. | reverse complement strand
CCGACGTTCCCGGAAACGGCGATGATCTCGCAGCCTTCGTAGTTTTCCTTCAGCCACGGAATGATGATGGAAGTGTCCAGACCACCCGAATATGCCAGTACGATTTTTTTGATTTCCTTCTTAGTTTTCATGATGCTCCTCCGAATCGATGTTGTTTTCTTGTGTGGTTTTATTATACTCCTTCTGCCGGGGATTTGCAATATACAAGTTTCACAAATCGGCATAAATATGCAAGGATTTCTTATAAAAATACACATATGCATGCCTCTGGAAGCAAAAAGTGGCTTTTGGTTGGTTGAAAAAGCGTATGCAAAACCGATTTTAGTAGAAAAACTTATGTGAAAATGCCGAATGACGTATGCATAAAAACGGATATATTAATTTCCATGCATAGAATCCGGTGGGCTGCACACAATAAAGTTGCACAAAAACAAGGAAAGAAGGGGTTCGGAATGCAAAAACACAAGTCCAAAACCGGGTTAAGAGGCGTATGCACAGGTCTGCTGGCGGCTTTGTTGGTACTGCCCGCCACTGCTGCAGGTGCTGCCGCTGTAGGATGGTACTTTCAGCACAGCAAAAACGGAGAACAAATGCCACCGCCACCGGAGCTTGCCTATCTGGAGCAATACGACGGCTACTACGCAGACCACCGGCATACCTCCATGGAAGACGAAGACAAGGTGCTGTACCTGACCTTTGATGCCGGGTACGAAAACGGCAACGTGGCAAAGGTGCTGGATACCTTGCAGGCGGAAAACGTCCCCGGTGCCTTCTTTATTTTAGAAGGACTGGTGAAGCACGATCCGGCACTGGTGGAGCGGATGGAAAAGGAGGGACATTTGGTCTGCAACCACACGGCCTCTCATCGGGACATGACCAAGGTGGACAACATTGAAGATTTTCGAGCAGAGCTCAGCCGGATGGAAACGGCATACACGGAGCTGACCGGCAAAAAGCTCTCTCCCTACTACCGCCCGCCGGAAGGGAAGATCAGCGAGCGCAGCATGGCCTTTGCCAAAGAATGCGGCTACAGCACGATCTTTTGGAGCTTTGCCTACAGCGATTGGGACAATGAGCGGCAGATGGATCCGGAAAAAGCCAAAGAAAAGATCCTGTCCGAGACCCACAACGGAGCCGTATTGCTCCTGCATCCCACCTCTGCCACCAACGCTGCCATTTTGGAAGATCTGATCCATGCCTGGCGGGAAATGGGTTTTCGCTTTGGTACGCTGGATGAACTGACAGGAAAGGAAGATCGAGTGTGTGCAAAGGATTGAAACGGCACCTACTTGGCGTGTTGCTCTGCGGCAGCATCCTTTTGGGGATAGCAGGATCTGCTATTGCAATACCTGCCATAGCAAGCGATGTGTATTTTTCCTGCAACACGGGAGGCGAAAAGCGGATCGCCCTGACCTTTGACGATGGCCCCCACCCGGTGTATACAGAGGAGATCCTGGACATTTTGGCTGCATACGACATCCACGCCACGTTTTTCTGTATCGGGACAAATGCGGCGCAGTATCCGGCATTGGTGGAGAAGATTCTGTCGTGTGGCCACGAGATCGGCAACCACACCTATGACCACAGCAATCTGCAAAAGGAAAGCTATGCCGGGGTGGTCGCTGAGATCTTAGACATGGAGGACGCACTGCTGCCGGTGACGGAGGAGATGCCGCTCCTGCTACGACCACCGGGCGGGATGTACAGCGATGCAGTGTGTCGGGCGGCGGCAGCATTGGAGTATACCGTGGTGCTATGGTCGGTGGACACCAGAGACTGGGCGCACACGGCGGTGGAGGATATTGTAGAAAATGTGCTGACCAATACGGGACCGGGCGACATTGTCCTGTTCCACGATTTCATCGGCGGTCATTCTCCCACACCGGAGGCACTGCGCCGGATCCTGCCTGTGCTCATCGAACGGGGCTACAGCTTTTGCACTGTGTCGGAGCTGTTGGAAGGTTGAAGAAAAAGCACGTTCGCCTGATAAAAGGAAAACGTGCTTTCTTACATACGATATTTATTCGATCTCCATGTCTCCGTTGCCCTGTATTCCCAAAAACGTGTCCCGCAGGATGGCACAGGTGCCAATGGAAACAAAACGGCCCTTGACGAACATGGAATCCCGTGCCACCCCTTCAAAGGTCATGCCCACCTTTTCCATGACCCGGCGGCTGGCATCGTTGCCCACCATATAGCGTGCCTCGATCCGGTGCAGATGCAGCTGTGTGAAGCCGAATTCCAGCACAGCCCGAACCGCTTCCGGTGCGATGCCTTGCCCCCAGTAGGCGGGGTTCACCACATAGCCGATCTCCGCTGCTTTGTGCTCCGGCATGAACCGGGTGAAGCCACAGGTGCCGATCATCTTGCCACGCACCAGCTCTGCCTTGTCGAAAAACACCGAGGACAGACCCGATGGTGGTTCCACACCCGGCTCCCGCAGCACGATGGCCCAATCGTGGAAATCCCCCTGTCTGTATCGGGATTGCAGGTACGACAGATACCGTGCGGTGTAGGCGAGGTCGTCGTGCTCCCGCCACAGCAGATACCGTGTGACCCGGCTCTGGCAGGCGTACTCGTACATATCCTTAGCATCTGCCTTGAGCATCCGGCGCAGGGTCAGACGATCCGTGTGGAGCAGTGGCGGATCCCGGAAAATGCGCTGTATTTCGCTTTGCATCATGAGAGAAGTCAGACTCACACGTTGAACCGGAACAGGACCACGTCACCGTCTGCAATGACGTAATCCTTGCCTTCGGAGCGTACCAGCCCCTTTTCCTTGGCGGCATTCATAGACCCGCAGGCCACCAGATCATCGAAGGCAACGATCTCGGCACGGATAAAGCCTCTCTCAAAGTCGGAGTGGATCTTCCCGGCTGCCTGGGGTGCTTTGGTCCCCTTGACGATGGTCCAGGCACGTACTTCCTTAGGACCGGCGGTCAGGTAGCTGATGTACCCCAGCAGGGCATAGCTTGCCTTGATCAGTCTGTCCAGCCCGCTTTCGGCAATGCCCATTTCTTCAAGGAACATGGCCTTTTCTTCCGGTGCCAGCTCGGCGATCTCCGCTTCGATCCCGGCACAAACGGGGATGACCTGTGCGCCTTCCTTTTCGGCAGCAGCGCAGATCTGCTTGTACAGCTCGTTGTCGGGAGAAACACCGGCCGCTTCCGCTTCGCTGACGTTGGCAACATAGATGACCGGCTTCATGGTGAGCAGCGTGACCTCTTCCATCAGCGCCCGCTCATCCTCGGTGTATTCCAGAGACCGTGCGGTGGTGCCTTCGTTCAGAGCATCCAGCACTCTCTGGTACAGCTCTACCTGTGCGGCCAGAGTCTTGTCGCCCTTCATGAGCTTCTGTACCTTGTCGATCCGCTTTTCCATCACTTCGATATCCGCATAGATCAGCTCTAAGTTGATGGTCTCCAGGTCTCGGATGGGGTCCACGCCGCCGTCTACGTGAATGATGTCGTCATCCACAAAGCAGCGCAGCACGTGTACAACGGCATCTACGTCCCGGATGTGGGATAAGAATTTGTTGCCCAGACCCTCGCCCTTGGAGGCACCACGCACCAGTCCTGCGATGTCCACGAATTCCACCACAGCCGGGGTGTACAGCTGGGGATCGTACATTTTTGCCAGCACATCCAAACGGCTGTCCGGCACCTGCACCACGCCCACGTTGGGGTCGATGGTACAGAAGGGGTAGTTGGCACTGGGCGCACCGGCACCCGTCAGGGCATTGAACAAAGTAGACTTGCCGACGTTGGGCAGTCCAATGATACCAAGTTTCATGTTGAGTTTCCTTTTCCTGTGATTTTGCGCACCCATGACACCGTCCATACCGGGCGGCACAGAGGAATACGCCTAATTCTGCATTATACAATAATTATACACCATTTCCCGGGAAAATGCAAGCCGTTTTTCACTTTTTGCAGGAGAAGAAGGAAAAGATGCAAAAATCCGCTTGTTTACAAATTCACCGTAGAATTCCCATAAAGTTTGTGGTACGATATAGAAAATAAAGATAGATACAGTCTGCCACCCGGCACATACTTTTGCTTTCCCCGGCATATGCTGGTGCAAAACAATGGGAACGGGAGCGTGCAGGATGAAACAGGCGTGCAGAAGAAAATGGGCACTGCTGCTCATATGCTTTGCAGTGGCGGCAGGCATTGGCTTTTGGATCGGAGAAAAGGGTACCACAGGACGTGTGATCCTGATGCCCATGCTTTCTTTGCCGGAAAAAATGGCGGAGAACCAAACACCCCTTGCGATCTGCCGTGGGCTGTCCTCGCAGCTGGCGGGAACGGCGGAGGTGCTGGCACTGTGGTACGGTGCCGGGATCCTGTGTGTGGGAAAGAGACCGCTTTCCGCTGTGCTTTTTCCGGTGCTGACCTTGTGCCGGGGCTGCCTGTTCGGTGCGGCACTTGTCATGGTGCGTACCGATGGACAGGTGCTGGGAACAGCATGGCCCGGGCTCCTTTGCTATCTTGCAGGGACACTGCTACTACTGCACTTTGCCGCCGGTGGGAGAAACAAAAGCCTTTGCCAGAATACCGGCCGCTTTCTGACCCACGCCGGTGCCGTGTTTGTCATCACCCTGTGTCTGGGCGGGCTGTAAGGACGAATCTATAGAAACAAAAAGGAGCGATACAAAATGCCCATGGACGAAAACGAAAAGCATACATTAGACGAGCTGGAAGCGGAGGAGCTTGCGGAGATCGCTGCCAAAGAGAAAAAGGAAAGCGGCTTCAACCCCTTCCGCAAGACCTATTCCGATGGGGATGGGGTATCCAAAGAGGAGGAGCAGATCTACGAGCATCCCACGCTGAAGAATTTCTTCAAGCTGCTGGGGCGGCGGCTCAACCAGATCCTGTCGGTGAACTTACTCATGGTGTTCGGGAATTTCTTCCTGTTCTTTGCCCTGTTTGCCATCAGCGGCTATGCCTCCATCCATTCCACCGCCCCCTATTTTTCCAGCTTTGCCCCCCTGTACGGGATCTCGAAATTCGATGCCTCTCCGGCGACCGCTGCACTGCTGGGGATCTTCGGGATGCAGGCGGAGATCACGGTACTGTCTACCGTAGATTATATCCTGCTTGCCATTTCGGCCCTGACGATCTTCACCTTTGGTCCCGTGAACGTGGGTTGTACCTACATCCTGCGGAATATCTTCCGTGGAGAGGGGATCTTCCTGTGGCACGATTTCTTCCATGCCATTAAGCGGAACCTGCGGCAGGGTATCATCTATGGGATCTTGGATGCTGTGATCATGTTCCTGCTCATCTACGATATTTTCTTCTTCAACCTGAACTACGGACTCAACACCGCGCTCAACATGATGTTCTTTGCGGCGCTGTTCATGCTGATCTTGTACATCATCATGCGGCCCTACATCTATCTGATGCTGGTGACCTTCGATCTGTCTATCTTTAAGATGTTCAAAAACGCCCTGCTGTTCACCGTGCTGGGTGTCAAGCGGAATATCATGTCCTTCTTGGGTGTCGTGGTGCTGGGCGTGATCGAGTTTGCGCTGCTCATGATCTACTTCCCCCTGGGCGTGATCCTGCCCTTTGTGGGACTGTTCTCCATCGGCTACATGATGCAGATCTACGGTGCCTTCCCGAAGATCAAGGAGATCATGATCGATCCCTATTACGAACAGGCTGCCGCAGAGACCGAGGAAGCATAAGCGGCAGAAAAATGGAATTTTTTGTAAAAATTAAGAAAACCCACATCTGATGTTCATACGGTTTTCACATTGTTGGGTTACAATGTTACAAAACCGAAATTGCAACACGGAACATCATCTGTTGCGTACAGGAGGGACGGCCGTGCAGGACAAGGGATATCGGCATGAATATAAGTATCCGATGACGGCTGACCAGTGTTTGCTTTTGCAGAAGAAGCTGGCGCAGGTGCTGACAAAGGACGTACACGCAAAAAACGGCGGCTATACGATCCGCAGCCTGTATTTCGACGACGACCGGGATAGTGCGCTGCGGGAAAAAATGGATGGGGTGGATCCCAGAGAAAAATTCCGGATCCGCATCTACGATCGGCAAACGGATTTCATCTGCCTGGAAAAAAAGTGCAAACGGGGCGAGATGACCAAAAAGCTCCAATGCCGCCTGACCTATGACCAGTGTCAAGCCATCCTGTCGGGCAATATCGATGGACTATGGCGGCAGGGCAACGGACTGCTGGCGGAGCTGTACACCCGGATGCGGGAAGGGCTTGTGCCAAAGACCATCGTGGAATACGACCGGATCCCCTATGTGTATGCCCCCGGCAACGTGCGAGTCACATTGGATCGCTCCATCCGGACAGGCCTTGCGTCACGGGATCTGTTTGCGGACATTCCCCTGGTGCCGGTGTCGCCGCTGGATGTGCTGGAAGTGAAATACGATGCGTTTCTGCCGGACATTGTGCGGATGCTGGTGGCGGGACTGGAGACGAGCCGTATCTCCGTTTCCAAATATGCCCTATGCCGCCGGTATGTATAACGCAATACGAACAAACTGACGACTATGATTTTACACAAGGAAGTATGTGACTATGTTATCTTTTTCTGATCTATTCAAATCCAATGCATTGTCCCAGGATGTGGCCTTGTTTACCCCGGTGGATACACTGCTGTTCTTAGCCGTGGCATTCCTGCTGGGTCTGTTCATTTGCTTCGTGTATAAGAAAGCCTACAGTGGTGTGCTGTTCTCCCGTTCCTTTGCCATCTCGCTGGTGGGCATGACCATGATCTCCACCTTCATCATCTTAGCGGTCACCTCCAATGTGGTGCTGTCGCTGGGTATGGTGGGTGCGCTGTCCATCGTTCGTTTCCGGGCAGCCATCAAGGATCCGCTGGACATTGTGTATCTGTTCTGGTCGCTGGCGGCGGGGATCGTACTGGGCGCAAGACAATATTTCTTAGCGATCCTGGGTTCTCTGATCATCGGCGGGATCCTGTTGCTCCTGGCGAAGCTGGGACACAGCGGAAAAGATTATATCCTCATTCTGGAATTTTCTTCGGAGAATGCGGAACAAAATGCCGCCGCCATCGTCAAAGAAGCCAGTCGGCATATGCAGATCAAGACCAAAACTGTGACGGCTGACACCATGGAATCCACCTGGGCAGTATCTCTGTCCGGCGGCGAAATGGAGCTTGTGAATCGGCTCAAGGCAGTCGACGGCGTGCAGAAGGCCGTGATGGTCAGTTACAATGGCGAATACATGGAGTAATCGCCACGAATACATGGAGTAATCGCCACGAATACATAAAGTGGTCTCCATAGATGCACAGACTGTTTTACCGGCATGACAAAGTTAAAAAATACATACATATAAAGAGAGGAAAGTATACTATGGGAACTAAACTGCTTGTTGTAGACGATGATGCCAACATCTGCGACCTTTTGAAGCTGTATTTTGAAAATGAAGGGTATGAAGTGAAGATCGCTGGCGATGGCGTGGAAGGAGTCAGCTTCTTCAAGATGTACGAGCCCGACCTGGTGCTGCTGGACATCATGCTGCCCCGGAACAAGGATGGCTGGCAGGTGTGCCGGGAGATCCGGGAGATCTCGTCCAAGCCCATCATCATGATCACCGCCAAAGGGGAAGTGTTCGACAAGGTGCTGGGGCTGGAGCTGGGGGCCGACGACTTTGTGACCAAGCCCTTCGACATGAAGGAGCTGTCGGCCCGGATCAAGGCAGTGCTGAGACGCTATTCTGCCCACGATACCCAGAACGACGATGAGACCATCAAGTTCGAAAATATCGAGATCTCCAAGAGCAAGTACGAGCTGAAGCTCAACGGCAAGGCTGTGGACATCCCCCCGAAGGAACTGGATCTGCTGTACTTCCTGGCCTCCAACTTCAACAGAGTATTCACCAGAGATGCACTGCTGGACAAGGTATGGGGCTTTGACTATCTGGGTGACTCCCGTACCGTGGACGTACATGTGAAGAGACTGCGGGAAAAGCTGGAAGGCGTGTCCGATAAGTGGAGCCTGAAGACCGTATGGGGCGTAGGCTATAAGTTCGAGCTGCTGCAGTAAAGGAAATCACGAAGAAGTAAGATAAGCGATAGAGAGACAGCCGGTGCGGGAAAGTGTCCCGGATCTTCTGTCTCTTTGGCTACTTACTTCTTCTTTTATGTGTGTTTATGTTTAAGAGTGTTTTTATCAAATATATCTCCGCTTTCATGCTCATCAACATCCTGAGCATCCTGTTGTCCACCACGATCATCACCACACTGGCCAACAACTACGATGAGAACATTAAGATCCGCACCGTGTCCAAGGCGGCCTATTCCATCACGGATTTTATCATCGATGATTACAACCAAAGCGGACAGATCAATTTCAACGATTATCTCAACGAATCCTTAGGCGAGATCAAGCCCATTTTGGACATCATGGCCATCAACCAGGAGAATATGTTGGTGTTCGTATCCGATGGGGTGGGCGACATCAAGCTGGCGGGCGGCGCAGACCGAAACCGGCAGTATGCGGGGACAGACGGTGTTTTCTCCGAGGATGCCGAGATCTCCTATCCCGCAGAGGTGGTGGCAAAATTGCAGGAAGGCGGCACCATCACCCGCACCGATACACTGGACGGCTTTTTCCAGGAGAACCACATTGTGTACATCCTGCCGATCACCGCACTGGACGGACGAGTGGTTGGTTCCGTTATGACCTCTACAGCGGCCTCCGGTATGGACGAGCTGCTCAACGCCATGATCAAGACCATCATCATGTCGTCCCTGTGGCTCATGCTGGCGGCACTCATCGCGATCTACATCATCAGCGAACGACTGGTGTCCCCCATCCGTGCCATGTCCAAGGCATCCAAGGAATTTGCTGCCGGGCATTTTGACGTGCGTGTTCCCGTGGTGGGTAGTGACGAGGTGGCAGAGCTGGCAGAGGCCTTCAACAATATGGCGGCCTCTTTGGAGCACAGCGAAGAAATGCGGCGTATGTTCCTGGCCAACGTGTCCCACGACCTGCGCACGCCCATGACCACCATTTCCGGCTTCATTGACAGCATCTTAGAAGGTGCGATCCCGCCGGAAAAATACGACTATTATTTAGGTGTCATCGCCACGGAAGTGCGCCGTCTGTCCAGACTGGTATCCAGCCTGCTGGACATCACCCGGATCCAGGCAGGGGAGCGCAAATTCAATATGGAACCCTTCGATATCTGCGAAAAGGCAAGGGAGATCATCATCTCCTCCGAGCAGCGGCTGGAGGATAAGCACCTGGACGTGGTGTTCGAGGCGGATGCGGACAATATTTTTGTCGCCGCCGATAAGGATGCCATCCACCAGATCCTGTACAACATCTGCGACAACGCCATCAAATTCTCCAACGAGGGCGGCCGCTACGAGATCGGGATCCACGAAAAGGGCGGCAAGGTCACGGTCAGCGTGTACAACGAGGGCTGCGGCATTCCGTCGGAGGATCTGCCCTATGTATTCGACCGATTCTACAAGAGCGACAAGAGCCGAGGACTGGACAAGACCGGTGTGGGACTGGGTCTGTATATCGCCCGCACCATCATCGAAGCCCACAACGAAAAGATCTGGGTGGAAAGCGAATATGGCAAATGGTGCCGCTTCTCCTTTACGCTGACCAAGACCCTGCCGGCAGAAGCCAAGGAAGACAGGGATACAGAGGAGAAAAAACGCTGATCCTGTTCTTGCAACATGATCACAGATGCCAATAATTACAAAGCAAAGGAAAACATGACAATGATAGAATATACTGCGACCTGCCTGTTTGGGCTGGAAGGACTGCTGGGAGAAGAGATCGACGCACTGGGCTACAAGCGCACCCAGACCATGGATGGCCGGATCAGCTTTCTCGGTGACAAAATGGCCTGTGCCAAAGCCAATATCCATCTGCGGTATGCGGAGCGGCTGTATGTGCGGCTGGGCTCCTATCCGGCGGATACCTTTGACAGTCTGTTTGAAGGGGCAAAAGCACTGCCGTGGGAAGACTGGATCGGTAGCGAGGACCAGTTCCCGGTGTCGGGACACGCCATCAAATCCAAGCTGTTTTCGGTGCCGGACTGCCAGAAGATCCTGAAAAAAGCCATTTCTGTTCGGCTGGGCAACCACTACGGCCTGACCAGAATGCCGGAGACCGGGCTGGTCTATAAGGTGGAATTCTTCCTCTTTAAGGACAACGTGTCTCTGATGATCGACCTGTCCGGCGTACCGCTGCATAAGCGTGGCTATCGTCCGGAGACCGTGGCAGCACCGCTTCGTGAGACCCTGGCAGCAGCCCTGGTGAAGCTTGCCAGACCTCGGGAGGATGTGCTGTTCTGGGATCCCTTCTGTGGTTCCGGTACCATCGCCATCGAAGCGGCTATGCTCATGAAAAATATCGCCCCCGGTGTGAACCGCCGGTTTGGTGCCGAAGCCTATCCCCATTTCCCGAAGGCACTGTGGGAAGAAGCACGTGAGCTTGCCATGGACGGCGAGAGAGAAACCTCTTTCCAGGCGGTAGCCACCGACATCGATCCGGCCTGCGTAAAGATCGCCACGGAAGCCGCTGCCAGAGCCGGTGTGGACGACTGCATCAGCATCTACGAAATGGATGCCAGAGATTTTGCCGATCCGGGCTGCCGTGGTACCATCGTCACCAATCCCCCCTACGGCGAACGACTCATGACCGTGGAGGAAGCGGAGGCACTGTATCAGGATATGGGTCGCGCCTTTGCCTGTGTACCAAACTGGCAAATCTATGTGCTGACCGCCCATGAGCAGTTCCCCAAGCTGTACGGTAGACGGGCCGATAAGATCCGCAAGCTGTACAACGGGATGATGCCCTGCTATTACTATCAGTTTTTTAAAAATCCCAATCGAAAATAATGTGTGAAGGATGTGACTGCGATGCAAAAACTTGGTTTTGGAATGATGCGCCTGCCTCGGCTGGATCCGGACGACCCCGCCTCGGTGGACTTTGACGAGCTGTGCCGGATGGTGGATCTGTTTTTGGAAAAAGGCTTCACCTATTTTGATACCGCATGGATGTACTGCGCATTCCAGAGCGAACCTGCCGTGAAAAAGGCACTGGTGGACAGATACCCCAGAGACCGCTTCCAGCTGGCCACAAAGCTCCATGCCGGATTCATGAAGTGCAAAGAGGACAGAGACAAGATCTTCAACGCACAGCTGGAAAAGACCGGCGCCGGCTATTTCGATTACTACCTGCTCCACGATGTGGGGGTAGAGCGGTATCCCATCTTAGAAGAATACGACTGCTTCAATTGGCTGGCAGAAAAGAAGGCGGCGGGTCTGGTAAAGCACATGGGCTTCTCCTGCCACGACAATGCCGCATTCTTAGACAAGGTGCTGACGGAGCATCCCGAAATGGAATTCGTGCAGCTACAGATCAACTACTTAGACTGGGACAACGACGGTATCCAGTCCCGGCTGTGCTACGAAGTGGCGTGTAAGCATGGCAAGCCGGTGATCGTCATGGAACCGGTGAAGGGCGGTACACTGGCGAAGGTGCCGGCGGATGTGGAGACACTGTTCAAGAGCCATGCACCGGAGATGTCCGTGGCCTCCTGGGCGATCCGCTTCTGTGCAGGTCTTGACAACGTGATGATGGTACTCTCCGGCATGAGCGATATGGCACAAATGCAGGATAACCTCAGCTATATGCAGGACTTTGTTCCGTTGAGCGTAGAGGAAAACGCCATTGTGCGGGAGGCTGTGGACCGGATCCATGCCAGCGTGGCGATCCCCTGTACCGGCTGCGCCTATTGCACTGACGGATGTCCCATGCACATTGCCATTCCCCAGGTCTTCTCCCTGTACAATGCGGATCTACAGGAATTGCCGGGGAAGGACTGGACACCGCAGGCCGAGTATTACGAACGGCTGAACCAGACCCACGGCGCACCGACAGACTGCATCGGCTGTGGTCAGTGTGAAGGCGTATGTCCCCAGCACCTGCCCATCATCGAGCATTTGCACACGGTGGATGCGTATTTCCAGAAGCGGTAAATCGTACGCGCATAGTCATCGAACAAAAACAAACGACCGGGTATCCGAAAAGGGATAGCACGGTCGTTTTTTTGTGTGGTATAGGTCAGGTCAGATAGGGCGCATAGAGAACGTCTCGATCCAGCCCCAGCGCCAAAGCAGCTTCCTCCAGTCGTTCCTTCCGGATCCTACGGAACAAAGCGGGCTGTCCGGTCTTCACGTCCGCATGCGCCTGTAGACGTTGCAGTGTTTTACCATCGTATCCCGATAGGCGGACACACACCTCCCGTCCCAGCGCATGGGCAAGAGCCGGAAAAACCTCCTTTTCATACGCCCCGGAAAAAGCAAACTCCTCCACCTGTCCCTTTGTACGATCCAGAGACAGACCGCCGATCATGGTCCCGTCCGGTCGGAGAACCGAAATCGCCTCTCGAGCCCCACTTTGTAGTGCGGGGATAACATCGCTTGTCTGCCGCCGGATATAATCGCATTTTGTTTCATACATCATATTGTAGGTCACAGCCTCCTCGGGCTGCATGGGGATAAACCGATACGCTGTCTTCTCGATGGGATGAAATGTGAGCAGATATTCGATCCCGCCACCTATGTAGCCCACACGTCCGTAACGGACAGGGTTGCCATGGAGATAGCCAAGGTCTCCACAAAGGTCGGCGGCATCGTTAACTGCATGGAGAAGCGCCGTCATAATGCCACGGTTTCTGTATTCTTCAAGCACCGCAATGTTTCCGTTGCCAAGTAGCCGAATGTGTTCCCCGCCGATGACATAATCCAGCGGATAGATCGCCGCTGTCCCGACCAAACGGCCATCCACAAAGGCCCCCAAATGGGAGGAGGTGACATATGTATTGGGGAAAGCGAACAGCCGTGGAAAAAGCAGTGCAAAGGATGTTTCTCTGCCATAGCTGCGACTAAAGCAGCCGTCCAAAAGGTCTCTGAGTGCATAGAAATGCTGCGGTTCCAGATACCGTATTTCCATCGTATATCCTCCTAAAGCTGCGCTCCAACGATCAAGATGCCTGCATTTCTGCCAAAGCGGTGGCAAAGGCCTCTGCGATCACCTGTGCCGTAGCAGGCCCTAAGGAATTGGTCTCCTCATAGTGGTTTTCGCCGGTCTCGTCCTGGATGGTGGTCAGATAGGGCGTGTCCGGATGCACCAGAAAATCTGACGGCGGCACGATGTACCCAAGCTCATCGTTACAAAGCCCGATCACCAATAGCTCCCCGACACCATAGCCGGCAGCGATCTCCGAAAGGGTAGGCGGATTCTCTCCACCTGTGCCGTGCTGCGCCGCTTCTCCTCCGTAGACCAGCTCCGGGAAGATCTCACCGGGAAGGCAGGCAATGGTCAGATCACCCAGCTGCAAAACGGATAGGGAAGACTCCACCAAATACCCCGTCTCGCTGTCCCCGGCGATCACCGCATTGTCCAGTACCCCTAAGAACTTTAGGTACAAGTACAGCGGATTGTCCATGGGGGCGGTAAAGGTGGTGGTGGCAGCGGACAGCGTCGGCGGGATCACCACTTCGTCTGCCGGTGTGATGGACAGCGCATATTCTGCCAGCGCCACGCCGGTGCGCTCCATATTCACCACCGCATCAAATTCTTCCTCTCCCGATAGATCCGTGGTGTAGATCAGTCCACCGATGGCACCGGGCACATACAATGCCAGATCCCCCGTCTCCTGCTCCACCACATCACAAAGCACCCCCGGAAAATCCCGGCTGAATAGGGTATTGTCTCCCCGCATGGATTCCGCATGGGCGCCGTAGAACAACAGCCGTACACCGTCCTCGTCTTTTTGTGCAGGTGCAAAACGTAGCTGATAAAGCGTGTCATCGTAGATCTGCGGATCTCTGGAATCGTACAACAGCCCTTCCGTTTGTGCCTTACCATAGTGCAGCGTCCCCGTCATGGGAGCACCAAAAGCCTGTTTGGCAGCGGAAACGGCGGCGGTCACTAGGGCATCCATATAGCTGTCGTTTTTGCCATCGATACCCACCGGCCCCCATAGTCCCAGTGTATCCGGCAGAGCATGGCAGTGGGTGGCGTAGATCTGCACCGAAACGCAGTTGTTCTCCGCACACAGGGTGAACAGCCGGTCTTGGATCTGCTGGACAACGGTGCTGGCTAAAGCAATGCAATCGATGCCGATCAACAGAACGCCGCCTTCTCCCGCATCCATCCAGACCGCTTTTGCTTCCGCATAGTCCGGATCCGGTCGAAATTCCCGGGAAGAACCGTCAGCATAGGTGGAAAGCTGCTTGCGGTCTAAGTAGCCGCTGCCCACCCAGTCGTTGTGGTAGCCCGCCATGTACAGCCCCTCGCCATCGGACAAGATCGGCCGCACACCGTAGCCAAAGGTCCAGGTATCGTTTTCGCCTTCGAAATGCCAGGCCTCCGTGGTCTCCAAAAACAGTGCCGTGCAGCCAAGCAGCTGTGGCAAGAGCAGCGCAAGCGTCAAACAGCATACAAGGCTGCGGAATAGGATTTTTCGCATAGCCGTCCCCCTTTCACAGGATCCCCGCATCCAGCAGAGGACGCAGAGAAGTGATCACACGATCCAGTCGAATATCGTTGACATCGGTGAACCAGATCGTCACAGCCGTCAGCGGAACGAACAAGACCAGCCCCACCACGACCACACCGATACACCGCTTGATAACAATGTGATCAGAGGTGGCATGGGTAAAGCAGATGGCGATGCCGCAGTACAGGTAGCAAAACAGCCCCATGATCTCCAGCGGCAGATCCAGCGAAGCCGTTTTCAGTTGGCCAAAGATTGCAGAGAGCATGACAGTCGTGCCCGTGTCCAGACCAAAGGAAGGTCCGATGGCACCCAGGAGCATGCCCAAATTGCGAATGAACCAGACGGAAGCCAGTCCCAGCAGAATGGTCAGGATCGCACCGGAAAGCAGCAGCGTTGCAAAAAAACGCACCGATAGCCTGGGATAAGCAGGAGAGTCCATAAATTTTTCCTACACCTCACATGATTTAGATTGGTTGGAAACAGTATACCATATTTTCGGCAAAAAAACAAGAGCAATCCGGTATACAAACACCAGCATTCTCCATTAGATCCACAAAGGCGACAGATCCTCCTGCAATTCCAGCAGCATTCCCGCATCCGACCGCAGTCCGGACAAAGGATAGGTATCGTGCAGCGCAGCCAAATGCCAAAGCCCACCGGCCGCACGACACTGCCCGATCGCCTGTGCGAGTGCCTCGGCAGTGGGGAGAAGCAGCTCCACATGCTGCAAAGCACCATCGCCGGAGCAGCAGATAAACAAAAGCCGATCCGGATACCGCCGCAGGTGGTACACCGACAGCACGTAGATCTGTCCCATAGTCAACGGTACCGGGCGAGGAACATTCTGCACTTCCGCCAAAAGAGAGTGTTCTAAATTGGCAAGAAATTGTTGTCCACCAAAGGAATTGGGCGTGTCCTCCACGGCATGACGTAGCAAAGCTTCTATGGAGCCATAGGTGTCCAGCAGCTTGTGCGCTATGGGATTGGTATTGATCCGGCGCAGGGGTACGAACAGCAGCATCTCCACGATCTCATGGATCGCCAAACCGGTCAGCCCCACACGCTGGCAGCGTTCCCGCATCCGTTTTCGATGACCGGCATGGCAATTGGAGACAGAGCGGGCAGGCGGAGAAGAAACATCACGGGTGGACATACGGGAACCTCCTTTTTCGTATGCGTTGGTATGTTCTGCTGTGATCATACAATAAAAAGCAATCGTTGTATGTGTATAGTATAACACATATTACGAGAAAAAGCAAGTGGGAACGCATATACACATGAAAAAGTCGAAAAAGAATTCTTTTTGTTTATCTCTGCTCCTGATAGAAAGGTCAAAAAAAGACGACCCATTGTACTGGATCGTCTCACCATGCGGGCAAGAGGACTTGAACCTCCACCGGTGCAATACCGACTAGAACCTGAATCTAGCGCGTCTGCCAATTCCGCCATGCCCGCATATTCTTTTTGTCGTCTCAGGCTTGCCCTGATGACTTCTATATTATACACCATGCGCCCGGATTTGTCAAGGGGTTTTGCAAAAGTTTTTTAGATTTTTTTCAAAAAACTACGCCATCCAACCACAGGTTGAAAAAATCGACCACCAACAAAACCGATCCGTTATTGCAAACCGGTCTTCCATATGGTATACTAAGCATGGTATCAATCCCAAAAAGGAGAACGCATATGAAGCTGAACGAACAGATCGCCTATTTTCGCAAGCAAAAGAATATGACCCAGGAGGAGTTGGCCACTCGGCTGGGTGTCACAGGACAGGCGGTGTCCAAATGGGAGAGCGGGGTTTCCCAAACTTAAAGATACCACACTAAAAACCCACGCTTACATTACTTC
>CAYXBQ010000045.1:0-16576 GCA_964463375.1 uncultured Ruminococcus sp. | reverse complement strand
ATGAACATGGGCTTCGTATTCCAGCGGCACAACCTGATCCCCCAGTTCACCGCACTGGAAAACATCCTGATCCCCACCATGATGTGCAACAAATCCGAAATGTCCTACCAGGAGACCCTGCGCCGTCTGGTGGAGACCCTGCAGCTGACGGAACGTCTGCACCACCTGCCCTCCGAGCTTTCCGGTGGTCAGCAGCAGAGAGTTGCCATTGCCCGTGCGCTGATCAATATGCCCGACATCCTGTTCGCCGACGAGCCCACCGGTAACCTGGACAGAAACAACGCCGACGAAGTGCTGAAGCTGTTGCTGGAGACCAAGAAGGTCATGGGCCAGACCCTGATCATGGTGACCCACGACTTGTCCATCGCCGAACACGCCGACCGGATCTTCCGGATGGACAACGGTGTTCTGTCTCTGGAACGGGACTACCAGGGCAACCACAAGAAGACCGGCGACTATCAGTAAACCAACATTTATCATACGAAATCAAAAGAACCGCAAGGCAAACTGCCAAACGGTTCTTTTTTATGTATTTCATTTGCCAAATAACTTCGTTGTCGTTGTGGGATGTGTGTCCAGATAGCGGAGGAGCACCGTGCCAAACCCACCACAGGCGATCAGCTCACCCAGCCCCACCGTCAGTGCCGTCATCCCATAGGAGGCAGCCGTGTCGGGGATAAAGCCGGCTAAGATCAGCACATAGGGAATGAGAAACCCGTTGGACAGGATCGTGGGCAATGGCGCAAGATACCGGAATCGGCGCAGGAGATGGGCGAAAAGCACCCCCAAAAAGGTGGCAAGCACGCCTAAGGTAAGATCCCAGATGGTGCCGCCGGTCAGCAGATTGGCGAGAAAGCAGCCCACGGTGATCCCCGGTATGGCAGCGGTGGTGTACACCGGCAGTACGCACAGAGCCTCCGACAGGCGCACCTGAATGGCACCGGAGGATAGTCCCAGCATGGCGGAAATTAGGGTCAGTGCCACGTACAAAGCGGCGATCATGGCAGAACGGACAAGGAAACGGATGCGAGTGGTCTTCATTTTTTCTCCTTAGAAATAAGGAAAGACTGCACACGGAAAGCTCCGGCATGCAGCCTTGTCCCGTAGTTTTGATTAGACGTATGCCAAAAATCGCTTGAACCATGGTCAGACATACATCTGGTGAGGATGGTCACGAACTCACCTTTATGGAAGGACGATGCCTTCGTTTGTCGTCAAACAGTATACCACACTTTCCCCGATTTGTAAAGGGGGATTTCTCACAAAAAATTTAGGATACCACCGGGAAGGTCACGTCACAGCGGAACAGGTCACCGTCGCACCGGATGGAGAATTTGCCGTGCTGCAACTCCGTCAGGCTTTTGGCAATGTTCAGTCCCAGCCCACTGCCTTCGCTGGCACGGCTGGAATCCCCTTGCACGAACCGCTCCGTCAGCTCATCGGCAGCCGTGACCAGCGGATCTCGGGAGATGTTCTTCACACTGATGGTAACCTCGCCGCCGTCCTCCACCACGATCACATACACTCTCGTCCCTTCCAGCGCATACTTGCATACGTTGGAGTACAGATTGTCCAGCACCCGCCACAGCTGTCGTCCGTCTACCATGGCGTAAATTTCATCGGTAGGGATCGTCTCGATCACACGGAGACTGTGACTTTCCAGCCGTTCGCCGTATTCCCCCAGGGATTGCCGCACGATCTGGCACACGTCCAGCCGCTCCAGCGATACCGCAATATTCCCCGTGGAAGCCTTGGACGCTTCGATCAGGTCCTCGATCAGCTTCTTCAGTCGAGCAGATTGCCGGGACAGAACCGCCGTGTATTCCTGCGCCTTGCCTTCCAGCGGCTCTCGACTGAGCAGATCCGTATAGTTGATGATGGAGGTCAGCGGGGTCTTGATGTCGTGGGACACGTTGGTGATCAGCTCCGTCTTGAACCGCTCCGACTTGATCTTCTCCGACAACGCCTTCTCCATGCCTTCGCCGATCCGGTTCAGGTCTTCCCCATGGGAGCGAAACGCCAGCGTCAGATATTTTGTGTCCGTCTTGTACCGCAGATCGCCATCCGCCAGCGCACGACCGGCCTTCATCAGCAGCCGGAACGAATACGCCGCATACAGGATCACCAGATACACCACCGCACTGACAAACAGCCACAGGAAGAATACGGCGAAGTTTTCCAGCATGAACAGCGACAGCAGCCCATACAGCAGCAGGACGATGGGTGTCACGATCGCCACCTGCCAGATCAGCGGAATGGCACGGCACAGCATCCCCAGCCGGACAAAGGGGACCTTGATATATCGCCAGCACCAGAGCCAGAGCTTCCACGCCAGCTTGCATACACGCCAGCAGATCGTGTTTCGCAGGATCAAATGTGCTTTCCATCGGGCCACCAGCGTGATAAAGGCCGCCAGCAGACACACCAGCATCACCAGCACCAGTGCCACACAGCTCCACAGTGCCAGGTATACCAAATTCTCGCCCACCATTTGGAGCAGTGGATCCAGCAGGGCAGCGCAGAAGGCAAAGAGCATCCCCAGCCCAAACAGGTATAGATCTGTGGGGATCCGGTCGAAGAAGGTCAGCACCACATCCCCCTGGTACAGCGGATGGTCGGGCAGATACTGCCGGTGTCCCGTGTGCTTTGCCAGCCGATAGAGCAGAAACAGCAGCGTGATCCCCAAAGCCAGCAGGATCACCGGCAGCAGATACCGGATGGGATGGAAGACACAAATGCACAGCGACAGCATGTCGTAGAGATCAAAGGTGGACGATTCGTGACCATAGTACGCTTCGATGGTGTACAGGTGGGTGTCCTCGTTGTTGATCTTGTACCCATAGTAGGCGTAGGTGTCGTAATATTCGGTGGTGTTGTCCGCATCTGCATCGGCAGGTGTGTATTGGTAAATGGGCATGGTCACCGCCGTCTCTTCCCAAAACCCAGTCTTGTCCCACGTATCCACGTTCATGTACAGCACCTTGCCCTGTGGGTCGAGAATGCGTACCTTGAAGTGGGTATTGCCCCGAAAATCCGGGGACAGGCTGTATTCGTTGACCCCATAGTTGTTTTTGCGTTCCCAGTCCTTCCGCACATCGTAGCATTTGCTTTCCGTGATATTTTGAAACGTGTACAGCCGGGTCTCGTCCACGTTCAGCGTATAGCCACCCATTTCCGCAAACAACAGCGTGCCCAGACCCAGTGCCAGCAGCAATACACAGAGGAAGAAGCAGAGACACCGCAGTCCCCATTGCTTGCCCAACGAAAGATAGGTCTTCATGCCTTGTCCTCCTTTTTCTCCATTTTATAGCCCAGTCCCCACACCACCTTGATGTACCGTGGCTCGGACGGGTTGATCTCGATCTTTTCCCGCAGATGCCGGATATGTACCGCCACCGCATTTTCGTTGCCAATGGCCGTTTCCTTCCACACCTGCTCGTAGATCTGCCGGATGGAAAACACCTGCCCCGGATGCTGTAAAAACAGATGTAGCATACTGTATTCGATGGGTGTCAGGGACACAGGCTCCCCATCCACCGATACGGTCTTGGCACCGTCGTCCATCTCGATCCCACCGTTGATGAGCACGTCTGCCGGCTTGTCCATACTGCCCAGCGTGGTGTACCGCCGCAAATGGGAACGCACTCTTGCCACCAGCTCCATGGGATCAAAGGGCTTGGTGATGTAGTCGTCGGCACCGATGTTCAGTCCTAAGATCTTGTCGCTGGATTCGCTTTTCGCCGTCAGAAACAGCACCGGAATGTTGGAATCCCGCCGGATCTTCACCGTGGCGGAGATCCCGTCCAGCACCGGCATCATAATGTCCATCAGCACCAAATGCACCGTCTCCCGGCTGAGTATGTCCAGTGCTTCGGCACCGGTGTAGGCCTTCAGGATCCGGTATCCTTCGGTAGAGAGATAAATTTCAATGGCAGAGACAATATCTCTTTCATCATCACAAACGAGTATCGTATACATGGCTTCTCCTTATCGGTGTTTCTTCTGCCTATATTGTAGCAGATTTTTGATAAAAAAGAAATACCTGAAACGATTAAGATTTCTTTAAAATGACGGGGAAAATACAAACAATATACCAAAGAATGTCGAAATCCGTGAAAAATGCCTATTGACGGACGGACATGGGTATGGTACAATATAATGGAGAATATGGTGATCTTGAAAACAGCACAGTGATGCTGATAAGATCGGCTGCATATACAAGGGATATGTTGACGCGGGTGCGGTTTTCGTCTGGATCAGCGTTTATGTAGCTGTACCCAGCCGATCGCAGGGTGCAGTTTTTTTGTGAAGATATAACGGAGGTGTACATGATATACGGCAATCGGATCTGGAACGGCGAGACACTGACAAAGGGCAGCTTTTCCATTGACAATGGCAGAATCAACACCAAGCAGCAGTATATGGCAGACGTGTTTTTAGACGGTCTTGCCGTTTTTCCCGGTTTTGCGGATGTTCATGTGCATTTTCGCGAACCGGGTTTTTCGTATAAAGAGACCATCCGCACCGGCTCTATGGCGGCGGCAAAGGGGGGCTATACAACAGTCTGCACCATGCCCAACCTGAATCCGGTGCCGGACAGTCGGGAACATTTGGATGTGCAGCTGGACGCTATCAAATGGGATGCCGCCATTCGGGTGGTGCCCTTTGGTTCCATCACCGTGGGACAGGCCGGCGAAAAGCTGGCGGATCTGGACGGGATGGCAGAAGCGGTAGCCGGGTTCTCCGACGATGGCAAGGGCGTGCAGAACGAAGAAATGATGCGCACAGCCATGAAGCAGGCCAAGGCGCTGGGCAAGGTGATCTCGGCCCACTGCGAGGTGAACGACCTGCTCCACGGCGGCTACATCCACGACGGCACCTACGCCGCAGCTCATGGACACCGCGGGATCAGCTCGGCATCCGAATGGAAAATGATCGAGAGAGACATCGCTTTGGCAGAGGAGACCGGGTGCGCCTATCATGTGTGCCACATCTCCACCAAGGAAAGTGTAGCGCTGATCCGGGAGGCGAAAAAGCGTGGCGTGAACATCACCTGCGAAACCGGTCCCCACTACCTGACCCTGTGTGACGAAGACTTGCAGGAGGACGGCCGCTTCAAGATGAATCCCCCCCTGCGGGACAAGACCGACCGGGATGCACTGATCGAGGGGCTGCTGGACGGCACCATCGACTGCATCGCTACGGACCATGCGCCCCATAGTGCCGAAGAAAAGAGCCGGGGACTTGCGAAAAGTGCCATGGGCGTGGTGGGACTGGAGACCGCCTTCCCGGAGCTGTACACCCGATTGGTGCTGCCGGGGATCGTGCCCCTTGCCACGGTGATCCGGGCACTGACGAAAAATCCGCTACATCGGTTCCACCTGGGCTGCGGTAGCTTGCAGGATGGTGCCAGAGCGGACTTCACCGTGTGGGATCTGGACGAGAGCTATACCGTAGACCCCGATACCTTTGCCACCATGGGACGTGCCACCCCCTTTGCAGGCGATACGGTGAAAGGCCGGTGCCTGATGACGGTGTGCGGCGGCGTGGTGGTCTACGTAGACGAACGAATGACAAAACAATATGGAATCAAGGAAGGAGACATCCTGTGAACCAGAGAATATTGACGGTGACAGACAACATCCCGGTGGCAAGAGATGTATACAAAATGCATCTGACCGGCGACACCTCTGCCATCACAAGACCGGGGCAATTTGTGAACGTGCTGCTAAGTGGCCTGTACCTGCGCCGCCCCATCTCCGTATGCGACTGGGACGAGAACACGCTGACCCTTGTGTATAAGGTGGTTGGCGAAGGCACGGAAAAAATGGCTGCCATGACCGGCGGCGAAAAGCTGGACATCCTCATGGGTCTGGGCAACGGCTTTGCACCGGAGAAGGCGGGAGAGGCTCCCCTCCTGATCGGCGGCGGCGTAGGCATCCCCCCACTGTACGGCCTCGCCAAGGGGCTACGTGCAGCCGGTAAACCGGTGACCGTTGCCATGGGCTTTGCCTCTGCGGCAGACGTACTGCTGGAAAAGGAGCTGTTAGAGCTGGGCTGCAGGGTGAAGATCGCAACGGTGGATGGCTCCTATGGCGAAAAGGGCTTTGTGACCGGCCTGCTTGACGGAGACTACTCCTACAGCTATGCCTGCGGTCCCATCCCCATGCTGAAGGCGGTATACGACACACTGACCTGCACGGGCGAATACAGCTTTGAGGAGCGCATGGGCTGCGGCTTTGGTGCCTGCATGGGCTGCAGCTGCAAGACCAAATACGGCAACAAGCGGATCTGCAAGGATGGTCCGGTGCTGGTGAAGGAGGAGATCCTATGGTAAGAGATACAAGCATCAACCTGTGTGGCGTACACATGGACAACCCGGTGATCCCCGCCAGCGGTACCTTTGGCTACGGCAGAGAATTTGCCGAATGGTACGACATCCGTTGCCTGGGCTCCTTCTCCATCAAGGGGACCACCGCCGAGCCTCGCTTTGGCAACCCCACGCCCCGGATCGCCGAATGTGCCTCCGGTATGCTCAACGCCGTTGGTCTGCAAAATCCCGGTGTGGATGCGGTGGTAGCGGAGGAGCTGCCCAACATTGCGAAGATCTACGGCAAGCCGGTCATCGCCAACATCGGCGGTTTCTCGGTGGAAGAATATGTGACCTGCTCCGAAAAGTTAGCGGCCTGTGACAACGTTGGGATCTTGGAGATCAACATCAGCTGTCCCAACGTACACGGCGGCGGCATGGGCTTTGGTACCCAGGCATCCTCGGCGGCTGCGGTGACAAGAGCCGTGCGCAAGGTGACAAACAAGCCCATCTTCATCAAGCTGACCCCCAATGTGACCGACATCACGGAGATCGCTAAGGCCGTGGAAGCGGAAGGTGCGGACGGCATCAGCATGATCAACACCCTATTGGGTATGCGCATCGACAAGCGTCGGCAAAAGCCCATCATCACCAACGTGACCGGCGGCTATTCGGGACCGGCTGTGTTCCCGGTGGCACTGGCTGCGGTGTATCGGGTGTACAAGGCCGTGTCCATCCCGATCATGGGTATGGGCGGTATTTCCTCGGCGGAAGACGTGATCGAAATGATGCTGGCAGGGGCGACTGCGGTACAGGTCGGGGCGGCGAACCTCATCAACCCCTGTGCCTGCCGGGACATCATCGACGACCTGCCCGGGGTCATGGAAAAATACGGAATCGAAAAATTAGCAGATATAACAGGAGGCGCACACAGATGAACAGAGACGTAATTATTGCCTGCGATTTCCCCACCAGAGCGGAGACCATGGACTTCCTCGGCCGGTTCGGGGACAAGAGACCCTTTGTGAAGATCGGTATGGAGCTGTACTATGCGGAAGGTCCCGCTATGGTACAGGAGCTGAAGGAGAGAGGGCATAAGATCTTTCTCGACCTGAAGCTCCACGACATCCCCAACACCGTCAAGCGCAGCATGAGCGTGCTGTCCCGTCTGGGTGTGGACATGACCAACCTCCACGCCGCCGGTACCGTTGCCATGATGGAAGCCGCACTGGAAGGTCTGACCAGACCCGACGGCACCAGACCCCTGCTGATCGCCGTGACCCAGCTGACCTCCACCAGCGAAGAACGCATGAGAAATGAGCTGCTCATCGACCGCCCGCTGGACGAAGTGGTCATGCAGTACGCACAGAACGCCAAGACCGCCGGTCTGGATGGCGTGGTATGCTCTCCTCTGGAAGCCGGCAAGGTACACGACGTGTGCGGCAAGGACTTCTGCACCGTGACCCCCGGCATCCGGTTTGCTGACGGCGATGTAGGCGACCAGGTGCGGATCACCACGCCTGCGAGAGCCAAGGAGATCGGCTCTGACTTCATCGTTGTAGGCAGACCCATCACCGCCGCTGCCGACCCGCTGGCTGCATACGAACGCTGCGTAGCCGAATTCGTGGGCTGAGAAACACACCGGTTCCACAAAACCGTAGGGAACGGTCTTGACCGTTCCATGGATCGATCAAAAAGGAGTTACACATACAATGGAAGCATATAAGAGAGAATTTATCCAGTTTCTGGAAAACGCAGGGGTGCTGAAGTTCGGCGATTTCACTGCCAAGAGCGGCCGCAAGATCCCCTATTTCATCAACGCCGGTGACATCAAGACCGGGGAACAGATCGCAAAGCTGGGGCAGTTCTACGCCAGAAGCTATCTGGAAAAGGTCGGCAACAAGCGTACCGTGCTGTACGGACCCGCCTACAAGGGCATCTCCATAGCCGTATCCACCGCCATTGCTCTGTCCGCTCACGGTTTGGACGTGCCCTATTTCTTCAACCGGAAGGAAGTCAAGGACCACGGCGAGGGCGGCATCTTCGTGGGCTACACCCCCAAGGCCGGGGAAGAAGTGGTCATCACCGAGGACGTGATCACCGCCGGTACCGCCATCCGGGAAAGCATGGAGATCCTGTCTTCTTTGCAGGACGTGAAGGTATCCGCTGTGTTCGTCATGGTGGACCGGTGCGAAAAGGGCAAGGGCGAAAAGTCCGCTATGGCTGAGGTGGGCGAAGAATTCGGTCTGCCGGTGTACTCTGTGGTCAACGTATATGACATCATCGAATATCTGGAAGAAGACGAAAAGAACCGGGAAAATGTGGAACGGATCAAAAACTATCTGGCTGTGAATGGAGCAAAGGCATGAGAAGTCTGATCGATATTCTGGAGCTGTCGGTGGAAGAGCTGGAAGACCTGATGAACACCGCCGACGATATTATGGCCCATCCGGAGAAGTACAGCGAGGTCTGCCACGGCAAAAAGCTGGCGACCCTGTTCTTCGAGCCTTCCACCCGGACGAGACTGAGCTTTGAAGCGGCTATGTATGAGCTGGGCGGCAACGTGCTGGGCTTCTCGGAAGCGGCAAGCAGCTCGGCCTCCAAGGGAGAAAGCGTGGCCGATACCGCCAAGGTGGTCAGCTGCTATGCGGACATCATCGCCATGCGGCATCCCAAGGAAGGCGCACCCTATGTGGCATCCATCAATGCCTCCATTCCCGTGATCAACGCCGGGGACGGTGGCCATAACCATCCCACCCAGACCCTGGCCGACCTGGAGACCATCCGGCATGAGCTGGGCAGATTGTCCGACATGACCGTTGGTTTCTGCGGGGACTTGAAGTTTGGCCGTACTGTCCATTCGCTGATCGCCGCACTGTCTCGGTACACGGGGATCAAGTTCGTGCTGATCTCTCCCGTGGAGCTGCGGCTGCCCGACTATGTGCGCCGGGATATTCTGGTGACCAACCGGGTGCCGTACATGGAGACCACCGATCTGGAGACCGTGCTGCCGGAGCTGGATGTGCTGTACATGACCCGTATCCAGAAGGAGCGGTTTTTCAACGAAGAAGAATACCTGCGGCTGAAGGACAGCTACATCCTGACCGCCGACAAGATGAAGCTGGCGAAGGAAAAGATGGCGGTACTGCATCCGCTGCCCAGAGTGAACGAGATCTCCGTGGCCGTGGACAAGGATCCCAGAGCCGCCTATTTCCGGCAGGTGCTGTACGCCAAGTATATGCGGATGGCGTTGATCATGAAGCTGCTCGGCATTGCTGTTGAGATCGACGCAGCCGAAGCGGGGGAGGAAAAGTAAGATGAAGATCGATTCTATCAAGGACGGTATCGTACTGGACCACATCAAGGCCGGCCGTGCCATGCGGGTATACCAGCTGCTGCATCTGGAAGACTTAGACTGCTCCGTGGCGATCCTCAAGAACGTACCCTCTGCCAAGATGGGGAAGAAGGACATCATCAAGATCGGCGATGCCAACGTGGATCTGGATCTGGACGTGATCGGCTACGTGGACCCGGAGGTCACCGTGAACGTGATCCGGAACGGTGCCTGCGTGGAAAAGAAGCACGTGGAGCTGCCGGAGGAGCTGGTGAACGTGATCCACTGCAAGAACCCCCGCTGCATCACCACCACCGAACAGGAGCTGCCCCACGTCTTCCGTCTGGCAGACCGGCACGAAGGGATCTACCGCTGCCTTTACTGCGACACCAAGGCATCCAGACACAACTAAAAATATTTTTATAACAAAAGACACCTGTATCCAAAGCGGATAGAGGTGCCTTTTTTCTTTGTGTATTACAGATTTTGTTCCCGCAAAAATGCTGCCACGTCCCGTATCGTCTCTTTCTCCGAACCGATCAGTGCATCGTGTAGGGCCATGCTGTCCAGTCGGCAGCCCAACAGCCGGGTGGTGATCTCCTCGGAAAGGCTGGTGTCGATGGCATCGGTGTACACCTGCACCCGATCTACTACGGATTTTTGCAATGACAACAGCAGCTGCACGCCGCCCCAGGAGAATCGGTGGTTCAGCTCCACGTCAAAGGGCATGGTGTTGCCCATCTTCCATTCCCAGGAGGTCTGCTTCTCCACATAGGTCTGCACACCGACCAGATCCTCGTCTGTCAAAATGTAGTTTTCCACAGGGCCGTACAGGTTCGTGTAGGCCTCTCGAATGGCGGTGAGCATGGCGTCGGTGGTGACGGCCGGCGTGAATTCGGACAGGTTGCAAACTCTGGCCCGCACGGACTCGATGCCCTTGGAGCGGATCTTCATCGGATCGACCTGTAGATAGTTTTGTAGCTTGCCCAGATCGGCATGCAGCAGCAGGGTACCGTGATGCTGGCGAATGTGGTTCCGGGCGCAGAAAGCGTTACCGGAGAATTTTTTGCCGTCCGCCAACAGATCGTTTCGTCCGGAGAAGGCGCAGGGGATCCCGAAGGAGGACACCGCATCCAAAATGAGCCGGAGCTGCTTGTCCAGATCGTAACGGCTGTCCCCGGCGATGAAGGAGAAGTTCAGGTTGCCCAGATCGTGATAGACAGCCCCGCCGCCGGTGATCCGCCGCACCAGCTGCACATGGTCGTTGTCCATAGCGGTCAGACTGCATTCCTTCCAGGGATTTTGGTTGCGGCCAATGATGACGGCATTTTCGTTGATGTAGAAGTAGAGCAGCATATCGTCGGGCTGCATATGGTCCAGAAACCATTCGTCCAGTGCCAGATTCTGCCACCCATCGTGAGAGTGGGAGATGTACCAATAATTTTTCATAGGTTTACCTTTGATCAAATTCGTTTGGGGTGACTACCGCAGAGCAGTATGCCCATAGGTCTGTATGATTATACACCACATGTGCGGTGGATGTCAAGAAGAAGCCACAAGCAGCCATAGCTCCATGGCATCCGGTTCCCCATAGCTTTCTTCTTCAAGTAGTATACCACAGATCGGTGACGTTGGCAACCGGATAGGTGTGAACTTTGTGTGAACGTTTATGCGCCGGCGTGGCTTTGTCGATATTTTCCACCTCTTTTTGCAAAAACCTAAATCCTTTTCCCAAACAAATGTGTCTTTGGTAGTAGAAACGGAGGAGACACCATATGCAAAAGGAAAAAATGCGCTCGAAAAATAATCGAATATTAGAGATATACAATCGGCTGATGCAAGGGGAAATGCTACAGAAGAAGTGGCTTGCCGCCCAATACCAGATCAGTGAAAAGAGTATACAGCGGGATCTGGAATACCTGCGCCGTTTTTTTGCAAAGCAGGATATGGAGCTGTCCTATAAGCGATGCGGCAACTACTACATATTGGAGTCCACAGCAAAGAACAGCGCGGAGACGGCAGACATGATCGTGCAGATCGGCCGGATCCTGTGTGAAGCGGACACAGTCGAGGAGGCTGCACGGTTTCGGATGGTGGAGTGGCTGCTGCTGCAGGTGCCGCCGAAGGAGCGTGGTGCCATCGTACAGCGGATACAGGCACCCACAGGGGATGCGGAGCCATAGAAAATGCTCATGGGGCAACGGTGTACAGGATCTGTCCGAGATGCACGTCGTCTGCACTGCGATAGATGCGGATGTAGGATTCCCCTGCCGCCAGCCCGGTGACATGCACCCCATCAAAGGCCAGCACAGCCGGGTCGGAGATCTCCCAATACCAGGAATCGGCAGCCGCTGTACCCGGCAGACAGGTGTACGCCAGCGAAAGCGTCTCATCGACCTGCAATTCTCTGGTGGTCGGGTAGAACAGGACCGAGCTGGGTTCCACCGTGGGGATGGACGCAGGCTCCGGATATACCTGTAGGGTGATGTGTCCCAGCTCTGTGTCATCGGCGGCACGGAAGCAGCGGATGGTGGTGATACCGGTACCACGGGCATACAGGTTCGCACCATCGTATTCCGCTACGGCAGGATCGTCGGCGGTGAAATACAGTGCTTCCGCAGCCGCCACATAGGGGATACAGCTGTAGTTCAGGGAAAACACATCGCCGGGCAGGAGATTGTTCAGGTTGTCGGTATGGAACACCACCGAGGTGATGGGACCGGTGTCTGCCGGCGTATCTACCACATGCAGGAGCATAGAGCAGTTTTTGTCCGGGTCGTGGAGATTGCGGAAATGGATCTGGGTCTCGCCGGGTGCCACAGCGGTGATCTGCTTGCCCTCTACACGAGCCACCTCGTTGTTCTGAGAATAGACCTCCACCTCCTGATAGGATGCATGGTAGGGAAGGCAGAAATACTGCACGGCAAAGGTCTGCCCCACGGGGACGGTGAGGTTCTCCAGCCCCTTGGCGGAGATCAGGCAGGACTGGGGATAGTCGTGCGCATGCGTGGTCTCGACTGCTTGCGCCGGCTCCTGCGAAAGGATATGCACCATATCCTTTGCCAACACGCCAACGGTCAATAGCAGGCAAAGGGCAAGGATGGCGCAGGGCACGAGGCGGATCCGGACAACGATCGCCTTATGCCGGATGGGATGCTGCTCCGTGGTGGTGGTGCCCAACAGCTGGACAGCGTCGCCGGCGAAGGTGATGCCAAAGAAGCCTGCCACCGTGGTGAATATGGCAACGGCGGTGGGCACGGGCAGGACGATATACTCTGCGGCTCTGGCAAAAACGGCGGGCAACACAGGCACCGGAAGGGACGCATGCAGGGCGATCCCACAACGGCGTTCCTCGGCTTGGATGGCTTGCCGGATGGAACGTTTGGCATACAGCAGCCGGCTCTTCACCGTGGCTACGGGACAATTCTGGATCTTGGCGATCTCGGACAGCGTCAGGCCATCGTAGAAGTGGAGCAGGATCACCTCCTGTTGCTCCGGCGGAAGGGCGTGGATCATGTGGCTGAGGATGTGGGAAAGCTCCCTTTTCTCCGCATGGATCTCCGGCGTGTCGTCGTCCGCTAAGATCCTGTCCAGCAGATGCTTTTCCTCTGCCTCCAGCTGCTCCCGACTCAGGAGCTGTACCGTTTGCTTGCGCAGCTGGTTTTGGTGGATGTTTTTCAGGATCGTCCACATCCAGGAATAAAAGGCACCGGGGTTTTGCAGGGTATCGATGGCTACGATGCATTTTATGTAGCCTTCCTGCAAGAGATCCTCCGCATCGTGGGAATCGCCGGTGAGCATGTAGGCGTAGTAGTAGAGGTGCTGGTGGGTATATTGAAACAGCTCCGTCATGGCTGCGGGATCTCTTGCCTTCACAGCGCAGACGATCGTGACCAAACGGGCATCGGAATGCTGAGCCATCGTAGTTCTCCTTGTGGACATAGTACCTATAGTATACCATGTTTGCCGA
Source organism: uncultured Ruminococcus sp. (assembly GCA_964463375.1). Taxonomy (GTDB): domain Bacteria; phylum Bacillota; class Clostridia; order Oscillospirales; family CAG-272; genus UMGS1696. The sequence continues at coordinate 2,962 of CAYXBQ010000045.1, read as the reverse complement.
AAAAATGCAAGAAAAACAGAAGAATGGCAAAAATTGGCATGGACACAATATGACCATGAGCGGGACAAATATGTGCAGGCTACACAGAAGAAGGAGGCTGCTTTACTAAAAAAACGGAACATCCTACAAGAAACGGCATGGGTATGCCATGTTGGCATTGCACCCATGGGATGTCGAAAAAATGTAAAAAAACTGTAAATAATGCGGTGCGGCCAAAGTACATGGACAGGGGATGTCCATGTGCGGCGGTGTGCAGATTGCATTATTGTGAAAAATGGTGTACAATAATATGTGTTAGAATGGCGCAGTGTGAAGATGCGGGGTGGGGCATAGAGTGCGCAAAACAGTGGAACAGTGGAACAGTGGAACAGAAAGGAAACAACGATATGGCAGATCAAAATTTGGTACCGGAACAAAAAGGAGCACTTCTACAGGGACTGACTGCGGCTTTGGGGCAGGCATCCACCCAAAAAGGGAACAACAACGGCTCGAACCTTAAGAACAGCAACGGCTCGGACTTAAAATCGATGCTGGAAAAAAGAGATGAGATCCGGCAGAAGCTCGCCGAGATCCGGAAAGCAGAAGAAAACCAGGGCATGGATAAATTGCTGGATGGGATCTATGAACAGAGATGGTATTTCATAAAGAATGAGAAACTGTATGTGTTGGACAGCCACACGGGCTATCTGTGGGCAAACCCGGAGTATTTCCCCTGTGGAACGAATAAAGATAGAGGCTATGACTCCGAGAAAGCAGCCAAAGACGTAATAAATAAAAAGCTGAACAACACCCGGATCAAAGGCTGGAAGATACCCAAGTGGGAAGAATTGAACTCTGTTTTGGATTCACGAAATCCTTTTACAGAGGGTAAAAAGTTAGACGATAGACGTATAAAAGGGTATGATGTTCTTTGCTATGTAATGACAATAGGTGCTGATGGGAATACTGTGTACCGGACTGTAAATGAAGATGATGATTCAGTTAGTAGTTCGGTTTATAGTGCATTTTTTAAAGTGGATGGTTTAGTACTTCCATGCACCGCCGCATTGGTCGAGAACAAGACAGTGCCTGTACGTGGCGGCCGTGTGTATACGCAAAAAGAGATCGCCCAGTTCGTTTTGGATCTGTTTGTCGAAAACAACCTGGTACCGATCATCGAGGGTGCAAATGTAGCACAGCTCTACAATCAGCTCATCGTTGAAAAGTCGGCGCTGACGAAGCAGCTGGAGACGCTGGAAGGGCAGATTGCCGAGGCCCAGAAAACGACGCTGCTTTCCTCCGAATTCGACTATACTGCCATGCTGACCGCCTACGATCTCCCCGCCATCCAGTCCTCCGTGATCCAGTATTACCAGGCCGTACAGCGCTGGATCACCGAGCTGCTGCAGCAGTTAGACGGCTTTGAGGCCGAGAAGGAGCCCATTCTGAACCAGGCAAAAACGATCCGCCGCCAGCTGGAAGCTGCATACGAAGAGCAGCCCGCCCTGACCGACGAGGAAAACGCCCTGATGGCCGCCCGGCAAAAGTTCTTCCGGGAACGCTTTGCCCTGGAAACAAGCAGCATCCGCAACAAGCTCATGCTGGTAAAGGCCCAGGCCGACAAGCTGGAAGCCCGGCTGGATGCCATCGACGACAGCGAGAACTCCCTACAGGAAATGGCAGCACTGGAGCAGGAGCAGCGGGCAAGCTTTGCCTTTGTGACAGAAAACACCGCCAAGATCGTCAAGAGCGGCTTAGTCCGGATCGAATACTTTGAAGCCAACTTTGCCCTGATCAAGAATGCCATCGACATCTGGTCGAAATGGTCCGAATCCTACCGCCTGTTCAAGACCATGTACAAGAATGAATTCGAGAAGGTCTCCGAAGCGGATGGTATCGAGGAAAGAGAGTGCCGGATCTGGTACGGCGAATGGCAGCAGCTCCGGTTCGAGATGGAAAAGATGATCCAGCCCATGATCGAACGTGGCTACATCCCCACCATCGAAAATACGCCGATCTCCGTAGCCGAGCAGTGCATCGCCGCCTTAGAGGACTACAAGATGAAGATCGACACCTTCTACATGGAGGAAAGAAGAGGCCTCTACCAGAAGTACATTTTCGTCAACAGCGGCGATCTGCAGGATAAATTCGAGTCGGAGGGCAGCCTGTACCGCTTGACTATCACCTTCCAGAACGTCTTGAAGAAGATCATCTTCAACTGCAGCCGCATGGACGATCGTGTATTCATCGCCACCTGGGCAGGCGCACTGCTGAACAGCCGCATCGATGCCATTTTGCAGTTCGTAGAGCAAAAGGAGCTGGAGGTCACGGGGTCCGTACTGGAGGAATTTGCCGAGCTGAAGCAAAAGGATTACGAAACGATCCTTGCCAACGAAAAGGCCTACAGCGACGAACAGGTCCGCCTGGAAAAGCAGTATAACGCCACAGTCTTCAAGATGCGCAAGGAATTGGCACGGTAAAAAAATATACGTATGCAAAACGACCGGGTTATCCCCAAAAGGGATGCTCGGTCGGTTTTTGTCATATGCCTATTACGGTTCGTCCGACAGATCCGCTTGTGCAGCTGCCGGATGCCATTGACTTTGAGCAGAACACCATCACGATCCGACACACCGTAACCTCGTGTGATCTGGACGGCAAGCGCATTTTGGTTGCATCCGATACCACTAAGACCAAATCGAGTATGAGAACACTTCCGCTTGTTCCGTTCATGAGAGAACGCCTTCTCGCTCTGAAAGAAGAGCAGCAGGAAAACCGCCGCCTGTGCGGACGCAGCTACATCAAGGACTACCTTGAATGTATGTGTCGAGTTAACACTGATTGATCGGGATTTTGTGCCGAAAATGCTTGCATATAAGGCGTTTTTGGCACAAAATTAACCTTGATCAGTGTTTACTCATCGAGATTGGGGACCTGATAAAGCCTCACTATGTTACCGAGAGCTTTCCGAAGCTGCTCAATG
>CAYXBQ010000044.1:0-19387 GCA_964463375.1 uncultured Ruminococcus sp. | reverse complement strand
TATGCTTTGTTACGTTTTTGATAACTATTGCAACTTGCTATTGCAATTTGCGTTTGTAAGAAATTGAACATGATATAAAAAAATTTCGTATCGGTCTATTGGCGTACTGCCGTCCCATTCCCCTTCCTGAAAGTTGTATGAGGGTATACAAATAAGTTGCATGAGGGTATACAAGAAAGTTGCATGGGGGTATGCAAGAAAGTTGATGGGGGGTACAAGAAAGTTGCATGGAGGGTTACAAAAAAGTTTAAATAATAATAAAGAATATAACAAAGAATATAATAAAGAATATAATAAAGAGAGTACGCACCACATGCCACGCTTTCTCCGATTTTTCCTGTCCATTTCGCCCAATTCCTATTGACACACCGTGGGGCTTGTGATATACTATATCCATAGTGTTCTTATCCCTATTATATATCTATCCTTGGAGGTTTTTACCTATGCGTAGAGCTTGTTCCGGTATGCTGGCGATCCTGCTGCTGCTTTCCCTCCTTGTGTCCTGTGGGAATGATACAGCGGAGACCTCTGCTACATCTACCGATACCACACCTACCCAGTCCCAGACCGAGACTGCCCCTGCCGAGACCACCCGTGCCGATTATCCCGATGATCTGCCCGAAATGGATTTCGCCGGACAGGAGTATATCATTTGCAATACACAGAACAATGATATTGACAAACAATACGAGATCCTTTCCGAGGAGCTGACCGGGGAGGCCTGCAACGATGCGGTCTACCACCGGAACGTGAAGGTCGAGGATCGGTTCAACACCCATATCGCTGCCCTTATGGAATCCGAACCGGAAAATGTTCTGAAGCAGACCGCTCTCTCCGGAGACAGTGCCTTCACCATTTGCGGCTACGTGAACTTCAAGGCCTATGTGCCTGTGGCTGCCGGTGCCTGCCTGAACTGGCTGGAGGTGCCCTACGTGGATCAGTCCAAGCCCTGGAACAACCAGCTCGCCAACGATCCCGCCACCATCAACGGCAAGCTTTTCGCCATCAACAGCGACCTGTCCATTTCCTCTCTGCAATACACCTACGGGATGTTCTTCAACTACACCCTGGTGCAGGACCAAGGCTACACGCCCTCGGATCTGTACCAAATGGTCTTTGACGGCGAATGGACGGTGGACAAGATGCGGGAGATCACGGAGAATGTGTGGATCGACACCAATGGTGACACCAAGCACGACCGGGACGACATCCACGGCTACTCGGTATACCCGGGTCTGAACACCACCGACGTGTGGCTGGCGGCCTTTGATCTGCCCGTGGCGACCATCAACAACGACGGCACCTACAGCATCGATTTCTTCTGTGAGAAGACCATTTCTGCGCTGGAAAAGTGCATTGCGCTGACCTTCACGGGCGATGGTGCCTTCACCGGGACCAAGAACTGGCGTGAGGTACCGGCCGATTTTGCATCCGGCAAGGTGATGATGACCCAGCTGTACTTTGGCGAAACGACCCAGTCCCTGACGGACATGGAGGACACCTACGGGATCCTGCCGCTGCCGAAGTATGACGAAGCACAGAAGGACTACTACACCAATGCCTGGGACCAGTTCTCGGTATTCTCCGTTCCGGTAACGGCTGCGGATCTGGAATTTGTGGGCTGTATCTTTGAGGCCCTGTCGGCGGAGACCTGGCGCAGCGTATATCCGGCCTACTATGACACCGCACTGAAGAGCCGGTATTCCGCAGACCCGGAGGTAGCGGAGATCGTTGACCTGGTCATGGCGGGACGGAAATTCGAGTTCACGTTCCAGTTTGGGAATGATCTGAAGAATTTGCCGTACATGTTCCGGGAGATGCTGGCGGCGAAGTCTACCGATGTGGCATCGAAATACAAGAGCGTAGAGAAGCCCATGAACGAAGCCATCGAGAAGATGTACACCTACTACGAATGATTTTCATCGAGCATTTGAGAAAATGACAGCATAAAAGCAAAAGCCCACGTGGTACACGATACCCCGTGGACTTTTTTTGCTTAGAATAATTTTCGCAGTCCCAGACGCTTGCGGAGACGGGTGATGTAGGCTGTGATGCAGGTGGATAGGGTCACATCGTATAGGATGAAGAACAGCGTGCCCAGCAGCATCACCAGCCAGGTGAAATCCAGATCACTCTCGCCGCCGGAGAAGAATACCAGCTTAGAGAGGGCGATCGTGACAAGCAGCATTGAGTCCAGCAGCGATAGCTTTGCCAGCCATGCAAACCAGTACGGCAGCTTTTCTAAGATCGCCTTCATGACCGGGTAGATCCCGCCCAGGAAGATGTATTCCACCGCCACCAGCTTGTCCGGCAGCAAAAGCATCGACAATACCCCCGCTACCGCCACCGTCAGCCACGCATACCGCTGTCCGATCTCCACCACCACCAGCATGGTCAGCAGGGCACACAGGGCCGCTGCCGATAGATCCAGCACGGAGGTCAGGCACCCGATATACAAAAATACCACGGACAATGCCGCTATGATGGCCGAAAACGCCAGCCGCCGGGTCAGCGACAGCGAAGATCCTACAGTTGCTCGATTGTTTTTCATGGTCATATCACCCTTTGGAGAAATCAGAAATAGTTACACATTTGGTCATGCACCCGCTTGCCGACACCCGTTGACGGGCGGCTTTTCCGTGATCAGCAGCAGGGCACAAGGTCGCCGCCGCAGCATTCACAGAGGGCATCGGCGCACAGGAGACTGGAGCAAAGACCGCAGCAGTCGAAATCGTTTTGGTTGGTGCTGGTGCGGTAGGGAGAGCCGAAGCTGGTGGAGCGCACGTGCATACGGTTTTTCGCCTCCCGATATTCCAGGTTCGTGGGATCCAGATAGCAGGCCACTTCGATGTATTTTAAGGCATCGTAATAGTAGCCGCGCTGTACCAATAGACAGCCCTTCAGGTAGTTCCATTCGGCGCCACGGTCTCCGGCGGGGGTGGCATCTACCATCAGCTCTGCCTCCGCATAATGCCCATTGCGGATCAGCTCCCGGATCTGCGGGAACGACGTGGCACCGGAGGAGGAATAGCTGGCGTAGCTGCCGCCCGGCCGACCGCCGCCCTTGCGCTCCTGCTGCACCGCTTCGTAGGCCTCGTTGATCTCCTTCATCTTCTCTTCCGCTACATCCGCAAGGTCTGAGCCTGCATAGTTGTCCGGATGGTATTTCCGGGCAAGCTCCCGGTAGGCTTTTTTGATTTCGTCGTCTGTAGCCGTTCGGGGAACGCCTAATACACTGTATGGATCTTTCATATCCCGGTTTGACTCCTGTCTGTGGTTTCGTCTGCAAGCTCCTGCCCCTGTGGCAGCAGTTCTCCTCTATGGGAAATTCCCTTGATGGTTTTTCCCTTGATGGATTTTCCATTGATGGATTTTCCATCGGCGATCCGGCGCACCATGTCCGGCATGCCCAGATACACAATATTTTTCACGATCTCCGTCATAGGTCCCCCCGGCAGCAGCTCCACGGCACGACCCAGCCCCGCCAGATCCAGCCCTGCCGCCGTCACAAACCCATCTCGTACCATTGCCGTGGGCTTGCCGTCTTCGTCCAACGCCAGCTCCCCCCATAGCACCGATAGGGGATTGTATCGCCCGGCAGCTACGTCCCCCGATAGATCGTCCATGGCATCGCAGAGATACAGATACCGCCCGGTGCCCGTTCCAATGGCGTGGGCGATGCGGCAGGCAGGCTCCGGCAGACCTAAGGCGAAGATCTCCCCCAGCAGCTCCCCAAAGACCTGTGCCATCTCGTCCGGCGAACCACAGCCCCCACGCTCCTTCTCCGACAACAGCCCCAGCTGCCGTTCACATACTGCTATGAGCGTCTCCGTTTCCGGCAGTGCTTTTGTTGCCTTATGCTGCATGGGTCTGGTCAGGGGCAGCAGCAGTGCCGACGGTACCCGATGGAGCCCACGTTCGTCTACCCAGTCGTCCTGCCGCTTGGCCTCGGTCAGATACGCCGCAGCCGCCGCCGTGTAGGTCAGTGCCGGGTGGGGCTCTGCCATGAGGCGGGTGTGGGTGGGATGGGCGGCACAGCGGTGGGGGACAAAGCGGAAGGGCTCGGTCAGGATGCTGCGCACCAGTGCCAGAAAGGTGAAATCGTAGCTCAGGGTCAGGCGGGAGAGCTGCCCGGTGGTCTGCCCCATGGCACGGCAAAGTCCGCAGTACACGCCTCGATAGCAGGTATATTCCCGTACCCGCAGTGCCATTGCATCCGGCCGCACATACCCGAACATCGCCATCCCCCACATGATAAAAAATGATGGTATTATTGTACCGCCATATCCTGCACAATACAAGGGTTAATTTGTGAATTTCAGGTTAAGAAACAGCAAGAGAAAAAGAAGAAGCAGCGGAAAGCACTTGCGCTGCTATGCCGCTACTTCTTATGGGATGTATTTTATTCTGTCAAGATCGCATCCAGGGTCGTCTGCATGGCCTTTTCGGTAGCGGTCTTCACCGATTCTACCTTGGAGGCAATGGTGTCCGCACCGCTCAGGTTCAAGGAGTCCGGCAGACCAAAGGCATCGCCCCAGCCGTACATATTGCCCAGATCGTACACACGAGAGGCAAAGATGATGTCCAGCATTTCCGCCGATGCTTCGTCCCGGGCAGACTTGCTCTTCAGTGTCACCTCATAGTAGGCCGGGGTCAGGGTGTACAGGGACTCTGCGTTCAGCGCCTCCAGCAGGATACCCGTCCGTTCGGTATCGCTGGCTGTCTTCGGCACACCCATCAGTGCGGCGCACCACAGGCTTACCACATTGCGATATTCTGTTTGGTCTTCGTCCCACTTGGGCACGGGCAGGATCCCAAAGTCTGTTTCCATTTCCCGGAACAGGGTCACACGGTTCAGCCCTGCAAAGTTGAACAGAGCCCGACCTTCCGTGAAGCACTTGTCCATGCAGTCGCTCCACAGGGAGTTGCCCGGATAGGTACCGGTATAGCTGTTGGCATACAGGCACACATCCATGTTGCCGATGATGGAGACTGCCTTCTGGAAGGTATCAAAGTAATGCTCCGTACCAATGGCCAGCACCGGCATATCGTCTGCATCCTTGGTGAAGGTCTGGCAGCCGGAGCCGATCATCAGTGCCATGGTGTCAAAGGATTCTGCCTCGATGCCCCACTGGTCGAACTCGTTCATGACCCCGTTGCCGTCCAGGTCAAAGGAGGCCACTTCCACCGCCGCTTTCAGCACGTCCATGGTCCAGGTACCGTCCTTTACCATGCCGTACAGATCCCCCAGGTTCAGGTCCTCCGCCAAAGACTTGTTGAACTGGAAGCACCAGGTGGCGTTGTTGTCCATGATGGTCATTTCTCCGGCAGTCACGTGGAGCTTACCACCGATGGAGAGGGAAGCGTTGGCGTTCTGGTCGTACCAGGGCTTTTCCAGATCCATATAGGGGATGGTGTTCAGATCCATGAGCATCCCACTTGTGATCAGAGAGTTGATGGTGTTCCCGTGGAGGATCACGTCAAAGGAGTCCTCTCCTGCCTGGATCGCCTTTTGTGCAACGGGCGTGGGATTCCAGTCGGTACTAAACTGTTCTTCGAATGTAACATTGAATCGCTCGGCAATGGCGCTGTTCCGGTTGAAGACAGCATCGTTGATGGCCTCGCCGTTCATTTCCTCGGCAACGGCATCGATAGAACGCCAGTGGATGTCATACTGTCCCTTGGTCAAGAACCGGAAGGTGAACCCACCGAAATCCTTCTCCGGCAGATCGGCGGTGAGCTTGGTCTCCTCGGTCTGGGCTACAGTCTCCGTGGTGGTATCGGTGTTTGTACCGGTGCCGTTGGTCTCTGCTACACTTGTACCTCCGTTGCCACAGCCGGACAGCACCAGCAGCGCCGCCAGCAGCAGTGCCAAAACGCTTTTTTTGCTATACATACTTTTCGTCCTTCTTTATCTAAAAATGTACACACGGTATTGTACCACGTTCGACAGGGGATGTCAAGAGAGGATATATCCAAAAAAATTGGTAACCCCCCCCCGACTTGGTATGATTTACCAACGGCTTTGGAAAAATCTCCACATAAAAAGAAGCAGCCGGTGCGTCTACCAAACGATCCTGGCAATGCACCAAAGCTGCTTCTTATTTTTAGATTTTCATGATCCCCATGCCGTCCAGTACAGAGGAGATCAGGATCAGCACGATACACACCGGTGCTAAATACTTGATGACCACCACGAACAGCTTCTCTGCCTTGAACTTGCCGGTCAGGGAGATCTCGTCGATGAGGGTCTTCGGCTTGATCACGTAGCCCACAAAGATGCAGGTGATAAAGGCGAGGATCGGCATAATGACGCTGTTGGAGATGAAGTCAAAGAAGTCTAAGAACTGGAACCCGAAGATCCGGATATCCGACCATACGCCGTTGCCCAGAGACGAGGGAATGCCCATGAGCAGGCTGTACACGAACACCACAAGGCTTGTGACCTTTCGGTTCCAGTGGAACTTATCCTGGAAGATGGACACGATGGTCTCCATCAGGGAGATGGACGAGGTCAATGCCGCAAAAAGCACCAACAGGAAGAACAGGGCCCCGATGATGGTACCGCCGGTCATACTGTCGAAGACCTTGGGCAGGGTGATGAACATCAGGCTCGGCCCTTTGCCCAGTGCTTCTTCATTGCCGCCGGAGAACACGAACACAGAGGGAATGATCATCAGTCCCGCTAAGAAAGCGATACCGGTATCAAAAATTTCGATATGCCGCACGGACTGCTCCAGATCCACGTCCTTTTTCATGTAGGAGCCATAGGTGATCATGATACCCATTGCCAGAGACATGGAGTAGAAAAGCTGTCCCATGGCGGCAAGGACGGTAGTAGCCGAGAACTTGGAAAGGTCGGGGGTGATATAGTACAAAACCCCTTCCATTGCGCCGGGCATACAGATGGAATAGATGGAGATGACGAGGGTCAGCACCACCAGCACCGGCATCATGAATTTGGACACCGCCTCGATGCCCTTATCCACGCCCAGCAGCACCACCAATGCGGTTGCGGCCATAAAGAGGAAGAACCAAACAAGGGGCTCCCCGGCCTTGGCGATAAAGTCGGTGAAGTACGTCTCCTCAGCGGCGGCGTGTGCGTCTCCGGTGCAGTAGGCCACGAGGTACTTGGTGACCCAGCCGCCGATGACGGAGTAGTAGGGCAGCACGATCATGGGTACCAGACCGGCGATATACCCGACCCAGCCGAAGCGTTTGTCCAGTGCCCGATAGGCACCGATGGCAGACAAGCCGGTCTTCCGGCCCAATGCGATCTCTGCCGACATGAGGGCAAAGCCGAAGGTCACAGCCAGCACGATGTAGACCAGCAAAAAGATCCCGCCGCCGTACTGTGCCGCCAAATACGGGAACCGCCAGATGTTGCCTAGCCCCACAGCCGAGCCAGCCGCTGTTAGTATAAAACCGAGCTTCCCGGAAAAGGTACTTCTTTTTTCATTCATGTGTTTTCTCTCCATATTCTATAGAATGACACTGTCATGCCATTAGTATACCACACATCTTTCATTTTTGCAACCTTTTTTAGGAAATTTCATAGTTTCAAAGGCTGTGGAAGCGTCGTTTTCGCCAAAACCCCCCACCGATACGGTGCCCGGATCGGTTTTGCAGCAACGGATGCCATATACTCAAAAAAACAGCCGTATAGTTTCGCCGCTGCCGGGCAATACTGTTTCCGAAACCAAATGCCTGAAGGAGGCAATGTGTATGAACAATACATTCTCGATCCTGCAGCGGGTGGGACGAGCGTTTATGCTGCCCATTGCGCTGCTGCCGGTGGCGGGGCTGTTTTTGGGGATCGGGTCGTCGCTCACCAATCCGGCTCTGTGGGAGACCTACCATCTCTCCGGCATCCTGGGGAAAGGGACGCTGCTGTATGGGTGCTTTTCCGTTTTGTCTGCGGTGGGGAGCGTGATCTTTGACAATCTGCCCCTGCTCTTTGCCATGGGGGTGGCACTGGGGATGGCGGAGAACGAAAAGGCCACGGCTGTCCTGTCCGCTGCCATCGCCTTCTTTGTCATGCACAGCACCATCGGCACTCTGCTCGCCCGCACCGGAGGACTCGACGATCCCACCCTGCCGGAGGGCACCATTGCCACCGTGGTGGGGATACCGTCCTTGCAGATGGGGGTCTTCGGCGGGATCCTGGTGGGGCTGGGAGTGGCGTGGCTCCACAACCGGTGCTACAAGCTCCGGCTGCCGGAGGTGCTGTCCTTTTTCGGCGGGACCCGGTTCGTGCCCATCGTCTCCACGGCGGCCTATGTGCTGGTGGGAGCGTTGCTGTTTCTGGTATGGCCACCGGTGCAGCGGGGGATCCACGCACTGGGTGCGCTGGTGCTGGGGTCCGGGCTGGCGGGGACGTTTCTCTATGGTCTCATCGAGCGGCTGCTGATCCCCTTTGGCCTGCACCATGTGTTCTATCTCCCCTTTTGGCAGACCGGCGTGGGTGGGGCGGCGCTGATCGATGGGGTACTGGTGCAGGGGGCCCAGAACATCTTTTTTGCCGAGCTTGCCTCTCCTGCTACAAAGGTCTTCTCCGTCTCCGCCACCCGGTTCATGAGCGGGAAATTCCCTTTGATGATCTTTGGTCTGCCCGGTGCTGCTCTGGCCATGTACCACTGTGCGTTGCCGGAGAAACGCAGGACAGCCGGATCACTGCTGCTCTCTGCCGCCTTGACTTCACTGCTGACGGGCATCACAGAGCCGCTGGAGTTCACGTTTTTGTTCGTGTCGCCGTTTTTGTACGGGATCCACTGCGCCATAGCCGGGCTTTCCTATATGCTGATGCACGCACTGCGGGTGGGCGTGGGTATGACCTTTTCCGGTGGGCTGATCGACCTATTGCTGTTTGGCATCCTGCAAGGCACGGCGAAGACCCGGTGGTACTGGATCCCGGTGGTCGGCGTAGGGCTGTTTGGGCTATACTACGTGCTGTTCCGCTGGCTCATCCGCCACAAGGACTACCACACGCCCGGTCGAGAACCCGCCGGCACGGAGACACGCCTATACCGTCGAGCCGACTACGAGCAGTCGGCGCAAAATGCACAGCCAACCGAGCGGCACCGTGGGGAGCAGATCGATACGATCGAAACGATCAAACAGATCGTTATCGGGCTGGGCGGTAAAGAGAATATCGTGACGCTGGACTGTTGTGCAACGAGACTGCGTGTGACGGTGCGGGATGGGACAAAGGTGGACAAAGCGGCACTGATGGACACGGGGGCAGCCGGTGTGCTGGTGCATGGGAACGGCGTGCAGGTGGTCTATGGGCCAAAGGTAGCTGTGATCAAAAGCGAGCTGGAGGAATGGATGGAGCAATAGGCGATGGCGACAACACGATCGATACGCTCTGTTCTTTCCGGAAAGGAGTATGCATGATGTTTACAAAAACCACAAAGATCCGCTCTCCTCTGGCCGGCACCGTTTGTCCCATGGCAGACCTGCCGGATCCTGTGTTTGCCTCGGGGATGCTGGGGGAGGCTGTGGGGATCGTGCCGGCGGTCTCGCCGGTGACACTGCTTGCGCCGCTGGCCGGTGTGGTGTCCCAGGTCAGCGAAACGGGGCACGCTGTGGGGATCACCGGCAAGGATGGCAAATGGGCAGTCCTTGTCCACGCCGGGATCGATACGGTTTCTCTGCAAGGAGATGGCTTTACGCTGCACGTGCGGGAGGGCGAAAAGGTGCGCTGTGGAGTGCCGCTCTTGACCATGGATACCGCTAAGATCGAGGCAGCCGGGTATGCCAGCACCGTGGTGGTCGTGGTCACCGAAGCACCCACACCGCCGCAGCCGGTCGCCAAAGGTACCGTACAAGCCGGAGAAGTGCTGTTCACCTGAGCCAAACAAAAACCGACCGTATATCCGGAAGAAGAAACGGTCGGTTTGTACATATATTGCATTGTCTATGCGTATTGCATGGACGATGGTCAGTCGCAGAACTTGCCCAGGATCCGGTTGTCGATGGCTTCGAAATCGCTGGTGTGGGGGTATTCGGCCATATCGGGGTGGTGACGGAAGGCGGCATCGGCGTTCCGGTCGTGGAGGGAGATGGTGGCCAGCATACAGCCGCTCTGCCGGATCTCGGCGATATTTTCGTCGGAGAAATCCCCTGTGTACACGAAGCACTTGTCGGGATAGTTCGGTACGTCCTGCAATTTTTCTCTGGTGTAGTTTGCTTTGGTGTCGATGAACCTTGCCTGGGGATCGATGGACAAGATCCGGTTGATGGCAGGGGCACCGGCTCCATTGGTGGCATACACGACTCTGCCCCGCATCCCCATGGAGACTACCAAATGGGCGATATTTTCCGCATGCCGCATGCCTTCCTTCAAGTCGATGTTGACGCACATGCCATAGAAGTAGGCCAGATGCAGAGTCTCCTCTAAGGTGGGGACGAAGTTGTTCTCGGGTTCTTCGTTCAGCAGGCGCACGGCACGGATGGTGGCATAATCGGTCTCGGAGATCAAGTACGAGACGGGATCGCCCTGTGCATCAAAGCCCCGGACGGTGTCGTCGTGGTTGCAGATGAGGACGTTGTCCTTAGTCATGCGGGCATCGGTCTCGATCATGTCGGCACCTTTTTTGGCAGCCAGTCGGAAGGCAGCCAAGGTATTGGAGTGGAGGGTAGGGGTGACAAAGCCCTGGTGCGCCGAGCTGATCCATGTTTTTCTCGATTTGAACATCATGATACGCAAGCTCCTTTGTGTGAAAATCGCATCTCCGGATCGTACCGCAGAGACACAGAATAGGTACGTGAAAAATAAAAGACTCCTGAACGAACAGGAGCCTTTTTTGGCTTATTGAGCCGATATGGCAGGGGCACTAAGATTCGAACTCAGGACACGTGGTTTTGGAGACCACTGCTCTACCAGCTGAGCTATACCCCTTCGTGACGTGTTATATTATACCACACTCTTTTCCAAAAAGCAAGGGGTTTTGCAAAATTTCTTAAAAAAATTTTCTCATGCCGGTGCCGGGGGGACTACTGCTGTAGAAAAACCGCATGCAGTGTCCCCCGCCACATGTCCGCTACACGCCCAAAAGGGGTGCCAAAAGCCTTTATCGCAGCTCCCGCCGGACGATCTCATCCTGCGTTTCCTTGGAGAGGGTCACAAAGCTGGCGCTGTAGCCGCAGACCCGTACCAATAGATCCCGATGCTCGTCGGGGTGCGCCTGTGCCTCCAGCAGCTGCGTGGGATCCAACAGGTTCAGCTGCAGGGTGGAGCCCTTTGCTTCCAGGAAGCCGTAGAGGATCCCCAGCAGCACCGCCATGCTGTCTTCGTTCTCCGGCAGTCGGGGCAGCGTTACCTCCAGGGCAAAGGAATCCGTGAAGTCCGTGAAGTCGATGGCGGCTGTGCTGCGGAGCATATCCGTGGGCGTGATCCCTGTGATGGTCTCGCTGGGGGAGGCACCACGGGACAGGGCCCAACCGGCATGCCGTCCGTCGGGGGTCGCTCCGGTGTGGCTGCCCATGGGTCGGAAGGCATCGTGGGGATAGAAGGCAGGGTAGTACAGCCCGCCACGGCCGTTTTGCTGTCCGGACACCTGAGACAGGTCATGCAGCACCGCCGCTGCGAATGCATCCATGGCACCATCGCCGCTGCCATAGTGCGGGAGCCGATTCAGGATGTACTGCCGTACGTCCTCGCCCCCTTCGTAGTTGCGCTCCAACAGGTCGAGTAGTGCTGCCTGGCTTAGCGTTTGCTTTTCGCCAAAGCACAGGGTCTTCACGGCATACAGCGAGTCTACAAACGTAGCGGCACCCAGCATGGACAGGGCCGTGGAGGAATACCGTGCGCCACCCTCGGTCACGTCCTTGCCACAGGTCAGGCAGTCGGCGACCATGGTGCTGTACAGGGGCAGGGGATTGAACCGGCTCCAATGGGACTCTGCCGCATTTTTCAGTCCTGCTATCTTCTCATGGAAGGCGTGTACGTCGGCGATGGCTTGTGTGTACAGTGCTTCGTAGCTGTCGTAGGGGCCTTTTTGGAGGGTTTGCAACAGCAGCGCAGGCAGGCCGATCCAGGTGTCTGCACGGGTACACACCTCCGTTCCACCCAGTACGATCTCGTGACAGCCTCCCGCCACATAGCCTCTGGCATCCTCCAACGCCTGCCCGTGCCGCACTCTTGCGGGGATATGGGTCTCGTCGTTCATGAACACCAGCACCGGCAGTCCTGCCAGCTGGATCTGACAAAGCTGCCGCAGGTAGGCCTCCGGATGGGCAGAGGATACCCGACAGTCGAACTTCACGCACACCACCCGGATCTCCTTCTCCACTTCCAAGATCATCCGGGTCACATCGTTGTAGACCACGTTGCCTTCTCGGTCGCAGCCGCCTAAAATCACGGTGGTGGAGGTCTCGTGGTAGCCGTTGTCCTCGTCAAAGCGCACGGCGGTGTAGTACAGCAGCTGGGCAAGCAGCGTTTTTGCTTCCGCTTCGGTGATCCGTCCTGCCGCCAGATCTGCCTGGTAATAGGGATACAGCAGCCGGTCTAAGTGGCCATAGGTGGAAATACCGATGCCTTCCAGTGTTCCCACGCACTCCCGGCAGAACACGATGGCAGCCAGTGCTTCTCGGAAGGTGGCAGCCGGATACCGGGGGATACGATGGGCAGCGTCGGCGATCCAGGACAGATTCTCCCGCACAGCCGGATCGGTCTCGCTTGCCAGCATGTCTTCGGCAGCTGCGGCGAATCGGTCGGACAAGGACATGAGCAGGTCCAGCCCGGTCACGGCGGCGGTGTAGAAGGGCTCGCTCTCCGGTGTGACGTTGCGTTCCCGGTTGGCAAGTGCCTGTTCCTTGAGCCCGGTGAGTCCCTTTTGCAGGATGGCATCGTAGTCCAGCGCATGGTGATCCAGCCCCACGGGATTGTTCCAGCATTGGATCCGGCCGGCTCTGCGGTCCTCGTCGGTGGCCTGGTAGTAGGCCTGCAGATAGGGTGCGCCTAAGTGATCGTGGAGGAACTGACCCAGGCAGCCCAGCCCGCCCCAGATGAACCGTCCCCGTCCGGCAGAAAGCTGGAACCAGAAGGGATAGTACCGGAACACGTGGACGGTGCTTTCCTCGGCCAGTATCCGCATTTGCTCGGTTTTCAGCTGGAACGCAGACTTGCCCGCCCGGTCGTCCCACATCTCGTTCAGCCGTCCGCCCAGCCGTTCGGATTCGGGATCGATCGTTTCATAGAAGGTCGTAAGCTCCGTCAGCATGGGGGTATAGGAGGGAATATGTTTCATAAAATATAGCTCCTTTCGGATGCGTGTATGGTACTTGTATTATAGCACATCACAAAGGCTTGTGCAATAGAAAAAGAAAAAATCGGCATGCAGAAATCCGCAGCGTTTTCACGTCGTCCGGCTCCCGCCTTGACTTCACCGCACGCTTGTGGTATACTATAGCCAAATCCAAAAGGAATCAAAAGGAGATCCATACTATGGCAAAACTGTACGACGTGGTTGCCCTGGGCGAATACCTGATCGATTTTACGGATAACGGCACCTCTCCCCAGGGAAATACCCTCTTTGAAGCCAATCCCGGCGGTGCGCCCTGTAACGTGCTCTCTATGCTCAACCGGCTGGGACACCGGTGTGCTTTCGTGGGCAAGGTGGGGGACGATCTGTTTGGTTCGCTCCTGCGGCAGGTGGGTACCGAGGCGGGCATTTCGATGGATGGGCTGGCGGTGGATCCCCATGCACGTACCACACTGGCCTTTGTGCGCACCCTGCCCGGTGGAGACAGAGACTTCTCCTTCTACCGCAATCCCGGTGCCGATATGCAGCTGACCGCCGATGAGCTGCCCTTGCCCATGCTCCGGGACACCGCCATTTTCCACTACGGCTCCATTTCCATGACCCATGCGCCTGCCCGAGATGCTACCTGTCGGGCTGCTGCCATTGCCAGAGAAGCCGGCGCATTGCTGTCCTATGACCCCAATCTGCGGCCGCCTCTGTGGGACGATCTGGAAGACGCACGGGTGCAGATGGAATGGGGGCTGGACCACTGCGACATTTGCAAGATCGCCGACAATGAGCTGGCGTTTTTGACCGGCATCGATCCGGACGGCGGTGTGGACGGTGCCGCATTTGACCGAGGTGTGGCTATGCTGCGGCAGCGACATCCGGCTGTGCGGCTTTGGAACGTGACGGCGGGGGCCGGGGGCAGCTACAGCTATTACGGCAATCTGCGTGTACACGTACCGGCATACCTGCTGGGTGGCACCATCGAGACCACGGGTGCGGGAGATGCATTCTGCGGCTGTGTGCTGGACTGGGTCCTGCGGCATGGACTGAACGACTTGACCGAGACGGATCTGACGGATATGCTGCAATTTGCCAATGGGGCGGCGTATATCGTGACCACGAAAAAGGGTGCGATCCGTGCTATGCCGTGCCGGGAAGAGGTGGAAGCGATCCGGAATAGAAGGTAAGATTGGCATAGAAAAAGGCCACGGTACCGTTGCAGTAGCGTGGTCTTTCTGTATGTGTGGGATCAGCCCAGCATTTTTTGCAGGTTCTTGCAGGAGATGGCGGCGCTTTCGAAGGGATCCAGAACACCCATGTCGTCTTCCACAACAAAGTTGGTCACGCCTAACTTTTTGGCGGTGGGCAAGATCCGTTCCCAGCACAGGTTGCCGGTGCCAACAGGGGCAGAGGCACTTTTGGTGGTCTCCAGTACAGCTGTGCCGCTGGCCACTACGGTGTAGTCCTTCAGGTGCATATACTGCATACGGCCGGCAAATTTTTCCAGTGCGGCAGAGGGCTCCAGACCTGCGGAGGTCAGCCAGAATACGTCCGGCTGGAACCATACCGTCTCCGGATCGGTCTCGGCGAGCAGAATGTCCATGCCACGGGTATTTCCCAGCGAGATCCATTCGAAGGCGTGGAAGTGGTACATGAATTTGTAGCCCCGTTCGTGGAGCAGCTTCCCGCAGCGGTTCAGGTGCTCGGCCGCTTTATGGTAGCCTTCCAGAGAGAAGCGATCCTCTACGGCGATGGAGTCGGTACGCACTACGTCTGTACCCAGTGCCTTAGCAGCGGCGCAAGCATCGTCGATCTTGTCCGGGATCTGGTACAGGGGACACAGGGCGGAGTCTGCACGCAGGCCGTTGGAGGCCAGCATGGCGGCAAGCTCTGTGGGGTTCGTGTAGCCGGGGGTGGAGATCTGCACGGAGTTGTAGCCCATGGCGGCCACCTTGGCTAAGGTATCGGCCAGCTGCTCCTTGGTTTTCATGCTCTCCCGCAGGGTATACATTTGGATCGAGATCATTTTTGTGGTACTCCTTATTTGGTAGATCAGAGAAATTTGAGAAGGTGTGCGTTACTGCGCAACGGCAAATACCAGCTCTTCGTTTTCCGTGTAGCCCAGGGGCAGAGGAGCAGGACGGGCGCAGGTGGTGGTCATCTGGTAGGTGCGGCCGGTTTCGCTGCTTTCGCAAATGCCCAATGCTGCCTCCAATACGTGCCGGTTCAGCTCGCCGGTGCAGCGTGCGTTTCTGCCGTTCTGACGAGCGTAGATGGCATCCAACAGACCGATACCACGGCGGTTTCCGTTGGCAAAGCCATAGGGGGTACGGATCACACTTTCCTCGCCGGCCTTGTTGTACAGCCGGATCTCCCGTTCGTAGTTGTTGGGGTCACCTAAGACCAGCTTCCCCTCGGTGCAGTGGATCACGAAACGGTTGGTGTTGCCGCCGCATTCGGAGGTCATGGTGAAGGTACCTAAGGTGCCGTTTGCAAAGTGCAGGGAGCCGGTGATATTGTTCCAGGATTCCACGGTCATGGGCGCGCCAAACAGGGGAGAGGACGGGTTCTGGTACACACGGTCGGGGTTGTGGATCTGGGCAAAGCCGGATACAGCGTCGATGCTGCCCAGCAGGAACACCAGCTCAGACAGGTAGTAGGCACCCATGTCGAAGATGATCCCGCCATGGCGGCAGAAGGCAAAACGCTTTTCTGTGCCGGTGTAGTACCGTTCGTGGTGGTAGGAGCGGGTCAGGAAGGCCTCAGCCATCATGGGAGTGCCGACGATGCCGGAATCTAAGATCTGCCGTGCCAGCTGGGAGGAACCGTCAAGGAAGGTGTCCGGTGCGCCGCCGAAGAACAGACCCTTGCGCTCTGCCAGTGCCATCAGTTCATTGATTTGCTCCATGGTCTCGCACACCATTTTTTCGGTGTACACGCTCTTGCCCGCTTCCAGCACGGATTTGGCCACATCGTAGTGGGCCAGGGGATAGGTGGTGTTGACCACGTATTCGATGGTGGGATCGGCCAGGATCTCCTCGTTGGTCATGGCACGGATGCCGAACTGCTCGGCTCTATGGGCGGCTCTTTCCGGCACGATGTCGGAACAGCCCACCAGCTCTACGGCCTGGAAGGATTTCAGATTTTTCAGATAGATCTCGCTGATCATGCCGCTGCCGATCAGAGCGACCTTTGTCTTTTGAAATGCCATAATGGTTCCTCCTATTTGTATATATGCTATAGCTATGTTTCGATGGTTTTTGATCGTGCTGCGTTACGCTACGTTACGCTACGTTACTCTGCTGCCTGCTGCGTTACGCTAAGTTACGCTACGTTACTCTGCTGCCTGCCGCGTTACGCTAAGTTACGCTACGTTACTCAGCTGCCGCTGCGTAGGCTTCGTTGATGGTTTCCAGACCTGCCAGAACCTTGGTCTCCTTCTTGGCATATTCGGAGGCAAAGTTGGTGGAGTTCTGCCGCACCAGTTCAGCCAGCAGTACGCCGATGGAGTCCATGGGGACGGAGTGAACCCAGCCGAAGTCGAACATCAGGCTGTCTCGGATCAGGTCGATCATCTCCGCCGACTGTGCGTCACGCACTTCCTTGCTTTTCAGCACCACGTCGTAGAACTGGGGGATCACGTTCCGGTAGCTTTCGGCGCACAGGGCTTCCGTGATGATACCGCTCATCTCTTGGTCTGCCAGCACGATGGGGAAGCAGATCATGGACACGCTGTTGTGGGCGGTGGTGTGGTATTCCTTTTGGGCATCGTCGTACTTGGGGTAGGGCAGGATACCAAAGTCAAATTCCAGATCCCGGAAATTGCTGGCGTTACCTAAGTATCCGGCCAGCAGCAGGGCACGGTTTTCCGCAAAGATCGTGGGCGGCTCGGAGACATTGGGCTCGTTCCAGGAGTTGTCCTTGCAGTAGCAGCTCTGGTCATAGTAGATCTCGAGGAGCTTTTCCAGCAGGTTCTGGGTCTTTTCCGTGTTGAAGCACAGCTCGACCGTGCCGTTGTCGGTCAGCTTGGTGATGGGCGTTTCTGCGGCTACCACAAAGGTACGGATGTGGTTGTCATTGGTGCTCAGGAATCCATAGGTGTCGTTGGCATCGTAGGTCCCGTTGCCGTCTACGTCCTGGCTCACCATGGAGGAGATCTCCTTTAGCTTGTCCAGGGTCCAGTTACCATCCTGTACGATCTCATACAGATCCGGCACGTTGTATTCGGTGGCCATATCTTTATTGAAGAAGAATACGTACATATTGTCCCACAGGGTCATGGCGATGTCGCCGGTGGTCAGGTACAGCTTGTTCTGTACAGTCAGGCTGTCGTTGCACTTCTCGGACCACCAGGGGGCGGTGCTGTCTATGTAGGGCATATCGCTCAGGTTCAAGAGAAGCCCATCCATAGCGGGTGTGATCATGTACGCCTGGTACCCGGCCACCAGATCGTAGGTAGCATCCCCTGCCATGACCGCAGAGTTCACAGCGTTCAGGAAGGTGGACTGCTCGCCCCAGCCGCCGTTGAGTCCCGCCATCACCAAGGTCACGCCGAAGCGATCCTCCACGGTGTGGTTCCGGTTGTAGATGGCATCGTTGATGGTCTCGCCGGTGATCTCCTCTGCCACAAATTCATATTCCCATTCGTTCCGGTACAGGATGGTGAAGTCCCGGTCACCGTAGTCCTTGTCCGGCAGATTGTCCTGGATCTGGGCACGGGTGGTTTCGGTGGGTGTGGTATCGGTCACGGTAGTGTCGGCGTTGGCACCGGTGGTGTCGGCGGTGTCCTGCTCTGCGCCGCAGCTCAGCAGCGTGGCACACAGGGTCAGAAACAATGCCGCCAAAATAAAATTGCGTTTCACGTTTGTTCCTCCTTATGTGGATGCAATATCGAATTTGCCTTGTGTATTTGGATATAGTCTATCACATTTCCCGGACAGTTCCCATGCACAAATTGCGTATAGTTTTGTGTAAAACGGTCAATTTTGCACGGGAATATCGATTTGGTTTTTCTAAAGCAGGCGGGCAGGGAGCAAGGGAGGCAGATCACACGTCCAAGAAAGGCAAAAAAGACTTGTAATACAGGAAAAAAACTGCTATAATGAAAGAGATGAGAGGGCGAAAGGAGCGTGTGGTATGAAGAAAATACGGTTTCAGGATTTGCACAAAATGGAGTTCGATCTGCACCAGGTGTATTTTATACTGCATCGGTGGGAGGACGGGGAGTGCTGGACCACACCGGCAGAGGGGCGACCCAACAGTGGGCTGATGTTTTTGTCCCATTGCAGCTTTGCCTATTTGGACGGCAGCGGGGACCGGATCCGCACGATCCCCAAGGGCTCCATTTTGTATGCGCCGCAGCATTCCCACTACACCTGTCAATTTTTGGTGGAGCCGGAGGACACGCTGACGGATGCCCGGATGGAATCGGATCATTTGATCAATTTCACGCTGGTGGATGAGGACGGGGAAGAGCTGTGTTTGGCAGAGGAATGCATGCAGATCCCGTTGGAGAATCCGCAGTATTACCGAGACAGCTTTCAAATGATCGCCGCCATGGAGCAGCAGGGGCAGACACCCTCGGCCAAGATCAAGGGGATCCTATACAATTTGTTATGTGATATGTCCATGGAGATGCAGAAGCATGATCTGCTGAGCCGGGAGTATGCGGTGCTGTATCCGGCGTTGCAGGAGATATGGGAAGGGGATCTGGCACGGATCGATGTGTCGGTCCTCCATGAGCGATGCTACACCAGCCCCTCCACCTTCCGACGTTTGTTTCGTGCCTACACCGGTATGTCTCCACTCCAATACGTGAACCACCTGCGCATCCGCAAAGCCACATCCATGCTCCGCAGCGGCATGTACACCGTCACCGAAACCGCCTCGATCTTAGGCTTCTCCGATGTCTACTACTTCTCCCGCTACTACAAAAAATGCACAGGACATGCGCCGAAGGAGGATCGGTGAGCAAAAGCAGCCGGGGGAAGCTCCCTGTTTTCGCTTTTTTGAAAAAAATCGGAGGAAATTTTGAAAAACCCCTTGACAAACGGGGGAGAATGTGGTATCATATAGAAGCGTCAGGTGCGGGTGTAGTTCAATGGCAGAATCCCAGCCTTCCAAGCTGGTCG
>CAYXBQ010000043.1:0-20563 GCA_964463375.1 uncultured Ruminococcus sp. | reverse complement strand
TTTTTGATTTCTTGTTACCGTTATCGGTAGTGCAACTTCATTTTACAATGCGCTGAAATAAAAAATGCTCTCTGGTACGGACATATTGTATGTCGGACATACAGTATGTCACAGAGAGCATTTTTTGTATTCATTTGGTGCAAAAGCCTTGTGCCATCCGCACCATGCCGTCCACCAGGTACGCAATATTTTCTTCCCGGTACACCACATCCTTGCCTGTGTGGATCTTGTCCATATATAATAGTCCACCCCGCTTTGTTTTCCGCATGGCCGCCACGCCTACGCCGCAGGGGAAGCATATCTGGTCGGAGGGATAGAATACGCCTCGTTTCGGCATTGCTACAGCACAGGCTTCGGTGGTCGGAAAGGCTTCCCGGAGCGTTGGCAGGTAGGACTTTGCTTTTCTTTGCGGTGCCAACAGGATCGTATCTCCATCGGACACGCAGTCGAAATTGACCACCAGCTTGTCCTGCATCTCCTTTTTGTGGCGGCTGTAATATCCGCTGGAGCCAAAGAGACCCATCTCCTCCAGATCAAAGAAAACATACGCCACATCTCCCCGGTTTTCCACAGGCATGGTCTGCATACTGTCCAGCAGCACCGTGACTCCGGAGGTGTTGTCGTTGGCAGTGTGCCGATTGGCCGGTCCCGCCATCACCCACCAGCAGAAGAAGAGCAGGAACCCATAGGAAACGATGCCCACAAGCAGCAGCGCCAGGTCTTCCCCCACACCGGCCAGTGCCGTCAGTGCGCCTGTTACCACAGCCAGAAGCAGCATGGGCAGCACCATAAACAGCACGACGACACCGATCTGATAGAGCAGATACAGCGGCAGGCACGTAGGTGTGATCAAATTGGGAAACGGCAGGACAGCGCAGGTATCGTAGTGAGCGGTATAGATCACCTTGGCACCGGCGGGATCGCCCACCACCAGATTCTGTGCGCCAAAGGAGCCTTTTTCCACATGGCAGTGGTAGCCCCAGCTTTTCGCCTGCTCCTGCACATACGACAAAAAAGCGGATTTTTGTTTTTTTGATTTTCGAATCTCGTGCTCTGCAAAGATCGTTTGGGTCGTCTCTGTCATGTGTATCCCCTTTTGCAAAATTCTATAGTTTTCCCCAAATACCGATGGGGTATTCTCTATGACGACAGTGGAATGGAAATAGTTTCCTACAAAACGAAAAAAGCAGCACATTTCTGTACTGCTTTATGACCCGTGGGAGAATCGAACTCCCGTTACCGCCGTGAAAGGGCGGTGTCTTAGCCGCTTGACCAACGGGCCGGAAAACACACAAAGGCAGGATCTATGGTGACCCGTGGGAGAATCGAACTCCCGTTACCGCCGTGAAAGGGCGGTGTCTTAGCCGCTTGACCAACGGGCCATAAGCCTACCTTTGTGTTCCTCGCACCGTAAAAGATGCATGGTAGCGGAAGTTGGACTTGAACCCACGACCTATCGGGTATGAACCGATTGCTCTAGCCAGCTGAGCTATTCCGCCATATTGTGAACAAGATGTTATCGAACATTGTGTTTTCTGTGTTCTCACCTGAGCACGGTAATATTATACCACAGCTTCGTCCGTTTGTCAACACCTTTTTTCATTTTTTTTGCGTTTTTTTCGCTTTTGGCACTTTACACAGTCAGTTTCCGCATTTCAGTCCATTACTACAGCACATTTGCCACACACATCTCCTGTTTCCCCCGCCAACGCCTGCCGCAGCGCATCCAACCATTCCAACAGCCGAAATCGCACCTGTACATCCGGTTCCTCCGTGTGGGTGATCAGGCGATACTGTGCCGGTGTCAGGCCCGCTTGCAGATAGCCATCTTCACTCGCTCCAACGAAGTTCGCTGCGGCAAAGCGGCCGCACACACTGGGGAACAGCACGCACCACCAGTTCTGCCCCGCCCCTTCTCCAATGATCACCCGCAGAGACAGATACCGTCCCGCCGGTAGCGTATAGCCTTCGTAAGCCCGTGTGGGATAGTTTTCCTTGGTCAACGTTACCACAACCTGCTCTGTCCGTCCCAACGATTCTAAGGCCTCCTGTGCGCTCTCCTGCAAGGCAGGGATGTTGGCTGTCACAATGGCGGAAGCTGTGTCCCGGTCGTGTACGTCGGTCAGCAGGGGGGACACCGTTTCCAATATCCGATCCCGCACCACGAGCTTCACTGCCTGATCCCTTTCGCTATCCGATGCCGCCAGCACGTGCAGCCGCAGCACCCGGTCGTAGATCTGCTCTTCCCCGTGGATCGGGAGCAAAGACAATAGCACCGCCGCCACCAGGATCGATACCGCAAGCGAGATACATTTCCGCATATGTTTTCCCTCACTATGTTTGAAGATACCCTATTCTTCTCCCAAAGCCGCCGGTTTATGCAAAGACAAAGAAAAAAGATGCCGTCCTTCCCGACGAGCATCTTTTCTGCTTAGTGGTGGTACCCCGTCATCTTCATGGAGTATTCCGTGTACAGCACCGAAAACCGGTGGTATTCTTTTTCCCGCAGTGCTCCTGCCTCGTGCAGCTCCTCCAGCCGTTCCCCAAACCGGACTCTGGCCTGTTGGGCGGCATCCTTGTAGTTGTTTTCCAGATTCTGCTGCATATTGAAGACCAGCTGCTCCAGTTCCTTCACCGCCGCCGATTTGAACCATGGCAACATAGCATAG
The DNA here is from genome assembly GCA_964463375.1 of uncultured Ruminococcus sp. Taxonomy (GTDB): domain Bacteria; phylum Bacillota; class Clostridia; order Oscillospirales; family CAG-272; genus UMGS1696. The sequence continues at coordinate 17,894 of CAYXBQ010000043.1, read as the reverse complement.
CCCTCCTTATCCGGCCTTCTCGATGGAGCTGATCTGGATGGTCACATACAGCTCCCGGCTCCGCAGCTCCAGCTCCTGGTGCGGGGCGATGGTGCGGTTGCCACCCAGCAGGAGGAAGCCGTTTTCATCCACGATGGCCGACACCCGGAATGCGCCCTCCACATCGATCCGGGAGATCCCCTCTTCTTCGGTGTTGTTGAAAACCTCCACTGTTTTTCCCGTGTTGTCCACGTACAGCTTTTTGGCATAGGTCACAGCCGGGTCGCCCACTAAGGTGCCGAACAGCTCTCCACCTTCGTGCAGGTAGAAGGTCTTGCCGTCCTTGAGGAATTTTTCCGAGGTGCTGCGGATGTCGGAAATGGAGAAATACACCGTGTACTTGTCCATGGTGGTGTTCTGCGCCAGCACCGAATTGTCCCGCAGCAGGGCCCGTGCCGCCACCCCTACGATGCATAGCAGTAGTGCCACCAATATGCAAACATCCAGCGCACCCAGGTGCCGTTTTTTTGTAGTCATGTTCGTCCTCCTATACGTTAATGCGGATAGACCGAGAAAACGTGCCAAAAGGCTGTGATCTATGGTCTTTTGGTGCGTTTTCAACCTCAGCCGGCGTTAACTTTGTCGTCCTGCGTTGTTGTCCAGCTTTCCGGTGCCAGATCAAAATATTCTGTGTACATCACAAGCACCGCCTCGCCATTCCGTGTGAGCTGTGCCTCTGTGACCAGTGCCGCATCCAGTGTGACCCGGCAGCTCCATTCCAATCCATCTTCTATGGGATACCGCACCCGCAGCGCCTTGTTCTCCGGCTGCATCGTCACCGTACCGTTCCCGCTTTGGAGCAAAGAAAGTGCAGGCAGTCCCAACAGGCTCTCCGGTGTGTTGTCCCCCAGCACCGTCTCGATACCCTCCGGGTACAGGGGATTCTCCCGATACAGCACAGCCCCATCCCACAGGTAGAGCGATGTGCCGCTTTTGTTTTCCACGATCAGCTTCCAGCAGTCCTCCTGCCGATACAGATCCACCGTATCCGTCGCCGTCCCCCGGGTGATCCGCATCCGTTGGTGGTACACGGTCGGGGTGTGCATAGCAGCCAGCAGTGCTGTCGGGTCTTCGTCTTCGGGGGTATAATAGGTCACCGCCAGGGATTCCTGCACAGGCATATAGGCATCCTGCGAAATGTTCTCCCCTGCCACCACCTGATTCTCGCCGCCCTGTTCCAGCAGTCGCTGTAGCAGCCCCGGCAGTGGGATCAGGTGCGCCTGGTACGCCACCACGTAGACGACGATGAATAGTAGCGATGCACAGGCCGTGATCACAGCCACCCCGGGCCAGATCCGAAAGCTGGTGTTCTCCGGCCGATCATTTCGATGCGCCTGCGCCATACTGCGTTCCTTCCTGGGTTCACGCATCGGTATCGGTATTGTGCTGGGCCTTTGCGGCCTTGCGATCCTTCTTGCGCTGTTCCCGTTCTGCCAGCTCGGCACGGTACTGGGCAACGGTCATTTCGTCATCGGTCAGACCGGAATGCCGTCTGGTCTCCGGATCCCGCATGATGAGGAAGTTCACCACAAAGATCCCCACAGCCAGCAGTGCGATGCCAATGGTCTTGACAAACCGGCCTTCCGCAAACATAGCGTCCGTGAAGAACACGGCGATCAGACCCATCATGGCGCATATGGCGTACAGGATCTTCACCGATTCCTTCTGGGTAAAGCCCAGGTCTACCAGCCGGTGGTGCAGGTGTCCGCGGTCTGCCGAAAAGGGACTTCTGCCCGCACAGATCCGGCGCAGGATGGCAAAGGCTGTGTCTCCCAGAGGCAGAGCAAACAGTGCCAGCGGTACCAAAAATGCCAGCATCGCATGGAGCTTGAACACCCCCTGCACCGACATGACCGCCATGGTGTACCCAAGGAACAGCGCCCCTGTGTCTCCCATGAAGATCCGTGCCGGGTTGGCGTTGTAGGGCAAAAAGCCCAGGCACGATGCCGCCAGGATCCCGGTGATAAACGCATTGACCAGGTCGCCGGATAATAGCAACACCAGCGTCAGGGAGATCGAGGAGATGGCAGAGATCCCGCAGGCCAGACCGTCCAGACCGTCCATGAAGTTGATGGCGTTGGTCAGACCCACGATCCACACAATGGTCACCGGATATTTCCAGATCCCCAGCAGGATGTACTCGCCGCCTAAATTGATGTGGTCGATGGTCAGGCCGTTCCACACTGCAAAGGCCGCCACCAATAGCTGCACGATCAGCTTAGACCATGCCGGGAGCCGGTAGATGTCGTCCAGCATCCCCAGCAGTACGATGGCAGCACCGCCCAGCCACACGGTCAGAAGCGTGGTGCTGTAGCTGCAAAACAGCATGGTGGTCAGGGTGAAGCTGAGAAAGATCGCCAGTCCCCCCACCCGTGGGATCGGCCTCGTATGCATCCGTCTGTCGTCCATGGGCACGTCGATGGCCTTGATCTGAAATGCCAGTACCCGCACCGGCGGCGTCAATGTATAGGCCAGCAGAAAGGCGCACAGCACCCCCACCAGCATATATACAAACTGCACGGTTTCCATTTTCCTATTCCTCCATACAAGCGTTCACTTTTTTCCACAGCCGCAAGCTGCCTGACACCATCGCACAGTTCTGATGGTGCAGATGTGCCATCAAGGCGTTAGCCGTGAATTGTGCGGTAGGGTCATTATTCCGTCACCAGCAGATCCACACAGTAGCCGTCGCATTTCATACCAGGGAACACAAGGCTCATCTTGCCGCCCACATATACGCTCTGCCCGCCTACGGTGTATTCCTGCTCGGACACAGCTGCCTTGGCTTCGATGGTGACCAGCATCCGGTACTTGCCCGGCACCTCGTTGTAGACCTCCTGCCCGCTCTCGTTGTCGTATTCCGCTATCTTCATGGGTGTCACCTGGGGTGTTCCCTGTACGGTCCCCATGCTGCCCCGCTTAACGGCATCCAGCACCGGCTGTCCTGCCTGAACTGCGTTTTGGAACTGCCCATCCAGACTCGTCACTTCCACCACATAGACCAGATCCACGTACTGCGTTTCCGTAGTCTCCTGTCCGGCGCTCCATACGAATACGTACAGCAGCAGCAGTACCGCCGCCGCGATCACCGCAAGGATCACCACGTCCATTCCATTGATGCGGATCTTCCGCTTCTGCTCACTCATGTTGTCTCCTTTGTTTCTTCCGGTTTTGTGTCCGCTTCCGGTACTACCGTATCCTTGCGCCGCTTGCTCCGGGACGAACGGTATCGCAGATCCGTGGCGGCACAGTCTATTTCGTTCTCCGGCTTCTCGATCCGCATGGCTCTACCCAACCGGGCAAAGGCGGAGGTCAGCCCCACCATGAGCCAGAACATCAGATACACCCGGTAATTGTACCAGGCATAGTCCGTCATGCCCTGCACCAATACGGCAAACAGCCCGGACAGGGGTGCCGCACATGCCAGTCGCAGCTGGGTCTCGGTCTTGCGGATCCGGCGATTGCTGGCTGCACCGGAGTTGTCCCGAGGATCCTCCTCCCGCAGCGGCAATGTAGCCAGTCCCGCCGCCTCCCGGATCTGCCGACACATGGTGAACACCGACTGGAACAGCAGAAACAGGATCAGCACGAACACGATCAGCCCACAAACACCCGTCTCCAACCAGATCTGCAAGAACAGGTTGTGGGCATGTGGTGCGGTCTCCACACCCATGTAGGCATATTTGGGATACACCCGGAACCAGGCGCTCTCGCCGATCCCAATGCCGGAGAAGCCGTAGTCCCGCAGCATTTCGCAGGCCGCCCGCCAGATGTGTACCCGATAAGACGTTGAACTATCGGATAAGTTCCCGATACTGGTAAATCTTTGTATGATGGAAGCCGGCAGCAGGGACGGCAGAAAGGGGATCGATGCGATGCCGATAAACAGTAGCCAGATCGCCCGCCGGTGCCAGATGAACACAAACAGCACCAGCCCAAACAGCATCCCCAGCCAGGCACCACGGCTCCAGGTGAACACCAGGCAGCCTCCCAACAGGGCGATACACACCGCAGCCGGCAGTCGCCGCAGTCCCTCGCCATGCCCCACCAGCATCCACACCGCCAGCGGCAGCATCAGGATCAGGTATTCGCCCAGCATATTGGGATTCTCCAGCGTCCCGATGGCACGACCGCCGATGGAAAACATCTCTGCATCCACCCAGGCCTCTGCCATTTCCGCCGTTCCCAGCAGATATTGCAGGATGCCGTACAGGGATACCAATGCCGCCGCACATACGCCCGCCACCGAACAGCGCAGGAGCCATTCCCGGTCCCGCAGCAGCCAGACCACCTCAAAGTAGCCCAGCAGCAGGCAGACGAACAGCAGTGCCGGTTTTCGGGAGCCGGTGGACAGCGACACCATGCCGCCGAAAAATAGGATCAGCCCAAAGGCCATCACCAAAATATCGATGGGCTCCACCCGCACGCTCCGTTTGCCCCGCAGCACCTTGAGCCCGAAGCAGAAGAAGGTGTAGAGCACCAGCCCCGCCAGTGCCATGGTAGGCAAAAGCGGCATGGCAAAAAACAGCGACAGCACACCGATCTCCGGCTTACACAGCACCAGATACAGATACAGTGCCGCAAAAAATGCCAAAAGGATCCACCAGGGCTCGATCCACAGGGTCAAAATACCCGCAAGGATCCCCACGAAAAACGCCACGCTCATGCGACCCGGCGGGCATTCCTCACCCCGGCTACACACCTCCTCCGGCGTATAGCCCAGCACCTGCAAAATGGCGGCACCGGTGTAGGTATTGCACAGCGTCTCTCTCAGGGTGGCACGGGACAGCAGCAGGGGCAGTGCCAGGCAGATCACACCGATGGCAAAGGCCAGTGGAGTCTGCCGCCAAATGGACACGCTCTCGTTTGCCAGCAGTGCCTGGATCAGGGTGAACACGGCTGTATAGGCCCCAAAGGTCATACAGAAAAAGCCGTAGGTACGCAGTCGGAAATGGAGCATACGCCGCAGCAGGTGTCGGATGCCTTGCAGGATCACGCTGCCCTCGATCTGTCGGCTGCAAAACCGGCGCACACGTCCACTCACCTGCCCCACACGGCTGTCCGTCACCAGGGAGGCAAGAAGGCCGTCCGGTTCTGCGTGGTAGCCGGTGAACAGCCAGCCGAAAAAGCCGCTGCCAAAGGACCGATAGATCCGTGCCGCCAGCTTGTCCAGCATTTGCAGGATCATACTGCCCCGCAGCAGGTGGAGGAGCCAGTGCTCCGGCCGGCTCTTATGGGTCGATCTCATCATTCTCAGGTGTCTCCTCTCTCTTTGCGGGGTCATATTCTCTCAAAAAACCATATAGACCCGCCTCTGTGGTGGCAGAGCCTATTTATTATCTATATTGTAGACAGTTCTATATAGGATCAAACGGCAGTCTGCGGACGTACTATATGCCGCGTGCCAGGATCCTTACAGAGGTATTATACAATATTCTCCCCCCGGTTGCAAGAAGCAAATGGCAAGTTCTCCGTTTTTTGTGCCAGAATTTACATCTTCTCCAATATTGTTTCACAGTCGTGAAAAAAACGGCTCCGGCTCCATTTGCTTGCCGGAAACCGTTTGGTCACGCTTTTTTCTGGTACAACGCCCTTGTCAGCTCCCCATTGGGAACCGCCTCGTCCAGTGGGCAGTCGTACTTCAAAAGATCCCGCACATAGGTGGCACTGACACAGGCCAGGGTGGGATCGGTGGGGAGGAAGATCGTCTCCAGTGCCGGATCGAACCGCTTCATGATCCCCGCCAGATCGTATTCGTAGGCGAAATCCATGCCGTTGCGCAGACCACGCACCAGATATTGCGCACCACAGGCCCGTGCCGTATCCGATACCAGACCGGGACACAGCACCACCCGCACGTTCTCAAGCCCCGCACGCGCTACCGCATCCTGCGCCAGCGTCACCCGATCGGCAGGCAGAAAGGCACCGCTGGGCTTTTCCGTATTGGCACAGATCGCCACGTATACGGTATCGAACAGCCCCGCCGCCACCCGGATCAGGTGCATATGTCCCACGGTGATAGGGTCATAGCTGCCTGTTACAAGAGCAACCCGTTGTTCAGCCATTGCTTTCGTCCTCGGCCAGGGTCAGCAGCGTGATCCGGGTACGACCGTATACAGCAGTGCGTGTCAGTGTATACTTGCCCATGGTACCCTCGTCCCCACCGAATACCTCTTCCAGTACCCGTTCCGCAGAGGCTTCTTCGTCCTTCTTCACCTTGGTACGGCGGCTGACGATGTCGGTGTCGCATTCGCATACCACGATGGCACCGGGTGCCAAAATGCTGCCGTCTGCCATCTGCTTCAGCACCTGGGGCAGCAGCGTCGTGCCATAGGGCGGATCTAAGAACACGATGTCGTACTTTTCACGTCCGGCGGCACTTTTCAGAAACGGGATGGCACCGGTGGTGGAAATGCGGCACTTTTCAAACAGGTGGGTCTTCTTGGCGTTCTCGATGACCACATCCACGGCATTCCGGGATTCGTCGATGAAGGTACCCTTGGCAGCCCCACGGGACAGTGCCTCCAGCCCCAGCTGTCCACTGCCGGCGAACAGATCCAAAATATTTCTGCCTTCCAGATCGAACTGGATCATGGAAAACAGGGCTTCCTTTACTTTATCGGTAGTAGGACGGGTGGTCTCCCCTTCCAATGTGACCAGGTTCGTACCTCTGGCCGTTCCGGTGATGATTCGCATATAGATTCTCCTTTTCGCAGAGATGCTCCGCTTTATGATTCCGTTTGTTTATGTCAACGCTGATTTATTCGAGAAAACGTGCCTAAAAGGCTGGAATTTATGGCATTTTGGGCACGTTTTCAACCTTAATCAGTGTTGACTTATCTTTCGTTCGAAAATAGGTATATACCCGCTCCGCATCGGCTACCGTGATCCCGTTTATGCCGGAAAGCTCTGCCACAGAGGCTCTCTGCACCGCCGCCAGCGTACCCATACCGGAAAGCAGCTGCTTTGCCTTGACGGGGCCAATGCCGGGGATCTTTTCCAGTGTGGAGGTCTTCAGGGTCTTGCGCTTGGCGTTCATCATGCGGCCTACGGTGTACCGGTGTACTTCCTCCTGCAAGCCGTAGATGAATCGGAACACGTCCATCTGTCGGGCGATCTGGATCTCGCTTTCTCCGTCGGTCAGGGTACGGGTCTTGTGGAATTCGTCCTTCACCATACCGAATACCGGGATGTCCACGCCGATCTCTGCCATGGCCTCCCGCACCGTATGCACGTGCCCTACGCCGCCGTCCAGCAGGATCAGATCCGGTGGGATCTCCAGGGCTTCTGTGGCATTGGGGTCACTGCCGATGTGGTTCAGCCGCCGGAGCAATACCTCCCGCATGGCAGCATAGTCGTCCTGTCCCACCTGCCCCTTGATCTTGAAGGTGCGGTAATCCTTTTTCGACAGCTTACCGTCCACGGCCGTGACCATACCGGCGGTGATATGCTCGGTGCCTAAGTTGGAAATATCGTAGGCTTCGATCCGCTGGGGCAGTACCTCCAGCTGTAGGAGCGATGCCAGATGCACCAGCATTTTTTCTTCGCCCTCTTCCCGCTTCCGGCTGTTCTCCGAATGGAGCCTTGCATCCGACACCGCCATATCGCACAGGTATCGGGAGCCGCCCCGCTTGGGGGTACGGATGGTGACCTTGTGTCCGGCCCGGTCGGAGATGTAGTTGGACAGCAGCCACAGGTCGTTCTCCGGCAGCTCGAAGGACAAGAGGATCTCCCCCGGAATGTACTCCCGGCTCTGGTACACGCTCACCAGAAAGGCCAGCATGGGTGACTCGCCCACATCCATCTCGTCCTCGTCGGCTATGATCTCATCGCCGCCGAACAGCACATGCTCGCTATCGGCAATGTAGCCACTGCGGACGTAAAAGATGGACACGCAGTCCCGGAAGGCTGCTTCCTCGCCGAACTGCTTCATATACAGCCCCACGATGTCGCACTCCACGTCCGGCGAACCCACCGCCTTCTGCCGTTCACTGAGCTTGCGCAGGGCAGCGATGGTATCCCGACACCGGGCAGCCTCTTCAAACTGCAATTCCTCCGAACACCGGTACATCTTCTCCGACAGAGCCTGGATGGGCTCACGTGTTCCCCCACGCAGGATCTGTACCGCCTGGTCGATCCGTTCCCGGTAGGCCGCCTCCGACACGTCCCCGGTACACACACCGATGCACCGGCCGATCTGCTTGTTGACGCAGGGTCGTCCCTTGCCGATATCCTCCGGGAAATTCCGCTTACAGGACGGAATGCCCAGTGTTTTTTCCAGAGAGGCAATGACCGTGAACACCGTTTGGGTGGAGGAATAGGGGCCAAAGTACAGCGATCCATCCGGCACCCGCTTTCGGGTCATGGTGATCCGGGGGTATCTGGCCTTCACGGAGAGCTTGATATAGGGATAGCTTTTGGCATCCTTGAGCTTGATGTTGTACCGTGGCGTGTACTGCTTGATCAGGCTGTTTTCCAGTGCCAGCGCTTCCATTTCCGTATCGCAGTTTATAAAGCGAAAGTCCCGGACGGCGGCGGCCATTTTTCCGGTTTTGGTATCGTGGCTGCCGTGAAAATACTGGCTGACTCTGTCTCTGAGCGAACGGGACTTGCCCACGTAGATCACCGTGCCCTCGCCGTTCTCCATGATGTAGACACCGGGGGAGCGTGGCAGGGCGGCGGCTTTATTTTGCAGATATTCCAAATTTTGCGGCATATGCATCCCCATCCCTATTTGGTCTCGTCATTGGTACACAAAAGAGCGACGGTGTTTTGCTGCACCCTCGCTCCAGTGTTGTTTCATCCAAATTATGCCTATTGTGTGCCTTATTCGGCAAAACCGGTTTCGATCAGCGCAGACAGACCGTCCAGGGCTTCTGCTTCGTCGGTGCCATCTGCCAGCAGTGTGATGGTCATGCCCTTTACGATGCCCAGGGACAGTACGCCCAGAAGGCTCTTGGCATTCACTCTGCGGTCATCCTTTTCCACCCAGATGGAGCTCTTGTAGGAATTTGCCTTCTGAATAAAGAAAGTAGCCGGTCTAGCATGGAGGCCAACATTATTCTTTATGGTAACGTCACGTGAAATCATAGTTTACACTCCCGTTCAATAATATAGGATCATCTGCCCATACAGAGGGGTCAGACGAAATACATGTTTCTGAGGCCGATCCGATGCCGACAGAGCAAATGTCTGTCTTCAGATGGTTACACCTCTGAGACTACGTTATTATTATATCAAAAAAAAGTCGTTAAATCAATAGCCTTATTCATTTTTTTACACGGCAGATTCAACAACTTGTTGCTCGATCTTCCCCATTTTTTTCACAATGCCGCCAACGATCCGTAAAATCCACAAAAATCGGTGCCAAAACAGGGGAAAATCACCAAAGAAAAGCGAAAAGCCGGAAGACTCGCCTACCTCCGGTAGGACAAGGACAGCCTTCCGGTCTTCTCTGCTTGTTGTGTTATGCTTTGCTGTCGATCAGCTTCTCTGTACAGACATGGTCACGTTTTCGCCGTTGATGTCCCATTCCTTGGCATAGCCCTCAGCAGCAGCCGCACCAAAGGTCACGGAATCGGCAAGCACCGTAGCTGTGATCTCGTCCATACCGGCACTAAGGATCTTTTGCAGCTCGGCAGAGGCGGCGATGGTCACATGGATGTGGTCGGTCACCACGAAATCTGCTTCCTTCCGCATGGTCTGTAGCTTGGAGATCACTTCCCGGACGAACCCTTCGGCGATCAGCTCGTCGGTCAGGTTGGTATCCAGAGCGATGGTGATGTTCCCTTCTGCCATGGAGAAGTAGCCGGGCTTCTGCTGTACGTCGATGAGCAGGTCTGCCTCGGTCAGCTCTACGGCCTCGCCGCCAAAGGTAAAGTGCAGGGCACCGGTTTCCTTCAGCTCTGCCATAGCCTTGTTGCCGTCCAGGGTATCGGCAGACAGTGCGCCACGGATCTGACCCAGCAGCTTGCCGTACTTGGGTCCAATGGTGCGCAGCTGGGGCTTGAAGCTGTAGGAGGAGAAGGCAGACACATCGTCCACAAAGGCGACCTTCTTCACATTCAGCTCTTCTGCAATGATCTGCTGGTAGAATTCCGGCACCGTCCGGTCGGCCTTGATGTACATGGCGGCCAGGGGCTGACGGGTCTTCCGGTTGGAGCCGTTTCGTGCGGCACGACCCATGACCACTACGTCTACCACGAACTGCATATTTTCTTCCAGCTCGGGATCGATCCACTTCTTTTCCACCGTGGGGAAGGTACACAGGTGTACGGATTCCGGTGCGGCTGCATCCACGGAGCATACCAGGTTGCGGTAGATGTCGTCTGCCATGAAGGGGATCATGGGAGCGGCTGTCTTGCAGATGGTCACAAGGGCAGTATACAGGGTCATGTAGGCAGCGATCTTGTCATCAGGCATACCCTGTACCCAGTACCGTTCCCGGCAGCGACGCACGTACCAGTTGGACAGCTCATCCACAAAGGTATTCAGCGCACGGGCCGCTTCGGGGATCCGATAGTTGGCAAGGTTGTCGTCCACCTCCGCCACGGTGGTATTCAGCACGGACAGGATGTACTTGTCCATAACGGTCAGGGCGCAGTCGTCCAGCACGTATTTCGTGGGATCAAACTGGTCGATGTCCGCATACAGCACGTAGAAGGCGTAGGTGTTCCACAGGGTGCCCAGGAACTTTCTCTGTCCCTCCACCACAGCCTTGCCGCTGAAACGAGAGGGCAGCCACGGTGCAGAGTTGGTGTAGAAATACCAACGGATAGCGTCTGCGCCATAGGTATTCAGTGCATCGAAGGGATCCACCGCATTGCCCTTGGACTTGGACATCTTCTGTCCGTTTTCGTCCTGCACATGACCCAGCACGATGACGTTCTTATAGGGTGCGCAGCCGAACAGCAGGGTGGAGATGGCCATCAGGGAGTAGAACCAACCTCTGGTCTGGTCCACAGCCTCGGAGATAAAGTCAGCGGGGAACTGTGCCTTGAACAGGTCTTCGTTCTCGAAGGGATAGTGGTGCTGGGCAAAGGGCATGGAGCCGGAGTCGAACCAGCAGTCGATCACCTCCGGTACACGGTGCATTTCGCCGCCGCATTCCGGACACTTCAGGGTAACGGCGTCAATGTAGGGACGGTGCAGCTCGATGTCGTCCGGGCAATTGTCGGACATTTCCTTCAGCTCGGCAATGGAGCCAACGGAATGTCTATGGCCGCAGGAGCATTCCCAGATGTTGAGAGGCGTGCCCCAGTAGCGGTTCCGGGAGATGGCCCAGTCCTGTACGTTTTCCAGCCAGTCGCCGAACCGACCCTTACCAATGGATTCGGGGATCCAGTTTACGGTGTTGTTGTTCTTCACCAGATCGTCCCGGACATCGGTCATCTTGATGTACCAGGATTCTCTTGCGTAGTAGATCAGGGGCGTGTCGCATCTCCAGCAGTGGGGATATTCATGCTCGAACTTGGGTGCGTCGAACAGCTTGCCTTCCTTGTCCAGGTCGGTCAGCACCAGCGGGTCTGCTTTCTTCACGAACACACCGGCATAGGGCGTTTCGGCAGTCAGGTTACCCGCACCGTCTACGAACTGTACGAAGGGCAGGTCATACCTGCGGCCCACCTTGGCGTCGTCCTCACCGAAGGCCGGTGCGATATGGACGATACCGGTACCGTCGCTCATGGTTACGTAGCTGTCGCAGGTGACAAAGTGACCCTTTTTCTTCTGCTTTTCGGCAGCTTCTCCGGCGCAGGCAAAGAGGGGCTCGTATGCCTTATATTCCAGATCAGAGCCCTTGTAGGTCTCCAGTACCGTGTAGGCAGGTGCGTCCTCGGTCTTCAGCTTGCCCAGCACGTTGTCCAGCAGTGCCTCTGCCATGTAGTAGGTGTACCCATCGGCAGCCTTGACCTTGCAGTAGGTGTCGTCGGGGTTCACGCACAGTGCCACGTTGGAGGGCAGGGTCCAGGGGGTCGTCGTCCAGGCCAGGAAGTATGCGTCTTCGCCTACCACCTTGAAGCGAACGATGGCAGAGCGTTCCTTGACAGTCTTATAGCCCTGTGCCACTTCCTGTGCGGACAGAGGGGTACCGCAGCGGGGGCAGTAGGGTACGATCTTGAAGCCCTTGTAGAGCAGGCCCTTGTTCCAGATCTCCTTCAGTGCCCACCATTCGGATTCGATGAAGTTGTTGTCGTAGGTGACGTAGGGCTTTTCCATATCGGCCCAGAAGCCAACGGTGCCGGAGAAGTCCTCCCACATGCCCTTGTACTTCCAAACAGATTCCTTGCACTGCTTGATAAAGGGCTCCAGACCGTACTGTTCGATCTGCTCCTTGCCGTCCAGACCCAGCTTCTTTTCCACTTCGATCTCCACCGGCAGACCGTGGGTATCCCAGCCGGCCTTTCTCGGCACGTCCATGCCCTTCATCCAGTGGTACCGGGGGATCATATCCTTGATGACACGGGTCAGCACGTGGCCGATGTGGGGCTTCCCGTTGGCGGTCGGCGGACCATCGTAGAAGGTGTAGGTAGGTCTGCCGTCGCTTTCGGAGAGCTGCTTCTCGAAGATCCGATTTTCCTGCCAGAACTTCAAAGTCTCCCGCTCTCTGTCCACGAAGTTCATATTTGTTGAAACTTTCTTGTACATGATAGTTCCTTTCTATGTTATCTGTTAATTTTTATTCATTCATGAGAAGGGTAACAACATATCGTATGTGCATACAAATGGCTCCCGCATGGAACAGCCAAGGCAGTTCCCTACAGCCATGTGGTGCGTATGGAATGTGCGGAAACAGATGCGCCCAAAAACAAAAAATCCTCGCCCAGCACCGGACGAAGACAAAACCTCGCTATACCACCCATGCATACCAACATATGCTCTCCCGATAACGGCGGAGAACCGGCACGGACTAACGGCACGACCGCTCATCCGGCAGCCCGGAAGTGACCTTCCACGGAAGTGATCTTCCCCATTTTTCCACCTGCCGGGCTTCCACCCTCCCCGACTCGCTTTTGGTGTCCTGCAAACAGGTACTCTTTTCCTCACTGCTTTTTCATATCAATACTATTATACCCTTCTATCTCCGGTTTGTCAAGAGATTTTTCAACGAATTTTTGCACTTATCCTCTCGCTATCGGTATATTTTCACCATCCGGCGCATAGCTATACAAAAATGTTCTTTCCGGAGGTGTCCATGCCCACAAAAGCTGCCCTTTCCTACCGCCGGCCCTGCTCCTATGACGAGGCGACAGAGCTGCTCTGGTCCCTTGGTGACCACTGCGCCGTCCAGACCATTGGCTCCTCTGCCGCCGGCAAAAGCATCTATGCCCTCTCCGTCGGCGGCACGTCTGCCCCATGTCCGGCTGTGGTCTACTGCGGCACGGATCTGTTTTCCGCCACGCTCCTGTTGCAGTTCGCCTTTGCCCTGCCTGAGCTGCTTTCCCAAAACGCCACCCTGCACAGGATCCATCTGCCCACGCTGCTTGCCCATCGCCGCCTGTGTCTCTGCCCCTTCCTTTGCCCCGACAACCATCCCGATGGTTCGTCTGACGTCCAACCTGGTGGTTCGTCTGATGCCCCACCTGATGCCATGGAGGACGATCCCGCCGTCTCCCTCACCAATGGACTTGGCGTATTTCTCCCGGACTGCTTCACCGCATCCCCCATCCCGGTACCGGAGAAAGCGCCGGAGGTCCTGGCACTGCGGCAGTATCTGTCCTACACGGAACCGGCCCTGCTGTGTGTGCTGCAAAAAGGCACCGCCGCCCGGCTCTACCCCGCACGGCCGAAAGCCCCCACGGATCATCTGCTTTCCCGTACGCTGCACGCAGAGGTCGGCAAAGAGTCCACAGAGGATGCACCGGCGTTTCTTTCGATCCCCTTTTGGTATGGTGCAGAGACGGGGCATATGGCCTATGGCGTCACGGTGACAGAAGGGTGTATGTCGCATATGCCGGCGTTTTTCTGTACCGCACCCCTGCTTATAGGCTGAATAAGCGGAGAAAAAGCAAATTTTCCACTTCTTATCCGTGAATTTTTGAAAACCACATTGCATTTTTCCAAAAGGCATGGTATACTATGTACAAGCGGTTTGCGAAGCCTGGTGCGCACATGCAAACGGCAATGATATCATAAACATATTTTCCTCGTAAAGAGAAAGGAAGTACACAATATGGCAGAATCCAGACTGATCGGCAGCTATCCTGTGATCGGGATCCGTCCTACCATCGATGGCCGTAGAGGTCCCCTGAAGGTTAGAGAATCCCTGGAAGACCAGACCATGGCTATGGCCAAGGCGGCACAGAAGCTGATCACCGAAAATGTGAAGTATTCCAACGGCGAACCTGTAGAGGTCATCATCGCCGACACCACCATCGGCCGTGTAGCAGAGGCTGCTGCCTGCGCTGACAAGTTCAAGAAGGCCGGCGTAGACATCACCCTGACCGTGACCCCCTGCTGGTGCTACGGTTCCGAGACCATGGACGCAGATCCCAACACCATCAAGGCTGTATGGGGCTTCAACGGCACCGAAAGACCCGGCGCTGTATACCTGGCATCCGTTCTGGCGACCCACGCACAGAAGGGTCTGCCCGCCTTCGGCATCTATGGCCACGACGTACAGAACCTGGACGAAGTGACCGATATGCCGGCTGACGTACAGGAAAAGATCCTGCGGTTCGCTCGTGCGGCTGTGGCTGCGGCTACCATGCGTGGCAAGAGCTACCTGCAGATCGGTTCCATCACCATGGGTATCGGTGGCTCCATCATCGACTCTCGCTTCATCGAAGAATACCTGGGCATGCGGGTAGAATCTGTGGACGAGGTAGAGCTGATCCGTCGTATGACCGAGGAGATCTATGACAAGGCCGAATTCGAAAAGGCTATGGCATGGGTCAAGGAAAACTGCATCGAAGGCTTCGACAAGAACCCCGAGGATATGCAGAAGTCCAGAGAAGAAAAGGATGCACAGTGGGAATTCGTGGTCAAGATGATGGTCATCATCAAGGACCTGATGAACGGCAATCCCAACCTGCCTGCCGGCTGCGAAGAAGAAATGGTTGGCCACAACGCCATCGCTGCCGGTTTCCAGGGGCAGAGACAGTGGACCGACTTCTATCCCAACTGCGACTTCCCGGAAGCTATGCTGAATACCTCCTTTGACTGGAACGGCGCCAGAGAGCCCTACATCCTGGCTACCGAAAACGACGTGCTCAACGGTCTGGGTATGCTGTTTATGAAGCTGCTGACCAACCGTGCCCAGATGTTCGCCGACGTGCGTACCTACTGGAGCCCGGGGGCCGTTAAGAGAGCGTCCGGCTACGATGTAGAAGGCGTTGCCAAGGAAAACGGCGGCTTTATCCACCTGATCAACTCCGGTGCCTGCTGCCTGGATGCCAACGGCGAAGCCAGAGACGAAAACGGCACTCCCGTGATGAAGGAATGGTACAATGTTACCGAGGCTGACCAGAAGGCCATCATGGCAAACACCACCTGGAACTTCGCTGACCTGGGCTACTTCCGTGGCGGCGGATATTCCTCTCGTTTCGTGACCAAGGCAGAAATGCCCTGCACCATGATCCGTCTGAACCTGGTAGAGGGTCTGGGTCCGGTGCTGCAGATCGCCGAAGGCTGGTCTGTACGTCTGCCTGACGAAGTGACCGATACGCTGTGGAAGAGAACCGACTACACCTGGCCCTGCACCTGGTTCGCTCCTCGCTGCGACGGCAAGGAAGGCAGCCCCTTCAAGACCGCTTACGATGTAATGAACAACTGGGGTGCCAACCATGGTGCCATCAGCTACGGCCACATCGGTGCCGACCTGATCACCCTGTGCTCCATCCTGCGGATCCCGGTGGCTATGCACAACGTACCCACCGAAGACATCTTCCGTCCCGCTGCATGGAACGCATTCGGCATGGACAAGGAAGGTGCGGACTACAGAGCCTGCGCCAACTACGGCCCCCAGTACAAGAGAGTTACCTCTAAGTGATCTGCTTCTCTGTAAAATAGAACAAACGCACTGCAAAGACGGCCCGGCGGCATATGGTCACCGGGTCCTCTTTTTTGGTCGGGAAACGCTTAATGGAAATATTCACAAAAATTCCACCGGAGAGGAAAGCAGATTTTTCTGCATCCACCATGGATTTTTGCCGGAAAAACCTTGCAAAATGGCGAGATACGGTGTATAATTATACCGTAATCATCCATGAAAGCCGTGGGTGAAAATTTTCCGACGATCAGGAGGCCACTATGGCACTTAAAAATCCTTATCTCATCAGCGTGTACGAAAAGACCTGCAAGAGAAATCCCGGCGAACCCGAATTCCTGCAGACCGTTGAAGAAGTTTTCGAATCTCTGGAGCCCGTTGTGGAAAAGCGTCCCGACCTGGTAAAGGCCGGTATCTTTGAAAGAATGGTTGAGCCGGAAAGACAGATCTCCTTCCGTGTGGCTTGGGTAGACGACAACGGCGAAGTACAGGTGAACCGTGGCTATCGTGTACAGTTCAACTCTGCGATCGGTCCTTACAAGGGAGGTCTGCGGTTCCATCCCTCTGTAAACGCTTCTATCATGAAGTTCCTGGGCTTTGAACAGACCTTCAAGAACTCTCTGACCGGTCTGCCTATGGGCGGTGGTAAGGGTGGTTCCGACTTCGATCCCGCCGGGAAGAGCGACGGCGAAGTGATGCGGTTCTGCCAGAGCTTCATGACCGAGCTGGCTAAGCACATCGGTGCAGATACCGACGTTCCTGCCGGGGATATCGGTGTTGGTGCCCGTGAAGTTGGCTACCTGTTCGGCCAGTACAAGAGACTGCGCAACGAATTCACCGGCGTGCTGACCGGTAAGGGCTTCTCCTACGGCGGCTCTCGCATCCGTCCCGAAGCTACCGGTTTCGGTGCTGTATACTATGCACAGAACATGCTGGCTTCCTTTGGCGAAGAAGTCAAGGGCAAGACCTTTGCCATCTCCGGCTTCGGCAACGTGGCATGGGGTACCGTACAGAAGATCACCGAGCTGGGTGGTAAGGTCGTTACCATCTCCGGTCCCGACGGTTACATCTACGATGAGGACGGCGTAAGCACGCCCGAAAAGATCGCTTATATGCTGGAAATGCGTGCTTCCTGCCGCAACCGTGTACAGGACTACGCAGACAAGTTCGGCGTTCCGTTCTTTGCCGGTAAGAAGCCCTGGGGCGAAAAGGTGGACATCATGATGCCCTGCGCTACCCAGAACGAAGTAGGTCTGGAAGACGCTAAGCAGATGGTTGCCAACGGTCTGAAGTACTACGTAGAAGTTGCCAATATGCCCACCACCAACGAAGCTGTTGCTTACCTGAAGCAGAACGGCGTGGTAGTTGCTCCCTCTAAGGCTGTTAACGCCGGTGGTGTTGCCGTATCCGGTCTGGAAATGAGCCAGAACTCCATGCGGTACAGCTGGTCTGCCGAAGAAGTAGATGCCAAGCTGAAGGACATCATGAAGAACATCTACGAAAGCTCTGTTGCTGCTGCTAAGGAATATGGCATGGAAGGTGACCTGGTCGCCGGTGCAAACATCGCCGGTTTCCTGAAGGTTGCTGACGCTATGCTGGCACAGGGTATCGCGTATTGATTTGCGAATTTCGCAATACTTCCTTATGAAAATTGGGTGCAGACTGCATTTGTGGTCGCACCCTTTTTTTTATGAAGAATTAAGGATGAATAATGAAGAATTGTGGAATAAAATACTTCGCATTTTGCATTTAATTTCGAAATTGATGTTTTTCTGACAGTCGGTTTGGGATGGTGCATCGTTTCGGTTTTTTTATAATAAGTATCCCCCGGCTCAGCCGGGGGTTTTACAGTTACCGGGCATAGCCCTAT
>CAYXBQ010000042.1:0-20797 GCA_964463375.1 uncultured Ruminococcus sp. | reverse complement strand
TCTTTCTCATGCGTATCTACTCAAGGTCTTCGCTTTTTCGTAAGCGATTGCCGTGCTATTCCCCGTTTTCCCTCTTGACAAACCAACCACAATGTGATACAATATCCTCGAACAAACCAGGGGTGCCATATGGCTGAGACGGAAGTGCCGAACCCTTCAACCTGATCCGGACAATACCGGCGTAGGGAGTTTTGTTCGTCGGATATATTTTCCGATGAATATGACCACAAGGCTTTCACTTCCGTTTGTGTTTCTGCAAGGGAAGATGAAGGCCTGTTTTTCATTGTATGGATGCACAGACGGAGAGAAGGCGGTTTGTTCCCAAATTTTACTGGGAATGGAAGGTATCCTGTATGGAAACAAAACGTGAAAAAACAAAAATACTGGCGGAATGCGCCATGATGATCGCACTGGCAACGGTGCTGAGCCTGATCAAGGTGTACGAAGCGCCCTTTGGCGGCTCCGTGACCCTGCTGTCTATGGCACCTATGATCCTGCTGTCGTTCCGGCGTGGGATGAAGGTGGGACTGCCGGCCGCCTTTGTGTACTCCCTGTTGCAGCTGGTGCTGGGACTGAACAGTGTGGCGTGGGTCCCCTCGGTCGGCGGCAGAGTGCTGTGCATTTTCTTTGACTATATCTTTGCTTTCACGGTGTTAGGGCTTGCCGGAGCCGCCGGTATATTCTCGCACAAAGCAAGCACCGTATCGATGGCATGGGTAGTGATCGGGACGCTGGCGGTGGTGCTGCTGCGGTTTCTCTGCCACCTTGTGTCGGGAGCGGTGATCTGGTATGCCTTAGATCTGGATTGGTATGCCGACGACCCCGGTCATATCGTCCACCGGTATGGTGCATGGCTGTTCTCCCTGGTGTACAACGGCGGGTATATGCTGCCGGAGGCCATCGAGACCGTGATCGGTGTGCCGCTGCTGTATAAGGCACTGGCGAAATTCCGGGTGTGATGTTTTTGCATGCAAAAGGCCTGACAGTACTATGCTGCCGGGTCCTTTTGTCATTTTATGGGGCAGGTGCCAAAACCCACAAAAAATTCACGAAATGCCCATAAATCCCGGTAAAAAAGTTTTTGACAACGGGTGCAATATATGGTATAATACTATAATTGGAATACGTATTGCTATAAGGGGGTGCTGTCATGCGGATCTTGGGGATCGACCCGGGGATCGCCATTGTGGGCTGGGGCGTGATCGACTACGATCGGATGAAAGGAAAAGCCGTGGACTATGGTGCCATCACCACCGGTCCGGAGATGAAGACCGAAGACCGGATCGCCGAGGTGTTTCGGCAGATGCAGCAGATCATCGCTGTGTACAAGCCGGATGTGATGTCCATCGAGGAGTTGTTTTTCAACACCAACCAGAAGACCGGTATCATCGTAGCCGAGGCCCGTGGGGTGCTTCTGTTAGCTGCCACACTGGCGGGTGTGCCCATTGCGGAATATACGCCCTTGCAGATCAAATCGGCCGTGGTGGGCTATGGTCGGGCAGAGAAAAAGCAGGTCATCGATATGGTGACCAGACTCTTGAAGCTGCCTGCCCCGCCTAAGCCGGACGACACCGCAGATGCACTGGCGGCAGCCCTGTGTCACGCACATTCGGGTACATCGGCCATTGCGGATCTGTACAACCATCCGACCACCATGCGGGGGAAGATACAGTACTAATGAATAATGAACAGTGAAGAATAAAAAATGAAGAATTATGGTACATTGCTGTGCAATGATCATTTTGGTTCACAGGACCCTTTGAATACATTTTTAGGAGTTTACTATGTGGAAAGCAGATAGATGGCAGGAATATGAGCTGATCGATGCGGAAGGCGGGGAACGGCTGGAACGGTGGGGAGACTATATCCTCATCCGACCCGATCCCCAGATCATCTGGAAGGGCGAACGAAAGGACCCCCGCTGGAAAAAGGCCCATGGGGTCTATCGGCGGGTAGGCGGCGGCGGCTCCTGGGTGGTGAACCACATGCCGGAGTCCTGGTGCGTACACTACCCGGTAGCAGCTGCGGCAGATGAAAATGGTGCAGATACTACAGCAGATGCTACGTTGACCTTCCAGCTGCGTCCCATGGGCTTCAAGCACACCGGCCTTTTCCCGGAGCAGGCTGCCAACTGGGACTGGACCAGCGGTCTCATCCGTCGTTCCGTAGCGGCCGGTAAGCCTGTGAAGGTGCTGAATCTGTTTGCCTACACGGGCGGTGCCACGGTGGCGGCATCGGTGGCCGGTGCGTCTGTGTGCCATGTGGATGCATCCAAGGGCATGGTCAACGCTGCCAAGGACAATATGCGTCTGTCCGGTCGAGCCGATGCCCCCTGCCGCTACATCGTGGACGACTGCAAAAAGTTCGTGGAACGGGAGATCCGCCGGGGCAATCGATACGACGGCATCATCATGGACCCGCCTTCCTACGGCAGAGGTCCCGGTGGAGAGGTGTGGAAGTTGGAGGACTGTGCAGCGGAGCTGATCGCCCTGACGGCACAGGTGCTGTCCGACGATCCCCTGTTCTTCCTGATCAACTCCTACACCACCGGCCTGTCTCCCTCCACCATGCAGTATCTGCTGTCTCTGGCACTGCCCAAGGGACTGGACGGCACCTGTGAAGCAGGCGAGCTGGGCATTCCGGTGACAGCCAGTGGTCTGACACTGCCTGCCGGTGCCTCGGTGCGCTGGAGTCGGGCGCAAAATATCTGAACAGGACGTTAGGATAGTCACTATGCGTAATATAATATTGGAAGCGAAAAACCTGTCCTTTGCCTATCCGGGAGACGAAGACAGAGAACCCATACCGGCACTGCAAAACGTGTCCTTCGGCATCGAAGAGGGTTCCTTTACCGCCATTTTGGGGCATAACGGCAGCGGCAAGTCCACGTTGGCAAAGCTGCTGTGCATGATCTACCAGCCCACCGGGGGACAAATTTTCCTCTGTGGCAAGGACATGACCGCACCGGAGATCACCGAAGCGGATGTGATGGAGGCGCGGCGGGAGATCGGCATGGTCTTCCAGAACCCGGACAACCAGATCGTGGCCACCGTGGTAGAGGAAGACGTGGCCTTTGGCTGCGAGAATTTAGGCGTTCCACCGGCTGAGATCCGTCGTCGGGTAGACGAAGCACTGGATCTGGTGGGGATGCGGAAATACGCCCGGCACGCACCGCACAAGCTGTCCGGCGGACAAAAGCAGCGTGTCGCCATCGCCGGTACCATCGCCATGAAGCGCAAGATCATCATCTTTGACGAAAGCACCGCTATGCTGGACCCGCTGGGTCGAAAGGAAGTCATGGACACCATCCTGCGCCTGAACAAGGAGGACGGGATCACGGTGCTGATGATCACCCACTATATGAACGAAGCCGCCATGGCCGACCGGATCATCGTCATGAACGAAGGCCATGTGCTGACCGATGGGACACCCTCTGCGGTATTCAGCCAGCCGGAGACCCTGTGGCAGGTGGGACTGGACGTGCCCCAGACCACGGAGCTATTATACAAGCTGCGGAAGGATGGCTACGATGTGCCGCTGGACGTGTTCGATCCCGAGCTGTGTGCATCGATCATTGCCAAGGCACTGGAAAGGGGGCGTACACTGTGACAAGCGTAGAACTAAAAAACGTATCGTTTGTGTATAACAAAGGCACCCCCTACGAGGCCAAGGCACTGGACAACATCAGCCTGACCATGACCGGCGAGGGGATCACGGGACTGATCGGCCACACCGGCAGCGGCAAATCCACCATGATGCAGCTGATCAACGGCCTGCTGAAGCCCACCGAGGGACAGGTGCTGTTGGATGGCGTGGACATTTGGCAGGAGCCGAAGAAGATCCGGCAGGTGCGGTTCCGGGCGGGACTGGTGATGCAGTATCCCGAATACCAGCTCTTTGCCGAGACCGTGGAAGAGGACATCGCCTACGGTCCCCGGAACATGGGTCTGTCGGAGGACGAGATCCGGGACAGAGTACAGCAGGGGGCAGCCTTTGCGGGACTGGATCCGGCACTGCTGTCTAAATCCCCCTTTGAGCTGTCCGGCGGGCAAAAAAGACGTGCGGCACTGGCCGGTGTCATCGCCATGTCGCCAAAGGTGCTGATCTTAGACGAACCGGCGGCGGGACTGGATCCCGGCGGACGGCGTGAGATCCTGGGCGGTGTCAAGCGGTATGCCCGGGAAAGCGGCGTGAACGTGATCATCGTCAGCCACAGCATGGAGGACATGGCACTGTACTGCGACGATCTGGTGGTGATGGCATCGGGCAAGATCCTGATGCACGCCCCCTGTGCCGAGGTGTTCGCCCGGGCAGACGAGCTGATCGCCGTGGGACTGGACGTGCCCCAGATCACCAGAGTGGCCTATATGCTCCGGCAATACGGCGTGGACATCGGCAGAGATGTGTACACCGTAGACTGGGCACTGGACAAGGTTTTATCCAAGGGTAGGGAACGGTCTTGACCGTTTCATTTGGCAGCCATTTATTGGATCGACCGTACTGGAACTTCATAACAAAACGAATAAAGAGAAAGCTATATGAAATCTGATATTGCATTTGGACAGTACTGCGAAGGGGATTCGCTGCTGCATCGGTTGGATCCACGGGCGAAGATCCTGCTGGCGGTACTGTATATCGTGGTGATCTTTCTGGCGAAAAGTGCCGTGGCGTTTGTGCTGCTGACCCTGTTTTCCTTTGGGCTGGTGGCCATCTCCGGCATCTCGCCCCGGATCGTGCTGGGCAGCATGAAGGCACTGACCTTTATCATCCTGTTCACGGCGGTCATCAATATTTTCTGGATGCAGGGGGAGCATTTGCTCTTTGCCCTGGGTCCCATCAAGGTGTATCTGGAAGGCATCGTCAATGCGGTGCTGATCGTTTTGCGGATCATGCTGCTGCTCATCTGCACCTCCATGTTCCTGACCTACACCACTACGCCCATTGCCCTGACCGATGGACTGGAGCAGCTGCTTGCCCCTCTGAACAAGCTGCACGTGCCGGTGCATGAATTTGCCATGATGATGTCCATCGCCCTGCGGTTCATTCCCACCCTGATCGAGGAAACGGAAAAGATCATGAATGCCCAAAAGGCAAGAGGTGCAGACTTTACCGAGGGGAATCTATTGCAGCGTGCCAAGGCACTGATCCCGATTTTGGTGCCCCTGTTCGTGTCTGCCTTCCGCCGGGCCGATGAGCTGGCTACCGCTATGGAATGCCGCTGCTACACCGGTGGTGCCGGTCGGACCCGGATGAACGTACTGCACTACAACTGGAAGGATTTTGCCGCTATGGCGGTGGTGGTACTGCTGGGGGTAGGCGTGGTGCTGCTCAATGGGGTACTGCCCGGTCTCGGACTGGCTATGTAAGCGCAAAACAAAATCATACATCCCATCAAGGAAAGAGAGGGTATGGCTATGCACATCATTTCTTTGAACGAACGACCGGAGCTAGTACCGGAGGCAGCCACATGGTTTGCTGCCCGCTGGCACATCTCCACCTCTGCCTACCTGGACAGTATGCAGGCAGGACTGACCAATCCCTGCGGCATTCCCAAATGGTATCTGGCGGTGGAGGGAGAGGACATCGTGGGTGGCTGCGGGCTCATTGCCAACGACTTCCACGACCGGCCGGACCTGACCCCCAACCTGTGCGCCCTGTGGGTGGACGAGGACTATCGCTGCCGGGGCATTGCGGGACGACTGCTGCAACACGCCGAAAGGGAAGCTGTCCGTATGGGCATCGATACCCTATATCTGGTGACAGACCACACGAGCTTCTACGAACGGTACGGCTGGCAGCTTTTCACCATGGTGCAGGGCAGCGACGGAAACGAGACACGGATGTATCAAAAGGTCTGCAAAGGAGCGAACCGATGAAGGATAAAACGATCCGGGATCTGCGCTTTGTCTGCGTGGGTGTGGCGGTGGTGAGCCTGATCGGGCTGGCGATCTGCCTGTATGCGCTGGATACGCCCAACTTCACCTGGGGCTGGTTCTTTGCCTATGCGTGCCTGGTGGGACTCATTGCCAATGGGGTGCTTGCCTCCATCCAGCTGACCCGGACGAGCAAAGAGGCCTCTGCGGCGATCAAAGCGTTGAAACAAGAACAAAAGGATAAGGATACGACCAAATGAAGCTGCTTTTGCGGATCGCCTACGATGGCAAGTGCTACTGTGGTTTTCAGAAGCAGGAGAATGGGCTTTCGGTGCAGGAGGCACTCACCGAGGCCTTTTCCCGCACCCTGGGCTTTCCCTGCACCGTGACCGGCTGTTCCCGTACCGATGCGGGGGTACACGCCCATGGCTTCTGTGCCGCCATCGAGCCTGCGGAAAAGACAGACGAAATGTGGCTGTCCATCCCGCCGGGCAAATTTCACCGTGCCGCCAAGCGATTTCTGCCCACCGATATGGCTGTCACAGGCGCATGCACGGTGCCGGACGATTTTCATCCCCGGTACAGCGTGGTGGGCAAGACCTACCTCTACCGCATGAGCGACCGACCCTTCCATGATCCCTTCTGCACCGACCGGGTGTGGGAGACCTACGTGCCCTTTTCGGAGGCGAAGATAGCGCATATGCAGGCGGTGGGGCAGGTGCTGGTGGGGAGGCACGATTTTACGTCCTTTATGGCAACAGGCTCCAAGATCACCGATGCCACCCGCACCATCACGTCCCTGACCGTGACCAGAACGGGTGCGGGAGACCTGGCACTGCGGGTATCGGCAGACGGGTTCCTCTACAATATGGTGCGCATCATCACCGGTACCCTGTGGGAATTTGGCAAGACCATGCGCCCAGGGGCAGAGCTGGAAACGATCCTTGCCGCCAAGGACCGCACAAAAGCCGGCAAAACAGCCCCCGCCTGCGGTCTGTATTTGGAAGAAGTGGAATACCCCGCCACATACGGCATCGTATGGCAGTGTGAATAAACGGAAATTAAACTATCAAAAAAGAAGGGAGGCGAACAGCAGTGGCAAAAAACAGTCCATCCCCCGGCGGGAAGCTGCGGGTAGCGGGCGGGATCAAGCCCCAGACCAATCGATACTATGCCAAGGTGTCGGCGGCCTATCGTGCTATGGCGGCGGTGGTCGGCGTGGTGCTGGTGCTGTTCTGCCTGCTGATACTGGCGGTGGGGCGGGAGTACATCACCTACGACAACCTGACCTACTTAGCCCGTGACTTCGATCTGCATATGCAGAATAACACCAGCGAGGCCGCCACAGTTTCCTATGCCCGACACGAGACCCTGCAGTTTTCGCCCTACAAAACCGGTATGGCGGTGGCTGGCACCGATGTGCTGACCATTTATGATTCTGCCGGGATCGTGCTGACCGAGGATACGCTGAACTATTCCGGTCCATGCCTGTCTGTGTCGGGAAAATATGTGCTGGTGTACGACTTAGGTGGCAAGAACTACGCCATCTACAACACCCTGACCCGTGTGGTCAAGCGGGAGACGGATTTCAAGCTGCTGGCTGCCGATATGAGCGACAGCGGTGCCTATGTACTGGTGACCCGCTCCAATGAGACCAAATATGTGGTGGAGCTGTACAACGAGGCGCTGAACCACACCATGTCCATCTACAAGGACCACTACGTCATGGATGCAGCGATCCGGGAGGATGGGCAGCGGGTGGCGATCGTTTCGGCTATACCCGGCGAGACGGATTTCAGCTGTGAGGTGTCCCTGTGTGCCGTAGGAGAAGCGGAGCCGCTGCTCACCACCACCTTCGGAGGGCTCCTGCCGCTGGAGACCGCTTTCCATCCGGACGGCTCCTTTACGGTGCTGTGCGACGGTGCGGTGCTGTTCTTCGATGCCAACGGGAGCCAGCTGGGCCGGTATTCCCTGTCCGGGATGACGCTGGTCAGTGCGGATATGGCAGATGGCTATGTGGCACTGGTGGGCGCAGAGAATGCGCTGGGCAGCGAGAACCGGGTGGTGGTGCTGGACAGTACCGGACAGGTGCTGCTGTCCCAAATGTACCGGGAGCGGATGCAGCGGGTGGTGATCGGCACGGGCGATATGCTGTGTGCGGTGCTGACCCCCAATGCGGTGCTTGCCATGGATCCGGGCGGGATCTACGCCACCTGTCCGCTGGATGACGACGACGTGCTGCGCATTTGTACCTACGACCGGGGGATCATGGTCTGCACCAAGGACTGTATGTATCCTGCCGTGTTCACAGCGGATAGCGATGGTGCTTCCTAAATAAGAAAGGGGATATTATGAGTCTACTGCTGGATGGATTGATACTGATCTGCGCCATATGGTGCATCGTGTCCGGGGTGAAAAAGGGCTTTATCCGCTCGGCGATGGGGCTGGTCAAGGGGATCGTCTCCCTGCTGGCTGCCTGGGCCTATACGCCGGTGGTGCGGGAGAGCATCAAGGAAAACTATATCATTGACCGTATCGCCGACGGGATCGCGGAGACCCTGCGTTCTCTGGCACTGAATTTGGAGACACAGACCTACGACCTGTCCCGGATCGCCAAGGACCTGCCGGAGGCCTACACCGCCATCCTGACCCGATACGGTATCGACATCCCCAGCTTTTCTGCCAAGATCGCCGAGATCACCCAGGCAGACGAAGGGATCATCGCCGATTATTCTGCCCAGATCGCAGACCCCTGTGCCACCATGGTCGCCTCTGCCGTCGCCTTTGCCATCCTGTTTTTGGGGGTATATGTGGCGCTGTCGCTGGTGGCCTGGTTCGGGGATATGCTTTTCCATTTGCCGGTGCTGTCGGAGGCCAACCACTTTGCCGGGCTGGTGTTCGGGTGCATCGAGGCGGCATTTTTCGCCTGTGTCATTGCCATCATCGGCGGCAGCTTAGTGGAGGCACTGGGCCCCATCGACCCCACCTTGTTCGGACCGGCGGCGGTGCAGAACAGTGTGCTGTGCAAGTGGATCCTAAGCCAGGATCTGCTGACCATCCTGACCGGTGTCCTATCGTGAAAACGCAACTTCAGACCATATAACGGAGAGATACATTCATGACCATGTGTTCCAGATGCCACAAGCGGGTGGCGGTAGTATTTTTGACCAGAATGGAAAACGGCGAGACCAAAAGCGAAGGTCTGTGCCTGAAATGTGCAAAGGAGCTGGGGATCAAGCCGCTGGACGATATGCTTTCCCAGACCGGGCTGG
The DNA here is from genome assembly GCA_964463375.1 of uncultured Ruminococcus sp. Classification (GTDB taxonomy): domain Bacteria; phylum Bacillota; class Clostridia; order Oscillospirales; family CAG-272; genus UMGS1696. Next base: position 11,652 of record CAYXBQ010000042.1, on the reverse strand, counting down.
ATGACGATGCCATCGAGCAGCTCAACAGCGAAATGGAAGCCTTTGCCGACAGCGTAGGAGAGGGAGAAGGGGAAGATCCCCAGACCCGCACGCCCTTCCTCAACTTTGAAAAGCTCATGAAGCAGGGGGAACAAAACGGCGGTGAGGCTAAAGAATCCCGTCGGAAGCGTCCCGGCAAGAGCGAAGACAAGGAACCCAAATTCCTAAACCAGTACACCACCAACCTGACCGAAAAGGCCGCTGCCGGACAGATCGACCGGGTGGTGGGCAGAGACAGAGAGCTGGAGCGGGTGGTGCAGATCCTGTGCCGTCGGCAGAAGAACAACCCCTGTCTCATCGGTGAACCCGGCGTGGGCAAGACCGCCATCGCCGAAGCCCTGGCACTGCGGATCGCCCAGGGGAACGTGCCCTATCGGCTGCGGAGCTGCTCGGTGCATCTGGTGGATCTGACCGCACTGGTGGCCGGTACCCAGTTCCGGGGGCAGTTTGAATCCCGTGTGCTGGGACTGCTGAACGATGTGAAGGCCAAGGGGAACGTGATCTTAGTCATCGACGAGGTACACAATCTGGTAGGCGTAGGGGATGCCGAGGGCAGTATGAATGCCGCCAACATCCTAAAGCCGGCTCTGTCCCGTGGGGAGATCCAGGTGATCGGTGCTACCACCATGACCGAGTACCGGAAGTATATCGAAAAGGATTCCGCACTGGAACGCCGTTTCCAGCCGGTGATCGTGAACGAGCCCTCTATTGCCGACACCGTGGAGATCCTGCGGGGCATCAAGGAATATTACGAAACATACCACCACATCCACATCCCCGACGGGGTACTGGAAGCGGCGGCCACCCTCAGCGAACGCTACATCACCGATCGGTATCTGCCGGATAAGGCCATCGACCTGATCGACGAAGCGGCCTCCCACATCTCCGTCCACTCCGCCGCCCTGACCGAACAGCAGATGCTCCAGGAGAGAAAGGTGTTCGTGGAGAAGAAGCAAGGGGAGCTGGAAGCGGCAGAAGCCAAGGAAAACGACGAGGCTGCTCTGGAGGAACGGTACAAGGCACTGGCAGACCTGAAGGCAGAGCAGTACCGCATCGACGAACGGCTCACGGAGCTGGCACCCCAGTGTGACGCCATCGAGATGACCGAAGCGGATCTGGCAGACGTGATCGAGATCTGGACGGGCGTGCCTGCCTCCACCATCACGGAAAGCGAATACACCCGGCTGGCGCAGCTGGATGAACGGCTGAAGCAGCGGATCGTGGGACAGGACGAAGCGGTGGAAGCGGTAGCCCGTGCCATTCGCCGGAACCGGGCCGGTGTGTCCTACAAGCGCAAGCCGGTGTCCTTCATCTTTGCCGGACCCACCGGTGTGGGGAAGACGGAGCTGGTGAAGGTGCTGGCAGAGGATCTGTTCTCCACGCCGGATGCACTGATCCGTGTGGACATGAGCGAATTCATGGAGAAATATTCGGTATCCCGGATCATTGGCTCGGCCCCCGGCTACGTGGGCTACGACGATGCGGGGCAGCTCACCGAAAAGGTACGCCGCAGACCCTACTCGGTGATCCTTTTTGACGAGATCGAGAAGGCGCACCCGGACGTGATGAACATCCTTTTGCAGATCTTAGACGACGGGATCATCACGGATTCCCACGGCAAGCAGGTGGATTTCTCCAATGCAGTGATCGTCATGACTACCAACGCCGGTTCCCACACGAAAAATGCCTCGGCCGGCTTTACCATGTCGGCAGATGCGGTGCTGGCAGACAAAACCACGAAGGCACTGGGCGAATTCCTCCGACCGGAATTTCTCAACCGGGTGGACGAGGTCATCACCTTCCACCATCTCTCCAAGGAAAACTTCATGGGCATTGCCCAGATCATGCTCTCCGACCTGGCCGGTGCGCTGGCGAAAAAGGGCATTACCCTGACCTTCCGGGATGGGGCGGTGCGCTATGTGGCTGAAAAATCCTATTCGGAGACCTACGGAGCCCGGAATATGCGCCGGTTCATCCAAAAGGAGATCGAGGACAAGATCGCCGGGGAGATCATCGCCAAAAAGGGCAGCGTGAAAACCATCGTTGTGGATGCAGGAGAAAACGGGATCACATTGGTCTCGCTGTAAGGATATATGGGAGAGAAGAGGCAACAATTGGAAATGCTACCAAAAGACGAGCAGATATTCGCTTATGAATCAAGTGAACGCCGTTCAAGGTTGAAAACTCGTTTTCTCGCGTTAACAACGTTAACTCGTTAACAACGTTAACTCGGCTGATCAGCGTTGACTTCATCAAAAAATTGGTTCGTGCCTGGGATCCGGATTATACCCGTGTGACGCCGGCTGAGGCTGCCCGGATCGCAGAAGCGGAAAAAAGTGGCTTTCTCTCCGATGCCGAGATCGATTGGGATCATATTGGAAAAGCGGATTAAAGTATATTACAAAATCGTAGGTTGATATGGAAAAAAATGACTGGCATCTGCGGGAGGCATCCGCTGTCCTCTCCGAGCTGAAAACGGATATGTACACCGGTCTGTCCACCAAAGAGGCGGTCATTCGCAGACGACGGGGCAGTCCCAACCGGGTCTGGTACATCCATCGTACCTCTGTCAAGGAGACCATTGTGGCTTGCCTGTCCGACCTGGCGACACTGCTGCTGGCGGTCACTGCTATCTTTGCCGCCATCTTTGAGGAGAGCCGGTCGGCACTGGCCATCGTGGGGATCCTGATCCTGGGGGCACTGCTGCGGACGGTGACCTACTGTAAGGCCAAGCGGATCTTAGAGGACAACGCCTCCATCGGCATCCCCACCTGCTCCGTACTGCGGGACAGCAGGATGCTCCTATTGTCAGCGGAGGAGCTGGTGGTGGGCGACATCGTGTTTTTAGAAGGCGGCGACATGGTGCCTGCGGACGGACGGATCGTGGCGGGAGACGAGCTGGCGGTGTCCGAACGGGGCATCACAGCCAACCGGGACACGGTGCAGAAATTCGAAACGGTGATCCGCACGGAGGAGGCAGGCAGTGCCATCCCCGCCGAATATCGCTCTAACCTGCTCTACGCCGGGTCTACCGTGCTGTGGGGACAGGCCCGGATGGTGGTCACGGCCACGGGCGAGGATACCCTGATCGTCCGGAAGCAGGGCGGGATCCGCATGACGGCGGGGGAAAAGCTGCCCCTCATGGAACGACTGACGGGCTGGTGTCGGATCAGCGCATTGGTCATGCTGGCTTGTGTGCTGCTCATCACGGCGCTGGCACTGTTTTTGGGGCACGGCTTCACGGAGACCTTTTTGTCCTCCATGGTGCTGGCGGTGGCCTCTATGAGCGAATATCTGACCGCCATTGCCTATATCATCATCGCCATAGCGGTGCAGGATACCGGGCGGCAGAAGCGGCGAAAGGCAAGCGGTGACAGTGCTGTAGGCGGTGCGGTGATCGGAGATTCCACCTCCCTGGAACGGATCGCCGGGATACGCCGCATCGTGCTCTCGGACATCCAGCTGGTGAAATCCGGCGAAATGACGCTGGTGGGCTGGTTCACGGGGGATCGCTATGTGGTAGCCGAAAGAGCGGGCGGGGATACACTGCCGGCACTGGCACGGCTCCTGCGGTATCAGCTGGCTACGGTAGGCGGCAGTCAGCTCCACACGGCCCTGTCCGGCAGTGCGATCACGGCCATGCCGGAGAAGTACACCATGCTGCATCAGGCGGCAGACAGCTACACCCAGCGTGCCGGTAAGCCCCTGGATTACAGCTTCACCACACTGGATCACGTGGACGGCGGTACCGGTATCGCTGGTGGACTGGACACGGTGCTGGTGCAGGAGGCGGGCGGGGAAGTGTATGCCGTGGTCTCCGGGGACATCCAGCGGGTGATGCTGTGCTGTACCCAGTGGATGGGGGAGAACGGCAAGGATGTGCCACTGGACGGGGAGAGCCGGAAAAAGATCTTCACCGAGGCGGCACGGCTGACCATCAGCGGCGCTCGTGTCATCGCCTGTGCCAAGCGCACCTCCCCCTACACGACCCTGAACCGGCTGTCTCTGCTCCAATCCAATATGACATTTGTAGGCTTTTGTGCCATCGCAGAACCGGCGGGTGCCGGAGTCAAGGAGGCGGCGGCACAGCTGCGGGAGGCGGGGGTATCGCTGCTGCTGCTGTCCAGTGAACCGGAGCGGGATCTGTACTACGGCAGAGAGATCGGTCTGTTCGATCCCCATACGGTGGTGCTGACGGGAGCGCCGGGGGAAAAGCTGCCGGAGAAGGGCTGTGCCATCCTGGAGGTGCCGCCGGTGCAGACCACCACACTGGCACGCAATGTAGACCATTCCCAGATCCGCCACGACCGCCTGCAAGCCCTGCTGGCCCCCTTTGTACCCAAGACAGAGTCTACGACCGGTGCAGGCGGAAAGCGGCGTACAAGGGCGGCACACACGGCAACGGTGGTGCGAAACGTATTGGATGCCCGGCTGTTGACGGTGGGAGATGCAGCGGCGGCGGTAGCGGCGGGAAATGCTGCCCATCGGCCTCTGCCCCAGCCCTTGAAGGCCAAAGCGGATATGACCGTGTATCCCACCGGTGGCAGCGGCGGCTTTGCGGAGGTGGTGGAGGCCATGTTCCAGAGCCGGCGTGCGCTGTACCATATGTGGTGTGCGGCGGTGTATCTCAGCGTGTCTCAGTTTTCTCGGATGGTGCTGCTGCTGTGCTCCGTGCTGTTCCGGTATTCTCTGCCATCCCCGGCGGCATTGCTCTTTATCGGGCTGATCATCGACTTTGTGGCGGTGCTGGTGCTGGCGTTTGTCCGGGTGCCGGAGAAGCCGCTGACCATCCCGGCGGCGCAGCTGTGTCTGCCCCACGGTAAGCGTACCTTTGCGGCTCTGGTGGGACTGGGGCTGCTGTGGGGGCTTTTGGAGGGCTGCCTGCCACTGGTATGCGGCCTGTTGTCCATGCCGAAAAACGGGATCCTGCTGGCCTCGATCCTGCTGACCCAGCTGCTGTTCTCCGGTGCGGTGGGACAGCGTGGCTCCTTCTTCCGGTGCCGATTCCATGTGGCGTACGGACTGTATGCGCTGCTGACCCTCGGCATGCTGGTGCTTTGCCTGCTGTGGGAGCCGTTGGTCTGGTATGGCTACTTTCTCTCCCTCGTCCCGGCGCTGGTGCTGCTGGCGGTGTGGGAGGGGTGGAAACAGCTCTCCCAGCGGAAAAAACGAGGATAGAAGAAAGATCCTTTTTCGGATGGTCTTGCCGTCTGCGAAGGGATCTTTTGCCTTTGTCGAGGTGGGATGGGCGGAAAACATTCTGAAAATGATATACCGCTATATATTTTTGGCAAGAAAAGCAGAAAATTATGAAAAATCGACAGGAGAATCTCGAAATACGTCTTGTATTTTTCTCGAATTTAGGGTATAATAAAGGAGACTGCATGAAGTTATAATGTAATAGAAAGGAAAGATAGTAGTATGGCAGAAGAAAATACCAGTTGTACCCACGACTGCTCTACCTGTAGTGCGAACTGCTCGTCTCGTAAGGACGCAGGCCCGACCTTTGAAGCACCCCACAAGGACTCTAAGATCGGCCACGTGATCGGTATCGTATCCGGTAAGGGCGGTGTGGGGAAATCCATCGTTACTTCTATGTTGGCTACCACCATGCGCCGCAGAGAACACACTGTGGGTATTCTGGATGCCGACGTGACCGGTCCCTCTATCCCCAAGGCCTTTGGTGCCAAGGGTGACATTTTATCCACAGGAGACGGCCTCTTGCCGCTGGAAACCAAGACGGGGATCAAGATGATCTCTGTGAACCTGCTGCTGGAGGACGAGACCAGACCGGTGGTTTGGAGAGGTCCTGTGATCGCAGGGACTGTAAAGCAGTTCTGGACCGATGTGGTCTGGGACGACACAGAATTTATGTTTATCGATATGCCTCCGGGAACGGGCGACGTGCCGCTGACGGTGTTCCAGTCCATTCCGCTGGACGGCATCGTGATCGTCACGACTCCCCAGGATCTGGTCTCCATGATCGTGAAGAAGGCTGTGAACATGGCCGCCCTCATGAACATCCCGGTGATCGGTCTGGTGGAAAATATGTCCTATGTGACCTGCCCCGACTGCGGTAAGGTGATCAACATCTTCGGCGAATCCAAGGCAGAGGCTGTGGCAAAGGAATGCGAGATCCCGTTCCTGGGTCGTCTCCCCATCGATCCCAAGCTGGCCGCACTGTGCGACCGTGGTATCATCGAGCTGATGGAAAACGACTACATGGACGGCATTGCCGACAGCGTCGAAGCATTTGTGGCTAACAAGTAATATACACAATATATTCAGGAGGAAATCCAAAGTTATGAAAAAGTCTATGACTTCCGTACCCTTTAAGGGTACCACAGAGCAGAAAATGGCTCTGGACAGACTGATCGCTGAACACAAGGGCGAAGCCGGCGCACTGATGCCTGTACTGCAGAAGGCACAGGACATCTACGGCTATCTGCCGGAAGAAGTGCAGAAGGCCATCGCACAGGGTCTGGGCGTTCCCTACTCTGAAGTGTTCGGCGTTGTGACGTTCTATTCCCAGTTCCTGCTGAACCCCAAGGGAACCAACCCCGTGGCAGTATGTCTTGGCACCGCCTGCTACGTAAAGGGCTCCGGCCTGCTGATGGAAAAGCTGGAAGAGCTGCTGGGCATCCAGAACGGCGGTATCACAGCTGACCTGAAGTTCTCCCTGGACGCTACCCGTTGCATCGGCGCTTGCGGTCTGGCTCCCGTGCTGACCATCGGCGAAGACGTATATGGTAGACTGGATCCTTCTCAGCTGCCCGACATCCTGAAGAAGTATCAGGACTGATTTGCCAATTAGACACCGGTGACACACCTGACTCCGTGGTTTGAGACAGCATGGGTGCGTGACCGGTCCATCTCCCGTCCTCTGCAATATCCGAAAAAGCGCACGTTTTTACCGGGGACTCCCGGAGAAGGATATATAGCTTATGAAAATCAATGAAATCAAGGACCTTTTGCAGGCTGAGCTGCTGCGTGGGGAAGACGATCTTTTAGACGGAGAAGTCTATTCCGCCTGCTGCAGCGATATGATGAGCGATGTGCTGGCGTTTGTCAAGGATCAAGGGGTGCTGCTTACCGGGCTTGTCAATGCACAGGTGATCCGTACCGCTGCCATGATGGATATGCCCTGCATCGTCTTCGTCCGCAGCAAGATCCCCACCGAGGAAATGCTGATCCTGGCAGAAGAATGCGGGATCGTGGTCATGCGTTCTACCCTCCGTGCCTATGAAGCTTGCGGCATCCTGTATTCCCATGGACTGAACGGACAATAAGGAGGAGACGGTATGCACGAACCCGTGAAATTTCACTTTAATGTAGACGGCGAAAACTTTTCCTCGGCAGGGGAGGCATCCGTCATGGTGAAGAAGAAGCTGCGTCAGCTGGGCTTTCCCCCGGATGTGATGCGCCGTGTCTCCATCGCCATGTACGAGGGCGAGATCAATATGGTCATCCACGCCAATGGCGGCAACGCGGACGTGACCGTGGGCGACGAATACATAGAGATCGTTCTGGCCGACCGTGGCCCCGGCATCCCCAATATCGAGCTGGCTATGCAGGAGGGCTACTCCACCGCCAGAGACAATATCCGGGCCCTGGGCTTTGGTGCCGGTATGGGACTGCCCAACATGAAAAAATACACCGACTATATGCACATCGATACAGAAGTCGGCGTGGGTACCACCATCACCATGCGTGTCAACATTTGAACGCCTTGTAGTATAGGTGCTGTACTACCCCCTTTAGAAAAGATGTTCCGCCTCCCACACAAACGAAAGCACGAGGTGAAGCATGGAAGAATATAAGCATTCGGTTTCACTGGATGTGACGAAGTGTAAGGGATGCACGGCCTGCCTCAAGCGCTGTCCTACCGAAGCCATACGGATCCGGGATGGACATGCGGTGATCCATTCTGCCCGGTGTATCGACTGCGGCGAATGTATCCGGGTCTGCTCCCATAAAGCGAAAAAAGCGACCCACGACCCCCTGTCGGCAATGCAGGACTTTCCGTTCCGTATCGCCCTGCCGGCACCCTCTTTGTACGGACAATTTGATAATCTGGACAACATCGGCTTTGTCCTAGAGGGGCTGCACAAAATGGGGTTCGATATGGTCTATGAGGTGGCAAGAGCCGCTGAGCTGGTCTCGGCCTACACCCGCTCGTATCTCAAACGAGACGATGTGCCCAGACCCGTCATCAGCTCCGCTTGCCCCGTGATCTCCCGGCTCATCAGCATGAATTATCCCTTCCTGTGCGAAAATATCATCCCCCTCTTGCCCCCCGTTGAGATCGCAGCAGATCTGGCACGGAAAAAAGCAGTAGAGGAGCATCCGGAGCTGGATCCGAAGGATATCGGCGTGTTCTTTATCTCCCCCTGTCCCGCCAAGGTCAGCTACTTCAACAACGGACCTGCAAGCGCACGGCATAGCGTGGACCACGTTCTCTCTGTGCGGGATGTATACTTCCGTCTCATCGATATCATGAAGCATATCGACGAACCGGCAGAATCCACAGAAGCGGGCATGATCGGCATCGGCTGGGCATCTACCGGCGGTGAGTCCACTGCCATCTTCAACGAACATTACTTAGCAGCGGACGGTATCGAAAACTGTATCCGTGTGCTGGATCAGATCGACAACGAAGGGATCGGACACTTAGAGTATGTGGAGCTCAATGCCTGCAACGGCGGCTGCGTGGGCGGTGCTATGACCGTCGCCAACCCCTATATTGCCCAGGCAAGACTCCAATCCCTGAAACGGTATCTCCCCGTCTCACCCAATCGCCCCAAACGGGAAGGCTATATCCCCGACGAAGCCTTTACCCCGGAGACCGTGCAGTATAACCCCTATAACCGGTTGTCTGCGGATCGGAGCGAGGCTATGCGGATGATGGCGGAGATCGAAAGCATTTGCCAAGGACTCCCCGGCACCGACTGTGGTTCCTGCGGCGCACCGACCTGTATGGCCTTCGCAGAGGACATCGTCAAGGGCGAGACCAATGCGGATGAGTGTACCGTCAATATGCGGATGCTGTTCCACGAATATCTCAATAAACGAAAAGAAGGTGTCCCGGCCGACGCTTTCCCGGCTGCCGTTGCACAGCCAACAAAGCACCAGCCCGGACACGATGCACAGGAGAAGGACCAATGAACAGGAACGGAAAGCAACTACTGGATACATTGGCGCTGACCGTGGTGTGCGGCTCTGTGACAGAGTACGATGGCGTATATGCCGGAGACCTGCTCAGCCGTGCCATGAGCCATGTGGAAGCAGGAAATGTGTGGATCACCATCATGAACAACATGAACGTGATCGCCGTGGCCAGCCTGACCGAAGCCGCCTGCGTGATCTTAGCCGAAGGGGTGACCCTGGTGCCGGATGCGTTGGAGGCTGCCCGGGAAAAGGGCATCTGCGTCCTGTCTTCTGACAAAACGGTGTACCAGCTCTGTGCGGAGATCGCAACGCAGCTGGCGTGAACCCCGTGACAAGGAGGACGACCATGGGCCGGTACTTTTATGATCTGCACGTGCATTCCTGCCTGTCCCCCTGCGGTGACGACGACATGACCCCCGCCAATATCGCCGGTATGGCGGCTATCAACGGTCTCCAGATCGTGGCGCTCACCGACCACAATTCCACTGCCAATTGTCCCGCCTTCTTTGCACAGGCCAAAAAACAGGGGATCATCCCGGTGGCCGGTATGGAGCTGACAACGGCAGAGGACGTGCATATGGTGTGCCTCTTTCCGACGCTGGATGCCGCTATGGCCTTCGGTGCAGCGGTGGACGCACGTCGGGTCCGGATCCGCAATAAGGTGGCGATCTTCGGCAACCAGTTGGTGCTGGACGAAAACGATCAGGTCATCCGCAAAGAGGAGGATCTGCTCATCAACGCCACCACCATCCCCATCGATGAAGCCTTTACGATGGTGCAGCCCTACGGCGGTATCTGCTACCCCGCACACATCGACCGTTCCTCCAACGGAATGGTGGCGGTGCTGGGTGCCTTCCCCAAGAAGCCTGCCTTTACTGCCTATGAGCTGAACGACCCCACCTCCGTCCCCATCTATACCAGTATGTTCCCCCATATCAAAGGGTTGGCCAGAGTCATCGACTCCGATGCACACAATCTGTGGACGCTGTCGGAAGCCGATACCACCGGATACACCAATGCCATAGAGCTGGCGGACGAACCGTATAGCGGAGACCGGGTGCGGGAGAGCCTGTTTCGGTACCTTGCCGGAGAGAAAGGATAATGTATGGATGAATTTTCTCTGTATGTGCTGGATATCACCATGAACTCTGTCCGAGCCGGGGCAGATGCCATTCTCATTTCCCTTGTGGAAGAAGGGGAGTGGCTCACCTTCACCGTCACGGACAACGGCTGTGGTATGTCTAAGGAACAGGTGGAAAAGCTGTCCAATCCCTTCTTCACCACCCGGAAGACCCGGAAGGTGGGACTGGGCGTCCCCTTTCTCACCATGCTGGCAGAAATGACCGGCGGCGGCGTGACCATCACCTCTGTCCCCGAAAAACGGGCAGACGGCAGTGTGGATCCCGCCCATGGCACCACCATACAAGGTACCTTCGGTCGGAACCACATCGATTTTATTCCCTTAGGAGACATGGTGGAAACCGTGAAGACCCTGATCCAGGGCTCCCCTAAGATCGATTTTACCTTCACCCATTCCTTCCCCGGCGGCAACGTGGTGCTGCGCTGTGCAGAGCTGCGGGCTATGCTGGGCGAGGAGATCTCTCTTGCCGAACCGGAGATCCTGAACTGGATCGATGGGTACCTGCGAGAGCAGTATGCCGGGACAGCAGAAGGGTGAGTGTCCCAGTATCGTATATCCATTCTATCCAATCCGTTTACCATTTATTTATATAAAAAGCAGAAAGGATTCCTTATATGAAGTCTTTAGAAGAACTGATGGCGATCAAAGCCAAAATGGCGGATAAAGTAGCCGTTCGTCAGGCCGGAGACAATGAGATCCGTATCGTGGTCGGCATGGCCACCTGTGGTATCGCTGCCGGTGCCCGTCCCGTGCTGAACGCTTTCGTAGAAGGCGTAAATGCTGCCGGCCTTGCGGAGAGCGTGACCGTTGCCCAGACCGGTTGTATCGGTATCTGCCAGTACGAACCCGTTGTGGAAGTATACCAGAAGGACAAGGAAAAGGTTACTTACGTTAAGATGACCGCAGAAAAGGCTCAGGAAGTGATCGAGAAGCACATCAAGGGCGGCGCAGTCGTTTCCGAATACACCATCGGCGCGGCACAGATTTAACTTCAGGAGGAATAAACAGTTATGATTCGTTCTCATGTATTGATTTGCGGCGGTACCGGTTGTACCTCTTCCGGTAGTGCCAAGCTCCATGACAAGCTGGCAGCCGAGCTGAAGGCAAAGGGTCTGGAAGACGAGATCAAGATCGTCATGACCGGTTGCTTCGGTCTGTGTGCGCTGGGTCCCATCATGATCGTATACCCCGAAGGCACGTTCTATAGCATGGTGACCGAGGATGATATCCCCGAGATTGTAGATGAACACCTGCTGAAGGGTCGTATCGTGGATCGTCTGGTCTACAAGGATGGCGTAGAACAC
>CAYXBQ010000041.1:0-22424 GCA_964463375.1 uncultured Ruminococcus sp. | reverse complement strand
CAAATTCCGCAATGGGACAGGCGGTAAATTCGTAATAGATTGGTTTGTCCTTATCATAGGGTGCAACAGACATTTCGTAGTCGTGCCATGCGTTGCACTTCTTTTCCGATGCCGCAAATGACCAGTGCAGAATGCGTTTCCAGAAAGGCTTGTTGCAATCTGCAAATGAGAGCATACGGAACATGGGAAGAAACAGCTCGTTTTCCATTTCTTCGATTTCTCCAACGCTTGTCACTGCCTTGCAGACGGAGTAATAACTCATCAAAGCAATACAGTCATAAGTGCCGCCAACGCCGTTGTGGAAATTTTTACTGCCGCCGAGATCGGTACGCCAGTCGGAAAGGAATGTAGCATATTGTCGTTGTATCTTCTCCCAAACTGTTTCCCGCTCTGCTACCGAATAATGTAAGGCAATCTTGGACCGAATCTGCTTCTTGCAGGGCTTGGAGTACAGAACATGGCAGGTGCGGTCAAATTGCAGTTCCTCGTCTTTCATCACTTTCTACCCACCAGCAATGTCGAGCCTTGCAGCATCAGGCGGCCAGCTTCTTTCTTCGTCATAAACATCCCGTCCGTGGTGTCGATCATGCGAACCTCCGCATAGCCCATTTCGTGAAGCTTCCGGCAGAACGCCTCCATATCACCGTAGCGATTTTTACCCATGAGATCGTGGATGGCGAAGGTGCCGCCTTTTTTCAGAACCCGGAAGGTTTCCAGTAAAAGCTCCTGCTTGTCTACGCCTGAAATATTGTGGTAGACGTAGTTGCTCGTCACGGCATCGAAGGTTTCGTCGGCAAATGGGAGTTTCGTAGCGTCGGCTTTTTGAAACTCCGCATTTCGGACGTTCTCCGCCTCGGCATTACTTTTGCAAAGTGGCAGACTGAATTCTGCGTAATCCTTGCCCCAACGGTCAACGCCCACCATGCGTCCCTGTGGATTGCCCTTGGCACAGGCGATGGTCAAAGCACCGCTGCCGCAGCCCACATCCAAACCGATACCGCCATCGGGCAGGGTGATATATTCCGCAGTTCCCTCAATGATTTTCCGGGAAAGCTGCCGCTTTCCATCATAGGAAAAGGCACAGTATGCCGTAATGCTCCATTGCAGCGTTTTCCCGCAACCGATGGTAGCGACGGCAAACACAATGGCAAGGATGATCCGCCATGTTTTCGTTACCCAAAGTCCGTAAACGCCAAAGACGATCAGTGCGGCCATAGACAGCGCCGTTGCCGCAACCATGCCGGCGATCAGATTTTTCGGTACCCAGTTTTTGTAATTCGGTTTCATAGTACTTCTCCCTTCACACATTCCACATAAGTCAGCGGAAAGCTGGCTTTCAGCACTTCACTTTTCTGTACATTACACCCCTGTTTCCGCAAGAAATCCAAATAGCTCTCGCTGGACCATTTGCTGTACTGGCGAAAACCCACCAGCGTCATAAAGAACGCTTTGACGTTACCGAAAAAGTCGTTACCGGCGTGGGTAAAGGTGGGGGCGATCAGCACGCCGTCGTCCTGCAGCACCCGCCGCATTTCTGCCAATGCTTTCTCAGGCTCCGGCACGATATGCAGGGCGTTGGACACGATGACCACATCGAAGGACTGGTCGGCATAGGGAAGACAGAACATATCCTGCACCGAAAAATGGAGCTTTGTAGACTGCACGCCCTGTTTTGCCTGAGCAATCATATCCGGTGAGGCATCCGTGGCTTCGATGTGGTCGGCAGCGCGGACAATGTGTTTGGCGATCAGCCCCGTCCCGGTGGCCAGCTCCAGTACCTGCTTGTGCCGCACCACGGAGTCCATCAGCACGTACATCTGTTGATAGGCAGCCTGGTCCTTTCGCATAAAGCGGTCATAGATCTTTGCCGTGCGATCCCAAAAGGTTTTTTGCATAATAACACTCCTTATGTAGTTAGTCATTGCTAACTTGCGGCCTTTTGAAAAGCCACCCAGCGGCAGCTTTTCCATAGGATCAAATCATTTTTCGCAGACACCGTACACCCGTGTTTTTCGATCTCCGGATCAGAAATCGACGATATCCATTTGGTATCGTGGCCGGTATCCACCATTTTTTGTTTGCCAAAAGTGCCCGAAAACGCAAGGGATTCCGGGCACCTGTAAGGCAGTAGATAGTATTCTTAGGTTACCATTGCAACAAAGCCTTGGGAAATTTTCCGTCAGGGAAATTTCCGAGAGTGGGATGGATCGCTTTCCTATTCAACTACACAGTATTCCCACGTTACCATTGCAACAAAGCCTTGGGAAATTTTCCGTCAGGGAAATTTCCGAGAGTGGGATGGATCGCTCTCCTATTCAACTACACATTATTCCCACTCGATCGTCCCGATCGGCTTGGGAGTCAGGTCGTACAGTACCCGGTTGATTCCGTCTACTTCGTGGGTGATCCGGTCCGTGATCTTGTGCAGCACGGCATAGGGGATCTCCTCAATGGTGGCGCTCATGGCATCCGTGGTGTTGACCGCACGAATGATCGCCGGCCAGCCCTCGTACCGCTTGCCATCCTTTACGCCTACGCTCTTGACATCCGGTACGGCGATGAAGTACTGCCATACCTTGCCTGCCAGACCGCAGTTTGCAAATTCTTCCCGCAGGATCGCATCGGCTTCCCGCAGAGCGTGCAGTCTGTCTCTGGTGATGGCACCCAGGCAGCGTACACCCAGACCGGGACCCGGGAACGGCTGGCGATATACCATCTCGTCCGGCAGACCCAGTGCCTTGCCGACCACGCGCACTTCGTCCTTGAACAGCAGCTTTACGGGTTCCACCAGCTCAAAGTCGTACTTCTCCGGCAGACCGCCTACGTTGTGGTGGGCCTTGACACCCTTGCTTTCCAGAATATCCGGGTAGATCGTGCCCTGTGCTAAGAACTTCACGTCGGTCAGCTTGCCGGCTTCTTCGTCGAATACCTCGATGAACTCGCCGCCGATGATCTTCCGCTTCTGCTCCGGGTCGGATACGCCCGCCAGCTTGTTAAGGAACCGATCCGTTGCGTCGATGTAGATCAGGTTGGCATCCAGCTCATCCTTGAAGGTCTTGATGACCTGTTCGCTTTCGCCCTTGCGCATGAGGCCGTGGTTCACGTGTACACATACCAGCTGCTTGCCGATGGCCTTGATCAGCAGTGCGGCAACCACAGAGCTGTCTACACCGCCGGACAGTGCCAGCAGCACCTTGCCATCGCCTACCTGCTTCTGAATAGCGGCGATCTGTTCGTCAATGAACGCATTGGCCAGCTCTACGGTCGTAATGCGTTCCATGGTATCCGGTCTTTTGTTGGAATCCATACTGTATCTCCCTACTATTATTTTTTCGTCTATAACCCATTGTGGAACGAAACGGACAAACATATGTATCATTTGTAGGAACCCCTACGGAACGGTCAAGACCGTTCCCTACGGTTTACTTGGGAATACTTGGAAATTCTCCGAAATGCTATATGCCGTGTCAAAACGTCCCATTCCACTTCTTATTTCTAACTGCTAATCCAAACTTTGGAAAATTTTCCGCCTGGGAAATTTTCCAGAGTGGGGTGGATTGCTCCACTACCAAACTTCTCTATATCCCCACTCGTCAGTCCGTCATGTTGTCGAAGTAGCCCTGTACCAGGATCACGGGCGTACCCTTGTCACCGGAGCCGCTGGTCAGGTCGCACAGAGAACCGATCAGGTCGGTCAGTCTTCTGGGGGTCGTGCCCTGCGAAGCCATGTCCCCTACCAGGTCCGCCTTCTTGGACTTGATCCGGCCGGCAATAGCGTCCTTCAGAGCATCCCCGGACAGGTCGGCAAAGTCGTTGTCTGCCAGATACTTCAGCTTGATCTCGTTGGGTGTGCCTTCCAGACCTGCGGTGTATGCGGGAGATACGCAGGGGTCGGCCAGCTCCCAAATGTGACCCACCGGATCCTGGAATGCGCCGTCACCGTATACCATGACCTCCACCAGCTTGCCGGTCTTTTCCATGATGTTCTTCTGGATGGCGTTTACCAGATCGGTAGCGTCCTGGGGGAACAGCTTGATCTTGTCCTCGGTGGACTTGTTGGAGCCCAGCAGCCCAAACTGTGCGTTGAAGCCGGAGCCGTCCACGGGAGCGGTCAGAATGTCGTCCAGGCCGCAGACACGGTTGGCACCTGCTGCACGGAGCAGTCTCTTGGTTCTGGCACGAGAGTGGATGTCGCAGCACAGCACGTCCTTGGTGTAGTCGAGAATTCTGCGGCAGTCGTTGGCAAAGATGATCTCGCATTCGGCACCGCATTCCCGGATCAGGTCGCCGTAGTACTGTACATAGTCTACGCCGGTGAAGGGATGCTTATTCTCGCCGAACAGTTCCCGATACTTCTCCAGGGTCAACAGATCCGTGAAGGGGTTGATACCGGCTTCGTCCACCTGATCCAGCGTGATCAGACCATTGCCCACCTCGTCGGAGGGATAGGACAGCATCAGCACGACCTTCTTGGCACCCTTGGCGATCCCGCGAAGGCAGATGGCAAAACGGTTCCGGGAGAGGATGGGGAAGATCACACCGATGGTGCCTCCGCCCAGCTTGGCTTTCACATCCGCAGCAATGGCATCCACAGAGGCATAGTTGCCCTGGGCTCTGGCTACGATGGATTCGGTCATAGCGATCACGTCCCGGTTCCGGAGAGAAAAGCCCTCAGCGGCGGCTGCTTCCAGCACAGAATCGGTCACGATCTGCGAAAGGTCATCACCTTCCCGAATGATGGGACAACGGATCCCACGGGATACAGTTCCAACTCTACGTTCCATATGTATTCTCCTGTTCCATAAAAAAGGATAAAGGGTATGTATTCTTACCACCATAGCCAACGCTGAGAACGCTGGAAAACGTGCCTAAAAGGCTGAGACTTACAGCATTTTTGGCGCATTTTCAACATGAAACAGCATTCGCTATGGTATACTATAGTATACCACGTTTTCGCAATCATGGCAAGAGGAATGGCAGAAAAATATGTGCCCCGATGGAAAAGAATTTTTATGCAATTTTTTGGAAATTATCTCACCACACCAACTCTCCACCCGATCTTGCCCCCGATACCGACCTGCAACGCCACTACGTTCTTAGCATATCCTCATGAAATTTTAACAAACTATTTCCCGTTTTCTTACTGCATTTTCGCCAAAAATATGCTATACTATAGGACAAAGTACGACAGTATACAATTCACGTGATATAAAGGAGTTACATAGTATGGGACTTATCAAAGCAGTGACAGGAGCCATCGGCGGTACGCTGGCAGACCAGTGGAAGGAGTTCTTCTACTGCGATGCGCTGGAAAATGACGTTCTCATGGTCAAGGGGAAAAAGCGTATCTCCTCCCGTTCCTCCAACCGCTATGGCAGTGACAATATCATCTCCGCCGGCTCCGGCATCGCTGTGGCAGACGGACAATGCATGATCATCGTGGAGCAGGGGCAGATCGTGGAGTTCTGTGCCGAGCCGGGGCAGTTCACCTGGGACAGCGCCACCGAGCCCTCTCTGTTCACCGGTCCTCTGGGGGAAGGACTGCTCTCTACCTTCCGCACCATCGGCAAGCGGTTCACCTACGGAGGCGACACGGGCAAGGACCAACGAGTCTACTATTTCAACACCAAGGAGATCTTAGACAACAAATTCGGCACGCCCAATCCCATTCCCTTCCGGGTGGTGGATTCCCGCATCGGCTTTGACGTGGACGTATCCCTCCGATGCAACGGTACCTATTCCTTCCGGCTCACCGACCCCTTGCAGTTTTACAAAAATATAGCAGGCAACGTGGCAGACGAATTTACCAAGGACGAGCTCCTGCCCACCATGAAGGCAGAGTTCATCAGTGCCCTGGGTCCTGCCATCGGGCGGCTGTCCGAGCTGGAGCTGCGCCCCAACCAGCTCCCCTCCCATATGCCGGAGCTGGAAAAGCTGCTGAACGAAGCATTGGCGGCTGCATGGGGCAGTCGAGGCATTGGAGACATCCATGTGGCAATGGGTGCGCCTACCCTGCCGCCGGAAGATCAGGAGATGCTGAAGAACGCCCAAAAGACCGCCATGTATCGAGATCCCACCATGGCTGCCGCAACGCTGGTGGGCGCACAGGCAGAGGCTATGCAGACTGCTGCCGGAAACGCCGGTGGTGCTATGACGGGCTTCATGGGCATGAACATGGCAGCGGGACAAGGCGGTGACGCACAGGGTCTGTTCGCCATGGGACAGCAGCAACAGGCACAACAGACTACACCTGCCGGGGAATGGACCTGCACCTGCGGACACAAGAACACCGGGAAATTCTGTATGGAATGCGGTGCCAAAAAGCCGGCAGACGGATGGACTTGCGGCTGTGGGGCTGTGAACCGTGGCAAGTTCTGTGCTGCATGTGGGGCGAAAAAGCCGGCGGGCGTACCCCAATACCAGTGCGACAAATGCGGCTGGACACCGGAGGATCCCACCAGTCCCCCGAAGTTCTGCCCGGAATGCGGCGATCCCTTTGACAACGGGGACATTCGCTGCGGGTGACAAACATGGCAGAACAAAAGCAATACAAATGCCCTGCCTGTGGAGGAGAGATCACCTTTGATCCCCACAGCCAAAACCTGAAATGCCCCTACTGCGACACGGAATACGAGCCGGAGACGCTATATGCCTACGACGAGCAGCTTGGTCAGTCCGACAACGCAGAGCAGTGGGACACGACAGACGAGGGGCGTGCCTGGGAGGCCGGGGAGACCGATGGGATGCGTATTTACGTGTGCAACTCCTGCGGCGGAGAGATCATCGCCGAAGAAACGACCGGTGCCACCACCTGTCCCTATTGTGGTTCTCCCACGATCATGACCGGACAATTTGCAGGAGACCGGCGGCCGGATCTGGTGATCCCCTTCCAGCTGGACAAAAAGGCGGCAAAGGAGGGGTTGAAAAAGCATCTTTCGAACAAAAAGCTCCTGCCGGCGGTCTTCAAGGATGAGAACCACATCGACGAGATCAAAGGCCTGTACGTGCCGGTGTGGCTGTTCGATACGGTAGCCGATGGGCAGATGCGGTTTCGCTGTACCCGGAGCCGGGTATGGCAGGATCGCCGGTTCATCTACACGGAGACCAAGCATTATTCGGTACAGCGGGGCGGCACCATGCCCTTTGGGGACATCCCGGTGGACGGCTCCTCCAAAATGGCAGACGAGCTGATGGAGTCCATCGAGCCCTTTGATCTGACCAAGGCGGTGGATTTTCAAACGGCGTACCTGTCCGGGTATTTGGCAGACACCTACGATGTACCGGCGGACCCCTGTATGGCCAGAGCCAAAGAGCGGGTGAAGGCCACGCTGGAACGGTGCATTGCCGATACGGTGCGGCGGGACTACGACTCGGCTACCCTGGAAAGCACCTCCCTACACTGCTACGGCGGCAGAGTGCGGTATGCGCTGTATCCGGTTTGGGTACTGCACACCAGCTGGCAGGGGAAGGATTATCTCTTCGCCATGAACGGCCAAAGCGGCAAATTCGTGGGAGATCTGCCCATGGACAAGGCGGCCTGGTGGAAGTGGTTCGGCATCTACGGCGCGGCGTTCTCGGCGGCGGTCTATGGACTGGGCATGCTCATGTCCCATATGTGAGGTGGACCATGCGAAAACAAAATATTCTATTTCTCACTTTCTTGATGATCATGACCCTGCTTTTGTCCCTTGGTGTGTATGCGGATGATCCCATCTACCTGCGGGATAACGCCGGGCTTCTCACCGAAGACGATGCAGCAGCATTGCAGGCACATTTGCTGGCGGTCAGTGACGAGGTGCAGGTCAATATCGTGGTGATCACGGTGGATTCGCTGGACGGCAAGAGCGCACAGGCGTACGCCGATGACACCTATGACGAGGATACCACCAGCGATTGGCGATATGGCGAGGACGGTGCGCTGTTCCTCATTGCCATGGACGAACGACAGTGGGCGATCTCCACCAGCGGCTCGTGTACCCAGTTCCTGCACGAAGGGGCACTGGATCACATGGAGGAAGCGATCATTCCCTATCTATCCGATGGGGACTATTATCAAGCCTTTCTCACCTTTGCCGATCTGGCAGCGGACTATTGCTTCTTAGACCCGGTGGACATGCCTGCCACGTATCATCCTGACCCCTATTACCGGACGGAGGTGCCCTACGAGGTCGCCGGGCTATCGCCGCTGGGCTTTTTGCCGGTGGCATTGCTGGTCGGGTTTCTTTTGGCACTGATCCCCATGAGCGTGCTGAAGTCCCAGCTCCATTCGGTGCATATGCAGACCGGGGCG
The DNA here is from genome assembly GCA_964463375.1 of uncultured Ruminococcus sp. GTDB lineage: Bacteria > Bacillota > Clostridia > Oscillospirales > CAG-272 > UMGS1696. Next base: position 14,134 of record CAYXBQ010000041.1, on the reverse strand, counting down.
GCGGCGTACCAAAAAGCGGCAGACGTGCGCATCACCCATGCACGGGATCTGTTCCTGTACCGGCACGTGACCAAAAAGCCCATTCCCAGAGACGATCCCCCCAGAAGCAGTGGCGGGCACGGCGGCGGCAGGATCCATACCAGCTCCTCCGGACGCAGCCACGGTGGCAGAAGCGGCGGATTCTAACGCGTTTCACCACATCCACACCAATCCCCCGTAGGGAACGGTCTTGAACGTTTCACATAATAGACAAACCAACACGACATTCTGAAAGGAGCAATACCATGACGAACGAACGGATCTGGGCATTTTTCACCCAATTTGGCAACAACATGTGGGCTGACCCCATGGAGCGAGACGGGATCCACGCCTTTCCCCAGCACATCCCCGACGTATACGCCAGCGACCATATGCGGTTCGACTACGATATTTTCGTGGACATGACCGAGAAGCTGCGGGCAGCCGGTGCCAACATGATCGTCTTCGATATGGGCGAAGGGATCCGGTACGAATCCCACCCGGAGATCGCCGCTGTAGATGCCTGGAGCAAGGAAAAGTTTCGGGCAGAGCTTAGTAGGCTGCGAGACATGGGCTTTGAGGTGATCCCCAAGCTGAACTTCTCCACCTGCCACGACGAATGGATGGGCATGATGGCACGGATGGTGTCCACGCCCCAATATTATCGGTTCTGCGCCGATATGATCGACGAGGTCACGGAGCTGTTCGACCATCCCCGGTTCTTCCACATCGGCATGGACGAGGAAGGGATCGAATGCCAGCGCAGCTACAATTTGGCGGTGATCCGGCAGGGCGAGCTGTGGTGGCACGATTTCCATTATCTGGTAGACTGCGTGGAAAAGCGGGGAGCCAGAGCCTGGATGTGGGCCGACGATATGTGGCACCACCGGGAGGATTTTCTTGCCAAAATGTCCCGGGAGGTGCTGATGAGCAACTGGTACTACGGGGACTTTGCCGATCCCACCCGGACAGAGATCGCCGCCTATGACCTGCTGGACGAGCACGGCTTCGACCAGATCCCCACGGGCAGCACCTGGGGCACGGAGGACAACTTCCCGGAGACGGTGCGGTACTGCGAGAGCCACCTGAACCGAGTACGCACGCTGGGCTACCTGCAGGTGCCGTGGTACCCGGTGACACCGGAGCGAGCCGACCGGCAGTATCGCTCGATCACGCAGCTTGGCATTGCCCGGCAGCTGGTACAGGAATAACGATACTATGGGATCCCCCACGATATGCGAAATTTTTCCGTATCGGGGGGATTTTTTGTCACAAACCGGCTCCCTTCTCCGACTATATGTATGTAAACACTGCTAAGGAGGTACCTATGGAAGCTACACAAAATACTTGCGCTGTCCCGTTTGTGTCGTTCGAGGCACTGGTGCAGGAGATGACGCCCGGCCTGTTTCGGTTCGCCTATGGCATGGTGGGAAACAATGCCGATGCCGAGGATGCCGTGCAGGAGACCTGGCTGGCTGTGTACCGCAGTCTGGATACGATCCAGGCTCCAGACCGCATCCGCATCTTTGTCTATCGCATCGCCAGCCGCCGCTGTACCGACATCCTGCGGGATCGCTACCGCCGCCGGGACAACATCCCACCCGCCCAGCCCACCAATGGTCTTTCTGCCGAAATGCAAGCGGCACTGGACTCTCTGTCTCCCCTGGATCGGGCACTGGTCTGCGGCAGGGTGCTGGAGGATCTGTCCTACCGGGAACTGTCGCAGATCTTGCAAAAGCCGGAGCCGACCCTGCGGAAACGCTACGAGCGTGCCACAAAGAAGCTGCAAACCATCCTAGAAACGGAAAGGGGAAACGGATGAAAAACTTCGAGAATGAAATGAAAACGATCCTGCTGGCCGGCTGCCATATGCCCGATGATCTGCCCAAGCGGGTCCTTGCTGCGATGCCTGCCACAAAGCCACATACCCCAAAAAGCCGTATTTGGTTGGCGGCGGCACTGGTGGCACTGCTTGTTTGCGGTACGGCGGCCGGTACGCTGCTCTGGACAAGGCCCGATGTGCAGCAGCTGGATATGCACATTTCTCATGGAAATACCGAAGCCAAGGATTCCCACACGCTGCGCCTGGGCGAGGACTACATCACGCTGCCTGCCGATGCACTGACCAAGATCGCCGCAAACGTCGAGCCCGACCGGATGAACAACAGCTTTCTCACCTTTGCTTCCCTGACCGAATGGCAGTCCTTCTGCGACCTTCCGTTGGCTCTCAGTCCCGCTCTCGTCTGCGAGGACACCGTGGATATGATCGTATCCACCCGGGAGACCGAAACGGGGCCGGAGCCCATGATGCTCATTGCCATGACCACCGCCAAAGACAGCGATGGACGGCACTATTCCCTGAAACTGCAAGCCAATCTGTCTCCGGATGCCGGCGGCTCATCCACCCATAGCTACACGGCCTCCACCACCACGGAGATCACCGATTACACCACGGCAAACGGGATCCCCTGTGTGCTGTGCAAGGTGACCGATACCGAGCATGGCTATGTGGATGTGGAGCTGTACTACACCTATGATGGGGTCAGCTACATGGTAAAATGCTCTGCTGTGCCGGAAGAGGAAGCTTTGGCATTGAAAGAAAAGATGCAAGCTTTGGCGGATTCTTTGGAAGTGAAAGAATGAAGCTATACGACATACACAAAAATGGCCTACCGCTGTGGTAAGCCATTTTTCTATTCCAATCGTCAATGCGCTATGTAGGCTTCGATCGTCTGTGCTACCTCGGCTTCGGTAGCAGAGGTCAGTGCTTGCAGCTTCGATGCAATGTCGGTGTTCTGGTTCAGCAGCTGCTGGTAGGCCGTGGTCGTGGCGTTGCCCCAGCCGTAGATGCTGCCCAGATCGAATACGCCGTTCGAGAACATGATGTCCATCATTTCGCTGGATTCCTGGTCCTGGATGTACTTGAAATCCAGAGTCGTGTCAAAGTATACGGAACGCATGAGCTGCCGGGATTTGGCACCGAACATCTCTAAGATCACGCCGGTCTGATCGGCCTGGCCATTGGTCACCGGAATGGTCACCGCATCGGCACCATGGTAGATGTACGAAATGTATTCCGCCTGGGCTTCGTCAAACTTCGGCATAGGGATCAGCCCCACCTCAAAATCTACGTCCCGGAACTTCTTGATGGAACCCAGGGGCTCTACGTAAAACATGGAGGCACCAATGCCAAAGCCGGCATGGACCGGTTCTTCCGTGGTGGAAATGCTCATGGGCGTGCTGGCACGGAGCAGGTTGTCCTTGTTGCCAAAGATCGTGCTGCCCAGCTTGGAGAACACCGCTTCGTAGCTCTCCGTCAGTCCGGTGAATTCCGGCAGGTTGTCGCTATCCTTGGTGAACAGCGTCACATCGCCGGCAATGAGGAAGCTGGTGGTGCCGTGATCCTGGATCGCCAGACCAAATTGGTCGTCCCCGATCTTGTAGTTGCCGTCTCCGTTCACGTCCTGCCATGCCGATTCCATATACGTGTTCATGAGATCAAAGGTCCACTTGCCTTCCCGCACCACCGGATACAGGTCGTCCAGCCCTACGTTTTCGATCATGGTCTTATTGCATACCGTGGGATAATAGCATTCGTACAGCATCAGGTGCATGTCTCCCCACATCAGGTACACGTGCTCCCCCAGATTGGCACTTTCGATGGCGTTTTGATCCCACCATGTGCCGCCCAGATGCAATGTGTCGATGGTGTTGGCATCCAGAAGCAGTCCCTCCACCGCCAAAGGAGAGATCAGCGCCGCTTCGTTGCACACGATGTCGAATTCGTCGGAGTTTGCCAGAATGAAGGAACGGGCCATGTTGATCCCGTTCGCCCACTGCCCTTCCGTCATGGTGAGCTGGATGTTCAGGGCATCGCACACCGCCAAATTCCGGTTGTACACCGCATCGTTCAGTGCCTCCCCGGTCAGCTCCTCTACGACCACATCGGAGTAGGCAAAGTTGCTGGGGCTGTTCATGATGCGGAAGGTGTAGCCGCCGTAATCCGCCACGGTCAGCGCATCGTATTCCGCTTGCAGGGGATCGACCGTCTCCTGCACATCCGTCTCGGTCTGTGTACTTGTCTGTGTTTCCGTTTCCGTTTCTGTGGTGGAGCAGCCGGTCGCAGCAAGCAGTGCCACCAGCAAAAGGATGCCCATTACACGTCTTTTCATATTAGTTGCCTTTCTGTATTCACGATACACACATGATACCACATATGCATCGATAATTTGTTACGACAATAAAACGGTTTGTAAACATTTTACGACATATGCTCACACATAGTTTTGCAAATTTACATGGTCTCTTTCACCGCAGCAAAGGCTTCGCCGGCGATCTCGATGGTCTCCGCAATATCCTTGTCGGTCAGGCTGGCGTTGATGAAGTGGTTGTGGTGGCTGGTGAAGAATACACCACGGCGCACACACTCGGCGATCCAGCGCTGGTGCAGCATCAGGGAATCGTCGTCGGCCAGCCGCAGGTAGAACAGGGACGGCATACCGGTGACCCGCAGATCAAAGCCTGCCTCCACTGCCGCCTTCATCAGTCCGGTACGCAGCTTGTTGCCCTTATCCAGCAGGATCTGGGGCGAGTTCAGCCGCTTCATTTTCTCGATACAGGCGATCCCGGCAGCTAAGGGCACAGCCGACAGCCAATACGACCCGGTATAGGACAGAGACGAAATGGTGTTTTTCAGGAAGTCCTTGCCGCACAGCGCCGACACGTTGTACCCATTGGCAAGTGCCTTGCAGAAGCAGATCAGATCCGCTTCAAAGCCAAAGTAGTGGTCGGAGCCCTTGATGTCCAGACGGAACCCGGCACGCACGTCGTCTACGATCAGTACGGCACCGTTGTCGGTACACAGCTTGCGCACCTTCTGCCAGAAGCCGGTGGCGGGCAGCTGGTTGTCGGCGAAGTTGCCGTGCATATAGGGCTGCCCGATGACGGCGGCGATCTCACCCCGGTTTTCCGCAAATACCCGTTCCAGGGCAGCGGCGTCGTTCCAGGGGATATAGATGTTGTGCATCACGTCTTCTTCGAGAATGCCGGGGTAGTCGATCTTTTGCGTCCAAGGGGAGACACCATGGTAGTAGCCCTTGAAGAACACGATCTTCTTTCGATGGGTGTAGGCACGGGCTGCCAGCACCGCCATGGAGGTCACATCGTTGCCGTTTTTGGCAAAGAACGCCCAGTCGGCAGAGGCCACGGTATCCACCAGCAGCTCCGCAAAGTCGATCATAACGGTGGAGGGGGAGGTCATGCAGTCGCCCTTTTCCCGCTGCTTCCGGGCCGCTTCGTCTACGTCCGGGTCGTTGTAGCCCAAGATATTGGGGCCGTAGGCGCACATATAGTCGATGAACCGGTGGCCGTCGATGTCCCAGATGTAGGAGCCCTGCGCCCGATCACCGAACAGGGGATAGGCCTCGATGGGAATAAAGCAGCCTTCTGCCGGACCCAGGTGGCCATAGACCCCGGACGGGATCACCTTCGCCGCCCGCAGGAATTGGGACTGACTGTTTGGATATGTATATACTTCATGCATACGATTTTTCTCCTTGCAAATGCGGTTTACGCCAGATACAGAGCCACTCTGTCTAAGATCCGGTTCACGTTGTCGATCTGGGAGATCATGCCCGCCATGCGCACGTCTCCGGTACCAATGGAGGCAACGGCGTTGATCTTGCCGTCAAACAGTGCTCTTGCGGTATTCAGATCCCGGAAGGTCATGGCTGCGGTGATCTTCTCCGGCACCTTGTTCATGGCAGACAGGTGGTGCTTTTTCGCCTGAATGGCAAAGGCGGGGCCATTTTCCACGGACAGCTTGATCACGCCGTCCACGATGTAGGATGCGCTGGCTCTGCCCACCCTGTCGTGGTTGCCGATCTGCGCTACGGCACGGGTGATCACGCCGAACAGCAGTGTGGTGCTGATCCGGGCAAAATCCGGGTCCTTCATGTCTTCGTCGGTGGGACGGAGGTATTTGGTCAGCAGATCGGTCAGCTTGACGAATTTCCCCAGCAAAAAGGGCACCTTGGTAAAGCCCTTCACCGGTATCGGTGTGGTGGTACCGTTGATCAGCCCATTGAATTTTTCCGGAGACGAAAAGGGGATCTTCACCGTGCAGTCGTCTGTGCCGTCCTTGAGAATGCATTTCCCGCCGGCAAAGGACAGGGTAGCGTTTGGGCCATCCTTGACCGCAAAGCCGATGGAGCAAGCGCCTTTGCCCAATATTCTTTTTGCCTCCGAGGAGAGCTCCAGCATCGCCGGTATGGCACCGAAGAGCCCATATAAATTGATATACGCCAGTGTGGTGGCATCGGTCATCATATATTGTTTCCTACTTTCTATCGATTGCTTCTATCATTCATTTGCCGTAGCCGGTGCGGGCGATCACGTTGTCCTGGAGTCCTTCCTCCAGATTCACAAAATAATCGCTGTAGCCGCCTACCCGAACGATCAGGTTCCGGTGGTTCTCCGGATGTACCTTGGCATCCAGCAGCTCCTCCTGGGACACCACGGTGACGGACAGCTGCTGTCCACCGGCGGCAAAGAAGGTCTTCCAGATCGCCATGAAGTTTTCCATGCCGGATTCTGTCCGGAACACGGTCTTGTCAAATTTTAGATTCAAAATAAATCCACTGCCTGCCAGATGGTGGGGCAGATGCAGGACGGAGGTCAGCAGTGCCGTGGGGCCTTCTTCGTCTCGCCCGGGAACGGCACCGATGCTGTCGGCAATGATGGGATCGGCACAGTGTCGTCCGTTGGCACCAGCACCCACCATGCGCCCATAGCTGGCGGCACGGCTAAAGGGGGAGCAGCCGCCGGAATACCAGCCCCCACGATAGGTGGGAATGGTCAAAAGATACCGGAAGAAATGCTCCGTGATCGCACCGGCCAGTGCGTCGGTCGCCGGGTCCCCGTTGCCAAACCGGGCGGGCTTTTCCGACAGTGCCTGCCGCATGGGTTCGCTTCCGGCAAAATCCGTTTCCATGGCGTGGACGATCTCTGGTAGGGTGTACTTGCCGGTCTCGTACACGTGGTAGCGGATGGCGGCAAGGGAGTCCACGGCATCGGCCAGGCCTTCGGCTAAGATCTGCCCATGGTTGTAGAGGGGTCCGCCGGCCTTGAAGTCTCTGCCCTTTTCGATGCAGCCCTGGATCATGATGGACCGCCACAGGTTGGGTGCCATTTCCGCATGGATCTTTTGGCTCTTGTTTGCCATGCGACAGGCCATATCGGTCATGTCCTCCACCTGCTTGCGGAAAGCTGTCATCACGTCCTCGAAGGTGGCAAAATCAGCCGGGTCTCCGGTATCGGCCGCCACCGTCTCCCCGGTGATCAGGCACTTGCCACGGGTCAGCGCATATTCTAAGCACTTGTACAGGTTCACTTCCCCGTCTTCCAGACCCATGTGGCTCTTCCCCTGGATGTCGATCTGGTTGCAGCCGTTCATGGCGTAGTTGTGTGCGTCAGCGGCCGGAATGCCCAGCTCGTCGGTGAACATCCGGCAGACCGCTCTGTCGTTGTACAGTGCCGGCAGTCCGCAGCCCTCTGCCAATGCTTCTGCTGCCGAGCGCATGAGAGCCGGGTCCGTGTTGTCGTGGCAGCGCATGGTCAAATTGGGGGTCTGGAACCGATGCTTTTTCACCAGCTCTAAGAAGGCAAAGGAGATCTCGTTGGTGGTGTCGCTGCCGTCCGCATTGGAGCCGGAGATGCAGATGTTCCAGGTGCGGTGCTTATGGAACCCGATCCACATGCCCTCTAAGATGGCAAAGGCTTCGTCGTAGGGCGTTTTCTGCCAATAGGGATAGAAGATCTGGTCCAGTCGGCCGGGGGAGTCGTAGCCATCGTAGGAGAAGAACAGCCAGAAGAACTGTGCGGCAGAGAGAAAGTCATAGGGCGTGTGCCGGGGACAGGTCTCCATGGCTTTGGCAATGGCAAGAAGGTGCGCCTGTTCGGTGGGATCGACGGTGGCTTCTGCCATGGACAGTGCCTTTTCCCGCACTTTGTCGCCCACCATATCGAACAGATCCAGTACCCGTGTCAGGCCATCGTAGAAGTCGTTCGCATAGGGATTGACCTTCCGATACCGTTCGATCTTTTGACGCAGGCCGGCGGTGCCCAGTGCCAAAAGGCCACCGAAATCGGGTACGGTATGCCCTGCCCAGGTGCCGCCCCAGACGGTCTTGTTCTGCATACACTTTTGCTCCTGTTCACTAAAGCTATGCCAGATCCGCGAACCGGTGTCTTTGTCGGACAGCGCAGTGGCGGCGGCATCAAAGAAGGGTGCATAGTCCGGGAAACGATCGCGCTTTTCTGCCATGGTGTCTCCTCGGTAGAACAGGCCGGAGCCGGACGCAAAGCCACAGCCCTCCAGCAGTCTGCCGCACTGGAACAGACCCACCTCCGGGTCATACTCGATGGAGAACGCTTCCCCTTCGGCATACAGCCCTTCTCCCATGGCTGCATAGGGACCCTTCCCTTCGGCCAGCGCAGATACATACCCCCACGCAAAGGGCTCTGCGATCTCCGGTACATAGGATAGCTTCATTGTATTGCCTCCCCAGTCGTTTTTTACCATTTCGGATAGTACACTTAAGTATACCATAAAAACCAGCATTCGTCAATCTTTTTTGGCATAGAACCGAAAAAACAGCACGCAGCTATCTTAAATTTTCATGAGAAATTCTCCACTCCCCTTGCATTTTATCGCCGGGTCAAGTATAATTGTAGCATACCATAACCAAAGGAGACAACGCTATGCTGCGTATCGAGCATTTCACAAAGGCCTATGGTGAAAAGAAGGCCGTGGACGATCTTTCCCTGCACATCGCACCGGGGGAGATCTATGGCTTCATCGGACACAACGGTGCCGGGAAGACCACCACACTGCGTACCTGCTGCGGCATTCTACAGCTGGAACAGGGGGAGATCTCCATAGACGGCACTTCCATCCGCAAGGATCCCCTCGCCTGCAAGCAAAAGCTCGCCTATCTGCCGGACAATCCCGACCTGTACACCTTTATGACCGGCAGCCAGTATCTCCACTTTGTGGCGGATGTTTTCGGCGTAGATGCTGCCACACGGCAACAGCGGATCGAACAATATGCCACTGCCTTCTCGCTGACGGGCGACCTAAATGAGGCCATTGCCACCTATTCCCATGGGATGAAGCAAAAGCTTGCCATCATCTCCGCACTGCTGCACCGACCCAAGCTACTGCTCATGGACGAACCCTTTGTGGGGCTGGATCCCATGGCATCGCATCTGCTGAAGGGCTTTATGCGGGAGCTGTGTGACGAAGGCTCTGCCATCTTCTTCTCCACCCACGTGCTGGAGGTGGCGGAAAAGCTCTGTGACAAGGTTGCCATCATCCAGAAGGGGCAGCTGATCCGTGCCGGTACCATGGAGGAGGTCAAGGGAGACGCATCCCTGGAAGCCGTGTTCCTCGGTATGGAGGCAGAGTCATGATCCGTGCTCTATTTCGCAAGCAGCTATTGGAGGTCTTCACCTGGCTGTATCAGGACAACAAGACCGGCAAAAAGCGGCAGGGCGGTAAGCTCATCTTGTTCGTGGGGCTGTACGTTTTCCTCTTTCTCTATTTGGGTGTAGTTTTCTTTCTCTTTGCTTCCATGCTGTGCGGACCGTTGGTCTCGTCTGGCGTTTGCTGGCTGTATGGGAGCATCATGGGACTGATCGGTGTCTTCATGGGCGTGATCGGCAGTGTGTTCAGCACCTACAGCTCCCTGTATCGGGCAAAGGACAACGATCTGCTTTTGTCCATGCCCATCCCGCCACTGTATATTTTGCTGGCACGACTGTCCGGTGTCTATGTGACCGGCCTGCTCTATGAGCTGCTGGTGATGCTCCCGGCGTATATCCTGTGGTTCCTTTTGGTACCGGTGAGCGTTTCCGGGATCCTTTGTGCCATTTTGTACCCCATTCTGCTGTCGTTTTTGGTGCTGTCCCTCTCCGCTATCCTGGGGTATATCGTGGCGGTGATCGCGTCTCACGTGCGGCATAAGACGGCGGTGACCGTGGTGGTATCGGTGGTGCTCATCGTGACCTACTTCCTCGGCTATAGCAAGCTGTATCCCCTGATCCTGCACTTTGCAGACGATCTACCTGCCTTTGGTGCATCCATCGACCATGGGGCAAATCCGCTGGTTCTGTTGGGACGGGCTGCCACCGGGCATATTCCCTCTCTTCTGCTCTGCCTGCTCGTGAGTCTGCTTGTCCTGGCGGGGGTGTTCTATCTCCTGCGCCGGAGCTTTCTCACCATCACCACCAAAACCGGTAGTGGCAAGACCGGGCGTACAAAAGCGGCAAAGGTGGAGGGCGTGCGGTCCCTGTCCAAAGCACTGCTCCATAGAGAACTGCGCCGGTTCACGTCCCATGCCAACTACATGATGAACTGCGGTCTGGGAACGCTGCTCATGCCCATTGGTGCGGTGGGACTGCTGATCAAAGGAGAAGCCCTTCTCGAAATGGTGGACGGCATGGGTGCAGGAAGGTATGCGGCACTGCTTGTGGCGGCGATCCTGTGTCTTGCCATCTCCATGAACGATATGACCGCCTGTTCCCTTTCGCTGGAGGGGGACACGCTGTGGCTACTGCAATCCCTGCCCGTCCCGACAACGGCTGTCCTTGTGGCAAAGCTCCGGCTACAGCTATGGTTGACACTGCCACCGGCGGTGCTGCTGCTGTTGGTATTCGCTTTTGCCTTAAAACTATCGATCGGCGAAGGGATACTGCTGGTGATCGTTGCCGGGCTGTTTAGTCTGCTGGTGGCAACGGCGGGGCTGGCACTCGATCTGCGGCTGCCGAACCTGCACTGGACAAACGACATCGTGGTGATCAAGCAGGGGCTGCCGGTGATGTGTACGCTGCTGGGCGGCTGGGTCTGCGTGGGCATTTTGGCAGTCGGCTATGTGGCACTGTCCGGGTTGGTGTCGCCTATGGGGTATCTGGGGATCGTCTGCGGCGTGCTGGCGGTGGTCTGCGGTGTGCTGCTGCGGTGGCTCATGACCAAAGGGGCAGAGCGGTTTGCCAGACTGGCATAACAGCCAGCTGTTATAACAGTCAACTGGCATGACAGCCTATTGGTTACTATAAGCAAACAAAATCCATCATAGAAAGGACGACACGACATGAAAAACATCTATCCGAATCCGGTCTGTGTGGGGGCCGATCCCTTTGTGCTGCGGGTGGGGGACACCTACTACCACTATGCCACAAACGCCCCCGACGGCTATCACGTGCTGGTCTCCACGGATCTGATCCACTGGGACGACAGAGGCTATTGTCTGCATAAGGACGATGTGCAGGGGGAAAAATGGTTCTGGGCACCGGAAATTCTGGCGGTGAACGGTCGATACTACATGGTCTACACAGCTGAGGAGCATCTGGGCCTTGCCATTGCCGACGATCCCACGGGACCTTTTGTGCAAACAAAGAAGGGTTGGCTCAGCGAACGGCATGCCATCGATGGGCATTTGGAGATCGGCGCAGACGGTTGTGTGTACCTGTACTATGTTCGGTTCGACGGCGGCAACGTGATCTACGGCACGAAGCTTGCGGAAACGGTGGCAGATTTTGTGGCACTGGCAGAAGCGGGGGAATTGCAGATCGGGGACGAGGTGCGGCTGCTTATGGCAGAGGAGCCCTGGGAGACCCACATGGGCAAGGTGGCAGAGGGACCGTTCATCCTCCAGCACGGTGGGAAATACTACCTGACCTATTCTGCCAACGATTACCAAAGCCCCCTGTACGCCATTGGCTATGCGGTATCGGACACGCCGCTGGGCACGTATCGAAAGTATGCCGGCAATCCCATTTTGGTGGGGCACGGTGCCATTGTGGGTACGGGACACCACAGCTTTACCACGACAAAGGATGGCAAGGAGCTGCTCTGCGTGTACCACTGCCACAACAGCGTAGACCAGATCCATCCGAGAATGACCTGCGTGGCACCGGCGGCCTTTGTTCCGGCAGAAGATGAGGACGATGTGCTGTTCATCTATGGGGAATGATATAAGCTTTATTGAAAAAGTCTCCGACACGGGGGCTTTTTTCGCTGTGTTCCACCAAATCCCATTGCATTTTTTGTGGCATCGTGCTATACTATGGAAAAAGACGATCAAGGATGGTGTATATATGGCTGAACTAACGATTTTGACCAATATGTGTATGGTGCGGGACGGCGAGCGGGTGCTGGTGCAAAACCGCAGCGATCCGGGCTGGCCGGGGGTCGTGTTTCCCGGTGGACACGTGGAGCCGGGGGAGGCCTTTACCGATGCGGTCGTGCGGGAGGTCTTCGAGGAGACGGGCATCACCATTGCAAGCCCACGGCTGTGTGGGCTGAAGCAGTTCTGGACGAAGGAGGGTTATCGGTACATCGTGTTCCTATATCGCACGGAGACCTTTTCCGGCACGCTGTGTTCCTCCCCAGAGGGCGAAGCGTTGTGGATGACGCTGGACGAGCTGGCAGCAGCTCCCAAGCCCCGTGGCTTTGCCGATATGATCCCGGTATTTTTGTCCTCCGAGACCGAGGAGCTGTTTTATACCCCGAAGGATGGGTTGGTGATCAAATAAAACCTTGCCTGTATCTGGATTGGGAGCGGACGTGCCTATCGTACAATTTGGAAAAACAAAATGGGGTACCGGACCTTTGTGTCCAGGTATCCCATTTTTGTACAAAAATATTCGAGACAGCGCATATCCGCTTTATTTCTGCACCGGTTCGCCTAAGTTGCCTGTGAAGGTGCATGCGCCGTGGCCGTCCCAGCGGATGTTTTCCTTCATGGCACCGTGGTGCATGGCGTTGTTGGCAAATACGCAATAGTCGCAGTCCTTGACCACCAGATCGATGTCCGGGCTCCATGTGCCTTGTCCACCATCGTCCCGACCGTGGCGCATGGTGTTGCCGGTGAAGGTCACGTTGACGCAGTGCTCCAGCAGCACGTGGGAGTTTTCTTCCTCTGTTTCCAGACCGGGACCCGGCTTGCCGCTGCGGTTGATCAGGTTGCCGGTGATGGTGACGGATTCTATGTTGCCGCCTGCCGAACCCAACTTTAGAGCCGGGCCGCCGCTGCGGTCGAAGTAGTTGCCGGTGATGTTCATGGTGTTGCCGGCGGGGATCACAAAGCCGCCCACCCGGTTCCATTCCACCCGGTTGCCCGTAGTCGTGACCGATGCCACCACAGGACCGCCGAGGATGCCGCCTCTGCCGTTGCCGGAGAACCAGTTGTCCAGAATAAAGCCGTCCCAGCCATCGATGTACAGCCCGGCACCCGTGTTGAAGCACAGCATACTATGGCGCACGGAGAAGCACCAGATGTGTTCCAGATGCACGCCGTCGCCGGTGAAGTGACCGATCTTACAGTCGTCGAAGGTGGGGGTATCCTCCTTGCCGCCGCCGTTGTATGCCGGCCAATACAGCTTCACGCCGTGGATATGCTGCCCCCTTCTCTCCCCTTCCAGGTTCATGCCGGAGATCTGGCAGCCGAAGGCACCGGAGATGTCGATCATACAGTCGGTGTCGTCGGTGTTCAGGCGAAAGATGGAGCCGCCATAGCCGCCAAACAGCCACGCAGCGGTACCGGTGAGCTTGGTTTGGGGACGCATGGTGAGCCGACCGGTGCGATAGATCCCCGGCGGTACGATGACCTCGCCCATACATGCGCCGGCCTTATCGAGAGCCGCCTGGATAGCAGCGGTAGAATCGGTCGCATCGTCCGACACGGCACCGAAATCTAAGATATTGAAAATGGTAGACATAGTGGATACCTCCGTGATATAGTGAGATGTTGCTGGGATAAAGATAGCACATTTTGGCGAGATTGGCAATAGAAATGGGCATTGGTTTACAAAATTGTTACAAATCGGATTGGATGCAGAAAAGTTGTACGGATTTTGGGAAAATTGCAAAAACCCCTTGCAAATCCGATGTGAATGTGGTATAATGATACGGCACGGAAGCGTATCGAAGTGGTCATAACGGGACTGACTCGAAATCAGTTGATCCGCAAGGGTCCGTGGGTTCGAATCCCACCGCTTCCGCCATAACTGGACACCAGTTTTGATACAATGCGTATCGAGATTGGTGTCCAGTTTC
>CAYXBQ010000040.1:0-23302 GCA_964463375.1 uncultured Ruminococcus sp. | reverse complement strand
TATTTAAAGTTTTGATGGATGCTTCGAGCATTTCAGCAAAGTTTTCGTGCTCATTCATGGTTTCATATACCTCCTGTATTACACTGTCCGGCGTCGATGCACCGGCAGTTATTGCAACTTTATGATAGGGCCCGGGATGCATGTTCTCCCGAAGAGACCCGGGGCCGTCTACGAACAGTACCGTGGGGCAGTTTTCCCGGCAGACCTGCGCCAGCTTCCGTGAGTTGGAGCTGGAGGGAGAGCCGATCACCACCACCATATCAGACTGCTTGGCAAGCCCGGCAGCTTCTTTTTGCCTGTTTTCAGTCACAGTACATATTGTATCAAAAATATCTGCGTTTGTATATAGCTTTTTGAAAATTTTTATAGTTTTTTTCCATTCTGTACATTTCTGTGTAGTCTGCACAGCTATTGCGCCTTGTTTTAGGCTATTTTGCACAGAGGAATTCGTCATTATCCACAAATCCAGTTCGTCTGCGGAGCCAAAAACCACGCCGGGGCCCCGCACACAGCTCATGATCCCCTCCACTTCGGGGTGATCTGCGGCACCCAGGAGGGCAAAAAGGCGGTCGGGACCGGAATTTTCCCAGGCGATCTGCCGTACACGCTCCACATAGGGGCAGGTGCAGTTGACCAGTGTGAAGCCTTCGTTGGCGTTGGCACAGGCGGTGAGCGTATCCAAAATGGATTGCAGCTCTCCATGGGCACGGATGACCACGGTGATCTTTTCGCCCTGTGATGCCCGTCGGAGCACATCGTCCACATCCTCTCGACCGATCACGCCGCAGCCTAAGCTTTCCAGGTGGGCGCAGTAGGCATCGTTGTGGATCAGGCGGCCTAAGGTGTACACGTGGCGATCGGGCTCGGCATCCCGCAGGATCCTTTCCACGGTATCGGCAGCACGGCGCACACCGGGACAAAAGCCGGCCTCCTTGGCAATGGTGATGGTCATGCCTCGTCCTCCGCCGTGGTTTCGGTGGGGACCGCTGCCGTCTCGCCATATTTCAGGGCGCATACCTTCTGGAAGACGATCTCGGCGGCATGCTGGTATTCCTTGACCCCGCCGTTGACAAAGCCCAGCTGGCTATAGGGGATGGGTTCGCCGAAGATGACGGTATTGCGGCGGAACATACCGGTCTTGCCTCGTTTGGAGTCCACATAGGCGGGGATCACATCTGCATGGGTGTGGTAGGCGATCATGCCCACGCCACCCTTGACCGGGGTCGTCCGGGGATCCACACCGCCGTAGCGATGGCCCTGCGGGAAGATGCCGATGAGCTCTCCTTCCTCTAGCATATGGATAGTACGTTTGATGCTGGACACATCGGCGCCGCCCCGATTCACGGGATAGGCACCCAAAGCGGTGATGAGCTGGGAGAGCAGGGGGATCTTGAACAGCTCTTTTTTCGCCATATACCGGACCTGCCGCCGGGCTGCTGCGGATAAGATCAGCACATCGGAGAATGCCGTATGGTTAGAGGCTAAGATGCAGCCGTTCTGGGGGATGTTCTCGACCCCCACGACCCGCAGCCGATACACCCACGACACCGGGGCAGAAAAGATCTTGTATATGGTGCGATAAAAACTCATGTCTATTTTAAGCAAGAGGTAAGAAGTGCGCAGACAGAAGCATATGCGTTCTGATCTCCCATTTCTTATTTACCCTCTATCTCCTCTTTCATTCTTTCAATAATATACTCTGCCGATTCTTCTATTCCGTAGTCGTCGTTTACAAAGAGAATGGCATCCTCTGCGGGGACACAGGGAGCGGTCTCGCGCTCTCTGTCGTTTTTGTCTCTCTGCTCCATGTCCGCCAGCACATCCTCATAGGTCACATCCATGCCTTTTGCGGTCAGCTCTAAGAAGCGGCGTTTCGCTCTGGCAGGCAGGGTGGCGGTCATAAAGATCTTGACCTCTGCGCCCGGCATGATGACGGTACCGATGTCACGACCGTCCATGATCACGCCGCCTTTCTCGGCAAGGTCACGCTGTATATCCAGCAGCTTTTGGCGCACAGCCGGGATCTTGGACACGGCCGAAGCGTATCGAGAAGCCTCCGGTGTCCGGATCTTGTCGCCCACATCCTCTCCCGCCAGCAGCACGATCTGTTTGCCGTCCTGCCAGGTCAGCCGGATCTGCAAGGTATCCAGCAGTGCGGTGATGCCGTCTGCATCCTCTGCCGCTACGCCGTGCCGGATCGCCCACAGCCCCACGGTACGGTACAAGGCACCGGTATCCACATAGATCAGCCCTGTTTTTTCTGCGACCCGCCGGGCAATGGTGCTTTTCCCTGCCCCGCTGGGTCCGTCTAAGGCGACACGCAAATCACTAAGTTTCATATTTATCCCTATCACAAATAATCTCCGCAGAAAACCGTAGGTTTTCCACCGAAACTATGCATTCTTCACTTTTCATTCTTCACTACCCGCTACGTCCACCACAAACCGTGCCGCACCCTCTCCGGCTAAGGCACCGGTGGAAAATGCGATCTGCAAATTGTAGCCGCCGGTGTAGGCATCCAGATCCAAAAGCTCACCTGCGCAGAACACGCCGGGGACCGCCTTCAGCATCATATCCTTCGGAGACACCGCCTTCACATCCACACCGCCGCAGGTCACGATGGCCTCTTCCATGGGACGGAATTTGGTGGGGGTAAAGGGGAGTGCCTTCAGGGTCTCGGCCAGCTTTTGCCGCTGCTCCTTGGTGATGGACGAGGTCTTGCACCGCTCCGGTATGCCGGACACGTGGATGACCCAGGGGATCAGGCGTTTGGGCAGCAGATCGTCCAGGGCATTGCAGAAATCCTTATTGTTATATTTGGCAAAGTCGGAGAGCAGACGCTTGTCCAGCTCTTCCATGGTCAATGCCGGTTTCAAGTCGATGGTGAGCCGATAGTCGGAAACGCTGCCCTTTTGCATATTGGCACTGGCAGACAGCACCAGCGGTCCGGTGAGTCCGAAGTGGGCAAAGAGCATTTCTCCCTGCTCCCGAAAGACCTCCTTGCCGCCACGATGGGCTGTCAGGGTGACGTTTTTCAGGGTCAGCCCCATAAGCTCGGCGGTATTCTCCTTGGTCTCCACCGGCACAAGGGAAGGCTTTAAGTCGGTGACGGGGATCCCCAGCCTTGCCAGCATGGTATGGCCGTCGCCTGTGGAGCCGGTACCGGGGTAGGACACGCCGCCGGTGGCAACGATGACGGCATCACAGGGGCTCCATTTGTCATCGGCCAAAAGAGCAAGGCCTGTATCGCCCGTCCGGATCTCCTGCACCCGCACGCCCTTGTGGAGCTGCACGCCGACCTCCCGCAGTGCTTTTTCCATAGCGGCAGCGATGTCGGCAGCCTTATCGGACACGGGGAACACCCGCCGTCCCCGTTCGGTCTTCAGCAGCACGCCATGGTTCTCGAAAAAGGCCATGGTATCGGCAGAGGTGAACCGGGAGGAGGCACCGTACAGGAATTTTTGGTTTCGGGTCACGGCTTCCCGGAATTCCTGGGGGGTGCAGTCGTTGGTGACGTTGCATCGACCCTTACCGGTGATCCGCAGCTTTTTCCCCAGCATGGGGTTGCGTTCGTATAATACAACTTGGTGATCGGTATGTCCGGCCTTGGCAAGGTGCATAGCAGCCGTATACGCCGCCATCATGCCGCCCGGTCCACCGCCGATCACAGCAATGGTTTTTGTCATGTGATTCTCTTTGTATATAATGTGCGACAGCTTTTGGGGAATGCGAAACGGGCGTTGGTGCCGCCTTCACTTTCCCGATGTGTACACATTGTATTCCTTCCAAACGTGTTCCAGTCTGCCCAAAGTCTCCGTGACCTCGCCCTGCTTGCGTTTGCCGATGTAGGCGATGATGGCGTTGATGATGCTCATGGGTGCCACCAGGGAATCCACGAAGGAGGCCATTTCGCTTTTGGCGATCAGGGTCTCGGCGGCGTAGGGAACGATGGGAGAGGATTTGCTGTCGGTCAGGGCTATGACGTTGGCACCGGTCTTCTGTGCGTATTCCACGGCGTGGACGATACCGGTGGTGTAGCGGGGGAAGCTGATGGCAATGATCACGTCGTCCGGCTGCAGCTTCATCAGATGCTCGAACATCTCACTGCCGCTGGCGGGACGGATCAGGCGCACGTTGTCAAACAGGAGCCCGAAATAATAGTACATGAAATCCGCCAAAATCGCAGAGGAGCGCATACCCATGATGTAGATATTCTTTGCCGACAGGATCAGATCCACCGCCCGCACAAAGGCCGCCCGGTCGATGGTATCCAGCGTAGCCCGGATCTTATCGGCATCGTTTTGCAGGATGGTATCCAGCACATTGTCGTCGCTGATCCGGTCGTTGGTGGCCTCGATCCGCTGGACAGTGGTCAGGCGCACCCGCACGGTCTCCCGGATCTGTGCTTGCAGCTGCGGATAGCCCTCGAAGCCCAGCTCCATGGCAAAGCGCACCACAGTGGATTCGGACACGCCCACGGTCTCGCCTAAGGTCTGTGCGGTCATGTAGGCCGCCTTGTCATAATTTTCTAAAATATACCCGGCGATGCGCTTTTGCCCCTTGGACAGCTCCGGCAGAGCTTCCTCTAAGGCCTGGACCAAATCTCCCGCACCCGCAATATTATGGCTCACGGTTCATCCTCCGTCTATGCAGACTTTCGCAAAAAGTATCATATAATTATAACCTGTTTTCGGGAGAATGTCAAGGGATTTTGCAAAAAGTTTTTTCGGGAAAGCCTTTCCAAAAAACGGGATCCATTCTGCCCGCTGTGCCGCTCGTCTCGTTTTTTCGGCATCCTGCTGTGATTTTTCGCCGCAAATGGTGATAATTTCTACACATGTCCATGTTACGAATTCACAGTATCACACTGGATTCGCCGGTACAAAACGGGTATAATAATAGGGTACACAGTACACATATCAATAAAATAGCTTGAGCCGTTTGACTGAATTTTTGTTTCTCACGCAGATGCTTCCACGGCTCGGCATGGAGGAAATCAATGACCAAAAAGCATACCCTGATCGCACTGCTCCTGGCGCTCCTGACCATCGCACCCACACTCGCTTCCTGTGCAGGTGACACGACAGAGACACAGCCTGCCGCAAGCGATACCACCGCCAATACCACCGAAACCACCGCCGCTGTGACTGCCGATGTACCGGCACTGGATTTTGGCGGTGCAGACTTTACCTTTGGAGATTCTGACGAAACAGACCACAACGGTGCCGAATGGGCGACCTACGATGTTTGGGTGGATGGCACCACCGGCGACGCACTGAACGATGCGGTCTACGAACGAAGAATGTACCTGGAAAACACCTACAAGATCAATATGAAGGAAGTCAAGGGGCATACCCAGGTGATCACAGAACAGGACGTGACCTCCGGCGCCGGCGAATTGGATGCCGTCATGACCAATGTACTGGTGTCCTGCAACTTAGCGACCAGCGGCTACACCCGGAACCTCTATGATGTGCCCTACATCGATCTGACAAAGTCCTACTGGGATCAGGGCTGCGTGGAAGACCTGGAGCTGATGGGCGGCGTATACTTTGCCAACGGCGACATCACGGTCATGGACGACGATGCCACCTGGGTGCTGATGTTCGACAAGGGGCTGTACGAGGACAACGGCTTTGAGAACATTTACGACAAGGTCAAGGCTATGGATTGGTACATGGACGATATGCTGGAAATGATGTCCACCGCTGCCCGGGACGTAAACGGGGACGGCGCTATGCTCTGGACCGACGACATTTTCGGCTTCACTACTTCTTACAACTCCTGTCAGGGTCTGTTCTATGCCTCCGGCGAAAAGTTCGTTTACAAGGATGAAAGCGGCAAGCCCTACCTGACCCCCTCTCTGGAACGGCTGACCAATGTGGTGGAAAAGACCGGGAAGATCATGGCAGACGAGAACCTGACCATTCTGGTGAACACCATTGGTTCCTACGACGATATGCGCACCATGTTCTCCGAAGGCAGAGCACTGTTCTACGGGGAAGTGCTGCAGTGTGTGACCCGTCTGCGGGACAGCGATGCGGACTTTGGTCTGGTCCCGTGGCCTATGTTCGACGAAAACCAGGACGGCTACCACAACTTCGTACACAAGACCGCCGGTAAGGGCGTATGTGTCACCGCAGCTGCCAAGGATATCGAAATGTCCGGTGCCATCATCGAGGCCATGGCTGCCAAGTCTGTGGACACGCTGACCCCGGCCTACTACGACATCGCCATCACCCGGAAGGCTATGCGGGACGAAGAATCCGTAGAAATGCTGGACATCATCCTACAGGATCGCCGGTATGACCTGGGCTATATCTACAACTGGGGAGATCTGTACGAGGAGATCCGTGGGCTGATCGCCTATGGGGAGACCACCGTTGCCTCCACCTGGGAAGCATTCTCCGGTGCCTGCGAAACTGGCATGAACGAGACCATTGCCGCACTGGAAAAGGTCGTGGCTGCACAGCAGTAAAATAGAATCAAGGAAAATAGGTGCGAAAAGCGTTTAGGTTGCTTTTGCACCTATTTTTTGGTTGATTTACACAAGTAAAATACATTTATTTCATTTTCATGATTTACCGAAACGTGACAGGTTATGATGGAAAGCAGCATTTGCTTTATGAGAATACCTTCTGCATACTTTTGTGTTTATGGGAAATTGGCGAAAGGATAGTGTCCTATATCCGATATAGTACGCCTCTGCCATATGTACCTACACAATATGCTATGGATGCACACTTTACAAAGAACGCTTTTCTACATAGGAAATACAATGGGACAAAGTCAACCTCTCTTTTGAAAAAGGCAGGCTTTGTCCTTTTTTTGCTACAAAGACAGGAAAATTTTCCAAAACAGATTGCATTTGTCCCCACGATGGGGTATACTATAGATAAATCCATGCAGAATGCGTAGCATTCTACCATACCTATTCGTTTGTTATTATTTATTATTCATTCTTCACTTTTTCCAAAAAAGGAGACAACATCATGCGGTATATCGTTGACCATGACTTACATATCCATTCCCAGCTTTCGCTTTGCTCGAACGACCCGGGACAGACACCCCAGGCGATCCTGGATTACGGCGTACAAAACGGCCTGAAGACCCTGTGTCTCACCGACCATATGTGGGATGCGGCTGTGCCCGGCTGCACCTTTGATTTTTATGTTAAGCAGCCCTACGAACGCATTTGCAAAGCACTGCCCCTGCCCCAGCATGACGGGGTCAAATTCCTCTTTGGCTGTGAGACCGACCAGGACATGCACTGCACCGTGGGCATCTCTCCGGCGCTCGTTGAAAAGCTTGACTTTATCATCATTCCCACCACGCACCTGCACATGGGCGGCTTCACGCTCCGTGGGGACGAAGGGGTGGCGGAACGGGCTGCGCTCTGGTGCAGTCGGCTGGACAGCGTGCTGGATATGGAGCTGCCCTTCTACAAGGTGGGGATCGCGCACCTGACCTGTAGCCTCATGTACACCGGCCATTATCTGGAGGTGCTGGCTGCCATTCCCGACAGCGAATACCATCGTCTGTTCGCCAAGGCGGCAAAGGTGGGGGCCGGGATCGAGCTGAACTTCCCTTCCCTGAAGCTGGACGAAAACAGCCGGGAGCTGACCCTGAAGCCCTACCAAATTGCTAAGGAGGAAGGCTGCAAATTCTATTTTGGTTCCGACGCACACCATCCGGCAGAGCTGGCCGGTGCCATGGCAAACTTCCAAAACATCGTGGATCTGCTGGGGCTGGAGGAGACGGACAAGATCGAATTTTTGAAATGATGCAGCATTCGCCGTTGACAAATTGTCCAGAATATGGTATTCTATAGGTGTCATTAAGAAGTACCGACAAAACCGTTTTCTAAAATGAGGTATATCATATGAAGCGTTTCTTTTGCCTATTTCTTCTCACCATATTCCTTTCTTCCTGTATGGGTCAATCCGATACCGACCTTGTCGTCGAACCACCGATGACCATCAGTGCCTATGTGTACGATGCAGCATCGGATGATTATTCCCTTACCCCATTAGAATCGGGTGTCGTATATACGCTTGAACCGATCGGAAATGCAATCGAGTTGTATTTTTCCTGTGAAGGTGGCAGTGTGCGCTTGATTTCCGAAGATGAAGAAGTACAGCTTTCTATTGGAAATGGTGGAGGGCTATATCTCACCAATGAAAATCGTCAGTATGGATATGATATCGAAATCAACAACAGTGGCTACATTGCAGCCAATCCATGGGGTTCCGGCGCAGGAGAGCATATGTACACGCAGGAAGACATTCCGAAAATGAACAAAGGCTATTTCGGCAGAGAATACTACCTCAAGGTGATCGGCTACGAACTGGATCGTCCGGTGGTCACCATGGCATTGACCCTGACCCAATTGGAAGACGAATACAGCGGTGACGGCAAGAGCTCTGCCAACTTCTCCATGGAGATCACCTCCGTTGCCTACAGCGACCGATACCAAATGATGCTGGAAAGTTAAGTAAACGCTAAAAAAACGCTACGAATCCGCTCGCAGCGTTTTTTGTTTTGGCTTACTTTTCCAGATATTCCATAAACTTGGCAATGTTGGTCTCAATGGCGCTCTTGTTGGAAGCAACGGTGGATGCCACCTGGTTGTCGCCGTTGAACAGCTTGCCGTTGATGTTGTCTCGCATACTGCTGTTGTACCAGTTGAACATGATGGCAATGTCTACCGCACGAGTCTGGCGCATGATGTCCAGCATCTCTACGGAGTCCTCGTTCCGCAGGCCCTTGTGTTCTACAACTGTATCATAGTACAGCGGGATCACCTTTTCCTGGCTGTCGTGTGCCAGAACCTCCGTGATGGTGGCAGTCTGTTCCAGGCAGCTGTTGGTGGTGGGGATGGTCAGACAGAACACGGCGGTTACAATGTTGGTGATGTAGTTCTCCTGTTCTTCGTCTGCCTTGGGGAAGGGCACGATACCAAAGGTGTCTTCCATATCCCGCATGAGCTGTGCCGCCTTGATCTCCCCGGTCATGAACAGGGATCTGCCTACGGTGAACACGTGTACGTAGCCGCCTGCATCCACATCAAAGTCGGTGTTGGAGGCCTTCAGGGTACTGCCGGTCTTGCCGTTCATCAGCACTGCCAGCTTGTCGATCACGTTGTAGAAATGCTCGCTTTCCAGGGTGAAGGCGATGGTACCGTCGCTCTGGGCTTCTGCGCAGTTGACACCGGCGGAGAAGTAGAACTTTTCCGGAGAGCTCTGGTGGGAGGAGATCCCCCAAATGCAGGTGCCGTCCTTGTTCCACTTGAAGGATTCATCGGTATTCAGAGTCGCTACCTCGGTGCAGTACTTGGTCAGTTCATCCAGCGTCCATTTGCCCTCACGTACCAGATCATAGGGCTTTTCCATGTTTCGTTCTTCCATCATATTCTCGTTGAAGAACAGGCACCACATGGAGTCGTATGCCATCAGGTTGATAGCACCTGTGGCAAAGTACAGCTTATCCTGCAGCGTGGTAGCCTGGATCACGTCCTGGTCCCACCAGCTTTCCGAAAGCTGCAGCTGGGGAATGTCCATCAGATCCAATAAGTACCCTTCCGTCACCAGCGAAATATCCTGGGAGATGGGCAAAAACATCACGTCGTAGTCGTCGCTGCCGGACATGATGGAGTTCTTCGCTTCATCGGTCAGCAGGGTCACGGTGTTGGCAGCGTCGCATTCGATCTTCTTTTCGATGATCTTGCAGTTGAGCTTGTCCTCGATGGCACGGTTCCGGTTGTACAGGGCATCGTTCAGCACCTCCCCGGTCAGCTCGGCGGCATCCATGTAGATGAACATATTCCAAAGCTGGTCAAAGTTCAGCATCCGGTATTCGCCGCCGGCATAGTCCACGTCGGGATACTGCCAGCCGTCCTCGACCTCCTCCCCTGTGGTAGTATCGGCAGCGGTGGTGTCGGTATTGGCGGTGGTATCGCTCCCCGTATCGGCAGCACAGGCAAACAGCGTAGGCGTGGTCAGCATCGCAGCCAGCAGCACCGCAAGGATCCGTTTTTTCATGATGGTCACAGTCTCCTTTTTTATTTTTGTAGAATTATGTATTCCAAATATAGGGATATTATACCACAATCCCGCCGATAACACAAGTTGATTCTGCCATTTTGTGTATTTTGACCAACAATATAGCACTATTGCACAAACATCACCCCATAGAAAAAACCAGCGCTCGTCCGAAGCAAGACTCCGGTGAGGCTGGTTTTTTGGGATATATCCTATTTATGCCGCACTGCTATAGTTGACGACCATGACTTCCATCATCAGGGAACGGCATTCCTGCACGATCTGTTCCAGTCGCCGGACAACGGGTGTTGTGTATTCCACTGCACCGCATTGTTCACATTGCAGACATGGCACATGCCGAATGACGATCAAGCAGGTTTCTAAATCCACCGTATATGTGGTATATGTTTCCTGCATATCTCCCTTGCAATAAAAGCATTTCATACCGGCATTTCCTTTGATTTCTACCTTCTTATCTCTAACTTCTACCTTCTCAAGTCAGTCCCCCGGAATTTTTCTTCGTGGGGTCTTCCTCTTCCTGCACATGCAGCGTACCGGACAAAAAGGCTCTGGCGCGTTCCGGGGCATCCTTGGCGTTTCCCCAGGGCTCGTCGGTGTAGCGATAGTCGAACTTCTTGCAGAACCAGCTCACGTCCTCCCGCAGGCTGGTGAAGTACTTGTTCTCCACCTCGGCGATCTCTCCGTAGAACTGGATAAAGTCCTTCTTCGACAGCCGCTCCTTGGCTGCCCGAATGAACTGACCGTAGTGGGGCAGACAGAAATAGGGCACGTTCTTCACCTTTTCGTGGAAGGCAGAATCGCTTTGCCACAGCAGTGCCGCCGTCTCCACCATCCGGGTGAAGTTGTACTCGATCCGGCCGCACACGTAGCACTCGTGATCCAGCTTATCCAGCCGCTTTCCTGCGCTCTCCGCTGCCTTGGCCGGGAACAGCCCACCCACCGTCAATTCGTTTGCAATGGCATCTAAGTGGGATTCCAGCATCAGCGCCAGGGGCAGTCGTTTGCCGTGGTTGAACATCAGGCCGTAGTGGGTGTCGCAAAAGCCCATTTCATTGGTCTTCAGCCGCACGTCCGGCTCCATCATCGATGCACCTAAGATCAGATCCAGCTCGTTTTTTTCCAGCCGGTTGTACATCAGGCAAAAGGGACACTTGCAGCTTGTCTCCGGCTTGGCCACCGCTTCAAAGGCCTCGTTGACCGGTATGGTATAGATCTGTTCCATTACTTGTCCTCCTCGATCTCAAAGATCAGATCAATGGACTTCATCCGTCCCTCGCTGTTGATCTTTGTGGGAATGTAGCCCTTGTAGGTGTAGCCCATTTTGGCATAGCGGTCGATGATGTCCCGATGCTCGATGGTACCGGAGCCAAAGAACCAATCGATATCCACCGATACATATTCGTATTTTTTCATAGGTCTCCCTTTCTTACTTCTGCGGGTCTAAGAATTTCCAGTAGGTCTTCAGGTAATCGATCCCCGACCACAGGGTCATGACGGTCATAGCCGCCATGGTGATGTAGGACAGCAGATGCATTTCGGTGAACAGGGGGAACGGCAGGATCACAGGCTCCAGCAGAATGGACAGGATGCAGGTCATTTGGGTCACGGTCTTGACCTTACCCAGCCAGCTTGCCGCCACCACCATACCGCTTTTCTGTGCCGCCACCAGACGGATGGAGGTCACAGCCAGCTCCCGGAAGATCACAACGGCAGCCGCCCAGACGAATACCGGACGCAGGTCGTCGTATTTGGCAAGGATCCCCAGCATGGCGGAGATCACCAGGAACTTGTCTGCCAGCGGATCCATGAACTTGCCAAAGTCGGTGATCAGGTTGTATTTCCGGGCGATCTTCCCGTCGATCATGTCGGTGAGAGACACAATGGCGAAGATGGCCGCCGTGATGAGCCGCAGGGCCGTGTCTCCAATAGGCAGGGGCACGCACAGGAAAACCAGGAACACCGGCACCATGCACAGGCGAAAGAGGGTAAGTTTGTTGGGTAGATTCATGTGTGTCCTCCCTTACAGCAGCACCACGGGGGTACCCACCAGATCATAGTCCAGGGCATCGGTGATCTTTACGTCCAGCATTTCCCCTTCGGCGATCCGCAGCTCCGGCCGGTCACAGGTGATCCAGATCTTGCCGTCGATGTCCGCTGCTTCTCCGTAGGAACGGCCGTAGTGCGCCTCTGCCACAGGGTCAAAGCCTTCACACAGCACGTGTACCACGGTACCGATCCGGGACTGGTTGAACTGTTCGCTGATCCGGTTCTGGCTGCGCATGAGGATGTCCAGCCGCTTGTTGGCCGTCTTTTCGTCCACCTGATCGGGGAAGTCGTAGGCGGGGGTGTCTTCTTCTCTGGAATAGGTGAACACGCCGAACCGCTCAAATTTGGTATCCTTGACAAACTGCGCCAGGGCGTTAAATTCTTCCTCTGTCTCGCCGGGGAAGCCAACGATAGCGGTGGAGCGCAGGACGATGTTCGGGATCTCACGCCGCAGTCTGGCAATGGCATCCTTGATGATGGCGCTGCCACCGTGGCGGTTCATGCGGGCGAGTACGTTGTCGTCGATGTGCTGGATCGGGATGTCGATGTATTTCACGATACGGGGATTGTCCCGGATCTCTGCCACCAGCTCATCGGTGATCTTATCGGGATAGCAGTACAGCAGGCGGATCCACGGGATGTTGGTGGCTTCGCAAATGCCCCGCAGCAGCTCCGGCAGTGCATAGTGACCGTACAGGTCGATGCCGTATGCGGAGGTATCCTGTGCAATGATGTTCAGCTCCTTGATGCCCAGCGCATCCAGCATGGTGGCTTCTTCGATGATGTCCTTCATGGTACGGCTGCGCATTTTGCCGCGGATATTCGGGATGGCGCAATAGGTGCAGCGGTTCGAGCAGCCCTCGGCGATCTTCAGGTAGGCCATATGGTCACCGGTGGTCAGGACACGATCCCCGCCCATGGGACAGGCTTCCTTATCCTCGAAGCTGCTATACCGTTCGGCATCCTTCTTACCGGCGTTATCCAGCACCGTTTTCACCGCTTCCACGATCTTATGGATACTGCCCACGCCCAGTACAGCGTCTACCTCCGGCATTTCCGTCAGTACCTGTTCCCGGTACCGCTCTGCCATGCAGCCGGTGACGATGAGTCCCTTCAGGTCTTTGTTTTCCTTGAGCCAGGCGATGTCCAAAATATTCTCAATGGATTCCTTTTTGGCACTTTCGATGAACGCACAGGTATTGACGATGACCACATCTGCCTCGGTCTCCTCTGGCGTGATCTCATACCCGGCCTCCATCAGGTGGTGCAGCATGACCTCCGTATCGCACTGGTTCTTAGAGCATCCCAGCGACACAAAACCTATCTTTGCCATAATCTATCGTTTCTCCTTTTTTCTCTCTGGTGGGGTATTGTTTATACTTGCAGCTTCTATTTCTATCGTTGATACGATCTATTTTCCATATAATATTATTCTTCATGCATACATTGCCGTGCCGTGCGGATCTCCTCTGCCGTATATCCCAGTCTTGCCATAGCGGCATAGGCCTTCCGCTGTTCGTTTGGATCGGTAGGCCACGGAGTGTATTTTCGTTGCAGCAGGGTCATACAGCCCTCTCGCCAGTCTGCCGGAGCGATCTTGTCCAGCGCTCGATTGACGGCGGCGGCCGGGTAGCCATGGCTGCACAGGTAGGCACGGATGCGGTTTTTGCCGTAGTGGTTGCGGCGCAGCAAAGAACGGGCCAGCGTCTCGGCCTGGTCGGTCTCGTTCAGGTAGCCACGCTTGGTGAGAAAATCGGCGGCGGCTTCGGCATGGGCTCGTGTGGCACCACGGTCGCACAGCTTATGGATCAGCTCTCGCCGGCTTTTGGCACCACCGGACAGCACCTTTGCGCCATCCCGCACCGCTTTGGTGATCCCGGCAGCTTCCACGATGGCATCGTACAGGTCGGCAGCCACGGGGATGGGGCCGCACACCTCGCCGATCCCGAAGGCAGACGCGATCTTTTTCCAGCGGTTGGGGGAGAGGATGAAGTCTTCTGTTCCCTCCGTCTCGTGGGGGTCATTGCCGATGGTGACATACACATTGGTGTCCTCGATCAAAAGCGAAGAAAGATACATACTGCACCTGCCTTTTCTATCGTAGGGAGCTATCACGTTTGTTTTCCGTCACCACAGTTCCCTCCGTTACATGACAAAAATGGACGCTGTCCCGTGCGGTGATCACATCCGGTTCGCAGGAGGTGACGATGATCTGCCGTTCGCCCAGCTCCTCCAAAAGAAAGGCACGGCGGCGGCTGTCCAGCTCGGAGAACACGTCGTCCAGCAGATACACCGGGGATTCGCCACCGTGGAGGGCAGCACAACGGGTAGAGATGGCACCTTCTGCCAGCTTGATGGCCAGTACCATGCTCCGCTGCTGTCCCTGAGAGCCGTAGAGCCGGATCTCCTTGCCGTTGAGCAGCAGCCGGATGTCGTCCTTTTGGATACCAAACAGGGTGATGCCCGCAGCAAGCTCCCGCTCCCGGTGGATGGTGAGCCGCTCCTTCAGCCGTGCCTCCATGGCTTGGACACTGCCCGCCCCCACGGTACCGGTGAGATACAAAGGATAGGCAGGATCGTCCCCGGCTATGGCGTGGCTTTGGTACGTGACCGTGGGGACCTCTGCACCGCCGGTCATAGCGGAAAAATAGTCTGTGACCGCTTGGGCAAGCAGAGACACATACTCACACCGATAGGCGGCGATCTGGGCACCGTGCAGGCTCAGCTGCTCTGCGTACACCTCCCATTCCGGCTCCGTGACCGCCTGTCCTGCCGCCGCCAGCTTGATCAGGGCATTGCGGTCGGACAGCAGCTTGGCATAGCGGCGCAGGTGGGTCAGGTAGGCACCGGACAGCTGAGACAGTGCCACGTCCAACAGGGTACGCCGTTCCAGGGGGCCGCCGGTGACAATGGCAAGGTGTGCCGGACAAAACAGCACCGCCCGCACGTTGCCCAGCAGCTCCACCACGGAAGAAAGCGGCGCACCGTTTTTGGTGAATCGTTTTTTGCCGGTGCGGGGGAGATAGGCTTCTAAGGTGGTGGGCAGCTCGTGGCCGTCCCGGAGGCAGGTCAGCTCTGCACGGGCAAAGGGGGCACCGAACCGGATCAGCTCCCGGTCATGGGCACCCCGAAAGGACTTCCCTCTGGCAAAGTAGTAGATGCCCTCCAAAATATTGGATTTTCCCTGTGCGTTCATGCCCCACAGCACGTTCATGCCCGGCGCAAAGGGCACGGTGCAGTCTGTCAGATTGCGGTAGTCCGTATAGTGGATGGAGGATATCATGCCAAACGGTTCCCGCTTCCTTTATTCTCCATCGGGATCCAGATCGTCCTCGTCCAGATCGTCCGTGTCTTCGTCCTCTCCATCTTCCTCTTCGTCATCCGCATCCAGCAGACGGATATCCAGATCCTCTTCCTCTCCATCGGCCTCCATGTCGTCCCGTTCGATCTCCTTGGGCACGCCCATAGCCTTGACCTTTTCCTCCAGCTCTGCCATCAGTGCCGGATCGTTTTCGATATACTGTCTGGCGTTTTCCTTCCCCTGTCCGATCCGGTTGCCGTCGTAGTAGTACCAGGCACCGGACTTTTCTAAGATCCCCAGCTCCGTTGCCATATCTAAGATCTCACCGGACTTCGAGATACCGGAGCCGTAGAGCAGGTCGAATTCTGCCACGGTGAAGGGCGGCGCCACCTTGTTCTTGACCACCTTGCACTTGACCCGGTTGCCGTAGACCTCGGTACCCTTCTTCAGGGCTTCGGACTTCCGAATGTCGATACGGACAGAGGCATAGAATTTCAGGGCACGACCGCCGGTGGTGACCTCGGGGTTGCCGTACATCACGCCGACCTTTTCCCGCAGCTGGTTGATGAAGATCACGATGCAGTTGGTCTTGGCGATGGTACCGGACAGCTTCCGCAGGGCCTGAGACATGAGTCGCGCTTGCAGACCCACATGGGAGGCACCCATATCGCCGTCGATCTCCTGCTGGGGCACCAAAGCCGCCACGGAGTCGATGACCACGATGTCGATGGCACCGGAGCGCACCAGGGCATCGCAAATTTCCAGTGCCTGTTCCCCGCTGTCGGGCTGAGACACCAGCAGCTCATCGATGTTGACACCCAGCGCCTTGGCATAGACGGGATCCAGGGCGTGCTCGGCATCGATAAAGGCCGCTTCGCCACCCAACTTTTGCACCTCTGCAATGGAGTGGAGCGCCAGTGTGGTTTTACCGGAGGATTCAGGGCCATAGATCTCGATGATACGACCCTTGGGCAGTCCACCCACGCCCAGTGCCATATCCAGTGCCACGGAGCCGGTGGAGACAGCCTGCACGGTCATTTGGGAGTTCTCGCCCATTTTCATGATCGCGCCCTTGCCATAATCCTTTTCGATCTGTTTGATGGCTGTTTCGAGAGCCTTTTTCTTTTCTTCGGGGGTAGATCCCACTTCATTTCCGGTGGTTTTTTTCTTCGTCTGTTTCATAGATCAGGTACACCTTTCCGAACATAATTTCGATTGATTCTATTATACTATAAAGTGGTGAAAAGTGCAAGGGGGTAGGGGGATTTTTTACGAAAAATTTTTGCCAGCAGCGGATACGCTCGACAATCGACCACAAAAAACCAAAGCCCCCGGCAGGGGAAAACTCCGCCAGAGGCTTTTTGCACATGTGTGTGGGTTTACTTCAGAGAGATAGCAGCCTTGGCCTTAGCGGCGATGGACGCTGCATCCAGACCGAAGTAGGAAACCAGTTCCTTTGCCGGGCCGGAACGACCGAATACGTCCTGTACACCGATCCGCAGTACCGGCGTGGGCTTCTTTTCTGCCAGGCATTCGCAAACTGCGCCGCCCAGACCGCCGATGATGTTGTGCTCTTCGCAGGTCACAACGGCACCGCAGCGGGTAGCTTCTGCTACGACCAGCTCTTCGTCCAGGGGCTTGATGGTGGAGATGTTCACCACGGAGGCAGAAATGCCTTCCGCAGCCAGCAGCTCTCTGGCCAGCAGTGCCTGTTCTACTTCGATACCGGTGGCGATCAGGGCAACGTCCGTACCGTCAGCCATCTTCACGCCCTTACCGATCTTGAATTCGTAGTCTGCGCCAAAGTAGGTGGGAACAGCCATTCTGCCAAAACGCAGGTATACCGGACCGTCGTGCTCGATGGCAGCCATTACAGCCAGTCTGGCTTCGGTGTCATCGGCCGGGTTCAGGATCACCATGCCGGGGATGGTACGCATCAGAGCGATATCCTCGTTGCACTGGTGGGTAGCGCCGTCTTCCCCAACGGTGATACCGGCATGGGTAGCGCCGATCTTTACGTTATTGTGGGGATAGCCAACGGCATTGCGGATCTGTTCGAAGGAACGACCGGCAGCGAACATGGCGAAGGTGGAGGCGAAGGGGATCTTGCCGCACAGGGACAGACCCACAGCTGCGCCGATCATGTTGTTTTCAGCGATACCACAGTCGAAGAAACGATCGGGGAAAGCCTTCTTGAAGGTACCGGTCTTGGTAGCGGCAGCCAGGTCGGCATCCAGCACTACCAGATTCTTGTAAATAGCCCCAAATTCGGCAAGCGCCTTCCCGTAGGACTCGCGGGTAGCAATCTTATCAGCCATTGTTGTTGATCCTTTCCTTATGCTTTCAGATCGTTCATGGCGATCTCGTACTGTTCATCGTTGGGGGCAGCACCGTGCCAGGAGGCCTGGTTTTCCATGAAGGAAACGCCCTTACCCTTGGTAGAGTGGGAGATGATCACGGTGGGCTTATCGGTGCAGGCCCGGGCAGCCTTGTATGCGGCTTCGATGGAATCAAAGTCGTGTGCATCGCATTCCACTACATTCCAGCCAAAGGCATCGAACTTCTTGTCATAGGGGGTGGGATTCATAACGTCCGTGATAGCCCCATCGATCTGCAGACCGTTGAAGTCGATGAGCCAGCACAGGTTGGACAGCTTGTAGTGACCGGCGAACATAGCTGCTTCCCAAACCTCCCCTTCCTGTGTTTCGCCGTCGCCCAGGATGGCATAGATCCGGCGGGAGTGGTTATCGATCTTGGAGGCCAGTGCCATACCGCAGGAAACAGAAGCGCCCTGCCCCAGAGAACCGGAGGACATATCCACGCCGGGGGTGTGCTTCATATCCGGGTGACCCTGGAGGTAAGAGGTGGTGTGCCGGAAGGTCTTCAGGTCTTCCACAGGGAAGTAACCACGGTTGGCCAGAGCGGCATACAGACCGGGTGCGCAGTGACCCTTGGACAGCACCAGTCTGTCTCTGTCCTCCCACTTGGGCTTCTTGGGGTCGATGTTCATTTCTTCGTTGTACAGGTAAGCCAGTACGTCTGCGATGGAGAGAGATCCGCCGGGGTGGCCGCTCTTAGCAGAATGCACTGCTTCGATGATGCCGATCCGGATCTGGCGGGCGATCTCAGACAGCTCGCTTTTTCTTTGCATGTCCATAATAAGACCGTTTACGGTAAAAACCGCGCCTTTCATGAGATTTTCATAACAGTTATATTGTACTGTTTTTTCGTCCGTTTGTCAATGGATACCGGGAAAATGATGCCGGAAAAAATGTAAAAGTTTATGGGGAGGGCATAGCAGCGGTATTCAGCCCCCGTAATGCTTCTATGTTTTCCGCAATTCCGGCATTCCTTCTCGATCCTTTTCTGCCGTAGGACAATCCATCCCTACGCAAAAAAATCCCCCGGCATATCGTATATCGGATACACCGGGGCGCCGAGATAACACTTTTCGTCACTTCTGTGAAGCAAACTTCACTTTGTAAAGTTTTTCCATTTCTTGACCAGGCAAAAACACAGCACCATCCCGGCACAGGCGGTCACTGCCCAGGAGCCGATGGTGAAGTACCAGCCGCAGCGGTCGGAGAGCCAAGCAAAGCCGTAGGTGGAGGCGGCGGAGCCAATGTAGGTGAAGGCGTTGAGCAGACCCGACATGGTGGAGATCTTGCCGTAGCGGGCAAAGTGGATGGGTGCCCGGGTGATCAGCATCAGGTTGACCCCGTGCATACAGGCTGTGATCAGTGCCATCAGCACCACCGTCACGGCTACGCTGCGGGAGAACAGGGGCAGCATCAAAAGGGTGCAGGCAAAGCCGATCCCAAAGAAGATCCCGGCGCACAGCAGCTCGTTGTGGAGCTTATCCTGGACAATGGCGGCTGCCTTGATGCTCACGATGGCAAACAGGGGCAGGGCGATCCCGGTCAGGATGGACACGGCGTTGGACAGGGCGAAGGTATCGGCGATCAGCGAAGGCATCCAGGTGGTCAGGCCGTCCCGCAGCATCCCTTGCAGAATGATACAAAGTAGGATCACCACAAGGCCGGAGGAGGCAAGCAGCGTCTTCAGCGGCAGCTTTTCGGCGGTCTGCTGGACGGCGGCACCGGTGGTCTTGTGACCCTTGCCATCGTCGGTGCTTTCCGGTTCCGGCAGGGTGCGGGTACCCATGAGCCACACGAACACCATAGCGATCCCGGCGGTACCGGTGATATAGAAGATCAAATTCCAGCCGGAGATGGCGATGCACAGGGGCGAGAGCAGGTAGACGAAGATATTCCCCACGGAGGAGGCCACGGTGACAGCCACAACGGCATCGTTGTAGTCCCGACCGGACAGGTGCTCTGCCATCAGTCGAACCAGCGGTGGCCAGAACATCGCCTGTGCAAAGCCGTTGATCCCCCACAGCACCACCATGGCGGTGATATTGCCACCCATAAAGGGCATGAGCAGGTTGCAAAGGGACGTGGCACCGACCCCGGCTAAGATCAGGAACCGGGGTGCGATATAGTCCCCCAGCACGCCGCAGATGATCTGGCCAATGCCGTAGGTGAGAAAGGCCGCTGTACCCACAAGACCGGTGGCATCCTTGGTGGTACCCAAAGCCGCGGTGATCTCGGAAATGGCGGAGCTGTAGCTGTTGCGGGTGATGTAGCTGATAAAATAGACGACGGCACACAGGGCGATAAACACGCTGGTCTGTCGGGAACGCTTTTTGGGCATGATCTTTCTCCTTGGGTGATAATATATATGGTAGGGAAAGTATAGCACCGAACACCGGGAAAGTCAAGCCCTTTGGGCGAATTTTGTCGAGGGGAACCATCTTCCATTTACAAAAGCATATTTCTCCCATACTTTTTCAAAAAGGACTTGACAACAGCATCATATTGTGATATTATATAGATACAATATAGCAAGCACGAATCTAATTCAATCTATTGTCCATATAAAGATCGTGTTATTAAGTTCTTGTATTTACTTTGACGAAAGGAGCGTGAACGAATATGGTACTCCGTTGGCATTTTTCCATGCGCTGTCCTATGCTCGATACGTCTGCTGTATGGTTGCGATGTACCCGGTGTGAACATATACCATACCAAGAGAGGATCTCAGTTCACACTCTACCATATCCGATCAAACGTATTCATTTTGGCGCATAGGTTGGCTGTACGGTTATTAATACCGTATGGTAATCCATGTGCCATTTTTATAATCTATTACTTTATCGATAAAAAAATATTACGGAGGTATATATGCGTACAATGGTGCAGGATACTAATGCAATGCGTAAAAATCCCCTTACTATGGCAGCCATACTCCCCTACCTTCTGTATATCCCCTGCATGATAGGCAATCTGTGTGGACATATTGCCATACTGCTGGATGCCTACGGTTTGGTCACGCTTTCCGTAGGGGAAGGTGCCCAGGCTTGGTGGCTCTTATATTCTCCCATTTGGGTATGTGCCACAGCTTTTCTGGTTCTATTAAACCTACTCGCCCATAGCAATGCGCCGGTTTCCACCGAGATATTGCTGGCTCTGCTTGGCATACCCACACTTCTTACCATCATTCGGATGGTAGGCTGGCTATTCTCGAGGCCGTATTTTTCGCTTTCCTTGCAGCTACTGACCGTATATGCTGTCTGGCAATCGGGAATATTATTGCGGTATGGGATCCGGCTTTGGAGATCTCTCCGGCAAGAAACATGATCCCCACCCCACACCAAAAATTTTCCATCCACCTATTGCATTTCGTCTCTGTCCATGGTATAATTAAGTATTACATTATATCATATAAAAGTTCCCTCCCCTGTGAGCGGAACCGGAAAGGAACTCCACCATGGAACTCACCTCTGTCAGAACCCTGTACCGAGCCATGGATATTGTAGACCTTGCGCACGTGAAAGTGGGCGGCTGGGTCCGCAGCATCCGGGACTCTCGTACCTTTGGCTTCATCGTGCTCTCCGACGGTACCTTCTTTGAACCCGTCCAGATCGTATACGACGACAAGCTGCCCAACTTCAATGAAATTTCCAAATACAATGTAGGCTCTGCCATCATCGTGGAGGGTCGGATCGTGCTGACCCCCGATGCCAAGCAGCCCTTCGAGATCCACGCCGACTCTGTGACGCTGGAGGGTGCCTCCACCCCCGATTATCCCCTGCAAAAGAAGCGTCACACCATCGAATACCTGCGTACCATCACCCACCTGCGTCCCCGCACCAACCTGTTCCAGGCCGTATTCCGTGTGCGCTCTCTGGCAGCCTACGCCATCCACAAGTTCTTCCAGGAACGGGACTTCGTGTATGTACACACCCCGCTGATCACAGGCTCCGACTGCGAAGGTGCCGGGGAGATGTTCCGGGTCACCACCATGGACATGAACGACCTGCCCAGAACCAAGGACGGTGAAGTGGACTTCAGCCAGGACTTCTTCGGCAAGTCCACCAACCTGACGGTGTCCGGTCAGCTCAACGGCGAGACCTACGCCATGGCCTTCAAGAACATCTACACCTTTGGCCCCACCTTCCGTGCGGAAAACTCCAACACCACCCGCCATGCCGCCGAGTTCTGGATGATCGAACCGGAGATCGCCTTTGCCGACCTGCAGGACGACATGATGCTGGCGGAATCCATGCTGAAGTATGTGATCCAGTACGTGCTGGACAATGCGCCGGAGGAAATGAACTTCTTCAACAGCTTCGTGGACAAGGGTCTGCTGGAGCGGCTGCACCATGTGGTAAGCGCTGACTTTGGTCACGTGACCTACACCGAAGCCATCGAAATTCTGGAAAAGCACAACGACCAGTTCGACTACAAGGTATACTGGGGCTGCGATTTGCAGACCGAGCACGAGCGGTACCTGACCGAGCAGGTGTTCCAGCGTCCGGTATTCGTGACGGACTATCCGAAGGAGATCAAGGCCTTCTACATGAAGCTGAACGAGGACGGCAAGACCGTTGCGGCTATGGACTGCCTGGTACCCGGGATCGGCGAGATCATCGGCGGTTCTCAGCGTGAGGACAACTACGAGCTGCTGGACAAGCGGCTGGATGAGCTAGGTCTGGACAAGGAATCCTATGGGTTCTACATGGATCTGCGGAAGTACGGCTCTGCCCGGCACGCAGGCTTTGGTCTGGGCTTCGAGCGTTGCGTCATGTACCTGACGGGCGTGTCCAACATCCGGGACGTGATCCCCTTCCCCAGAACCGTCAACAACTGCGAACTGTAATCGGCATATACATACAGTCCTTCCTTGCGAGGGGCTGTATTTTTTTCGGCAAAAAAGACCGGCACAGGTGCGTTCCCATGCCGGTTTTGTTGTATGCGGTTTTGTCTTAGCCACGCTGTTCTGCCAATGCTTCGTATTTTGCCATCGTCTTTTCCATAGCGGTATCAAAGGCAGCGGCACCCTTTTCCCATGTGGATGCAAAGGTGTCCTTACCACCGATGATGATGGAACGAATGTTGGAGTACATGTTGCCCCAGTTGTAGATATAGCCCAGGTCATACCGTCTGTCCTGCAGGATGATATCCAGCATTTCGATGGATTCTTCGTCACGCATGGATTTCCGGGTGATGGCTACATCGTAGTATGCCGGTGTCAGGGTATACTTGGACTTGGCGGCCATAGCTTCGATGATCGCACCGGACATTTCCTGATCCTGTACCGCAGAGGTGACCGTTACGACCTTACCAGCCGTACCATGGACGAAGTGGCAGTAGTTTTCCTGGCTCTCATCATACCGAGGCCACGGTACCAGACCGAAGTCCGTTTCGCTTTCCCGCATTCTGGTGATGCACTGCATAACTTCGCCGAAGAACAATGCTCTGCCCTCTTCAAACAGATGCCGCAGACCATCGGAGGTACCTACCACAGAGGTCAGCACGGTGATGCTCTT
>CAYXBQ010000039.1:0-24211 GCA_964463375.1 uncultured Ruminococcus sp. | reverse complement strand
TCGAGCCCCGTAATCCGCTTCAAGCGAGTATCGTATGATGCTCGCTTTTTGCTTTCATGGACATGTTGTCGGATAAGGACATGAGCGAAGGAGGAGATGCGTATGATCGAGATCCGGTATGCGACAGCGACGGATGAAGAACTTTGGTATTCTCTGGATCCGCATTTGCCAAAGCAGATGTTTGCCAATAAGGTGCGGGACAAACAGGGACTGCTCATTTTGGCGGATGGTGTTGCCGTGGGATTGTTGCGCTACAATCTGTTCTGGGACAGCATACCTTTCTGCACGCTGCTCTATGTTCATGCTGCCCAGCGGGGGAAGGGCTACGGTCGTAGGTTGATGGCGTATTGGGAAACGGATATGCGTACCCAGGGTCACGGTATGGTTTTGACCTCTATTGCAACATATTATACAATTTTATAGTTACACAAACGAAAACTGCCTCTGTAGGTCATACCACAGGGGCAATTTTTGCTTTCCACATTTTTCCGCTGTTTTATGTGCCATCCACGCACATTTTTCCACCCAATTTTCGTGCCAAAAATCACATAATTCCATATTCCTTCAAAAATGCCCACACCGCTGTATCAAAGGCCGCCGCACATTTATTGGCAATAAAATGATCTCCCTTCACGAATACCAGCTTCGCTTGTGGGAGGCTGGCGGCGATCAGGTGGGTGTGAGATGCCTTGATCATGTCCTTTGTGCCGCAGATCACCAGCGTGGGTATCCGGAGCTGCGCAAGTGTCGCCGGTGCTATGTGTGGCTCGTTGACCATCAACCCCAGCATTTCCGCATGGGCTTTGGCTTCGGTGGATCGGGCGGCAAAACAGTTGGCGATCCGGTAGCCGATCTCGATGGGCAGCTGTGTCGCAGGCTTGACCCCACGTGGATCCAGATTCCCGCCGTTTAGGATCAACGCCTGTACCCGCTCCGGGTGACACAGGGCAAATTCCATGGCGATGTTGGCACCGTCCGAGAACCCTAACAGAATGGCAGAGCGTAGCCCGTGTGCATCCATGAAATCACACAGGTCACAGGCGAATTGCCGGATGGTAAAGGGCTTTGTCCCCCGTGGGGAGTGGCCATGTCCACGGGTATCGATGGCGAACACATGGTAGCACCTACTGAAATCGGCGATCTGGTGGGCAAAATACGAGCTGTCCTCGCCGTTCCCGTGCAGCAGAAGCAGCGGCGTGCCTTGCCCTTTTTCTTGATAGAATAGTGTTATGTCCATATACATATGCTCCTTTGATAGTATCCGTAGCACCACGATTTCCTATTCTCCCGCAAATCGCAGTCGAAACAGCGCACATTCCACATACTCCCGCTTCGCCGCCGGTGTCACGCCAGTATAATACGCCAGCCCATCTCCATTCCATATGAGCAGCTCCGGTGTGGCGGCAAAGTCCAACGTGAAGGGCTTTTTGTGTACCGGACTGTGGGCACCAAAGATCCCCACCGTGCAGTCCTCCATCCAGTCCACGATCCGCTCGTCCGTCTGTCCATAGGAACAGGACGTGTACACCACACGCTCCTCTCCGCAGACGATCTGTAGGCCTGTGATGGGATGGGTGGAGCGGGACAGCCACGTGCGAGGACCTACCGATATGGTGAGATGGCCAAAGGTGGTGCTTTCCCCAAAGGTCTCCACCGGGATGTGATGGGCCGCCGCTGTCCGACATAGTGCCGTGTAGATGCCTTCCTCCGCTTCACTCATGGGTGCGGGCAGATAGAGCTTTCGCAGGATCCAATTGTCCGCCAGCTTTTGCAGCGTGCTTAGGTGCCGGTTGTGGTAGTGGGTCAGCATATACCCGTCGATCTCCGTGGCGTACTGCGCCTTCGCATGGACCAGCAGCATATTCGTGAAGTTGTTCGACCCGTCTGATACATCTACCAACAGCGTTTTCCCCGCCGTATGCAGCACGAATCCATCCTTGCGCCCGTGATTTTGGTACACCATGGTGCTCTCCGCAGCCGTCACCGCTTCCGTTGCCCAAATGCAGCACAGCATCAACAGCAGCAGTCCGGCCGCCCGCAGGATCCCACGCAGCTTGTGCCGCAGATAGGGCAGACAGCACACCGCCAGTACCGATGGGATCAAAAACAGCGGCACAAAGGGATACCGCAGCGATACCACAATATGCGGGATCTGGGAGACTACCGCCGCCGGGACCTCCAATATGTGGGATAACAGCGACAGGGCAGGGGCAAAAAGGGGGATCAGAATCTTCAGCGGATAGGTGAGCAGATACAGGATGGTGCAGGACAGCAGCAGGCTGGTGGCGGGAATGTAGATTAGGTTCGTCAGCAGAGAGGCCAGGGAAAGCTCACCAAAGTACAGCCAGCTCAGCGGCAGTGTCAGGCAGGTGATGATCAGGTTGAGCAGCAGCATAGACAGCGCCTGCTTCGCCAGATACCGGGGACAAAACAGCCGCCGCCAGCCCTTGGGAAACCGGATCCGCTCCCCCCGCTTGTACAGGAGAAGCTGCCGGTACGCCTGCCAACTCGACTCCACCCGAATGGTCAAAAGACAGCCGCATACCGCCAAATAGGACAGGTGTAGCCCCACATCCAGTGCCGCTATGGGATCCAACAGCACGATGCATAGGCAGGAGATATTGAGAGAGGAAAAATACTGCACCTTGTGTCCAAACTGTCGGCAGGCCAGCCCCAGCAGAAACATACATCCCGCCCGCCGCACCGATCCCGACATACCGGTCAAAAGCATATAGAAAACCGCCAGCACCGCTAAGATCCCGTTGCGCTTGCCGGGGGATAGACGGGTCTTTTTCAGCCAACGCTCTGCCATGGTGGCCAGTGCAGAAAAGTGGGTCCCGCTGACAGCCAGCAGGTGCAGGATCCCCGCCCGCCGAAAATCCCGCTGTACGGCATCGGATAACTGTTCCCGATTGCCCAGCAGCATGGCCAGCGGCAGACCATCGTTGGTCACGTGCGCCGAGAGCAGAGCGGAAAGCTTGGCATTCCACCGCAGAAACAGCGCATTCCACCGAAACTGTACCTTGCCCGTGTCCGTCAGTCCCAGATCTTGGGCGGCAGACAACACGTTTTTGGTGCGATAATACTGTGCCTCGTCAAAGCCATCCTCCAGATCCTCCCACAGACAAAGCTGGATCTCCCCCGTCAGCACCTGTCCCACGGTCCATTCGGTGGCATCGGTCTCTACAAGGACATGGTACGGCAGTCCGTCTATGGAAAAGCGGCAGATGTATGAGCCCATGTACGCATTGGTGTAGACCACTTCCTCCACCTCTACGTCTGTCTCCAAAACGGCAGACTGCGCCACGTAGGACGAGAGCCGTGCGGCATACACTTCCCACAAAAGAAAGGATTGCCCACTGCCAAGTAACGCTCCCAGCAGCAGCGGCAGACACACCCGATACCAGAACCGCTTTTGCCGTGCCAGCACAAGGGTCAACAAAACGGCAGTGAGCAGACCCGCTAAGATCCACACCCGCACGGGCAGCGTCAGATATGCAGAAAGGCAGCTTGCCAATAGAAAAAGAAGGGAAAAGAACGTGATCCGCTGCACCGATACCAGCTGGAAAAACGGCAGCAGTACCGTCTGCCAGAACGCTTGTATCCGGGAACGCACAGTCTTTTCCCCCCTTATTGTATTGTTATAAAATTACGCCAGCCGGATCGTCAAGGTGCCACCCTCGGCGGTGAGCTTGCGGTCGGTCAGGAAATAGCCCTTGTCCAGGCAAATGTCGTAGTCATGGCCATCGTAGCACAGGTGCATCTCCCGGCTGTTCAGCTTCTTCACCTCCGGCATATGGTCGTTCGTGCTGCCGATGCGGTGCTCCAGCGTGAAGGCAAAGGGCGCACGGATCTCGATGGCGTTTTCCGTCAGCACAAAGGTGACCTCGCCAAACTGCGCTTCTGCCACACCATCGCCCTTGTCCGTGAAAATGAGCTTGTCGGTACCGGGAATGTCCACGCCGTCCTTTTGCAGATACAGCCCGGACAGGACGCCGTTGCCGCTGTGCCGGTTGCCATCCACCCAGGGCAGGGTCTCATAGGTGGCTTCGTTGCCGGGGCAGGTCTTGTGGTTGAAGGGATCGCCGTAGGTCTCGTCGAACAGGTGGATGTCCCGGATCCGCAGGGCACCATCGCCATGGTACAGGTTTACCCGGTAGTATTTCGTGCAGTACCACAGGGAATCCTTGTCCGGGTCGTCGTGAGCCGAGTGGGCGGTGATGGCAGAGGCGGGGGTATCCTTGTAGGTCTCCTTGTACCAGCGTCCCGTTTTGCCAAAGGTTTCGATCTCGAGCTTACCTTCCTTTTGCAGTCTGTCAAACTGGGCAAACTGGTAGCGCAATCCAGCCTGCATGCCTTCCCAGCCAAAGGAGTTTTCCTGCCCCGCCTGTGCATAACCAAAGGTCAGGCAGTCGCCGTTGTAGTTTTCCACAAGGTACCAGTCCACCCATTTCGGCACGCCGCCGCCTCTGCCGTTGTACACCGGTTCCAGCGTGATCACGCCCTGTGCCTTTTTGACACCAGCGTTGGGATCCATACCGAAGTCGTACTGATACACCGGGTCAGAGCCGAGCATCCGGAACAGGGGCACATCCAGTCTCTGCGCTTCCGTTTGGGCGGGCATGAAAATATTGTTCCGGCTGGGGTAGTAGGCCTGACCATAATAGCCGCCCCACAGGGTGTAGCCGTCGGTGCCGTACTGCTCCTTGCAGTTGCAAATGGCATCCAGACCATATTTGTCGTTCATGTACCGGATCGTATGGGAATCAAACATCCAAGAGCCGAACACACGGGGATAATATCCGAAGATCTCCTTGAATTTCGCAAAGAACTCGTCGATCATGGCCTCTCTCTGGGCGATCGTGTAGCCGATGGGGAAGCCGCAGTGGCAGTGCCAGTCCCAGGGATACCGACCGGTCCAGGTGATCCCGCAGGCCTCGGTCAGGGGCTGTACCACCTCGTACCAGATCCCGATCTCATACCGGGTGGGATCCAGTGTCTTCAAAAGCTCCTGGTATTCCGGCATCAGCAGGGCATCGTACTGGAGCAGGAAGGTGCCGGAGAACTGATATTGCTCCATCAGCTCGATCTGCTTTTTGGTGGTGCCCAGCAGGTCGATGGCATCGTTGCGAGGCTCGACGGCACGAATGAAATTGATGATATTGACGATCTGTCGTTTTGTAGTCATATGTTTCTCCTTTTATACAGCTTTACCGCATGGCTCCGATCTACCATAAAACTATGCGATGATCGAATGGCACGGTGATGCGCTTATCTATCGATCTATGG
Organism: uncultured Ruminococcus sp.; assembly: GCA_964463375.1. Lineage (GTDB taxonomy): Bacteria > Bacillota > Clostridia > Oscillospirales > CAG-272 > UMGS1696. Next base: position 18,922 of record CAYXBQ010000039.1, on the reverse strand, counting down.
CGGACAGCACAGCCATGGCCTGTTCTACGCCCATGTCAAAGGGCTCCGGATGGCATAGCTCCAACGAATAGGTACCGGTGTAGTGCCGCAGCGCCCGCACACAGGCTGCTATGTCCACATCGCCATCTCCCACCAGCGTATCCCGTAGCCATTTGCCGCCACGGGTGCGATACCAACGGGAACTGGGCACATGATCACAGGTGCATACCCGATAATCCTTCACATGTACGTGGTAAATCTCGCCGGTATAGGCGGCAAAGAAATCCGCCGGTGCCTCGTCCACGAACAATGTGTTGCCCATATCGCCGCACACGCCCACATTGTCACAGCACTGCTTCAGCTTGCTGTAGAAGGCATCAAAGCCCTCCACGCCGTTGACGAACAGCCCCTGGTCCTCATAAATGCAGCGAACCCCCAGCGACTTGGCATATTTTGCCACACCGGCCGCCACCTCCACGGCACAGTCGATACCCTCGGTCAAGGATGGCATGCCCGGCACAGGCGATAGCCACAGCAGCAGTGTGTGGTGCAAATAGGGACAGCCCAGAGCCGCAGCCAGCTCCGCCTGCTTTTGCAAATAGGATAGAGCATCGGGGTTTTGGTACACCGAGATCCCGACCGAATAGCAAGAAGTGGTCAGTCCATGGGCGGCTAAGATCGCTTTCGCTTCTTTGGCAGCGGAAATGTCCGGCAGCAGCGGCACAGCTCCAAAGCATTCGAGAAACTCCACGGAGGAAAAGCCGTGCTCGACCCCATACCGGGCAGCCGCCTCGATCCCCTTTTGCTGTACCATTTCCTGAAAACGTGTGTAAAAAGAAAATTGCATGGCGTTTCGTCCTCCCTACCGGCGTATTCATAAAAAAAGCTTGCAAAAAACGTCCATATGCGGTATACTATAGCATACATAGATGGTACCTATAGTATAGCAGAATCCCACCAAAAAAGCAAGTGCGAAGGAGAGAAATTGTGGAAAAAATCACGTATGAGCTGGTGCGCAGCGGCCGTAAGACCATAGAGCTGCGGATCCTGCCCGATGGTACTTTGCAGGTGCGTGCGCCCTACAAGGTGCCAAAGCAGGAGATCGACCGGTTCGTGGACAGGAAACAGTCCTGGATCGAGACCCACCGGGCGGTCCAGCATTCCCGACAGCCGGCAGCTGTGGCACCGAGAACCATATTGTACAAAGGCCAGTGGTACACCATCGGTACAAACGACAGCGGTACACTGTCCTTCGATGGCACCACCTTCACCGCACCGGCCGATGCCACAGACGACATGCTCCGTGCCAGCCTGCCGGGACTGCTGCAGAAGCTGGCGAAGCGGGAGCTGGTGCCGCAGGTACACGCCATGGCGCAGGAGATGCAGCTGTCTCCCACCCGTGTGACCATCACCGGTGCCAGGACCAAGTGGGGCAGCTGCTCCAATGGGCAGAACCTGTCGTTCTCCTGGCGGCTCATAGCAGCACCACCGGATGCCATCCACTACGTGATCGTCCATGAGCTGTGCCATATGCGGGAGATGAACCACAGTCCGGCGTTTTGGGCATTGGTGGAGCAGTATGTGCCGGATTGGCGGGAGAAAAAAGAAAAGCTTGCCACGGTGCAGGCATGGTTGGAGGCGTATTATGGAAGATAACTACCCACGGGAATGGATGCCGCAGGATCACGACAAACGAAAATACACCAAAGCCATGGAGGCGACCTTTGCCTCCTTTGGGGAACGTAAGCCTCGGCTGCTGCTCCATGCCTGTTGTGCGCCCTGTTCCTCTTACAGCTTAGAGCTGCTGACTCCCCATTTTGCCGGGATCGACATTTGGTTCTATAACCCCAACATCACACCGGCGGCAGAATATGCCCTGCGTCTGGCTGAGCTAAAACGGCTGGTGGACACGGTGGACTACCCTTGCCCGGTGACGGTACTGGACGTGCCTTACGATCCGGCGCGCTTTTTTGCCATGGCAAAGGGTATGGAAAGCCTGCCGGAGGGGGACGAGCGATGCTGGCACTGCTACGGTCAACGACTGCGTTCCACGGCGGAAAAAGCAGCGTCCGGTGAATACGACTATTTTACCACCACATTGTCCATCAGTCCCTACAAAAATGCCCATTGGCTCAATGCCTGGGGCGTGGCACTGGGGAAAGAGATGGGCGTGCCGTATTTGATCACGGATCTGAAGAAAAACGGCGGCTATGCTCGTTCCATCGAGCTGTCGGCAAAGTATGGGCTGTACCGGCAAAATTGGTGCGGGTGCGTGTATTCTCAGGTGGCAAACGAAAAAAAGAGAGCAGAAATAGAGGAAAATTCGATAAAAACTATTGACAATACTGCTGAATAGGTGTACAATACAGATAAAGAATGCAATAGACATTCTATCGTTTAGAGCGAAAGAAGGACATACATATGAAAAAACTGTTTTGCATCCTGCTGGCAGCTATGCTGTTGTCCATGGCATCCTGTAGCAAGGAAACGGAAACGGAGGCTCCCGTAGACACCGATCCCGTGGACACCATTGCAGAGACCGAACCCGAGACCGAGCCGGAAACCGAACCGGAGACCAAGAAGCCCAGACCCAAGAAGGTGGCTGTGTTCACGCCTGTGTACACGGACAACTTTGACGATCCGGATAACAGCAAGTGGAAGGCCAACAACCAGCTTAGCGACTTCAAGATCGCCGATGGCTACCTGACCGCTACCTCCACCGGCGGCGACCCGTCTATCAGGGCAGACGGCTTTGAGATGGATTGTTCCACGATCCAGGCCGTTCGCCTGAAGTTCATCAACAACACGCCCGACAGCACCTTCCAGATCTTCTTCACCACCGATACCACCACCGGCTATTCCGAGGCCGCTTCTGTGAAGGATATCTCTGTTCCGTCCAGCACTGTGGTAGAGGTGTCTGCTGCGGCCGATTCTGACGAATGGAACGAAATGGTGGTCTATGTGGACTCCTGCGACCTGTGGGAAGGCACGCTGAAGAATATGCGTATCGACCTGTCCAACGGCGAAGGCGGCTACATCGTAGACTCCATCGAATTCTGCTCTGTGGAATGGGTAGAACAGGAAGCTGAATAATTTCTATAAAAAACCAATGCATCTCCGACATGGGGGTGCATTTTTTTCCATAAAGACCCTTAACCAACGGCCGGATTTTGGTACTATATGGTCGAAAGGTACTTACATCATGGACAAAGGAGAGCCTACATGGATCGAGAGAGAGCCGCCTGTCACATGGCCGAAAACATGAAGACCATATTCGCCTACGCCTTGAGCCGGGTACAGCACAAAGCCGATGCCGAGGATCTGGCCGGCGACATCATTGTAGCCGTGCTGGAAAACTGCCATACCCTGCGGTGTGACGATGCGTTTTTCGGTTGGTTTTGGTCGATAGCGAACCATACGGTACAAAAATACTACCGCCGGAAGCAGAAGGACGCAGTGCCATTGACGGAGGATATACCGGATGGTGCCGATGATCTTGCCACTGCTTTATCCCATGGGGAAGAGCTGGCACTGCTGCGGCGGGAGCTGTCTCTGCTGACAAAGGAATACCGCATTTGCACCGTGGCGTATTATTTTGACGGACTATCCTGCCGGGCCATCAGCGAGACCTACGGCATCTCCTTGGAAATGGTGAAATACTACCTATACAAAACCAGACACATCCTAAAGGAGGGACTGACCATGACCAGAACATTCGGCGAAAAAAGCTTTCACCCGGTGCCATTCCAATGTATCACCATATTCGAGGGCAGCTACAACGCAGAATACCGACATATGCTGGATCGCCTGCTGCCCGGCAACATCCTGCACGCTGCGTACTACACCCCCATGACCGTGGGAGAATTATCTCTGGAGCTTGGCGTAGCGGCGGCATATGTGGAGGACGAGATCGCACTGCTGGAAAAATACGACCTGCTCAGCCGTATACCCGCACCGGGTGCAGGCGGCAAGGTGCAAACGAAGCTGTGTATTTTCAGCCGTGCCTACGACGAGGAGCTGTATCGGTTGGCAGAGGAAAAGCTCACGGCAAAAATGGGTGTGATCCTGTCGGCCGTGCGGAACAAGCTGCCCCAGATCCGAGAATTGCACGCCCCCGGCATGGACAGAGACGACGACCTGCTCATTTGGGCACTGCTTTTCCAGCTGCTCTCCCGTGGTCACAATCGGATAGCTGTGGACAGCGAAAAGAAGGAGCTGTACAGCGGTGCCCGTGGGATCAACTATGGAGAGGACTACGAACCCGTTGACGACTGCTACAGCACCGGCGGCTTTGCGGGGTACTATGGTCTGGGAGACGACCTGGCGCTGTGCTTTGGCGATTTTGGTGTGCTGCCCAAAAAGAACCACTTTGGTTGGGATGCCAAACGCCTGCACACGCTGGCTGTGGAAAGCCGCTGTGAGGAGAGCGTACCGCTGCTGTGTTTGACTGACAGCATGGTAGGGCAGATCTATGGGGAGATTCTGGCGGATGTGGTAGCAATGGTGGGTGCGATGTATGCAGAACTGACCGACCTTGCGATCCATCTGATGGAGACCCACGCACCGAGGGCTGTGCAAAATGAGATCCCCGCCGTGATCCATGGAGCATTGTTCCATCGCACAGTGGGACTCATGGGCAAGCTGGCGGTGGACAGTGGAGAACTGCACCTGCCACCGGAGGGGTACGCTTATCCCGTAGCCGGGTATGTGCATCTGACACGATAATACAAGAAAAAGGAAGGCGGCAAACCTTCCTTTTTGCGTGGATCTATGTAGTTTTCTCCAAAACCTTGTCCAGCGAGACCGCTTCTGTGTGCCGGATGGGTCTCCACTGCCGGGGCGTGACCAGTGCCAATGCCACCGACACGGCAAAGCTGGCAAGGAACAGCGGGAAGGTCAAGATCCCCCGCACGACCTCCCCCTTGGTGCCGTGGATCCGCCGTCCCTCGGTGGCTACGGTGGCGATGGCCAATGCCCAGCCGGTCACAAAAAATCCGATCACCGTGCCCAGCAGCGTGATGGCGAATTCGTGGGGCTTTTGCAGCATGGCAGAGCAGCACAGGTTCAGCAGCGATACCACCGTCATGGTGCCGTAGCCCCAGAGAGACAGGGTGCAGTTTTCCAGGCAGGACAGCTTCTTCCGCAGTCCCACCAGACCACATAGTCCCCGCAGATACGCCTGTCCATACCGCAGCGATACCTGTATGCCCCCCTGCGCCCACCGGATCCGCTGCCGAATGGACAAACGAAAGCTGGATGGCTGCTCGTCGTATAGCACCGCATCGTGGCAGTAGCCGATCTTAGGCATATCCTTCGTGAAGCGCAGTCCACCGGTGGCAAGGTCTGCCGTGCATTCCAGATCCTCTGTCAAGGTGTGGAATGGCCAGCCGCCCCAGGTGTCCAGCAGCGACCGCCGGATGCAAAAGCCCGTGCCGGAGAGGGTGCAGGTCAGACCCAGCTGGTGTCGGGAGCGATTCAGGTGACCGCTGTCGTGGAGGAACCACAGACCATAGCCGGAGGTCAGCCAATTTTGCCCAAAGTTTTTCGCATTCCGATACCCGGTGACGATCCCGTATTTGGGTTTCCCATATGCGTCCGTCTGTGCAAAGACCTGGTGCATTTTCGTAAGGTAATCCTGGGAGAGCAGATTGTCTGCATCCAGTACCAAAAATCCATCGTACCGGGCGCATTTTCCATCCCGCCGCATTTGCCCCAGCAGCCAGTCCAGCGCATAGCCTTTGCCTATCTTTGTGGTGTCCTGCCGCCGATACACCGTGGCACCCGATCGAGCAGCCGCATCAGCCGTAGCATCGGTGCAGTTGTCTGCCACCACATACACGTCATCCATGGTGAAGCCGGTCTCGTCCTCCGGCAGTGGCAGCTTCTGGTTGGCGATGGTATCCAGCAGGTGGGGCAGGACATTTTCTTCGTTCCGGGCCGCAATGAGGATGGCGATCCCCCGCATGGTAGGCGAGACGGCGGTATCCGCATCCCATTTTTTCCCAAACAAAAGCGGCAGCAGCACATACAGCAGCTGATATGCATAGCATAGTCCAAATAGCGTGAGCAGGACGAAGCATATATCCTGTAGAATTTCCCAAAACGGCATGGTGACATCCCCTTTCCGATTTTCCCTTGTTTTGTGTTGGCTATAGTATATCGGAAAAATGTGAACAGGATACCGGCGATGGATTAGGGTATACGGAAGAAAACATTAAGAATTTCTTTATTTTTTTAGAAAAGAAAAAAGAGCCAGCGCAAAACTGACTCTTTGACAGGTACTTATTGCCGGATCAGCCGGATCACCGTTTGGATCTTGTCGTCCCAGTAGGGCCAGGAGTGGTTGCCGTGGGATTCTTCGTAGACAAAATCCGGCCAGCCCAAGGCTTCCAGATGCTCCTTCATGGCTACGTTCACCGGATACAGCCCATCCTCCGTGCCGCACCACATGTACAGCCGGGGCAGGGGATGACCGACAGGATCGGCCTTGTATGCTTCCATGAGCCGGGTGGACAGGGCTACCAGATCATTGGGGCCATCCCGGAACGCCTCTGCCGTGCCGAAAATATCCGTCCAGTAGGTGTTCTGGGGATCCTGCTGGATGTGGTGGACCGGCATATAGGCACCGGACAGACCACCGGCAAAGGAGAAGGTCTGGGGATAGGTCATGGCGATGGCATAGGCACCGTATCCACCCATGGACAGACCGGCCACAAAGGTCTCCTCCCGCTTTTTGCTCATGCGGGGGAACAGATCCCGGCAGATCCCCGGCAGCTCCTCCCCAATGAAGGTGCGCCACTTTGGCCCGTGCTGCATATCCGTGTACCAGCCCAGCGCTGTTGTGGGCATGACCACGGCGATCCCCGCTTCTTCGGCATACCGTTCGATGCAGGTGCGGCGGGACCAGATGGTGTGGTCATCGCTCATGCCGTGGAGCAGATACAGGGTGGGGTAGGTGGCCTCCATGTCTTTGGCATCCACGCCGATCATCCCCCGGACGGTCTGGGGCAGGATCACGTTCATGTTGGTACACATCCCCAAAACATTGGAGAAAAAGGAAACTTGTAAGAAAGCCATAAAATAGACTCCTTTCCAAAGTAAAAGATCTACGAGTTGGTCTGCTGCGTCCCTTGTTTTTTCAGCCGATGCCGCCGGATCAGCCAGCCAAGCAGCATGGAAAACGCCAGTCCTGTCAAAACCCCCGCCGTATCGATGCACACATCCCGGATCTGGCAGGCGCGACCCGGTACAAAATACTGGTGCAGCTCATCGGTGCAGGCGTACAGGATCCCCAAAGACAGGGGCAGCACGATCCTTTGCAGCCGAATGGCGTTGGGATACAGAGAGATGGTGGTGCAAAGCAAAAAGCCCAGCACGGTGAAAATGGTGAAATGGGCCCCCTTCCGCAGGATAAAATCCACCATGGAATACACCGACGTATCGGTCAGGATCTTCTCCGAGGATTCCACATGGAACAGCCGCAGGAGAAATGCCATAAAGGAGCCGCTGGAAGCCGCCGAGGTCTCCGCATCCTGGGCAGAGAACCAATAGATCACCGCCATCCAGCCAAAGGAAAGGAGCCAGAAAAAACGCCGCAGACCCACCGGGTTTTGCTGCTGCATGACGACCGCCCCCTTTCTTTGCACGAACATTCTACGATTATAGGAATAGTATACCACATTTGCCGTCGGAAAAATAGGGGGATTTTGTGAAGTTTTTGAGATATATGCAAAAAATGAATGGGATTTTGTGTAAGTTTCCAAAAAATACACCGGTCTCCTCTTGTGTTCGATGGAAAAGTATGCTATAATGGAAAAGATCTGCGATAGATCCTATGAAGGAGGATATGCGATATGACACTTTGTGATGCCAAAAAACGGATGCAAAGCCGCCGGTGGGGGGTATTCAACCACTTCCTCTACGGCGCACCGACCACAGGGGTACTGGATCCCGCCCACCGGAGCGACTGGAACGCCAGAGTGGAGCTGTTTGACGTTGAACGAGTAGCCAAGGATCTCCACGATCTGGGGGCAGGGTATTACTTCATCACCCTGATGCAGGGACGGCAGTATATGTGCGCACCCAATGCCACCTTTGACGAGATCGCCGGAACGAAGCCGGGAGAAGCCTGCGCCAGACGTGACCTCATCGCCGACCTGATCCCCGCCCTTGCCAAATACGACATCGACCTGTACCTGTATTTCACCGGAGACGGGCCCTACAAGGATGAAGCGATCGGCGAAAGGTTCGGGTTTTTGGAGCCACGGAAGCATGTTTCCATGAGATTTGTGGAAAAGTGGGCGGCTGTGCTGGAGGAATATGCCGTGCGGTACGGAGACAGCGTCAAGGGCTGGTGGATCGACGGCTGCTACGACTATTTCGACTACAACGCAGAGCTGCTCACCCCCTACTATCGTGCCGTAAAAAAGGGCAATCCCACCACGCTGGTCTCTATGAACAACGGTGTCAAGGAGGATCTGTACCGCTGGTATCCGGATGAAGACTTCACCTCCGGCGAGTTCAACGATTTCACCTGCATCCCCGGCGGCGTAGACGTGACGCCCTCCGTGCCCCATATCCTGGCACCGCTGGGTGTGGCACCCGACGGCAATCCCTGGGGTGGCTGGGCAAAGCCGGGCTGCAAACGGGACGGTGCCTATATGCGGGACTACATCCGCCGTGTCAACGCAGCCGGTGGCGTGGTCAGCGTGGATATCCAGATCCGCTACGACAGCACCTACGATCCGGCACAGCTGGCTTGTCTGGCTGAGATCAACAAATAGCAAAGCAGAGCATTGCCGCAGAGAACTGCAACAAAAAATTGGCTCCACTGTGTTATGCAGCAGAGCCAGTTTTGTTTTATAGAATTACTTCTTCATCACGGCATCATAGTCGTCCAGGATCTCTTGACTGGGTTCACCGGTCAGCTTGGAGACCACCACGATCACGATGGAGGACAGGATGAAGGCGGGGAGCAGCTCGTAGATCTCGAAGATGCCGCCCAGCTTGGATACGAAGAAGTTCCAGATCAGCACCGTGATACCACCGGTCAGCATACCGGCGATAGCAGCCGGATAGGTGGTGTGCTTCCAGAACAGCGTGAACAGCAGCAGGGGACCAAAGGTGGCACCCAGCCCAGCCCATGCAAAGTCCACGATGGTGAAGATCACCTGGTTGCCGCCGGTGGCTACGACCATGGCGAACAGGGTAATGGCGATCAGGATCCCACGGGTCACCCACATGACCTGCTTGTCCGTTGCATCCTTCTTCAGCACACCCTTGAAGATGTTCTGAGAGATGGCAGAAGCGGAGATCAGCAGATAGGAGTCGGAGGAGCTGATAGAGGCTGCCAGGATACCGGCACAAACCAGACCGGCCAGCAGAGCAGGCAGCAGATGGGTGGACAGCAGAATGAAGATGTTTTCCGCAGAAGCGTTGTCCAGATATTCCACAGGGAACAGGGCACGGCCGACAACACCGATCACGATGGCAGCGGCCAGGGAGATCATGACCCAGATCTGTGCCACACGGCGGGACAGGGTCAGCTCGCTTTCACTGCGGATGGCCATGAACCGCAGCAGCACCTGAGGCATACCAAAGTAGCCAAGACCCCACGCCAGACCGGACGCAATGGTCATACCGGCCACATGGGAGGCTTCTCCGAAGACAGGCGCACCGTTCACCACTTCACCGGTGGGCGTAGCGGAGGTCAAGAGGCTCCAGTAGCCGGGGATGTTTTTGGCATTCTCCACCACGGCACCAATGCCGCCGGCCTCGAAAATACCCAGACCCAGCACCAGCACCAGTGCCACGACCATGATGATGGCCTGCATAAAGTCGGACAGAGACTCGCCCAGGAAGCCACCTAAGAAGGTGTAGGTCAACACGAACAGCGCCGAGATGACGACCATCAGGTTGTAGGACGTGCCGAACAGGGCGGCAAACAGCTTCCCACAAGCCATCAGGCAGGAACCGGCATAAGGCGTGAAGAACAGGATGATCAGCAGGGACGAGATCACCAGTAAGATCGGCTTCTTTTCGTGGAACCGATTGGCGAAGTAGTCCGGGATGGTGATGGCGTTCACCCGTTCACTGTACCGGCGCAGTCGCTTGGAAACGATGAGCCAGTTCAAGTAGGTGCCCAGTGCCAGACCAATGGCAGTCCAGCCGGCAGAGGCAAGCCCATTCCAGTAGGCCAGACCCGGCAGACCCATCAGCAGCCAGCCGCTCATGTCGGAGGCTTCGGCACTCATGGCAGAGACCCAGGGACCCAGCGTCCGCCCGCCCAACAGGAACTCGTCTGTGCTCTTGTTGGCCTTCTTCGAACAATAGACCCCGATCAGGACGACCGCTGCCATATAAATGATAATGGAGATCAGATATTGGATTTGCATAATATTGTCCTTTCTTTGCATAGAAACAAGGAATATACACTCATTATACACGAAAGGGCAATAAATGTCAAGAAAATTTCATAAATTTCCGGGAAAAATCTGGAAAACCCGGCTTTTTTGCAGCTTTGGTAAATGTAAAATGCAAATTCGACCTATCACGATTCATGTACCCGATTCCATAATCGGGGGAAAGAACGGTGCTGTCAGGTTTTGCTGCTGCCAGTTGTAGCCGTAGTCGTTGTAGAGGTAGTTGTAGGCAAGCACCCACAAAGCGATGATCGTGTGGTGGGGATGATAGCAATACATCTTCTCCGGCACGCCATCCAGCAGCAGCGGCCTCTCCACCAACAGCCGCAGATGGAATAGCGCCTCCTTCACCTTGTCCCCCTCTGTTTCCGGGATCCCGGTATCCCGCAGCAGCACCGGGAACAGGAAGGAATAGCCATAGGACTTGGTAAAGAGCCAGCGCACCGCTTGGAGCACGTTCTTGTCTCCCAGATACCCAAATAGCTTGCCGACCCCTTCGTCCGCCGGAAACGCCGCAGCCCAGCCTTTTTCCGGTCGAGGCAGCATGAGGAACAGCCGGGTATCGGGATAATACCACCCTTGCGCCAGACACTCGTCCCAGCTCATCTGCACACTTTGCGTGGCTTCGGTGAGAGACGGGATCGCATCCGGTGAACCACGCCACAGGGCACTGGTGCAGGTGTGGAACAGCAGCTCCCATGCGTTCTCCGCCCGGGATCGATTGTCGGCAGGCTGGCTGTCTTCGTACCGATACAAATGCTCCAGCATGGACTCCTGGCTGGTCTGGTCATAGCTGAACAGGGCATCGATGGTGGTGGACAGGGCTCTGGCGATCTCCGGCAAAAGGGAAGTGTCCGGCAGAGATGCATCGGATTCCCACTTGGATACGGCCTGGGACGACACGCCCACTTTTTCGCCCAGCTGCTCCTGTGTTAGCCCCGCCTTGGTGCGATAATGACGAATATTTTCACCGAACTTCATCTTCCTTCTCCTTTCGTTTCCTGTGCTTTTCCGATCATCTTACAAGGACCACACCAGCTCATGCAGTTGCAGCCGCCCCAGCCGGAGAGCAGTATCTTTGCCAAAGAGAGGATCCCCAGCAGATTTTCGTCTCCCTCGAAGCTGTATACCACCCGTTCCCCATCCAGTGTTTCCACCGTGGATCGCTTGAGCTTTACAGGGCTTGTGAGTCCCGGATAGGTGAGCAGTGCTTCCAGTACCGTCTCTGCCTTTTCCATCGCCACACCGGCCTGCTCTGCCAGATAGACGGATGTAAAATCCTCGGAGAAATCGGCACGGTGCAGGGTGTACAAAATGGCAAGCGTATCCGGATCACTGAGGCGGGCAAAGAATCCTGCCAGTGCGTCTCTGTCGTCCCGGATCCAGGCAAACTGCGACGGACTACGGAACAGCTGCATGCCCATGCGCACGGCATCGGTGTGGTAGTTCACAAAGGTCCCGTTGTTGCTTTCGTAATTGGAGCGGTACTGCCGGTTGTTTTCGGTGCTGTCCTGGGGGATGCAGTCGTCCGGGTCCTTGCCATCGTGCAGCGGTGCGGCAGATACGGCGTTGATCAGTCCCCGGCTGTAGAGCCAGAAGTGCTGCATGGCCTCCCCGACATCTTTGGTTTGGCGCAGCTCTTCTTTCATTTGCCCGATGGTGTTTTGCGGTTCCCCTCTGCCAAGCAGCTCGTCCAGCGTCACGTGGTAGTGGTCGGCGATGGCGGTGAGCATGGTCAGATCCGGTTCGGTGGCGGCGGACTCCCATTTGGATATGGTCTTGCCGGACACACCCAAGGTGTCTCCTAAGCTGTCCTGTGTTTCGCCGGCATTCTTGCGCAGCGCAGTGAGTTTTTCAGAGAATGTCATGGTCGTGTTCTCCTATTGGTTGGATTCCAAAGTTACTTCCGGAAGTTTTCTGGTATCTACAGTATACACGAAATCGGCGGTAGAATCAATGGAGAATAGCACACAAAATTCTCCGAAATAGAGAAAAGCTGCTGCGGCACACATCTATCGGTAGAAAAACAAAAACACATCTCGGTTTGTTTTTCCAAGATGTGTTTGCAATTTCTATACTGTGTAGGGAATGGTCTTGACCATTCCGCACCACTTATCCTACCAAGAAAGCGTAGCCCAGCACCAGCAGTCCCAGTACGATCCGATACCAGCCAAAGGCCGCAAAGCTGTGCTTTTTCACAAAGTCGGTGAGAAACCGGATGGCGACAAGGGACACCACAAAGGCCGTGACGATGCCCACCACCATGGTGATCCATTCTACCGTAGTGAACGCCAGCCCCACCTTGACCACGTATTTCAGCACCTTCAAGAGACTTGCCCCCAGCATCACCGGGATGGCGAGGAAGAAAGAGAACTCCGCCGCCGCCGGTCGGGACACATCCACTAGCATGGCACCCAAAATGGTACTGCCGGAGCGAGAGGTGCCGGGGATCAGAGACAGCACCTGAAAGCAGCCGATGGCAAAGGCCTTTTTCGTAGGCAACACATCCACGGTCTCCACGGCATATTTGTGATGCTTGCGTCTGCCTTCGATGACGATGAACAGCACGCCATATAGGAGCAGCGTGACGGCCACTGTGACGTAGTTGTACAGATACGTGTCCAGCAGATCATCGAACAGCACCCCCAGCACCCCCGCCGGGATCACCGCCAAAACCACCTTGCCCAGCAGCGACCAGGTATTTTTCCGTGCTACGGTATCCTTGTGCTTCGACCAAGGGTTCAGCTTGTCAAAATATACCACCAGTACCGCCAGGATCGAGCCGAACTGGATCACCACCCGGAACATTTCCATAAAGGCCTCTGATACGTTCAGGTGGACGAATTGGTCGAACAGGATCATGTGTCCCGTGCTGGAAATGGGGAGCCACTCGGTGATGCCCTGCACGACTCCTAAAAAAAACGCTTTCAGAATTTCAAAAAACAACTATGTATTCTCCTATGTATGCTGCTCAGCCCTGCCGCAGAATGTCGCCGACCTGGACCGCAAAGGGTACCTGCAGCCGGAAGTACATACCCGGATGGGGTGCAGCTTCGATGGCTTCCCCTGCTTCGTTACGCAGACCGTTCGCAAAGAACCCACGTCCCACTCTGCCGGGCGAGATCAGCTCCACCGGATCGTCCCCCACAAGCTTGTTCCGCTGCACGAAGGGAACGTCATAGAGCCCATCTTCCCCGGGCACATCCACCGTTTCCAGTGCCGTAGCCAGGTACGCCTTTTCCCGAATATACCCCAGCTGGGTCACGGTGTTGGCGTTCTCCGATGGCGGCGTGAAGAAAAAGCCCGTGTCGTATTCCCGGTGGCTGACGCTTTCCAGCTCCCGTTTCCACAGGGGATCCATGGTGTAGCTTGCCGGATCGGCCCGATAGCTGTCTATGGCCATCCGGTACGCATTGGTGACCACGGCGGTGTAGTAGGCACTCTTGACCCGGCCTTCGATCTTGTAGCTGGAAATGCCCGCTGCTTCCAATTCCGGAATGTGCTCGATCATGCACATATCCCGGGACGAAAGAAAGAACGTCTCGCCATTGGGGTCTTCCTCTGCCACCACCGCCACCGGCGTATCCGGTCGGTTTGCCTCAGCCAGCTCCATGGATTTTACCCGCAGCTCCGAGGGCGTGTAGCACCAGCGGCAGGACTGGGCGCAGGCACCATGGTTGGCATCCCGCCCGGTGAAATAGTTGGACAGCAGGCACCGTCCGCTGTACGCAATGCACATGGCACCGTGGACAAAGGTCTCCAGCTCCATGTCGTCCGGGATGTTCTGCCGGATGGTGCGGATGTCCGATAGGGTCAGCTCTCTTGCCAGCACCACCCGCTTGGCACCCAGCGTATACCATGCCCGACAAGCCTGTGCAGAGACAGCACTTGCCTGGGTGGAGATGTGGATCTCCAAACCGGGACACAGCTCCCGCAGCCGCATGACCACGCCAATGTCCGACACGATCACCGCATCCACGCCGATCTGCGCAAGGTACAATAGATAGTCGTCCAGACCACCGGAGCCGACTGTGCCGTATTCCCCGGTGTGGGGCATGACGTTGACCGTCACATACAGCTTGACACCACGCTTGTGGCAGTAGTCCACTGCCCAACCCAGCTCCTCCGGCGTGAAGTTGTCGGAGGCTGCACGCATACCAAACCGTTTGCCGGCCAGGTACACCGCGTCTGCCCCATACCGTACCGCTGCCTCTAACTTCTCCGGATTGCCTGCCGGAGAGAGCAGCTCTGCCTTGCCCGGATCACGCATGATAGTCTAAGCAGAGACGGTTTTCGACCACGCTCCGCACGTATCCGGCCGCTTCCTGGTGCAGGGGATTGACCTGGTAGCCGGCCAGTGCTTCTTCGTTCTCAAAGGCGCTGTCTAGCATCATATCCGCATTGGAGGAGTCACAGCCGTCGATGATCACGGACAGAGACAGCATACCGGGGATCTTGCCGTTGAGGTTTTCCAGTCGTCTCTTCGCTTCTGCCTTGGCTTCTGCGGCTGCGGCTGCGGTCAGTTCGGATTTCAGTTTCCAAAGAATAATGTGCTTAACCATACTAATTTTCCTTTCCGTTTTATACTTCTTATTTTCCTTATACGTTCATGATGACCGGCAGGATCATGGGCTTGCGCTTGGTCTTGTTGTAGAGATACTTGGACAGCGCATCCTTCACACTGGTCTTCATCTGGTTCCATTCGGTAGCACCGGAGGTCAGGGTGTTGTTCAGCACCTTACGCACCAGCTCCCGCACGTCGTCCATGAGCTCTTCCGATTCCCGTACATATACGAACCCACGGGAGATGATGTCCGGACCGGAGATGATGGTGCCTTCGTCTGTGTCCACCGTAGCGACCACCACGATCAAACCGTCCTGTGCCAGATGCCGTCTGTCCCGGAGCACGATGTTGCCAACGTCCCCCACACCATAGCCGTCCACCAGCATCCGACCGGAGGGTACGGTGCCGTTCTTCTTGCAGGAGTCCCGATCCAGCTCCAGCACCTGCCCAATGTCGCAGATGAAGATATTGTTCGGATCCATGCCCATGTATTCGGCCAGCTCCTTGTGCTGCATCAGGTGATGGTATTCACCGTGGATGGGCATGAAGAACTTGGGCTTTGTCAGCGCATGGATCAGCTTCAGCTCTTCCTGACATGCGTGACCGGATACGTGTACCACCGCTTCATCGTGGTATACGTTCACGCCCTTTTTGTACATTTCGTTGATGATCTTGCCCACCAACTTTTCGTTGCCGGGGATCGCATGAGAGGATAGCACCACCAGGTCCTTGGAGGTCAGTGCCACCTGGGAGTGATCCGCAAAGGCCATCCGGTACAGTGCCGACATAGGTTCGCCCTGGCTGCCGGTGGTGACGATGGTGATCTGCTCCTGGGGATACTTGCCAATGTCCGCAATGTCGATCAGCACGCCCTGTGGCACATCCATGTAGCCCAGCCGCACCGCAGCACCGACCACGTTCAGCATGCTCCGGCCGGTCACTGCTACCTTTCTGCCGAACTTGGCACTGGAATTGATGATCTGCTGTACTCTGTGTACGTTGGAGGAGAAGGTGGCGATGATGATCCGCTTGTCGGTGTTGGTCATGAAAATGTGATCCAGCGAGGCACCGACCTTCCGTTCCGAGGGGGTAAAGCCGGGCTTTTCCACGTTGGTGGATTCGCACATGAGTAGCAGCACGCCCTCACGACCGTATTCGCCGATCCGGGTCAGGTCCATCATTTCGCCGCCAATGGGAGATACATCTAACTTAAAGTCGCCCGTGTGCAGGATGGTCCCCTCCGGTGTACGGATGGCGATCATACAAGCGTCGGCAATGGAGTGGTTGGCACGGATGAATTCGCACTTGAATACACCCAGCCGCAGCATGGTGCCGGCTTCTACCGTGACCAGCTCCCGTTCCCCCAGCAGCTTGTGCTCTGCCAGCTTGTTTTCCAGAATGCCCAGTGTCAGGCGGGTACCGTATACCGGCACATCTAAGGTCTTGAGCAGATAGGGCAGGCCACCGATGTGGTCTTCGTGCCCGTGGGTCAAAAGAATACCCCGGATCCGGTCGGCGTTCTTTTCCAGATAGGTGAAGTCCGGGATCACCAGATCGACCCCTAGCATATCCTCATCCGGGAAGGCGATCCCACAGTCGATGATGATCATGTCGTTTTCGTATTCAATGACGGCCAAATTCTTTCCGATCTCGTTCAGGCCGCCCAGCATCATGACCTTGACCTTGCTTGTGGGATGGTTATTTTGTTGTTTTTTTGCCATACAGATTCCTTTCTTTCGTTCATCAAACTCTATACAGTATACGTGCAATCCATGCGCAGAAGGAGCCTATGGTATTTTTGTCTATCGTATGAGGTCATACAGTGGCAATAGCGGCAGAAACACGAATATTCCTCTATGGCACAGAGGGAGAACATAGGCCGCTATGCGGTAACATATACGTGCATCCACGTACGTCAAAAAAGCCTTGGTGAGAGAGGCAAGGCTCCGAAGGCGGCGGATACCTGCTTCCCGGAAAGGCGGCAAAACAAAAATACGGTATGCGAATAAAGAAGGCAGCCGGATGTAATAAGGCGAACCATCACGGCAAAATAGGGGAGAGGAACACCTCTCTGCGCAACTTGATCCCTTTTATTATACATCTTTTGGACCGCAGAATCAAGGATATAATGTAAATTATCTGCCGGTGCCGGTGGAAATCTTCCCCGAAAAGAACCACTTTTTCGCCAAAAACCACCGAAAATAGGCGTATTTCCCATGAAGCAGACAAAAATCAGGCAAGTGCCAGCAGCAGAGCGATCCCGCCAATGACAGCCGAGGAGGAAGCAGCACCGATCACAAAGGCTCCGAGCCGCTGTCCGATGGGATCCTGCCGAGCTGCTTTTTCTTCTGCCGGAAAAGGGGACATGCGATCCCGCCGCTCCATATCCCCTACGATCCGATCCGCTTCGAGTGCCAGCTCCCGTTCGCCGGGCAGGGTCCTTCCATCGGTTTTCAGCACGAAATAGGCCTCCGCAAATAGGGCACTGCGGGGGTCCTTGATATAGTAGATCCGCTTCTGACAGCCACGCACCATGGTTTTTGTTCCTTTGTATATACGATATTTATGCTGTCAGTATTGCCATTTTTGCCATCGATATGCACCAAAGTGCAAACAGGCTCAGCGGATCCTTGGCCCAATCGGACAGCGGTCGTCCCTGGCATAGATCCAGGCAGCGATGGTCCAGCCCTTGGCGACAGCTTCGTTGATGTTCCGCACACCTTCCACTAAGAATTCCCCATAGCGGTGTCGTTTGTTGCGGTTGGTCTTCAGGACCTCTAATTTCTGCCAGGCGGCATTTTTGGTCACGATCGTTTGTATTTCCTATGGAAGGCTCCCCTTTGTTTGGTGTGGAGAATCGTTGATGCTGACCAGTGCAAAATCAGCGTTGGTTATAGTATACCACAGCTATTGTGGATTTGCAAGAGGGGGGGAGAGCGGCTTCGAGAAAAAAAGAAAACGCAGAAAGCTATTGACAAAAGCTGCGAACTATGGTAAAATAAGGAAGCTAAGGTTGAAAAATACCAGATTATAGAGCGGCGCATGCGAAAACGGTAGAAAACGCTGCTGCTGACGGAAAACAATTTGAAGATGAGGAATGGAAAAAATGGAGGACGGAAAGATGAAATCTTTGGGGATCGTACGGAAGGTAGATGAGCTGGGGCGGATCGTGCTGCCCATCGAGACCAGAAGACGGCTGGAGCTGGAACCGGGAGACGGCGTGGAGATCTTTGTAGAAAAGGACAGAGTGATCCTGAAGAAATACGAGCCCTCCTGCCTGTTCTGCGGCGATGCGGACGACATTGTGATCTACAAGGAAAAGCGCATCTGCAAGAACTGCCTAGCAGAGCTGCAAGGCATGGCCGGTACACAAAAGAACGAATTCTAATGAAAAAACTCCCGTGGGGTCGCTGAACTGCCCCATAGGAGTTTTTGTGTTGCGTTCGCTTATTCCAGGCACCAAACGCTGCCCTTGGTCAGGATCATGAGAATATCGAAGATCCAGGTGATGGGCACAAAGAGCAGGACGATACCCACCACGATGGCGGCGGCGTTGTTGCTGTCAACACCACGGCACAGGCGGTAGATGCCCCACACGATGTCCAGTGCGGGAATGGCTAAGAGGACCTTCACGAGGATCGGCAGATTGTCCATGGATTGGATCAGTTCTTTCATAGGGATTCTCCTTTGCAATGTTGTCATGGTTTGTTTTGCTTGTGCTATTAGTATACCATATTTTTTGCCGGATTGCAATGAGAATTGGATGAGAAAATCCTAAAGAATCGAAAAATGGGGAAAGGCTTTGTGCATTATGGATTTCCTGTGGCGATGCGCTTTTGAATATCCTCGATAGACGGCAACTGCTTGCTCAAATCTTCGGGCAGATTGCTTGTGACTTTATACTCGCTGACTCCCATAGGCTTGGACATATCCTTGAGCGCGTATTCAGCAACCAAGT
>CAYXBQ010000038.1:1706-24961 GCA_964463375.1 uncultured Ruminococcus sp. | reverse complement strand
TAACAAAAGCACCCTGTTTCGTACAGAGTGCTTTTTGCTTTCACATTTTTAGTTGCCGTTTGCCATATTGGTCTTGTAGCTTTCGACCACACCGGCCAGCGCAGCTTCGCCCGCATCCTTGTACTTCTGATAGTTAGAAGCAAAGTCGTTGGAGTTGTTGCCGATCATGTTCAGGAAGCAAGCCGGCAGCGGATAGCCACCCAGCGCAGACTGATACGCCAGTGCAAAGGGCTTGCTGATGGAATAGCGAATGATGTCCAGAACTTCGGCATCCTCAGAGCCGGAGGAATACTTCACCTTCAGGGCTTCGTCGAACCAAGTGGGGATCACGGTCTCTGCCGCTTCTCTGCCCAGGAAATCCAGACAGGTGAATACAAAGTCCAGGTCAGCAGCGGGCGTGGTCAGCAGCACAGCACCCACCTCGGAGGTATCGTGCAGAGAAGAGATGTAGTTTGCCTGTTCAACATCCAGCTTCGGATAAGGAGCCAGACCCACTGTCGTTTCGTAGTCCCGCATCTTCCCAAAGTCGGAGAGACGGAGATAACCGGCGAAAACAGCCTTGCCGTTTGCCATAGCCGTATGGATACCCTCCTGCAGATCGTCACCATCTACTTCATGGATAGAAACATTGTGGTGGTACAGGGTGTTGCAGGCTTCCAGAACCTTCACAGAATGCTCGTTGTTGAAGTCAAAGGACACGTTGCCCTTGTCGTCACGGGAGATATACTGCACATCAAAGCCTGTCACCAGCGGCATCATGGGACCCCAGGAACCGGTGCAGATGTAGCCCACCAGGTCATTGGTATTGTAGGAACCGTTACCATCCAGGTCTACGGAGCAGGTCTCCATGATCTCCAGCATCACGTCTTTGGTAAAGCCGCCTTCCATGATGATGTTGTGCAGGTAGTTGGCATCGGCGTAGTTGTTGAGAATGGCATCCTTGTTGTAGTACAGCACGTGGGCAGAGGCCAAAGAGTCGGCAAAATAGTCGCCAAGCATCAGGTACATAGCACCGGGCACCACCACTAAGTCTTCCATGGCAGCCGTGTACCACCAACCGGCGTCCAGGCTCAGCTTGTCGGTCTTTGCGGCATTGTGGAGCTGCCCCTTGATGGAAGCTTCGGTCAAGCGGAAGATATCGTTGATGACCACGTCATAGACGCTGTCCCCGGCCATGATCAGCTGGTCGATCCCCTCGGCAATATCCGAATAGGTCCAGTCGCAGGGGGTGTATTCCAGCTTCACCTTCAGGCCTTCTTCCACCTTCAAGTTCCGAGCGTACACAGCATCGTTGACGATCTCCCCATTGGTCTCACCGGAACCGGCGATGAGGAAGTGGGCGTTGGTAGAGTCAAAATCATCCGCAGAGGAATAGATCCGCAGGCTCTTGCCGCCGAAATCGTATCCGGCGTAGGGGTCGAATGCGGTATCGGTAACAGTGGTATCCGCAGCCGTGGTATCTGTATTTGCTGTAGTTTCGGTTTCGCTTTCTCCGCAGGCCACCAGCAGATGGGCAGAAGCCAGCACTAGTGCCAGGAACAGTGCGATCTTTTTGTTCATGAGAGTATATTCTCCTTCGATTATACATATATTTGCCGATATATTTTTCAGCTATATGGAATTATTATACGCTATTCTTTCCTTTCTGTCAAGGTATATTGTTCTCTCTAACGCAAATTTGGCACTTTACCCACAAAACACACAAAAAGCACCATGCCCGTAGACATAGTGCTTATAGCTTTATTCGGCTTCGGTAAACAGTGCCACAACTTTGTCGTAGTACGTAACGGCTGCCTTTTCCTTGGAGGCATAGAAGGAGGTGATGTCCTGCCGGGACGTATCCCGGAGAAGCTGTTCAAAGTAGAAGGACACGCCATTCCAGTTGTCGTACACGTAGCCCAGGTCAAACACACGGGAATCCACACACAAATCGATCATCTCGGCATCCTCTTGGCTGGAAGCATACCGCTGCTTCAGGCAAACATCGTAATACGCCGGCATGACCTTCTTATAGGATTCGGCACACAGCACCTCCGTCATGGTACCGATGAATTCCAGATCCACTGCGTTTTTGCCTACGGCCATAGCTTCGTGGCTGCCATCCACCATGCTGTGGTATTCGCTCTGGTTTTCGTCATACTTCGGATAGGGAATGATCCCGTATTCATGGTCAAAATCGGCAAGATAGGTGACTGCATGCTCCAGGATGGAATTGCAGGTCAGCGAACCATAATCCGCAAACCGAAAAGTACCCGTGCTATGCTCCTGCTTTGAATAGATCCCGGCTGTGTTGTTCATCAGGTCGTAGCAAACCGAATATAGATCTACCAAATGCTCGTTGTAATAGTTGAATTCCAATTCATCATCGTCATTGCGTTGGAAGATCTTACAGCCGCCTGCCCAGAGATAGGTGTTCAGATTGGAAAATTGGTCCGTGGCGAGTCCAAAGTAGTCCCCTTCATCGGATTTTCCATCCCCGTTTTTGTCGTTGTACACCGTTTCACACAGGGTACGCAGATAATCAAACGTCCACTTGCCGTCCTTCACCACCTGATACAGGTTGTCGATCTGGTAGTTGCTCGCTTCTTCCTTGTCGTAGAACATACAGTAGGTTCTGGAAACGGTCGTCAGGGCAAAGTCCCCCATGGCAAGGAAGTTACGTCCGTTGATCGTCAAGTCTTCGATATTGGAATCCGACCACCACGGCTTCTCGAAATGCACGTTCGGGATGTCGTACCAGTTCATGTACAGCCCCTTCATGGCATTGCCGCTGTTGGCGACCACGTGATACTGGATCAGATGAAAGGCATCGCTGTCTCCGGCAGCTATGGAATTGGCTACCATATTGGTGCAATCTCCATAGTTGCTGCTTTTGAGGGCAACGACTTTGGCCTTGTACCGTTCCTCGACCGTCAAATTCCGGGCATAGATCGCATCATTGACACCTTCTCCCGTCAATTCCTCTGCGACCAGATAGTTCCCCGTGTCATCCTCTAAGGCAGCCACGATGAAATCCCGCCCGCCAAAATCATTTTCGGGCAGTTCGTCATCGATGGCTTCACGGGCTTCCAATGCCGTGGTCTCCTTGGCAGTGTCTACGCTTTCATTTACAGCTGTCGTATCGGCTGTAGTCTCGTTTGCGCCACCTTCCCCACAGGACGAAAAGCTTGCCATAAGCATAGCAAAAACCAGAAGAAGCAGTGTCGTTCTTTTCATAAAACGTATCTCCCTACACACATACTATAGGGATATTATACACTACTCTTCTGGCTTTGTCAACAGTTTTACTGCTATTTCAGCAGTTTATACAGCTGTTTTTGGCGATTATGCCAAAGTTCTTACCGTACCCAGCCCATGGATGCGAGCCAATTTCTCAGCAGCGGTGCCCACTGTGCCACGTGGGGATAGGCAGGTGCCAGACCCAGACCGTGGGGGCCATCCGGGAACACATGCATTTCGTGGGGGATGTTGTGCCGACGCAGTGCCATGGCATAGAGATAGCTGTTGATCACGTTCACGCCGCCATCGTTGGAGGTGTGCCACAGGAATGCGGTAGGCGTGGTGTCGGAGACCAGCTCGTCGCAGGAATAATCGTGGTACTTGTCCTCCATGCCAGGCCCCAGAAGATTCTGGAAGCTTCCTACGTGCGCCACGTTCAGCTCGTCCGGGCAGTGGATCACGGGATAGCACAGGATCGTGGCATCCGGCAGTGCGGGCTGGTTGTCGATCTCGTCCAGACCTTCGAATTCGATGGGTGCCGTATAGGTGGAGACCAGCGCAGACAGGTGACCACCGGCGGACGAACCCATGACCGCTACCTTATGGGGATCGATGCCAAACTTTTCCGCATTGGCACGGACATAGCGAATGGCGCGACGAATATCCAGCAGCGGCAGGGGGAATCGATGGGGAGACACCCGATACTGGCACACGAATGCGTTCATGCCGATGGTGTTGAAAAATTCTGCATAGCCACGACCTTCATGGACTGCTCTTGCACAATAGCCGCCACCGGGACAGATCACAACGGTCGCATCCGATGCCTTGGTGATGGAGGGATAGAACTCCAGCACCGGTTCTTCTTCACACATGCCGGGAACATGGTCCCAAAGCTTGAAAATTTCCATAGTTACATCTCCTTATACGATGACGTATTGCCATCGCAGATTTGTATACATTATACCGTCTTTTTTCGATGATGTCAAGGGATATGCACAAATTTACCCCATTGCAACATACTGCATATACTTGGACCAGAAATAGTCCCCGGCAAAGTCGCCGTAGTACACGTGGGATACATAGATCCGGCAGTCGCTGGGCGTGCCCTGCAGGAGATCGTCTGCCACCGTGATCCCGGCGCAGCTGCCTTTCATCTCGATCCGACTGAGCTTACCGGCTCCGGCAAAGGCACCGTCGTAGAGCAGCGTCAGCGAGGTATCCTTCGGAACGATCACCGTACGCAGCTTCGTACAGCCCTCCAATGCACCGGCTGCCATGGTGGTCACCGGCTTGCCCTCATAGGAGATCGGCAGGGTCAGGATCTCTTGCTCCTTGCCCGTTTCCGTGATGCCCACCAGCGTCATGGTGTCCCCATTGTCTTCGTACCGGAAGTATCCGGTGGTGTCGTCGGCATCTGCTACACTGAAATAATCATTCGGTCTTTTTGGCGCAACCGGCAGGAACATGGTGGTGGGCGTTTTGTCGCCGAAGGTACGCAGCAGATCCTCGCCCAATCGATGGGTACGCACCGTCACACCGGTATCGTTCAGGTGAAAGTTTGTGTCATAGAAATATTGCGCATCCATGATATAGTCCCGCACGTCACTGAGCATATCGCAGTCCAGCATGGTGGCCAATGTGCTGTACCAAGTCAGGATCTCCTCGTCCGTAGCGGTCACAGCGGCGGCGTTCATGGGCGAAAAACCAAAGTACAGCTTTGCCCCCCGCTTTTCGCACCAGGCCGCATAGTCGTTTACATAGTCGATGAAATCCTTGTCCAGCAGCGACAGATCAAAGGTCAGAAGCTGCGTTGGGTCGTAGTCTCCTACCATGATGTTGAATTCCCGTCCGTAGGTGATATCCCCGTATTCGTCAAAGGACGAGAAGGCATAGATCCCGCTTGGAGAAAGCGTGTAGTCGTCCCGGATATAGCTGTATTTGGTGCCGGCGTAATTCCATAGACCACCCGCTAACTTCCCCCAGTTGGCGTAGGGAATGTAGCGTAGCATGGACAGATCGCCGTCCATGGCCTGCCACACGGCTTCGCTGTTGAAATACAGGGAGTAGGTCTGTTCGTTCACTTCGGGGGCTAAGATCACAATGTCCCCTTTCCCGATCCCCGCTTTGGAGGTGTCGATCATAAACTTTGTCCCCAGCGTGGCATACAGGCCATAGTTCACCACGGGCATACCCACGGTCTCTTCCAGTGCCGCACTGTCCAGACCGAATGCCACCGACGAACCGCCCACGACAACCACCTTTGGTTCATCTATAGTGGTGAGTCTATCAAATTTCACCGGCATTTCACCCAGGAACGTATTGCCGTAGACAGGCGGCAGACTGAGTGCCAGTGCAGTTACGCCAACCAGCGGCACGAGAAACACCAGCAGAGAAAGAAGAAATACAAATACTTTTTTATGTTTCATGTTTTTTCCTCCTTTCTCAGAACTGGAAGTAAATAAACGAGCTTGCACCGTTGCCAGCCAGCAGCACCAGCCAGGCGCATACGATGCCCCACAGTGCCACCATGGCACGACCGCCACAGACCGCCCTGTCGCTGACGAAAACGCCATCGACACCCGGCGTTTCTTCGTGGGTGATAAGCCGATCCAGGAATACCATGGAGAGTACCGCTAAAATGGCCGTACATGCACCGGTCAGATCCAGACCCAGCACGGCAAAGGGCGAACCGCTCCAATCGGTGAACAGCTTGCCCAGCAGTGTGATCAGCTCGCCGGTGTTGTTGGCACGGAAGAAGATCCAGGCAAAGGTCACAAGGATGCAGGTCAGCACCTGTTGGTAGATATGGAACCAGGTGCTGTCCCGATCGATGTGCAGCTTTTCGCAAAGGACCTTTCGCTTTGCCAAAGTCAGGCCGCCAACGATCTGGTAGACCCCATGGAGGAAGCCCCAGATCACATAGGTCCAGTCCGCACCGTGCCATAGACCACTGACTAAGAACACGATCATCACGTTGCGCCAGCGTTTGAAGGACGAACACCGGCTGCCACCCAGAGGAATGTACAGATAATCCCGGAACCAGGTGGACAGGGAGATATGCCATCTTGCCCAAAATTCCTTGATGGTGCGGGCAGAATAGGGGCGGTCGAAGTTTTGCATCAGGTGGATGCCCATGACTCGGGCACAGCCGATGGCGATGTCCGTGTAGCCGGAGAAGTCGCAGTAGATCTGCACGGCAAACATAGCCGAAGCAATGACGATGGCAAGACCTGTTGCGTTTTCCGGATCGTTGTACACGGCGTTGACGTAGGTGGAGAGCATATCCGCCACCACGATCTTTTTGAAATACCCCGCCAGCATCCGTTTGCCACCGGCGATCGCATCGTCCCAATTCCATTTGTAGGGCTTGTACAGCTGGGGCAGCAGATTGTCCGGCCGTTCGATGGGTCCCGCTACCAGCTGGGGGAAGAACGTAACAAACAGGAAATAGTACCCGAAATGGTGCTCGGTCTGGATGTCCCCACGGTACACGTCGATGGCGTAGGACAGCGTTTGGAAGGTGTAGAACGAGATCCCCACCGGCAGGATCAGGTCCAGGGTCGCATCGAATTCTGCCCCAAACAGCGCACCGATGGACATAGCCGAGCCGGCAAGGAAGTTATAATATTTGAAGAAGAACAGCACCCCAAGAGAGGCGACAAGGGTCAGGGTCAGGCACAGCTTTTTCTTTCTTTGGTCGTCGGTCTTCTCGATGGCAACGGAGCAGAGCCAGGACACCACCGTGGTGAAGAAGATCAGGAAGAACAGCGGTGCGCTCCACCACATATAGAACACCAGCGAAGCCGCCAGCAGTCCCATCCAGCGGTATTTCAGCGGCAGCAGAAAATGGAGTAGCAGCACAATGGGATAGAAAATGAGAAAGTCCAGAGAATTGAATGTCATTTGCTCTCCTCCTTTTTCTGCGCATGGGGTTTGCGCTTATCCGAAACGAACAGTGCCAGCCCCAATCCCACGGTCAGGGAAAAGAGCAGAAACAACAGCACATCCGCAAGCTTTCCTCCAAACAGGCAGAAGACCACCACCGTCCCACCGTGGAGCAGCGCATTGACCAACCCCAGCAGCTTGATCTGTGGCAAAAACGTCACCAGGCATTGTAGTAGGACAGCCAGCAGATAGAAGACCAGCGTCCAGGGATGTTCGGTTAGGATCGTCATGACTCTGCCTCCTTTGCCAGCTGTGCGAGAATATCGCTTGCCAATTGTCTTGTGCGGATCCCACGGCCTTCTTCGGCGGTGTGATAGTCCGAGTTGTACATGAGATAGCCATCCATTTTGTAGTCCCAGATGTAGGAGATCACCGGCACATGGAGATTCTCCCGCACCGTCTCCATGAAGCTGTCCCAGACCGCTTCCTTCCGGCTGTTCCCTTCTACCGCATTGTAGTTGAAGGGTGCAAAGCTGAAATACACCCGGCAGCCGGTATCGGTGATCCGATCATGCATCTTGGTCAGGTTGGCAAGCCAGTCCTTGTTGACGTAGGTGTAGGAGATCTGTACGCCAAAGTACGCGTCGGCAGAACCGTTGGGCATATCGAAGGTGATGTCGCCGTTTTCGTCCACGTTGGTGCTGAAAATATCGTAGGACAACGGTTCCATATATTCCCGATAGCTGTTGAACTCCGTCAACGCCCCCAGCACGTTGTGGTACAGGGTCATGTCGTCCACGTGATAGAGAAGGTCGTAGCTATGCTCGATGATCCGGTAGATGACCCAAAAGAAGTAAGGATCGCCCATTTCGCCGCCGTATGCTACCTCCGGTGCTTGTACCAAAATATCGCCTTTTCCCAAATAATCGGCTACACCGTCCATGAAGAAGCTGACATTGCAGGTGGCAACGTTGCCAAAGTTGATGACGCTGTATTCGCCTCCCAAAAGCTCTTCCAACAGCGGTGTATCCAGACCATAGTAGGAGGAAGAGCCGGAGCAGACCACCAGATTATTCGTCTCCGTCAGGCTGTCCAGCAGCAGCTTTTCCCATTTTCGGGCAAAGGTGGCGTCCTCATGGTTGGAGAACACAGGATCCCGCACGGCACCCAAATGCAGCTTTTTCCATTCGGTACCCACGAAGGCTGTGTCATAGATCTGCTTAATGGAGTCATAGAGGTAGAGCGTTTCGATCGTTCCACATTCTCCAAAAGCACCATTCTCCACGATCTCCACAGTTTTCGGGATCACAAGGGTCGTGCAGGACAGATATTGGAATGCCTTCTCTGCGATTCGGGTGACTTTCTTTGTACCGATCCATTCCGGGATCACAAGGGTATCGTCGTTGCCGCTGTAATCCGTGATCGTCCAGCCCAGTCCGTTGTCCTCGCAGGTGAACGCTGTCGGATCGCTGTATTTTGCCCAGATACAGTACAGGGTCGTAGATTCGCCGTTCGGTGCAAACTTACCGCCGCAGGGGATCGCCGTACCGGTGCCGTCTGCCTTGGTGTTATACTCCAGTAGCACATAGCCTTCTCTTGCGAAAATACCCTTTTCTGCCAACGTATTGGGGCAGGCGTACACAGCAGTGGACACCACATCATAGTATGTGTCGGAGTTGTAGCCCACCACCGTACCACCGTTGGCGTTGTACTGGATCATGTGGGTAGACTCGTTGCCCTGTATGCCCCAGGTGCCGTAGTTTTGGGTAGGCTTTGCCAGATTGTCGTTGGTGGTGGACGTAGGTGCCTCTGCCTCCTCCGGTTCGATCCGGTAGAAATTGCCGTAGACCTCTCCCCGCTTTGTCACTGTGTATAGGTATTCGGTATTCGTAGACAACAGCTTGCCGCCCGCATCCATGGCCTTATCCCACGTCCAGCCGGCGAAATAGTAGCCTTCGTGGGGCTGTGCCGTCAGTCGCACCGGCGTGCCCGGCAAAAACGTGAAAACATCGGTGTTCATGGTCACATATCCCCCGCCGGTGCCGTTTTCCAAAAAGAACTTCACCGGCTCCGCTTCTTCTACAGCCGTCATATTGACCGTCAACGGGACCTGCACCGCCGGGATAGTCAGCGTGCCTTCGCTCCAGGTGGCACCCAGCTCCTGCATATCCCCATCCAGTGCCTGTACAAAGGTGTAGCCCTCGTCCAGGGTCACGGAAAAGACGGCATCTGTCCCCGCCGGTATCGTGATGGGATTTTCGCTGGTGATGGTGTATCCGACATCCTCCGTCAAAAGCACCTGCACCGCATAGCCCGATTTTCCACAGGCCGCCAGTGTCAGCACAGACAGAGCCGCTATGGCACACAGCTGCCACAGGCCGTGGTGGGATCGTTTTTCATTCTGCATAGCAATCTCCTATATACGCAAAAAAGCGCACCCGACCAAAGTCAGGATACGCTTTTCTGTACAGAAATGGGTCTTTCTCCAGTCATCCCTGTCATTATACCAAATTTTTCCGACAATTGCAACGGGTAAATTGGTTTTTCTGCGATGGGTGTGGAGAAATTCATCTCGTATTTTTGTGGATATTGTCTATATATCAGTTGGCGTTGATCGCATCCAAAGCCTTTTCGATGTTCTTTGCAATAGAAGAAGACTTCGAGGCAAAGGTAGAGGCGGGTTCTTTTCCGTTCAGTACGATGTCCTGTACCGCAGAAGAAGAGCCAAAGCTGAAGGCCAGCTCCAATTCATAGGAACGGTTGTCGATGACCAGATCCAGCATTTCAACGGATTCTTCGTCACGCAGATACTTCAGGGACAGTGCGGTCTCATAATATGCCGGACGCAGCACTTCTCTGGACTTGGCAGACATGGTCTCCACCAGATAGCCGGATTCGGCCGGAGAAGATGCGGTCACGGGAATGGTCACGTAAGAACCGACCTGCCATACCACGTTGCAATATTCTTCCTGCTGCTCGTCATACTTGGGACAGGGAGCGATACCGAAGTCGGTCTCCATCTCCCGGAGACGAATGACCATTTGCAGGTTGGTGATCCAGAACAGCCCACGGTTTTCTTCAAACATCTTGGTGGTCAGCAGATGATAGCCATCGGCAGCACCCTTTTCGTGGTAGTTCAGAGACAGTCTGTCGTCGTTCATGAATACGGACAGGTCTTGCAGGATGGTGTAGACCCGTTCGTTGCCTTCCAGATCGAAATAGGGCAGGTCGTTTTCATCCTTCTCGATCATATGGTAGCCAAAGTTCACCAGCATGGCAGTGGCATTCTCGTTCTGGGTCAGGTTGGCGATGGAGTCGTTCTTGCCGTATTCGCCGTCCCCGTCCAGGTCGATGGAGGCATCCTCGCACAGTGCCTTGTAGGTATCAAAATTCCAGTTGTCCTCGGCCACGTACTGATAGGGCGTTTCTACCCCCAGATCGTTCAGCACTTCCAGGTTGATCATGGTACACCAGGTGGCGTCGTTGTTCAGGGTAGAAATGTCGCCGGAGACCATGTACAGCTTGTTGGCAATGGACAGATCCTCTACCGAACGCTGGTCCCACCAGTTCCGGCTCAGATCGATATTTTCCACTTCCTTCAGGTCGATCAGATACCCCTTCTGGATCATCTGCCCGATCAGATCCAGCGGCGGCATGATCACGTCAAACTGGCTATCCCCCGCCTGGATCGCATTCCCCACGGTAGTGGCAAAGCTACTGTTCTGGGGCGCATTTTCTGCCAGCACCACATTGCAGGTCTCCTGTACATAGAGGTTCCGGTTATACACGGCATCGTTCAGCACTTCCCCGTTCATCTCTTCGGTGTAAATGCTGGCATCCACCCAGTCGATCCAGCTGTCGTTGTGCTTGGTCATAAAGGTGAAGGTACGTCCACCAAAATCCATATCCGGCAGGCCGGTGTCAAAGCTCTCGGCGGTCTCCTCTGCCACCGTATCCGTCGTGGTGGTATCGGCTGTGGTCTCACCGGTGGTCTCTTTGTTCTCCTCTGCATTGCCGCAGCCAACAGCGGAAGAGGCTAGCAGCAGCATAACCAGCAGCAGTGCAAGCTTACGTTCCATAAATCCAAATCTCCTTACTTTACAGGGCAATTCACCCCATCACTTTTATACATTATACTGTGCAATCATGAATTCATCTTGAATTATTTTTAGTTATTTTATGAACTTTACAATAAATCATGCTGTATCTACGATGCGTCTGTGATGCAATGGCCTTTTGTGCATGCTGTTGTGCGTTTTTTGCCCCTACCCTTTACATTTTGCCAAAACTGTGCTATAATGAACACATCACAGGAGGGAGGTATCCATTTGAAGATCACCGAATATGCGCCTATTCTTCCCGGCGCACCCACGCTGACCATAGCCCTTGTGGCCGATCTGCACTGCCGGCCGGGAGAGACAGCACTGGCAATGCTCCGGGAGAGAAAACCGGATCTGATCCTGTCCTCCGGGGACATGATGCACAGCTGCACCGAATACCGGGTGGACGAGAGCTTCAATCTGCCGGGACTCCACTTTCTTGGTGAAGCTGCCCAAATCGCACCGGTGTTTCTCTCCATCGGCAACCACGAAGGCGGTATGCTGCCGGAAAATCGACAGATCTTAGCAGATAAAGGTATCACGCTGCTGGACGACAGCTTTGTACACGCCCACGGTATGTGCATTGGCGGGCTGTCCTCGACCATCCGCTGCGGCTACAAACGCACCGAAGAAACGCCGCTGCCCAATTTGGATTTTTTACGCACCTACGCAAAGGAGCCGGGCTTTCATCTGCTGCTGAACCATCACCCGGAGTTTTGGTCCACCCACATCTGCGGCACGGGCATCCAGCTGACCCTCTCCGGTCACGCACATGGGGGACAATGGCACCTATTTGGTCACGACATCTGGTCACCGGGACAGGGGCTTTTCCCCAAGTATGCTTCCGGGATGCACGATAGCGGCAACGGGGAGGTGCTGGTGGTCAGCCGGGGGATGGCGAATACCGTTCCCTATGCACCCCGATTTGGCAATCCCACGGAGATCTGCTTGCTTCACGTAACGGGTACGAAACCATGACGGTATCCACGTTCCACCTGCCGGATCGGTTCACATCCCATGGACTGCGGCTGTACTATGCAAAGGGCGAGCGGCCGGAGCATTGGTCCCACGCAGCACTGCTGACGGCTTTAGAAGCATATACCGGGCACACGTATACGGAAGCGGACATCCGGCGGGAAAGCGGGAAAAAGCCACAGCTGCGGGATGGGAGCGTGCAGTTTTCTGTGACCCACAGCGGCCCCTACTGGATGGTATGCCTATCTCCCGCCACGATCCCGGTGGGACTGGATCTCCAACAGCATAAGGCCAAATACACGCCGGGGGTCGCAAAACGATATTTTCATCCGGCAGAGCTGGCGCTGCTGCAAAAGGCACAGGCAGCTCAAACCGACACGGCATTGTTTTTTGATCTATGGTGCGGCAGAGAAAGCTATGCCAAATACACCGGTGACGGGATCACGGGACTGGACAAAGGCTATTCCACCACCGCTTCGCCGATCCCACTGACCAAGATCGATTTTCTCCCCGGCTATTCCCTATTCTTATGTACCAAGCTCGATTGATTTTACGATAACTATGGAGGTATATCCCATGCTCACACTTCCCAGCGTCTTTGCAAGCGGTGCCTTGTTCCAGCAGTGCGCACCCCTGACTCTGCACGGGCAAACGGAACCCGGCACACCGGTACACGCCACACTGACCCATGGCACAGAAGCACCGTTCTCTGTGGCCGACACCACCGCCGATACCGAGGGAAAATTCGCCCTCACCCTGCCCTGTCCCGCTGCCTCTATGGAGACCTGGACCATCACCATCACAGCCGGTGCGGATAGTCGCACGATCGACAACGTCCTGTTTGGGGAGCTGTGGCTGGCATCCGGACAATCCAATATGGAAATGCCCAACGAGTTCCAGCCCACCAAGGATGCGTTCCTCGCCGAAATGACCGACCGTACCCTTCGGGTATACCACGTGGATTATCTCCCCGAAGGTGGCGGTGGCAGCTTCCCCTATGAACCCTCCGATGCGACCACCGGTCAATGGCAGGACATTACCGCAACGGCACTGTGGGAACACGTATCCGCTGCCGGTACTGCTTTTGTGAAGGAGGTCTACGACTATCTGCGTGCCACGGGACGGGAGATGCCGGTGGGCTTTGCCAACGCCAGCTGGGGCGGTACCGGTATGCCCACGTGGCTGCCCCGCTTTGCCATCGACGGAGATGCCGCACTAAAAGAACGGATGCAAAAGATCGGTGCCTATCCGGACAAGGACAACTGGAACGGCAGAGGAGATCTGAATTTCCAGCAGCCTACCTGTCAGTACAACCTGAAGATCGCACCGCTGGTGGGGCTGAAATTCCGTGGGGTCCTGTGGTATCAGGGGGAAAACGAATGCGGCGGTGAGCCTACCTGGCGCATCTACCGGGACTATCTGTACCTGTATCACCGCACCTACAAGGCACTATTTGCGGCGGACGAGCATTTCCCCATGCTGAACGTGCTGCTGTATCCCTGGGCTTACTCCAAGGGGGACTGCTTCCTCGGCTACCTGAACCAGGCCTTCATCGATGCCGCACGGGCAGAACCGGAGAACTTCTACTGCGCCCCCATCTCGGACCTGCCGCCGGTTTGGGCCTTTGCAGGCAACCACCCCATCCATCCCGCCAACAAATATGCGGTGGGCAAGCGGCTGGGGATGTTGGCAGAGACTGCCGTCTATGGCAAGGCAGGACAAAAGCAGCCGGCGGCCATGGATGGCTACCGGGTGGAGGGCAACAAGCTCTACGTCCACTTCTCCGTCCCCGGTCAGGCAGAGCCACTGGATGCTGCCCACGGGATCCGGGTGAACACCGACACCGGCGCCAAGCGGCCCATCGGTCTGTATATCTGTGGGGAAAACGGGACCTATGTACCGGCCACCTGCGAGATCGTCTCTCCCGACACCATTGCCCTGTCTCACCCCGGTATTGCACAGCCGAAGCACGCCGTCTATGGCTATAATTCCATGGAGGAAGGCAGTGGGCTGTGGGCCGGTGACTATCCGCTGTCCTCCTTCCGCACCAACGACAAGCAGTGGAACGCTGATCATACGGACGAGCTGCTCCACATCGAAGCCAAGCCCTGGTGCGATCCCACCCGCACGAGCATTTGGGCACAGCACCTGCGTCCCGACTGCGGCGAGCTGCTAGACGTGTTCTACCACCCCATCTGGCACCCGTGTACCGGCTGTGAAGTTGCCCACGACCGTGCCTTTACCTTAGAGGATGGCAGCATCCGTATCGCACTGCGGGAGGACGAATACACGCCCACCACCCGCTCTGCCACCATTGGTGCCTGCGTATACGCCCACCCCTACAACCGGCTGGATCTGCAAAACTATCATTCCCTGCACCTACGGCTGCTGAACCACGAGCACACGACCCTTTCGCTGGTGCTGGTCTACAAGGAAGAAAACGGCCTGACCGTGACCAAAACGATCCCGGCAGAAAAGGGAGACATCCTGCCGGCCGGCTGGGCAACCTACACGATCCCGCTGGATGGGATCCCGGATGGAGAGATCCGCCAGATGCAGTTTGTGGCAAAGCTACAGGATACGCCGTATTTGTTCGTGAATCTGGAAGGATTTGTGTTGATGCCGAAGGCATAAGCGTACATAGAATCGGATAAGAATAACCAGCGTGTCCGTCCCTTTTTGGGGATGGGATGCGCTGGTTTTTTCCTATTTGCAATATTTTGCAAAAATTTTTGAAAAAACTTTTGCAAAACCCCTTGCATTTTTGCGAAGGATGTGGTATACTATATAAGCAACAAGCGAACGGCCCGTTGGTCAAGCGGCTAAGACGGCGCCCTCTCACGGCGCAAACAGGAGTTCGATTCTCCTACGGGTCATGATCTCTGATTCCTTATTGGATCAGAGATCTTTTTTTTCTCCGCAACCGAACAGCCCAATTTGTCCCACAGCTTCCAGGCGCTCATGCCCAGATTGACGATCTCGCAGACGTACATGGACAGCACATATCCCGTCAGTCCCAGCGTTGGTGTGCAGATCACCACCAGCACCAGACTACACAGCGCATCGATCATGTTCACCCGCATACAATACAGCTGCTCCCCCATCCCCTTCAGCAGCGCATCCGTCACCGTGTCCATGTACATAAACGGCACTAAAAAGGCCAGGCGGCGGATGTAGATCCCGGCTTCTGCATGGTGGTAGAGCCGTTGGCCCAGTGGATCGGCAAAGCAGAAGAACACCACCAGACTCACCAGCGAAAACCAGCCTGCCGTGCGCAGTGCTTTGCCAGCCAGGCGGCGCAGTCGTTCGTGGTCCCCTACGGCGTGGAGGGCTGTGATCTCCGGGATGAGCATACCGGTAAAGGCACCGATGACGGCATAGGGGAACAGTATCACCGGCAAAGCCATCCCTTGCAGGACACCGTAGGCTGTCAGTGCCTCTTGGGTACTCACACCGGATCGCTTCAGTCCCCACGGGATCGCCAGATGCTCCGCTGTCACCAGTCCCTGCCGGGCATAGGAACCAACGGCAATGGGGAGTGCAATGGCAGATACGTCCCGAAAACCGGTGGGAAGCGTGTACGGCTCATGCCCCGGTTTGTCGCCTTTGGGGATGCGGGAATCGGTCAGGGTGAAGATCCCGGCGGATACCAGCGACAAGGCCTCCGCACCGGCAGAACCGCCCACCACCGCCAGGCACATATACTCCACATTTCCTGTAGGGGCGGCGCATACCAAAGCCGTGGCAGTGATGCAGAATTTGGCGGCCTGCTCCAGCAGTGTGGTCACGGCATTTTTGCCCACCTTGCGCATACCGGTGAAATAGCCGTTCAGTGCCGAGGTCAGCGATATGGCGGGCAGACTGACGGCCAGTATCCGCAGGGAGGACAGGGTGCGCAGATCGTGGAGCAGATGCAGGGCGATCCCTTTGGAAAAGCCAAACAGAAGCACCGCTGCCCCGCCGCCAAACAGCATACTATAGCCGCACACCGCCCACAGGATATGCCGCACGGTACGTCGGTAGGATGGACGGTCTGCATGGGCTTCTGCCAGGCGGGCACAGCGTTCTGCCGTCAGCCGCACCGCCGCCAGGTGGACACTGGAGGTTGCCAGCGTCACAGCGAAGCCATAGATGCTCATGACCAGCGTGAACAGCCCCATGGATTCTGCACCGATCTTGCCGGATACATAGCCATTGAAGCTCACCGCCGCCCCCCGCAGCAGGATGTTCACCAACGCCAGCAGCACCGCATTGCGTAGATATATCGTATTTCGTTTGCGCTGCTCCACCAGGTCACCTCCGGTTTTTTGGGAATCTGGTGCATATATATTGACTTTGGGCGGCAAATATGCTACAATCAATACCGATACTAGCGCTGTGGCGCAAAACCATACCAACACCATGGAGGAAATTATGGCTATTCCCGTACCGGAAAAACGAATTTTGGATTTTGAAGAAATGGGCTTTGGGATGTTCATCCACTGGGGACTGTATTCCCAGATGGGCATGGGCGAATGGGTGCAGCACATCCACAAGATCCCCAAGGAAGAATATGTGAAATTGCAGGACACCTTTACGGCCTCGAAGTTCGATGGGCAGAAGATCGCGCAGATCGCAAAGAAGGGCGGCGCAAAATACATCACCCTGACCACCCGTCACCATGAAGGCTTCTCCCTGTTCGACACCAAGGGACTGAACACCTACGATGCCCCCCACTCTCCCGTAGGCCGTGACCTGATCCGGGACTTTGTGGACGGCTGCCGTGCCGAGGGGATCGTGCCCTTCTTCTACCACACCACTCTGGACTGGTACAACCCGGATTTCAATGGCAACTTCAAGTCCTATCTGCAATACCTGCGGGACTCCGTAGAGATCCTGTGCTCCGAATACGGCCCCATCGGCGGTCTGTGGTTCGACGGCAACTGGTCCAAGCCGGATGAAGACTGGGAAGAGGATGCCCTGTACGCCGTGATCCGCAAGCACCAGCCCAATGCCATCATCGTAAACAACACCGGGCTTAGCCATCGTGGGGAGGCCGGTAATCCCGAGCTGGACAGCGTGACCTTTGAGCAGGGTCGTCCGGTACCCATGGACAGAGAAGGTATGCCCAAGTATCTGGCTGCCGAAATGTGCCACACCATGAACGCCCACTGGGGCTACGGTGCCCGGGACGTAAACTACAAGTCTCTGGCTCACCTGATCGAGACTCTGTGTGCCTGCCGGAAGGTGGGTGCCAACTACCTCTTGAACGTAGGTCCCACCGGCGAAGGTGAGATCACCACCATGCAGGCTGCCCTGATGGAAGGGATCGGCGACTGGATCCGTTGCTGTGGGCAGTCCATCTACAAGGCAAAGCCCTGCGGCGTTACCGGTACCGGCAAGAACTTTGCACTGCGGGACGGCAACAAAATGTACTTCTACATCCACGACCTGTCCGTGACCGGCGACAACAACGTGACCGTGGAAGGCGGTGCTACGGGCAATAAGACCTTCACCGGTGTCAAGGGCAAGATCTCGAATTTGCACTGGGTGGACAACGACGAAGCCCTGGAATTCAGCCAGGATGAAAACAGCTTCGTCATGAACGCCACCGGTTATCCCTACGGCACCAGCCTGGTCGTTCGTGTAGCCGAAGCCGATATTGCTGACTAAAAATCATAGAAAAAGGAAGATGGGGTCGCCCGTCTTCCTTTTTTGCCGTTATAAAAATCTCTTGACAAATATCGCTTTGTCGGTTATAATAATACCAGAAGGGAGTGAATGTGATCATGCATGAAAAAGAAATCATTACAAATTTGCTCGACAAAGTACCAGACTATAAGCTGCCCTATATTATCGGGTACATCCAAGGTTTGGTGGCAGATGAAGCATTGGATGATCTGTTTTGTGAAAGACTTGCCCAAAAAGCCGCTGAAAGCACGGATCCGGAGGATAATGAGCTGGTCTCTGCCGAAGAAGCCATGCGTATATGCGGAGTAGATCCCGATGCGTTATAAGATCGAATACCGCAAACGGGCATTGAAATTCATCATGAAACAATCCGAAGGAAACCAAAGGCGCATTTTTTCTGCTGTCAATGCGTTGCCATTCCACGGAGACATCAAAAAGCTGTCCGGCGTCGCGGAGCAATACCGGTTGCGAGTCGGGGATTTTCGTATCATCTACACAGTAGATCATGGCAATTTGATCATTGAAGTTGTGGATGCCAATAACCGTGGCGATATATATAAGTAAGAACCCACATGGGTTCTTTTTTGCGTCATGATCCTCCCAACATCTCCCGGATCCGATCAAAGGTCTGGTTCAGCTTCTCAAAATGGATCACGCCTTCGGGATCAAAGGAGGTCGCTTCTACCGTAAAGTCCCCTGTGTAGCCCTGGTTCCACACAAACCGGAAGAAGGTGGCAAAATCGATCTGCCCTTCCCCGATGTGCAGTGTCCGCAGACTGCCCCAATCCAGCACGCCGCCACGATAATCGTTGGTATGCAGATGGGCCACCTTGCCAAAGATCGCCTGATTTTCCGGCCGATACAGTGCCTCCACTTGTCCATGGAACGCCGCCATTTTGGTGTCAAAGGTGAAGTGCAGATCGGGATAGGCTTCGTGCAGCTGGCATAGGCGGGTCATGGGATCGGCCACGTTGCACACCACGTTTTCCACCGTCAACGTGAGCCCATAGCTTTCGGCGATCTCCATGAGTTTTCCACAGGCTTCTACATTCCGCTCGAAATGCCCGTCGGAGTCCACGCCGTTCCACAGGTGCAGCACCAGCTTCCCGGCACCGATGGCTGCGGCTAAGGCACAGTTTTGGGTGAAATGCTCGTAGGCTTCACCCAGCTCCACGCCACCATGGGTGATCCGTTCGCCAATACCCTTTTCGCAGTGCAGCACGGGAAATGTGGTAGGCAAGGTACGCAGATATGTCTGGACTTCGCAGATCTCGTCGTACCAGGTGCTGTACATCATGAATTCAAAGCCGTCGCAGGTCAGGTTCGGGATGCAGGTCTCCAATAGGCGGAGGTTCCGTCCATTGGGTCTGCCGATCAGCGCACCGGTGGAACATAGGATCTTATGCATCGTTTTCTCTCCCAACAAGTAAACACGGATTACGGTTGAAAACTCGCCAAAAAACCATACGTCTTAGCTTTTTGACTCGTTTTCTCGATTGAATCAGTGTTTACACAAGCAATAGCGGCATGACTGAAGCCAGCCACACCGCTTTTGCGTATTTCTTAATTCAAATTGAGCTATCTCGATTAATCAAGTTACCTTGATTAATCAAGGTAAATGGTCTTGCCGGTCTCGATGGATTCGTTGCAGGCCATGCACAGCTTCATGCTCTTGACAGCGTCATGGTAGTCGGTGCGCAGCTTGGAACGGTCACCGGTACGAACGGCTTCGAGGAAGATGTTGTCCTGGATACCGGTCTGTTCTTCGCCTCTTTCGTAGTACTGTTCGCCGTTTACGTCACGGATCTTCAGCCAGCTACGCAGTGCGTATTCCAGAGTAGCGTCCTTGCAGTAGATGTTCATGCCGCTCTGCATACCGCCACCGTTCTGTACGTAGCAACCGGTGAAGATGTTGGCAACTACGCCGCTCTTGAACTTGATCACAGCGGAGGAGTAGTCGTGTACGTTGTAGCCGGGCACACCGTATGCGTCGCCGTCTACGATGCCACGAGCACCGGCGCAGTTCACATACAGGGGTTCGCCGAACAGGTAACGAGCCTGGTCAAACAGGTGGATGTTCTGTTCAACGACCTGACCGCCGGAGGTTTCCATTCTTCTCCACCACGACACACCGGGGATACCGCCGAACCATGCTGCGGAAACCAGACCAACCTCCTTGTCCTGGATGTAGTCCTTCATGATCTCGGTCAGGTTCTGGTATCTGTCCTGGAAACCAACGGTCACCAGCAGATTCTTTTCCCGGATGGCAGCCTGGATGCGCAGGATCAGATCCATGTCCAGAGCGATGGGCTTTTCTACCAAGAAGGGGATGTCGTTTTCGATCAGGGCGAATTCGATGTCACCGTGCTGATGGGGCGGAACGGCCACGAACACAGCATCGGGCTTTTCGATGTTGGCCAGCATTTCTCTGTGGTTGGTGAACAGCTTACCAGCGGGATCCACGCCGATCCGGTTGGCATAGGCCAGTGCCTTTTCTTCCAGAACATCGCAGAAGCCTACGTATTCCAGGTCATCTCTTGCCATGCACTTCTGTACATGGGCGCCGTTTCTACCGCCGCAGCCGATAAATGCAATCTTTAACTTTTCCATAAGTACCTCCATAATGCATCGTTACTGTCATGCAGGACGATGTATCTTGTTGTCCATAGTATAGCAAATTCGCCCGCATAAGTCAAGTGTTTTTAGGAATTTTTTTGATTTTTTTATACATCTTCCTGTATTTTCCGCTCGCAGAACACGGTGGTGCGCTCTTTGCCGCTGTAGGTGCAGGTGTACAGCACCAGGTCGTAGTCGCTGTTCAGCACGGTATCCACCGCAGTGGCATCCAGAGTACGCATGAGGGACACGATGTATGTGGTGGTGTTGCCGGTCATGTCGGTCAGGCGGATCTCGTCGCCGACCTGCAATTTGTAGAGGTACTGGAAGTGGCGGCGGTAGTTGTGTCCGGCGATGACCAGATCGTCCTCGGCCACGGAACCTTGCTGGCGGCAGGGTGCTATTTTGAGCTTATGCTCGTCCCAGTCGGAGAGGATGGGCAGGGACAGGTGCAGGGTGGGCAGCTCCAATATGCCGATGTATTCGTAGCCATTCAGCAGTACCACGGTCATATTGGGTTCTTCCGTGGCGGCCTCGGCGGTGACGTTTGTTTCCCCTGCGGAGGGAGCGGGTGCATCGGGGGTATCCTTGGCAAGACCGTTTTGCTGTACATTTTGGGCAATGAGCTGTTGGAGCTGGTTGGTGATATCCTGGCTTTGCTCCTCCATGACGGCGTTGTTCCATTCGTTGTACAGAAAAAGGAGCAGTGCCGAAAGCATCAGCACCACTCCCAGTCCAACGAAAACAGCGCCTGCTTTGGAGGCAAAACCTGTTTTCGGTTTATGCATTGTGGTTCTCCTTCTTTTTCCGGAGCAGCAGCACACCGGCGCCGATCAGCAGGACACCGATACCACCGAACACCGGGATGGGCCAGTTGAGCTGACCGGTCTGGATCAGGATGGCGTTGTTGGTGATGGTCACGGTATCGCCATCGGCCGCGTAGGTGGGGGTGTAGCCCAGGGGGATCTCCACTTCCAGCACGCTCCACTGTTCGTTGGCATCCAGATCATACCAGGTGTAGGACCAGTTGTTCCAGTCGCCCAGCGTTACCTTTTCGACCTCGGTGTCGCCCTTGTACAGAGATACGGAGACGGAGGTGGGGCGATCTTCCGCCTTATCCTCAGCCCAGTTCTTGACAACGGTCAGATCCCGAACGGCCGGTTCTTCGATCACGGGGGGCTCGGTTTCTTCGGGTTCGGTTTCCACCGGCTTGGTTTCCGGCTCAGTCTCATCCGGTTCGGTTTCCGGGGGTCTGGTTTCCGGCGGCTGGGTTTCCGGGGGTTCTGTCTCCGGCGGGAACGGCGGGATCCACGGAGTGTTTCTCTTGTTGGTGATGAATATCACGTTATCCTTCTGGCTATACGTAGGTTCATCATAGCCCGCAGGAACTACTTCTTCCACTGTCCATGTGTACCGATCGTCCAGGTTATCAAACTTTCCAGCCCAGTTTGTTTTCGCTGTCAGGGTAATATATTCATCTGTACGTTCACCGTCTTTAAGCAGATAAACTTT
Source organism: uncultured Ruminococcus sp. (assembly GCA_964463375.1). Taxonomy (GTDB): domain Bacteria; phylum Bacillota; class Clostridia; order Oscillospirales; family CAG-272; genus UMGS1696. The sequence goes on along the minus strand of CAYXBQ010000038.1, from coordinate 2,984 downwards.
TATACTTTTGGGCCGATTATAACCACCGTCTTCCCAATACTTTTGCACCTGTATAGTGCTATAGTTAAAACCTTCTGCTGCAAAATTCCAGTCGATCTCACCGGCACGGTTCTGGAATTCATTACCCATTTCAATGGAAACATGCAGCACCACGGTGAGGATCACAGATTCGCCTTTGCCAATGCCAGCCAACGTGATCTTGTCCAGGATCTCGTTTGCCGGCAATTCATCGACCAACGGCGTACCATTGGTGTCTTCACCCTTATAGATGGTCAGCGTCATCTGAGAGAGGAATTCGTCCATTTCTGTCAGAACATCCTCTTTATCCTTCCAAGTATTGGCTACAGCATCATGAATCGCATTATTCTCACCATGCGGAACGCCTGTAAGGGTCAGTGTCAAATCGCTATCTGCATTCGTCTTGTTTTCAAATGTGATCGTTTGCGTCAGCGTATCACCGGGCATCACGTTTTTGAAGTTATCAAACAAATCGGATGCGGTATACGTCTTGTTAACGGTTTCGAAAGTGATTGTTTTTTCTGCAACAACTTTGGAAACCTCGTTGGCCAACACGCCGGTGCACAGGCTGGCGACCGTCAGGAGAGTCAGCGCCAGGGACAGGATCTTTTTTAGCATTTTGTACATGTCGCTTCCTCCTTTAGTTTACCTTAAGGGTACCGTTATCGTTTACGTCAATACCCCATGCGTCTTTTACAGCGGTTGCGGGTTCTGCCTGGATAGACGATGCGATGATCTCTACGGAAAGGTTATAGTCATTACTGGGTCTATTTGGTTCATCGGTAACTTTACAATTTTTGAAGAGATCACCAGTGGTTTCACCTGCTGGAACAGGCAGTGTGTAATAATAGAAACCGTCCGAATGTAGCTTCCAATTTGTATCGCCATCATCCCAATTGTAATCCGTAACCTTTACCGGCACAGTTGCACTGATGTTGCCTTCGCTATCCTTCCAGGTCACGATGACTGCGACACGGACGTAGGCGGAGATGTCACCTTGGTTGGTAACGGCCACACGCTTCTTCACGTTATCCTCGATTTCCTCAGGGATTTCGATGGGGACGCTGGTGGGGGTGAAGGTGTTGGTGATCGGGGTGGTGCTGGCCACCAGGTAGGCAATTGTAGTACCTACCACGGCGGCTAGCAGCACAACGACGGAGACCAACATGAGTATGGTCTTTTTATTCTGTTTCATACTGTCGGGCTCCTTTCGTTAATTGTAGCGTTTGCCAAAGCTATAGGCTGCAGCTTGTGCTACGG
>CAYXBQ010000038.1:0-1606 GCA_964463375.1 uncultured Ruminococcus sp. | reverse complement strand
TCATACCGCCAGCTCCAATCTGTGATTTCGGTTACGGTGCAGGACTGACCAACCTTCACGCCTTTGATCGTTTTGGTTGCGGTATTGTTGGTGAAATCATCGTAATCAAACACCACTTCAAGGATATTGTTATCCCCCAGATGTACTTCAAAGACGAAGCACTGACCGGATTCGAGTTGGTCAACGATCTTTGTGATGGTCAGGTCGGTATTCAGAATGTGCAGCCAGAACTTGTAGGAGCCGGTGAGAGTGGGACAATTAGTAACAAGTGAACACGCTGCATGATTGAATTTTGTATAACTTGTTACATCTGTACCGTCAATCTTCACTGTAACTGCCACACCGATCTTATCCGAACTTGCGTTGATCTTGCCGTCTTTGATCTGCGTAGCATCAGGCGTGTATTCGAAACTCAAAGTAGGTGCGTCACTGGTCATGGTCACGGTACTTGCAAGTGTTTCGGTTGTACCGTGCTTCCATACAGTTGAAGCAGATGCATAGTTTTTGCTATTGTATTCAGCCTGAGTCGGTGCATCTTCACCATTGTAAACCACGCTATCCTGATACGTCAGCTCCGGCTTAAATACGTTGATCTTTACAGTCTTTTCATCCTTTTTTTCTGTTGCCACAGTTCCTTGATCTGTTGTAGAACCATCTGTCTTCGGTGCAACGGTAGCGGAAACGATGTATGAAGTATCGTCCTTCAAATCACTGAGATCCGTTACAGTATTCCCATCCTCATCCGTATACGTAACCTCAATAGTCACATAATCCGTCTGCCAGCTTTCCAAGCCGTAGTTTTGGTCTGCCTTGCTCAAATCCAGCGTAACATCACCACATGTTACCTTTGCGTCGGATTTGATTTGGTCGGCGGTAAGGTTGCCAAGGAGATACACATTCTTATCCTGTGCCGTAACGGTCACGGCCTGGATCGGTACGTTTACTGTGGGGACTTCAAAGAGTGCGATATTGGTATTACCTACATACATACCGGAGGTGTTTCCGTTGGTGGGGACATCGTTGCCGCCTAAGAAGACTTCCTTCGGAGATACGGTGAATTCGATGATCAGCTTTTTACCACTGTATGTACCACTGTGGGAACCACACCAGTTTGCGGAGAAATCGAAACCGGTTACGTCTAAAGTATCGCCAGTGATCGTAGCGGTAACGTCGGTTGCCGGTGTACGATTGCCAAAGGTCAAGCCAGCACCGGTGCAGTCTGCGGTGTACAGCTTAACGTCAGATGCATCTGCCGGAACGGTGAAGGAAGGTGCGATGATGTCCCTTACTACAGTGGAGGAATCCAGCGTATCGTTGGTTGCGCCGCCTACCTGCTGACTAATCTGTTGGAAAATATTTAGCAACTGAGAAGAATTAGTTGCACTCAGGTAGTAGCTCTTGCCGTCCAGTTCATCGTTCTGCTCGCCGGAGGCAGTCATGCTGGTAGCATACGGATAGTTGGAGGAAACGTAGTGCATATAAGTATTTTCGTTGGAAGAGCCAACGGAAGTAATTGCACCGTTGGCGCCAGCGAAAATACCTACAGTATAAACAGTTACGCCATTTGCTTTCAGGGTATTGCTATTGGAGATAGCTGCATTGGCAA
>CAYXBQ010000037.1:0-25052 GCA_964463375.1 uncultured Ruminococcus sp. | reverse complement strand
AGGCTCAAACAAGCCGTATGCCTTGACGCAGCAATCACGGAAGGGTTCTACTGATCGGACAAACACCAACGTTCTTCCCTTCGGCTTGGGAGCTACCTTTCTGCACCACGTTCCTACCGGCTTGCACCAACCGCCGCTTCTCTGATGGATATACTCCGGAACCCTGCACTACAGAACCTCTCCCGCATGGCCTCTATAGGATATTGTACAAGATACGCACGCATTTGTCAATGGGTTTTCCAAAACTTTTTTGCAGATTTTTTCCGATTTTGGCATAGACGGACGGAGGTACTGCCTGTTTGGGCATATTTTTTATTTTTGTATTGACAAACCCATGGGATCGTGCTATAATAGAAGCAGAAGCCAAGATGACGGCTGTCCAAATAATTCTATAGGTTTTACGAGATAAAAGTAATTACTTCTATCTCAACCCAGTGAGCCTTATCTGGTGCTAGCAGACGGCTCACTTTTTTGCGTTATGGACCAACTTCATGATCCACTTCACGACGATCACTGCGTACTTGATCAGTTCGATCACAGCAACGATCCCGCTTAGGATGGTAAATACTACCATAAGAGTATCTAACACCATGCGCTCACCCCCTTCGTTGGAGATTCCCCATCGAAAGGAGCTATGTACAAAAAGTGATGCCCCTTTCCGAAAGGGTGGGGGACAGCCGTCTGAGGTGAGTATTCACCCCACGTGTCTTAGCTTCTGCCTTACCATTATAGCACACTATATTTCATCTGTCAATATCTATTTTTCAAAAATGACTACCCCAGTAAAGTATACCTTTCTACAACCCGCAAACGCCGTCATTCTGTATAAATTTCGTCCGCTCAAATTGTGCTAAACACCAAAACGCACACAAATTCACAAAAATCTATTGACACACAGACAATGTAGTCGTATAATACCATCAATGGTATTCGATTGCTTTAAGACAAAACAAAATTTTATCTATCCATGAGGGGGGCCTATGCGAAGACTGCGCTTTATCCTACCGATCCTTGTGTGTCTGCTGTGTGCGATCTGTGTTTCTGCCGGGGAGCCGAGCTATCATTTTTCACTGACTGTGGATGGGCAGAGCGAAAAACAGGTGCAGACCGGCGACATCATCACTGTCTACTGCGTCCTGGAACGCACCGATTCTGATGCACCCGAAATATTATATGCTTTTCAAAATGAGATCGAGTATGACCGATCCTTTTTTTCGTTGGTGGAGGATAGCTTCGTGCTGGGGAATGCGGTGGTGGCACACAATGTGGAGCGGAATCCCCGGATCCAGGAGCTGTATGTGAACTATCTGTCCCTGCTGGGCGGGGTCGAATGGCAACCACGGACGAATGTTTGTATCTTCCAAATGCAGGTGATCGGCGAAAATGGCGTGGGGCGGCTGCACTGTCGAGATTATGCGGTGCCCATGCCGGATGGCAGTGCCAGCTATCCCGTTACGGCTGAAGACCTGTGCATTGTGGTAGACGAATCCTGCACCATCGATTTTGATACCAATGGCGGCAGCACGGTCCCTTCGCAGGTGGTGCAGCGGTTCGAGAAGGCAACAAAACCGGCAGATCCGGTGCGACCGGGCTATCGGTTCACGGGATGGTTCACAGACGAAAACGGCACGGAGCCGTGGCACTATGACGCTGCTGTGTCCCACAACCTGTATCTGTACGCCGGTTGGGAACGGGATCCGGATGGCTATCGGTTCACGGATGTACAAAGGAACGATTGGTTCTACGAAGGTATTTCCTATGCCGTGGAGCATGGGCTGATGAACGGTGTGTCGGCTACCGAATTTGCACCCAATGGGGAGACCTCCCGTGCCATGCTGGTGACGATCCTGTGGCGGTTGGCGGGCTCTCCGGCGGTGGATCTGGCTATGACATTTACCGATGTAGTGCAGGAGCAATGGTACACCGAGGCGATCCGCTGGGCTGCCGGTACGGGGATCGTACAGGGCTACAGCGAGACCACCTTTGGCCTAAACGATCCGGTGACACGGGAGCAGATGGCGGTGATCCTATATCGCTATGCCCAAACCAAAGGCGTACCTCTGCCGGATGTCACCACCGATCTCAGCCATTTCCGGGATGCAGATGCCATCAGTGCCTGGGCTGCGGATGGGCTTGGCTGGGCGGTATACATGGAGCTGCTTCGGGGTGTGGGAGATGATACCCTTGCACCGACCGGAAACGCCAGTCGGGCACAAACGGCAACGATCCTGATGCGGTTTTGTGAGACTGTGCTAAAGTAAATACAGACAAAAATAGAGCTCGTCTTGGGAAATACCATGGGCGGGCTCTATTTCCATTCTATTCAAAAAATATCGTCCACGGTGATCCGTTCGCCTTCCCGAAGCTTGTCCAGCTGCAAGGCCAGCTTCTCCTGCACCACCGACACGCCAACACCGTCTCCCCCCAAATACCGCAGACCCAACTCCGTGAACAGATCCTCGATCACATCGGCACCTTTGTGTCCGTCCAGCAGGTGGAGCCAGATCTCGCTGCGCTGCCAGATCTGCTCGTACCGGCCATAGACGGCGGCAAAAGCATCGATCTCCCCCAGTGGCAGTGCCGCCATGTCCTCCAGTACCCCAGTCAGCCGGTCGCACAGGTGGGACACATACCAGCTTCCCCAGCCGATGCACCCCGCTGTCGCCAAAAATACCGCCAGTGCCAACACGAATACCCGCATCACTTTTCCTCCCGCCGTACCAGATACACGTCCCCGCCGTCGTCCACGGTCATGAGGAACACCATGGGCAATGCCAGCTTTTGCCGCCGCAAATAGGTCATGAGCCAGTTTTCGTCCCGTCCTGCCAAAGCTAGCTCTCCCCGGCGCATCTCCCCATCCACCACCACTGCATGGGCGATCCCGGTCTCGTTCACACCGTTTTGAAGCGCCTGCCAGGTGAGATTCCCCTGCCCCGCCTTGGGAAACACGGACAGATTTCCATCTTCTTCCAGTACCGCATACTGCACCTCTGCCGGGGAGGCCACGCCGTTCTGCCGCAGCTGGGCCAGCAGCTCCTCGATCTCCAACCGGTTGTCTGCCATGACCTGTTGGTCCAGCTTGCCTTTGCAAATGAGCAGTGCCGGTTTGCCGGAGAGCAGTCGTTTCAGGCGGCTGGACTTTGTCATCCAAAAGGAGAGGATCAACTCGATGGACAGCAGGGTCAGGATGGGAATGACGGCATACAGCAGGGGAAAATCGGGATCGGCAATGGGACTGACCGCCAGCTCCGACAGCATAAACGTCACGATCAGCTCCTGTAGCTGTAGTTCTCCCACCTGCCTTTTTCCCATGAGCCGCATCACGACCAGCAAAAACACATAGATCAGTATCGTTCGCAGAAACACCGTCACCATAACAAAATCCCCCCGCACCGGTAGTTTGTCCGGCTCTTGGGGGGATTATGCATACGGCTATGGTGTTTATTTGTTTTTGTACGAAGTTCGCTTAGCGGAACGAAGTTCGCTTAGCGGAACAGGGTTTCTCCATCTCCTACATACAAATGCTTCCGGCAGATCGTGTGGTAGCCATCCTCACCGGACAGCGCAAATTCCCGTTCGATAGCCGAGGCAATGTATTCCGGATTCAGGTAGCTTTCCTGGCTGGCGGCGGTGATGGCATCGATGACCAGAGTACCGTCTTCAATCTTGGCTTCTATGGAACGGATGAAGGTGCAGATGTCCACTTCCTTTTCGCCGCTCTTGGACTTTTTCAGCATGATCACCGGCTTCTTGAACAGATCGTTTATGGCATCCACCATGTAATCTGCGGGTTCAAAGCCGCCGTAGGTGATCCGGTTGTGGGCGTACTGGATGTCGGAGATCTTGTCCTTGGCGGTGTACACTTCCTTCACCACGATCCCTTCTGCCATAGCACCACGGAGCCGCTCCATGGCCTCCACATTGGATACGTCCTTCAGGAGTCGGATGTCCAGCACCTCTTCGTCCCCGCCGCAGCCCAGAGACAAAGGTGTTGCGAACACCAGCTTGGGGATGGGATTGAAGCCTTCCGTGTAGTACACCGGCAGACCGGAGGCGACGATGCACCGGCTCATGACCTTGGACAGGTCCAGATGGGAGATATACAGGGCCGGGCCCGTTTTGGCAAAGCGGATCCGCAGGGTGCGGGCGGGCTTGATGCTACCCTTTACCGGAGCTTCCGGCTTTTCCGCAGGCTTGTAGTCCCCGGCGATGTCCCCCGCACTGTCGGAGGAATCCGGATGGCCGGGACACCAGCGGCAGTACTGCTTGTCCACCAGCTTGTTCACGCCGCAACCGGAGCATTTTTCCCGACAGGACGGTGTGGTGGCAGCCTTAGCAGCCTTATGCCGTTCGGACAGCAGGAAGGCCTTGGTCACGCCGCAGTCGATCATATCCCAGGGCAGGATCTCTTCGTCCGGGATGGTGCGGTTGGCATAGAAGGCCGGGTCGATGCCGCAATCGGCAAACACCTGCATCCAGCTATCGAACTGGAACTGTTCTTCCCATGCGTCCAGCCACATGCCACGCTCCACAGCCGTCTGGATGGCCTTGCCCACCCGTCTGTCCCCACGGGCAAACACCGCTTCGATGTGGGACACCTTGGCATCGTGGTAGTTGTAGCGCACCTTCCGGTCGGTGATCTGCTCGGACAAGAACCGCTGCTTGTCTTCCAGCTCGGCAAAGGTGTTCTGTCTTTCCCACTGGAAGGGTGTGTGGGGCTTGGGGATAAAGCAGGCAACGCTCAGGGTGACCTGGGGCTGTCTTGCCTTATTCCGGTTGGGCGTGCGATAGTATTCGTCCACCACGTGCTTGGACAGCTCTGCGATACCGGTCAGGTCTTCGTAGGTCTCATAGGGCAGACCGTTCATGAAGTACAGCTTCACCTGGTTCTTCCCGGCAGCATACGCCACACCGGCAGCCCGCAGAATGGCCTCCTCCGTGATGTTCTTGTTGATCACGTCCCGCAGTCTCTGGGAACCGGCCTCCGGTGCAAAGGTCAGAGTGGAGGAACGCACGGAGGAGATCTTGTCCATCAGCTCCTTGGTAAAGCTGTCGGCACGCATGGAAGGCAGGGACAGGCTCACCTTTTCGTCGTTTGTCCAGGCGAGCAGCTGGTCGGTCAGCTCCCGGATCTTGGAGTAGTCGCTGACGGACAGGGTACACATGGAGATCTCGCTGTAGCCGGAGTTCTGGATCATGGTGTGGCAGGCTTCGTTGAGCAGCTCCGGCGAACGCTCCCGGACCGGTCTGGTCACAAAGCCCGCCTGGCAGAATCGACATCCCCGGACGCAGCCCCGCATGATCTCGATGGTCACTCTATCCTGCACCGTTTCGATGTAGGGGATCACCGTGTCCGTGGGAATGTAGCACTTGTCCAGATCCCCAATGACCCGCTTGACTACCTTTTCCGGCACCTTGTCATCCTTGGGCGTGATGGCAGCGATGGTACCGTCCTCGTGGTAGGCAATGTCGTACAGAGACGGTACATAGAAGCCCTGCAGCTCCGTAGCCGCCGCATACAGGAACGCAGACTTGGTGTAGGTGCCCTCGTCCTGCATGCGCATATACAGCCGTGCCAGCTCCTGCAATGCTTCTTCCCCTTCCCCAATGGAGAAAATGTCCACAAAGTCTGCCACCGGCTCCGGGTTGTAGGAGCAGGGACCACCGGCAAGGATCACCGGTCCCGCTTCCCCACGGTCTTCCCGGCGCAGGGGGATACCTGCCAAAGACAGCATTTTCAGCATGGTGGTGTAGCACAGCTCATATTGCAGAGTGAAGGCCACTACGTCAAAGTCACAGACCGGGTCGCCGCTTTCGTGGGTGAACAGCGGAATGTGCCGCTTTTCCATCTCGGCCGCCATATCCACCCAGGGCGCATATACTCTCTCACACCAAACCTCGTCCAGGGCATTGAAGCAGCCGGTCAGGATCCGCATCCCCAGGTTGGACATGCCGATCTCGTAAATATCCGGGAAACAAAACGCCACCCGCATCTTGACCTTGTCCGGATCCTTGAACACACTGCCGGTCTCCCCGCCGGAATACCGACCGGGCTTTGCGACCGTGGTAATAAAGCTTTTGATATCGTCTCTCATCGTTGTATTCTCTTTCTTATAGTACACATTTTTTGGAACAGTCAAGACTGTTCCCTACAGAATAGGGAAATTTCATTTTGTGACACACATTTTTTACGGATATACACACAGAGGAAAAAGGAGAAGCTTTCGCGCCACCTCTCCTTTCCCGATTTCTTTTTGTTTTGGGTATGTATGATGAGCTTGGCATAAGCCAAATGGGTCCACGAATCCTTTGCCAAACGCCCCGCACAGCGTCTCCTCAGCGAATGAACATACGGGAGGAGAAGAGCATGGGGATGAGCCAAAGGAGCTGGTAGAGCATGATGAAGAAGGAGTTCATGATGCCGATGGAGCCGGAGAGCACCAGGAGGAGCATGATCGCAGCACCCACCACCGTTGCCAGGATCGCAAGGGCCATGTTGGTTTTGCGGGTGTGCAGCACCTTGTCGCAGTAGGATATGATCTGCAACAGCGACTTCGGTGAACCGCTGGTCACAAGCCCACTGTCTACCTTCTCTGTGTACGCCGTGACTTCCTCCGGCTCGTTGTACCGGATCACCTTCAGCGGCATACGCTTCATCTTTACCTTCCGGGCGATCATACGCTCGTCGATATTGGGGTCAAAGGTCCGCACGCAGCCGTACAGCCCACTGTTCTGGAACTGCCCCAGGATCAGCTCGATGTCACTGTCCATCACATACTGGATGTACATCTTTGCCACCAGCTTGTCTTCCCGGAACATATACATGATCGACAGCTCGTCGGACAGATCCATGTCGTCTTCCATCTCTTGCTTCCGGATCTTCAGACCCTTCTTGGTCAGCGCCGCACCGGAGCCAAAGATGATGTTCACGCCATCCACCTCTGCCGCCAGGATCCCCGGCTCTGTGCCAAAGATCTGCACCTTGTCCGAATGTCCGACCTCCAGCGTTGCGATCTCAAACACATCCTGCAAGGGACCGCCTGCCTTGGCAAATACGCTGGCCGCATAATAGAGCACCCGGTCGATCCGTGCGTTGTTGAAGATGCGGATGTTCTGCACCTTCACGCTGTAGGACGGGAACACGTTCTTATCGTCAAAGGTCACCACCGATGCATTGGAATACTCCGACAGGGATACTTCCCCGATGATGGCACTGTCGTACTCTGCCGCTGCCGTGTTCGCCCGGTAGAAGGGATAGGTCAGGGACAGATAGACAGACAGCGGGGCAAGGGTCATCATGGTCACGCAAACCACACGGGCCACCTCTACCGCAGATCCGCCACGCAGGTTGGCAAAGATCCCAAACAGCACCGCCGCCGCCACCATCACGCCCATGGTACAGCTCATAAAAACGTTCGTCGTACCATCCGGCGTGTACAGCCGATTGTAGAACCCATCGATGAAATCCGTCTTTTCGATCCGCATCACATCGCATACGTCCTCTTCCTCCGAGAAAGCCGTAGCCTCCCCACGGGACATATCATCCGATACACGGCACACGATGTACTTCTGCTTGTCCGAGGAGATCACACGGAAGTTCATCATCTCCCGCCGGGTGGCGAAAATGTCCCCGATCAGCGTCATCAGTGCCGCCATAGCGACCACAAAGTTGAACATCACCGGCTCGTCGGTCTGCACCGTGATCCGAGCAATGACGATGGTATACAGCAGTCCCGCCACCAGCATCAGCGCCGTCATGCTCTCCGGTCTTGGCACACCACGGAACAAATATCGGAAGCCACGCCCGATCTGCTCATAGGCACACAGGCACGCCAGCAGCATCAGCTGCAAAGACACCATGGCGTACACCACCGGATATACCGCAGGATCGAATACCCCGCCGAACTGCTTGGCCGTACCTGTAAAGAGCTTGGCAAGGATCTCGATATTTTCAAACAGCATCAGCAGCACGGTCAGCACACCGCACAGACCCACCTTGATCCAGAGCCCCACCAGCTTGCCCCGGTAGTCCCGTTCGATGGTCTTGTTCTGGGACCGGTCCACATACTCCGGTCTGTCCAGCTTGACCTTCTTGCCTTCTCTTGTGACCTTCTCACGCTCCAGCTTGTCTCCCAGCTTGTGGGCACTCTGCTGTGCGTTTTGCCATGCCGACGGCTGATCAGACGGCTGATCTGCCTTTTTGGCAGTCTTCTTTTTGCTGCCTTCGCCATCCTCCATCCCAAAGGCCACCATCAGGTTGATGTCCGTGGGATCAAAGTCGTCGTCCTCTTCCTCTGCCGCCGGTGCAGCTTGGGGAGCGGGCTCCGGTTGGGGCTCCTCCGCCGGTGCAGGCTGACTGCTGCGCAGCATTTCCTCTGCCATCCGCAGCATCTCTTCGTCCGACAAATGATCCTTGTCGGCAGCGGAGACCGTTCCAGAGGCGTTCTCCGGCTCTGTGTCCGCCATAAGCTCTGCTGCAAACAGATCCAGTGCCGAGACGGCATCGTTTGTCGGAAGGTCTGCAAATGCCTCTGCGGGGGATTCCGGTGCGTCCTCCAGTCCCATGCTGTCCATGAGCTTGCTGCTCAGTGCATCGGTATCCATGGCAGCCGCATCGACAGTATCCGGTGTGCCGCCTGTGCCATCCTCGGCCGTCAGCAGATCCGCCAGCCCGCCAAAGGCATCGTCCTCCACCGGTGCAAATTCTTCCACCGGTGCAAGGTCTTCGTCATTCATCGCCGCAGGCTGCTTCTTTTTGCCATGTCCGCGCAGGAAGGAGAATACGCTCTTTTTCGGCTCCCGTTTCCGGGCAGGTCCGTCGTCGTCTTCGTAAATGCCCTCTTCGTCCTCCAGGTCGCCATCCTCCTCGCTGCTCTGGGAGGGGATGTTGTCTGTGAAGTCGAATTCCGTTGCCCCGCTGTCCTCTGCATCCGTATAGCTGTCTGTCGCAGATGCTGCATCCGGTGCTGTCGAAAAAGCGGCATCCAGCCCGGCAAAACCGGCAAGGGGCTCTGCTGCTCCTGCGTCCTTTGCTGCATCCGTGGTCTCCTCGGATCCTTTGTCATCGTCAAACTCCCGAACGTAATCGGGCTCCCGAACGTAATCGGGTTCCCGATCATAATCGGGCATATACTTGCGCAAAAGGGCCTGGATATCCAGCTCGCTGTCCGATTCCCCGGTTTCCAGAGAGTCGGCGCTCACATCGATATCCGTGGCATGGGGATCCTTCTTTGGATCTGCTCCCCCTGCCCCATATCGGTCTTGCTTCTTATCTTTTGCCATAATCCAATTCCATCCTGTATCGCTGCAGGACTTTCCTTTCTAAGCAGAGGCACCACATAGGCCTTCGCCCCCATGATACATGCTTATGCTTCCACAGGAGACTGCCAAAACAGCAGCCTCTGTTCTCTGATCGTTTTATCCCAGTCTCTGTTTGCGGGAGATGTGTGCCAGCAGGATCGCTGTTGCTGCCGAGACGTTCAGGGAGTTCACCTGGCCGTACATGGGGATGGACACGAGGAAATCGCACCGCTCCTTCACCAGGTGGCTGACGCCGTTGCCTTCGCTGCCCACCACTAAGGCACAGGGAAGCTGGAAATCGGTCTCGTAGAAATCGCTGCCCCCTGCTTCTGCCGCAAAGGTCCAAACGCCGGCTTCCTTCAGCTCCTCGATGGCCGAGGCGATGTTCTGGACTCTGGCGACCGCCATATGCTCGATGGCACCGGCCGATGCTTTTGCCACCGCCGCCGTCAGTCCGCAGGCACGCCGCTTGGGGATCACGACCCCATGGGCACCGCAGCATTCTGCCGTCCGGATGATGGCACCCAGATTGTGGGGATCCTCTACGCCGTCGCACACCACCACCAGCGGCTTTTCTCCTCTTTCGGCAGCGATGGCTAAGATCTCCTCGATGGTGCTGTACTCTCTGGCGGCAGTCTGGGCGATGATCCCCTGGTGGTTTTCTCCCATGGCCAGCTTGTCCAGCTTCGCCATATCGGCATCCACCACCGGTACGCCTGCCTTCTTGGCTTCTGCCACCAGTGCCACGATAGAGCCTTCTCTGCCGGCTACGAACAGCTTGTCGATGGCTCTGCCGGAACGCAGCAGCTCTCTGACCGCATTGCGGCCGCAGACAAGCCCGGTTTCCTCCGGCATGCAGTCGTCGTCTTCGTCCCGGTATCGGTCATAGCTTTCTCTCTGGGGCCGGCGTTTGTCTGCACCATAGCCCGGTCTTTTGCTATACCGTTTCTCGCCCCGGTTGTCGTACTGTTTATTTTTTGCTGTAAATTCTTTCTTTTCCATGAAACGGTGTCCACTCCCGATCGGTTTACAAGGTTATTCAGCATTATTATAACACACAAATTCCATTTTGTACAGTGGTAATTCCAACAAAACCGCTCCGAAAATCATTTTTTCACAAAAAAAGATACGATACCGGAGGTACCGCACCTTTTCTGAGATACAGGATCGTGATGATCTATACCCTACAAGACCGATTACTGCTGCTTCATAGCGGCGAAGCATTCGCTGCAATATACGGGTCTGTCGTTGCTGGGCTGGAAAGGAACCTTGGCTTCCTTGCCGCAGTTTGCGCAAGTCGTGGTGAACATTTCTCTCTGTTCCTTGTTTACGTTCTTTCTCTTGTCACGGCATGCCTTGCATCTCTGGGGCTCGTTCTGGAAGCCCTTTTCTGCATAGAATTCCTGTTCACCTGCTGTGAAAACGAACTCATTGCCGCATTCCTTGCACTTCAGGGTCTTGTCCTCGTACATCTTTTTTTCCTCGCTTTGAATGGTGAAAATTTCTTGCCCTCGACGGATTCCCACCGTCACCTTTGAAACCAACGCTCTTTTTTAAGCTATTCGGGCATATATGACATCCTCTACCAGAGAACTTCTCTTGAGCATTTCTCTGCGTATAGAGGGAACGTCCGCTTTTATTTTTCTGCTAAGATCTCCTTCAGCTTGCCTTTCATCCGGTAGATCCCGTTGCTGACCGACCGCTCCGACCGCCCCAGCACCACGGCGATCTCTCGTGGCGGCTTGCCCTGCATATACTGCTGCAGGATCTGCTTTTCATAGGGGGACAGCACCCCTTGCAGCCGCTGCATCGTCTCGCCTGTGAGCGCCGCCTTATCCAGCGACTCCCACCGTTGTCGGCGCGATGGTGCTGTCTGTGTGCGTCCTGCCTGCTTCTCCCGCTGTGTACGCATGCGATTGTATCGACGTACCAGGGTGATCATGGCATTGCGGATGCAGATCTTCGCATACAGACCGAACTGCACGCTTTGTCCCTTGTCCGCCGGGTCGTAGGTCTGGGCTGCACGGTAGAGTGCCAGAGCCGCATCCTGTCGCAGCTCCTCTCTGCCAATGCCCAGGAGCTCCGAGGTGCCCCCCTCTGCTACGATCCCCAGCGACGGCGCAAACTGCCGCACCATGGCATCCAGCAAATGGGCATAGCGTTCGCAAAGCTGCGTGAATGCATCCGTGTCCTCGCCCATCCGGATCTGTCGAAGCAGTGTCTCCAGCGCTTCCTTGTCTTCGCTTGCGCCGCTTCTTTCTACCGCTGCATCCTTCATAAACGAGCCCCGCACACTTTCGGCATATAATACTTGATTTCATTATATCATGATTTGCGAATTTGTCAATAGTTTTGTAAAAATAAAGGGGGTTTTTTTTCGTCGATTTTCGAGCCACTGTGCATTTTCGCCATTTCGCAGCCCGATTTTTAGGTGATTTTGACGTTTTCTACCCGCGTTGGATTGACCTGTGTTCAAAATTTCTGTTTTGATCCATCCGATCTACCAATCGGTCAAATTCATTTTTCCCTGGTCAAATTCATTTTCCCCGGTCAAAAACATTTTTCCTAGTCAAATTCATTTCCTGTGTCAATTATTATCAAACAAATAATTCACATTTCCCGTGACCAACGCCGTGATCCCCCGCAGCACCACGTCCGGCTTGTCCTCAAAATTCATCTGCATCCGACGAAGCTGGTTGTATGTTTCCGCACGCAGGGACAGCTTCAAGGCCAGCCCGTCCTTATCCTTGATGGTGCAGTGGAAGATGAAGCCGCTGTCGCCGTTGTTTTCCGCAGATTGGTCGATCACCGCTCCACGCTTCTCCAGTGACAAATGCCGCATGGCGCTGACATAGCTCTTCTCCCGCACCGCCGCCATCAGCAGATCGTCCGCCAGTCCTTCTGCCACGACCTTGCCCTTCCGGGTGATCTCGTATAGGATGCTGTCGTCGTCCGGATGAAAATCCTCGTCCGGTTCTACGATGGAGCCGTCGCTGCGCACGCCTTGGATATGTCCGTTTTCCAACAGGCTTCGGAAATTTTCCACAAAGTTAAAATAATCGACCAAGCCATCCCGAATGATGATCGTGCCCACATCGGTATAGTTCAGGGGATAGCCGATCTTATCCAGCAGATACAGGATGAACACCTTCACCTGATCCGGTTCTCTTAAAAGTTCAGCCACGTTCGTGTCCCTCGCTTCTATCTAAACAAATCTTTACTTCACCTGTGACCCGGCAATATGCCCCAAAAGAGCAAAACGGAGGAGTGGCAGCTCCCCCGTTCATGCTTTTTGTATGGATCAGGTGAACGAATTACTGCGCAGTGGTTTCCCCGGCAGGAGCCGCAGCTTCCGCCGTATCGGTAGCAGCCTTATAGGTCATGTAATCGTTCAGTTTTACGTCGTTGAAGCTACGTACACCGTAGTAGTCGGTGGCCAGGCCGGACAGCTCATCGGAGTAGATGTAAGCGTCCTGCAGGAAGTACAGCGGGCATACCGGCATGTCTTCCATCAGCTTCTTTTCTGCGTCGTGCAGGATAGCGGTTCTTGCTGCTCTGTCGTAGGTCTCGTATGCGGAGTCGATCAGAGCATCGTAGTCGGCATTGGCATAGCCGGACACGTGACCGTACAGGTCGTAGGTGGTGGAGTTCATGTCCACACCGTTACCGGAGTAGGCAGTGGAGAACTGAGACAGTGCGCCAAAGGCATCGGCAGACAGGAACATGGTGTCGATGGCGATCACGTCAAAGTCACCGGACTTGTATGCTTCCTGGAACAGGTCGTCTACGGTTTCCTCAGAGTTCTTCTTGGTACCCAGCGTTTCAACGGTCACAGTGAAGCCCAGACCTTCCCAAACGCCCTTTACGTAGTCGGCAACGGCCAGGTCAACCTCGTTGTTCCGTACAGAAATGGTGAAGGAACCGCTCTTGACACCGGCAGAGGACAGCAGGCTCTGTGCTTCTGCAACATTGGCAGAGGCAGAGATCACGTCACCGCCGACCTCCCGGAAGGAAGTACCGGAGGCAGTGTCAAATACCTTATAGGGAACGTAACCGGTAGCGGGCTTTGCGAAGGTCACGATCTGTGCGATAGCGTTTCTGTCCAGAGCCAGAGACAGAGCACGGCGAACCTCTGCCTTCTCAAACAGCTTGTTGGTGGTGTTGAACATGTAGGTGTGGGTGCCCATCATGTCCGTAACGGCAGCAGAGTCCTTGTAGGTCGCACGATCTGCCAGGGAGAGCTCGCCGTCATAGAAGATACCGCCGGAGGTAAAGGATGCCAGCTGAGCAGCAGCATCACCGGTCGCATACTTGGTCAGCAGTCTGTAGGGAATGACATACTTGTCCAGATGCTCTTCCTTTTCGGGATCCAGATAGTAGTACGTGGAGCGTTCCAGACGGATGTCGGAGCCGGTCACGATCTCCTTCGGTACAAAGGCACCGTTGGTCACGATGGAAGTGGTCTTTCTGGCCCAGGTGTCGCCATACCGGGTGATCACGTCTTCACGCAGGGGCACCAGGCAGATGGCAGACAGCTTTTCAAAGAACCCGTCCAGGTCGATCTTGGATTCGAATTCCACCTGGATGGTGTAGGTATCAACAGCAGCGATGCCGATGTCGTCGATGGAAGCGTCGCCCATCTTGGCGGCCTTGGCATTCTTGATGTCGTACAGCAGAGAAGCGCCTTCCCACTGCTGGTCGGGATCAAGCAGTCTCTTCCAGGAGTAGATGAAGTCACCGGCCTGCACGGTACGACCGTCGCTCCAGCGGGTGATGTTCATGTCGATCAGGATGGAGAAGTTTTCGCCGTCGTCCACTTCCACCTTGTAGTTGTTCATCAGGGCCTTTTCCCACTTGCCCTTTTCGTCGATACGGGTCAGACCTTCAAACATCAGGCTCATGTACTTGAGCTGTGCGTCGTCGGTCATGCTCAGCTGGGGGTCAAAGTCGAAGACTTCGGTGGTCAGGTACATATCGATGATTGCACCCTTGTCATCTTCCTCCAGGGTCGTGCAGCTCGCCAGCGTAGTCATCAGCATCAGCGCAGCCAGCAGCAGGGATAACACCTTTTTTTTCATGATTTCGTAATTCCTCCTAACGGTAAATAAAGCGTAGTAGACTACGGGTCATTTTTACTCACCACATTATACCACTTTTTTGTCAGAGAATCAACATCTTCTTATGCAGAATTGTCAAGATTCATCCAAATGCACAATTTCGTCTGATTTTTTTGTGCAGTTTCACTATCGTTTTTTCGGTTTTCTCCGGTTTTCGGGGGTCGCCGGTCCGTTTTTTGCCCATTTCACCGTGGTTTTTTCGCAGTGGATACGATTTTTACATTTGTAAACTTCCAATTTTCCGGCAGAAACATTTGCTCCAAAAGAAATTTCTTGCCCCTGCTGCATCCTTTTTCTCCCCTTTGGCAACACTGGTACTAAGACAAAAATACCCATGCAAAGGAGAAGATGCCCATGCACGATTCCCCCCACGGCAGCGCCCTGTACTGTGAGCTTGCTGCCCCCGGTGACACCACTGCAAAGACCTACGAACGCCACGGCTGGCAGATCCGGGAGGGACACACCGGCCATGCCCACCACCACACCATCACCGCCGGCGAGGTGAGCCTTTTGGATGCCGCTGCCTGCCGCCGTCTCATCGATGCCACCGCCGCTCTGCTTGCCGACTACCTTTCCACCGCACGCCGGATCCTGGTGGTGGGACTGGGGAACGCCGCTCTGACTGCGGATCGGCTGGGGCCTGCCGTATGCGGCAAGCTGACGCTGGCGGGACAAGCTCCCGTAGGCCGCACCCTGTACAGCTTTGTCCCCGGTGTACCCGCCGTGACCGGGATCCCCACCGATCGGCTGGTGACCCTGGCCGCCCATGCCATACAAGCGGAACGGATCCTGGCAGTCGATGCCCTATGCGCCCGCAGTGCCGCAATGCTGGGACAGGTGGTGCAGCTGTCCGACGGGGGCTTGGTGCCCGGCAGTGGGGTGCAGTCGGACGCAGGAGAAGCGTCCCCGGAGATCGCCGACCACACCATGCCCTGTCCCGTGGTCACAGCCGGCGTACCCACCGTGATCCGCACCACACTGCCGGCGGGAGGACAGACACGGTATCTGGTCACCACCGGAGACACCGACCGCATGGTGGAGCGTTGGAGCAGCATCCTTGCCTCTGCCATCATGAAGGCGGCAATGCTGGGAGCGGGTGGGAAATAGGGTTCGGGACACGCATAGGTGGCTTTTGGTACGCATATGCATAGGACACAGGGATTTATCATGATTGGGGAAGGAAGAGAAAATGGACAAGCTGTTAGAGAACGCCGCTTTCTTGGAGGGCTACACCCTATATCCGGATGCCGGAGACATGGGCGAACTGGATGCGCCCTCTGCCGTACCGCAGCCGTCAGACATGCCAACACCGCCCATACCGCCGTCCACCGCTGCACAAGCCACACCGCCCATACCGCTGCCGGAGCCGCCCTCTGCCATGCCAGTCGTCGATCCACCACACATCCCCCGCAGTCGCCGTAGACGGTCTGTGGTGCGTACAGGCGGGGCTGTGGTGCTGGCAGGGGCTGCGGTATGCGTGTATGCCTGTCTGCTCACAGGCGGGCTTCTGACGCTGCATGACGAAGGGATAGGGGCACTGGCGGCAAAGGCCGTGTTTGGCAGTACCCGGTACGTGACCACACAGGAGACTGCCCCGCCCAAAGCCACCGCTCCTCTGCTGCCGCCGGAGACTGCCGCAACCGAGACCCATGTCGAGACCATGCCGCCGGAGACCGCCTCGCCGCCTGCCAACGAACAGCCCTCTCCCCAGCCGGTGACGGAGATCATAGCCATGGATCTGTCCTCCCGGCAGGCAGACGGGTTGGGGCTGATCAACGAAACGCCCTACACGCCGGATCTTGCTGCTCTGGCCGCCTCGGACCCGGTGATCGACAGCTACGATGCGCTGGAATCCATCTATGGGAAGGGCTGTCCGGCTGTGCTGATCCTGCATACCCACGGCACAGAGGCCTTCCAGGATCAGGCAGAGACCGGCTACCACACGACAGACGAGAGCCGCAGTATCGTGCAGGTGGGCAAGGCGCTGGCAGAGGTACTGACGGAGGCGGGGATCGGAGTCATTCGCTGTACAGAGCCCTTCGACAAGGATTCCTTTGATATGGCCTACTACAACGCCGCCCGCTACATCCGAGAGACCCTGGAGGAACACCCCTCCATCCGGTACATATTGGACATCCACCGGGATGCGATCACCAACGCCGAGGGCAAGGGCATCCGTCCCCTATCGGTGGAGAACGGCAGCAGCTATGCCCAGCTGATGTTCGTGGTGGGCACGGATCACGGGGGCAGCGGTCATACCGAATGGGAGACGAACCTGGCACTGGCGGCAAGACTGCAATCCAGACTCCACCAGACCCACCCGACCCTCCTGCGGGACATCAACCTGCGCTCCGCCTCCTTCAACGCACAATATGCGCCCGGTGCCCTATTGATCGAAGCCGGTGCCGCCTGCTCTACCTTAGACGACGCAGTACAGGGCATACGGCTGCTGGGGGAAGCACTGGCAGAGGAGATCCTACAGGAGCGGAAATAATTCGGTGTGGGAAATGGTGGAATGCCGCACAGCAAATCAAAAGAGATCGGAGCAGGCCTAACACCTCTCGGATCTCTTTTTGCCGCTTTTCTCAGGTGTTTTTGATCACGATCTGCTCGATCACGTCGGCAGCATGCTCGCACAGGTCACAGCAGTCCTCCAGTGCCTCGTACACGGCCTTGGAACCCATCAGTACCTTTCCGTCCGATGCCGAGCCGAATAAGGCGTGGATCGCTTCTACGTAGATCGTGTCCGCTTCGATCTCGATGTCGTTGACCTTTACCAGCAGCGCACGCAGGTTCTCCGGCTTCTTGAAGTTCTTCAGCTCCCCGGCCGCTTCGTCCAGTGCCTTGACGCACCGGTTCACCACGTGGGACAGCTCCACAGTGCGGGGCGGCACGGCTTCGATGCAGTACATGTAGATGTCTAAGATCACTTCGTCCAGTGCGTCGGTGATGTCGTCGATGATCTGCACCAGCCGCAGGATGTCCTCCTGGTCAATGGGCGTGATAAACTCCGTGGACAGCTTTTGCAGAATATCGTGGTGGACACTGTCTGCGGTGTTTTCGATCTCGTGCATCCGGCTCCGGTAATCGGCTACGTTCTCGGCCCGGAACCCGGTCAGGATCTCCTCCAGCAGGTCAGAGGCCTTCACGGCATACGAGGTCTGGCTCTGGATCAGAGCGAAATAGTCGTTGTTCTTCTTAGCCATTGTAATATCTCCTTATGCAAATAATGCTAAAAACAGCTTCGCCATGCCAAATCCCAACAGGCCGCAGCCGGGGAAGGTGCATACCCAGGTCAGCACCAGCTCCTTCACCACGCTCCAGTTCACGTTGCTGATCCGGCGTGCCGCACCAACACCCATGATGGCCGTGGTCTTGGTATGGGTGGTGCTGACGGGGATACCGGTCAGAGACGACAGCAGCAGGCACAGGGTGGCAGACAGATCCGCCGCAAAGCCTTGGTAGGGCTTGAGCTTGACCATGTCCATACCCACGGATTTGATGATCCGATAGCCACCGATGGAGGTACCCAGTCCCATGACGGCAGAGCATAGGATCATGAGCCACAGAGGGACCGTAAAGCTGGTGGCCTCTGCGTTGCCGCTGGAAAAGGCCGCACCCAGCAGGAAGATGGCCATGAATTTTTGTCCGTCCTGGGCACCGTGCATGAACGCCATGGCAGCACCGCCCGCCACCTGGGCACCGGAGAAGAATTTCTCACATTTCAGCCGGTTTTTGTCTCGGAAGCAGAACACCACCAGCCGGGACGAAAGAAAGCCCATAACAAACCCCAGCACTGTGGACAGCACGATCCCGTATAAAACCTTGATCCATTCGCCGCCGTTGATGCCGGAGAAGCTGTTCTGGATGGCAACGGCAGCACCGGAGATCCCGGCGATCAGGGCGTGGCTCTCACTGGTGGGGATGCCGAAATACCAAGCGGCCGTTGCCCAGATCACAATGGCAGCCATAGCGGCACACAGGGCGATCAGAGACGTTTTGGGGTCGCCGCCAAAATCGGCAATGTTGTAGATGGTCATGGCCACCGAAGCATTCAGGGAGGTCATCACCAGAACGCCTAAGAAGTTGAACACCGCTGCCATCAAAATCGCCTTTCGTACCCCGATGGCTCTGGTGGAAACGCAGGTGGCAATGGCATTGGGCGCATCCGTCCATCCGTTCACCAGGATCACACCCAGTGTCAGGATGGTGGAAACAAGCAGCATGGGACTTTGGGTCAGTTGCTCAAAAAACGCCAGCATAGACATAGCGCAGTATTTCCTTTCTGCAAGTGTTGTGGTATGTATGGCATAACAGAGAAGAGCCTCTCCACTCTGTTTTATTTTCTAAAAATCTCACGCACCAAAGATCGTCTCGTCCACCTCTGCCAGAGAATCGTACAGCAGATCCGGCTTGTCCGCTTCCTCGGCAGCCTCCACGTCTGCTTCGGTGGTCTCCCCGGTCAGCACCAGACAGGACAGGATCCCGTGCCGTCTGCCCGTGGCAATGTCCGTGTACAGCCGGTCGCCAAAGATGCACATACGGCTTCTATCAAGGCCGGTGATCTCCTCGATCATGTCTACCGTCTCCGGGTAGGGCTTGCCAAAATAGGTGGGGCTCACACCGGTGGAGGCGGTCACAAAGGCAGCAATGGCACCGCTGTCCGGAATGAAGCCGGTCTCGGTGGGGCAATTGAAGTCCGGGTGGGTGGAGAGATACTCCGCACCATACCGCACGAAATCGCAGGTCACGGTCATTTTTTCGTAGTCTAAGGTGGTGTCAAAGCTGGTGACCACGATGTCTGCCTTCTCCCCGGTTGGACGGCCGTTTCGGTCACAGATCAGCTCTACCCCGCCCTCGTGCATCTGGTCCCACAGCTCCGGCGTACCCAGCAGATAGACCTTTTTGCCGGCTCTCTTGCGGGTCAGAAAGGCCGTGGTCACGTTGCCGGAGGTGCAGATCTCCTCGGCGGTCGGCTCATACCCCAGGCGGGTCAGCTTTTCCAAATAGAACCTCGGATTGTGGGAGGCATTGTTGGTGAAAAACATCACCCGTTTCCCATGGGCCCGCAGCTTTTTGATAAAGTCGATGGCAAAGGGAAAGGGATTGCCACCCAGATAGATGGTGCCGTCCATATCGAAAATGAACAGCTCCTTTTCTGCCATGCTTCCTTTGGGGTCTGTATTCTTGATCATAGTATGTTCTCCATTCTGGTTGATATGTGTATATTTTGATTTTGTGTTCTTCCGTGGCAGCCGCATGTATTTCTGTCCAGGCAGCGATCCGGCACCGAAAAGCCGCTGCACAGAAGAAAAAGCGGCACAAGGTGTTGACAAGGCTGCCCTTTCTGTGGTATACTGAACCATATATTGCGTGAAAGGATCTAAAAATTGTTATGGCATCAGGCATTGTTATCGGCATCGACGTAGGTGGCAGCACCACCAAGATCGTCGGCTTTGGTATAAAAGAAGGACAGTGGCAGCTCATCGCACCGCTGTTCGTACGGGCCACCGACCCCATCACCTCGATCTATGGTGCGTTCGGGAAATTTCTCGTGAACAACGATCTGAACCTGTCGGATATCGAAAAGGTCATGATCACCGGCGTTGGCTCTACCTATGTCACCAAACCCATCTATGATCTGCCCTATGAGCGGATCGAGGAATTCCGTGCCAACGGGCTGGGAGGGCTGTATCTGTCCGGACTGGAGAAAGCCATCATCACCAGCTGCGGCACCGGCACGGCATTGGTGTACGCCACTCGCGACACAGATCCCCTGTATCTGGGCGGGACCGGTGTGGGCGGCGGTACGCTCATGGGGCTGTCCAAAAAGCTGCTGGGACTGGAAAACATCCAGCACATCGAAAAAATGGCGGAAAACGGCTTTTTGTCCAACGTGGACCTGAAGATCAAGGACATCTCCCGCAACGACATCGTCCCCGGCTTCGGCGACACCATGACCGCCTCCAACTTCGGGAAGATCAGCGATATGGCCAACAAAAACGACATCGCCAAGGGGCTACTGAATATGGTATTCGAGACCATCGGCATGGTGTCGATCTTTGCCGCCCGGAACTACCAGATCAAGGATGTGGTCCTGACCGGCAACCTGACCAGCGTCGGCTATGCCAAGGAGGTCTTCGATACCCTGAACACTATGTTCGATATGCGCTTCCAGATCCCGGAAAATGCCCGCTTTGGCACCGTTATCGGCGCAGCATTGGCAGGCGTTCGGGAAGATCAGAAATAAGATATACGAAAATCGAAATCACTTTTGTCTGCACAAAACGAAGGTATGACTTGTTGTCCGTTGGGGCAAGCGAGGGATACCTTCGTTTTTTACTGCTTTACGTTATTGGGGTTTCGTGGGAAATATTTCTGCCTTATTCCAGTATACGGATCACCGAAACGGGCTCTACGCCTAACTTTTCCCACAGTGCCGTCAGCTCGGTGTGGGAGAGCTTGCCGATGGTGTATTCGGTCTCCGACAGCTTTTCTGCCCGATCCACCTGGTCGGCAAAGGCAGCCTCGGTCACCGGTGCGGCAAAGCGAACGTAATAGGTGAAGGGGATGGCGGCAAAGTCCTGCACGCCTTCGGTGGTCACGGTGAACACCGGCCGCTTTTCCTTGGCAGCAGCACCGGACAGCACGGCACATACGTCTGCCACGACAGCAGCTGCTGTGGGGAATCGACCGGCACCACGGCCATAGTACAGCACATCTCCCAGCATGGTGGTGGTCACGCTGATGCCGTTGTACACATCGTCGATGTGGGAGAGCTGGCAGCTATCCGGCACGATGCGGGGAGCCACATACAGCGAGATCTGACCGTTGTCCATCCGGGCAGAGCCGATGAGCTTCACAGCCCCGCCGCACTTTTTTGCCCCGTCCATATCTGCCGCCGATATATGCCGCATGGTCTCGGCATACACCTTTTCGCCGGGGATGAGCTTACCGGTAGCCAGTGCAGTCAGGATGATGATCTTCCGCTGGGCATCGATCCCGTCTACGTCTGCGGCGGGGTTCCGTTCGGCGTAGCCCAGCTTCTGTGCGTCTGCCAAAACGGTCTCGTAGTCGCTGCCTTCGTCCCGCATACGGGTCAGGATGTAGTTGGTGGTGCCGTTGAGGATACCATCGATCCGGGTGATGCTTTCGCCGGCAAGAGCGGTGAGCATACTGCGGATCACCGGGATCCCACCGCCTACGCTGGCTTCAAAAAGGTAGCTCACCCCATGCTCTGCGGCACAGGCTAACATCTGGTCCCCAAAGTTCGCCACCACCTCTTTGTTGGAGGTGACCACGCTCTTTCCGGCAGACAGCAGCTGCATGGTGTATTCGAACGCCGGATGGGAGCCGCCCATGGTCTCGCATACCAACGCCACGTCCGGGTCGTTCACAATGGGATCGATGGTATGTACCACCCGGTCGCCATAGGGAGAATCCGGAAAATCCCGCAGATCCAGGATGTATTTCAGCTCCACCCCGTCCCCGCAGGTCGCCCGGATCGCCTCTTTGTTTTCTTCCAGCACGGCAGCGATCCCACCGCCGACTACGCCAAATCCAATGATGGCAACGTATTTCATATTCTACTACCTCAATTCGGTATTGATTTTTGTATCCTTCCGCGTCTGTAACATCAACATTTGTCAAGCACATGCGGATCACGGTTCTGCTGTGGTTTCTTCCGCTCCGGCAGGTGCATCGGGATAGAGTCCCATATCGGCAAAGCCAATGCTGCACAGCTCTGCCAGCCGCTCTGTATCACCACAAAGCCACAGGTAGCCAAACAGTGCCTCCAGCCCCGTAGCCCGGCGATACTCCGCCATGGTGCAGCTTTTCGGGGGCATATTGTGGACGCAGTTCCGGCCACGGCGATAGATGTCCGCTTCTTTTTCGTTGAGCTGAGGCAGCACCTTGTCCACCACCTGACACTGGGCCGTGGCAGTCACATAGCGCAGGGAGGCCACGCTGGGTCTTGTCACGCCGGCTGCCACAAGAGCGGTACGCACCTGGATCTCGTAGACAGCATCTCCCAGGTACGCCAAAGAAGCCGCCGGCATCTGAAAGGGATCCTTCCCTTCCATGAAATTCTCTATCATGTTTTGTTTCCTTATCGTTTGTCGTATACCTGCCGCCACCAAAAAGCCGGAGACATACAGGTACGGGATTAGTATACCATATTTTTTCCCGTTTGTACATCCCCGGTCCGCGAAAAAATGGGATTTTGGAGGAAAAAATTTTCTTTTTCTCCGGAAAGTAAGACTGCCATAGGCTCTCCCTTCCCCTCTCCTCATCTGTATGCACAATATTTTCGTCGTTTTGCCACCCCCATCGATCTTCTTATCTTCTCTTGACTTTCCCACGATGGTACTGCAATGATACTAACGATAGCAAAAAAAACGGGCGTATCGCAATGGATACGGACCCGTTTTTTGTGTATGCGTTACGTTCAAGCCTTACAGAACTGCCAACAAATAGCGCAGACGGAATTTCTGCCGCAGACCCAGACCGGCGTAGGCTCCCTTGGTCATGTCCTCCAGACATTTGCCTAAGGTATGCAGCTCCTGCCAGGTCAGGGTGCCGCCGAATTCTTCCCGTTCGATGATCTCCATGATCTGCGGCAGCGGTGTCGTGGACAGAGAGCCGATCTGTTCGTCCAGGCGTGCGGCGTATT
Source organism: uncultured Ruminococcus sp. (assembly GCA_964463375.1). Lineage (GTDB taxonomy): Bacteria > Bacillota > Clostridia > Oscillospirales > CAG-272 > UMGS1696. The sequence continues at coordinate 1,961 of CAYXBQ010000037.1, read as the reverse complement.
CTGCCGGCTGCTCACCCAGCTCGTTGGGCAGACCAAGGCCTCGGAACAGGGCAAAGAGACAGTCGATCAGCGCACGGGCTGTACGATGTACGTCCACACGACCGGCAAGATAGTCCTGTCTGTCGTCCGTGGAGCGGATCAGTGCCTCTCGTTTGGCTGCCGCCCGTGCCGAACGCTTCCGCAGGATCCAGCCGACTATGGAGCACAGCACCAGTACGCCCAGTGCAATCCCGATACCGATGAAGATCTCGTCTGTGTAGTCCTCCTCGACCTCTTCTTCCTCCTCCGTTTCCGTCTCCGTGATGCCGCTGCTGGTGTAGCTGCTGCCCGTGGAGGTGCTGGTGCCGGTGGAGGCTTCTTCGTATTCCGGGTCGTAAATGGCTTCACAGAAGGTCGGCGTGGTCTCGTATTGTACCCAACCCATATCCGGGTAGTATACCTCGATCCACGCATGGGCATCGTTGTCCCGCACCGCTGTACGATACCGGGCTACCGCATCGGCTGCGTAGCTGCGGGCAAAGCCATCTGCAATGTAGCCCTCTGTGTACCGCACCGCAAAGCCCAGCTCCCGCAGCAGTCCTACCGCTGAGGTGGCAAAGTGGACGCAGTACCCCTCCTTGACCTCCATGAGGAACGCTTCTAAGTCGCTGTCGTAGTGGATATCCGGCACCTCCACTGTATTGCCGTCCTCGTCCACCACCGTGGTCATGGGCACCGCCGGCTCCAAGGAGTACGTGTAGTTCTCCCGGAGATAGTTGATGACCGCCAGGATCACGTCGTGCCGGGGCATCGCTGTACGTGTCTCCTCGTTATAGAACCAGGTGGATTCGTAATCGGCCCAGCGAGGATCTGCAATGAGATCCTCCCGTGGTTCCGCCATACGAATGCTGTTTTCCGCAAGGATCGTCTCCGCCAAATCTGCGATCACGTCGCTGCCAAAGGGTTCGGTGTAGGTCTCGTATACGTATTCCCGATACGCCATCTCCTTTTTGTGAGAAGCCAAAAATGCCTCTCTGTCCTCGTCGTCCATGGCAAGATACCGGTACACCAGACTGTCGCCGTCCCATTTGTAGCCAAGCTCGTTTTTCGCCCAGGATTCAAAATCCATCACCAGACCGCTGTAGTCCGTCACGTAGTCCCGACCGTTGGTCATGGTGTAGCTGTCTTCATCGTCCACGTAGTAAATGCCCTGCTCGGCAGAATCCTCGATAAAGTCGATCTGTTCGGCGATCCGCAGTGCCTCGTTGTAGTAGCGGATGGAGTTTTCCAGATTCTCACCCAGTGCCGGATCCTGCATGATCGGCACGAAGGAGGAGGTGGAATAGCCATCGTCTACACCAAAGAACCGGGACGAGTAGATCCCATCGTAGTACGCCGAATATTTCAGCTTCACCGGCTGGATGCTGCCGTGCTCTAAGATCCCCAGATTCGTGTTCATGGTGGCCGGCACGAACAACAGCTTGCTGGACCCCGCCGTGCGCCGTACATTCACCTGGAACACCCGGAACCCATAGGCATCCAGATTCCGATATTGGTCGAACCGGGTCACGTCCACGGACTTGGGGTACACGTACCCGTTGAAGGTCGTGGTGATGCTGTCCGGCGTAAAGGACGAACCGAACCGGCTCCGGTAGTCTAACACCGCATCTGCATCTGCCGAGGTCCAGGTGTCCGTTTCGATGTCGTAGTTCTGCCCCATCCAGCTTCGCAGATACACCGGAGACGCATAGCCGGAATCCACTGTAAACACCCGCTGCCCGGTGAACTGGGGCGCATCAAAGCTGACTGTGCGAGGGTTCAGCTCCGATACACCGCCGTACAGGGACAGGGAGTTCAGATCCACGTCGTCTCCCATCAGGTAGGCGGTCACATACATCCGGGCGATCTGCATCCGGTTGTTGATGGCATCGATGATGGGGAAATTCTCCTCGATCACCTTCGCCGGCAGCCAGATCGCCACC
>CAYXBQ010000036.1:0-25912 GCA_964463375.1 uncultured Ruminococcus sp. | reverse complement strand
ATCGATGATGGGGAAATTCTCCTCGATCACCTTCGCCGGCAGCCAGATCGCCACCGTTGCCACCACCATGGCTAGTACCGCCGCAAACCCGCCGCCTGCGATCTTTTTGTTGGCAGTAAGCAGCTTTTCCCGCCGCACTGCCCGCTTTGCCTGTCGTGCAGCCTTTTTCTGGGACTGCGCTGCCGCCAGCTTTGCCTTTTCGCTCCGACGCAGCTCTGCTCGGGCTGCCCCATCGGTGACGGCCTTTCGCTTGTCCCGCTGTGCCTTGCGTGCCGCTTTTTCGGCTTTTTTTGCCTCTATCTTCTCTTGCTTTTGTTGCAGTGCCAGCTTCTTGGCGTGTGCCTTTTCCGCTTGCTTCTGCTGCTTTTCCGCTTTGACCAGAGAAGCTCTTGCCGCTCTTGCCGCTTTCGGCTTGCCACCATCCCGGAGCACCGTCAGATACGCCAGCTTTTCCCGGATGTGAGCCTCCTGCTTTGCCGCTTTCTTCTGGGCAGTTGCCGCCTGCCCTGCCGCCTTTTTCTCCCGGCGAATGGCAGCCTTTTCCAGCACTCGTTCCTTGCCCACCGCATACCGCCGGTCGTACAGCCACAGACACAGCAGACCGCAGATGGACACCATGAGCCATGCCACGCCTTTGTTGGTGGCTGTGATATTGAACATGAATACCGGCACCATTTCTGCCGCAAACAGCAGTGCCACAAGGATCGGTCGTGTCCGGCGCAGCATCCCGATGGCAAATAGAATGCCAAAGGCAAGCAGCACCAGTGCCACGCCCAGCTTCACCAGTGCTTCCGCATTCTGGTAGGTGTAGCTGCCCTCGTAGCGGTAACGCACGTAGGCCGTGTAGCCGATCTGTGCCAGATTTTCCAGCGCCACATCTGCCATGCGCCACAGGGACTCACAGAGATACCGCACCGGATCCCCTGCCTGGCTTGACAGCCACAGCACACCGCCGCAGGTACCTGCCACCGGGACGAGCCATTTCGTCAGCCGGTTCCAGGCACAGGCGGAGAAAAATACCGCATACAGGGCGCAGATCCCCATGAGGTATTTGGTGGACAGCACCACCTCGGAGATAGGCCGCTTGCCGGTCAGCTCCACCAGGCGCAGGGCATCACAGAGAAACAGCCCCGTACCGTATAGGATGCAGAACAGCAGCAGTGCCCGACATAGCCAGCCCACAAGGGTCATGGTGGTGTTCATTTCCCGATCCGGCGACACAGACATGGCCTGCCCTGTGCGCTGCCTGTCTTCCCTTTGCAGAGCCGTCAGCCGCTTTTCCACCTTTTGGGACAGGCTGGTCGTCTGCTTTTTGCGCAACAGAGGTCGTCTCCACACCGCAGGATCCCATCGTATATTCATAGACCTATTCTTCCTTTCACCCGTTCTGTACTTCCCGCAGCACCGGGGTATCGCCTTCTTCCGTGGACACAGACAGCTCCGTCAGATCCACACCATCCTTGGCAAGCTGGATCCGGCTCATGGCAACGTACTCCCGCCGCAGTGCCACGTTCTCATACCGCTCCTCCGGATTGAACAGCAGCACCTCTGCCAGACATCCGCTGCCCGCCCCGCCAAACAGCGACGGGATCGCACCGTATTGTCCCAGGGACACCGGATCCAGGTGGGACGTGCAGATGCGAATGGTCACGTTCAGAGATTCGGTGATAAAGGGCAGCATCCGCTCCAGTATCTGGTGCTCCGGACAAGCCGGTGTGGTGGCGAAGGTCTCGTACAGGGCTGTGAAGTCCTCCACGCAGGTCAGCACCGCACAGGCTATGCCATCGTCCATGCGGCTGTCCGTCCAGACCAGCGTGACCGTGTTGCCCTGTCGCAGCTCGTTTTCCACCACGGCAATGGCCATCTCTGCCACCCCATCGGTGCAGTATTCGTCCATGTCCGCCGCATATTCTGCCCGGATCTGCCCACCCATGGCAAGCGATGCCCGCTCGGCTGCCGCCCTGTCCGTGTCCGGCTCCTCTGCACCACCGTGCAATGCCGTCTCCAGCTTTGTGACCCGGCGGGCCACGGCGGCTCTGTGTCTTTCGTCCAGTGCATCCCGCAGCATCCCCATTTTGGTGGGCTCCGCAGTGCTGGCGATCAGCTCGTCGATCATGGCGGCATCCGCTTCTCCCACGGTCGTTCTGCCCTTGCGCTTTTTGGCCTTCTTTTCCGCTTTCGTGGCAGTCTCCGCAGGCTGGCGCAGGATGGTATCTTTTTCCTTCTTTTGGGATTTTTCCGGCTTCTTTTCGTCCGCTTCTTCTTCCGGCGCAAACACATCCGGTGGGATGGCACGGGAGAAGTCGCACAGCACGTACACCTGCCGGGAGGTATTGGTGTTGAATTCCTTGACCATCAGGGTCTGGGGATTTTTGGAGGACAGCTTCCAGTGGATGGATTTCAGCGTGTCCCCCGGTATGTACTCCCGGATATTGCCGATCTCTGCCTTTTCCGTAGAGAACACCAGCGCCGCATTGTCGTTGGGAATGTCGGTGGCAGAGGTCCTTGTCCGTCTCTCCGCCCGCAGCCGCCGTGGCATGACCAAAATATTCGTGTAAATATCCACCGGCAAACGCAGGCGAAACAGGTGCAGAAAATCGCTGATGAGGATGTCCTCCATGCCGATCTCGTAGGTACCACGGTAAGGGAACAGGGTCTCCTCCCGAATGGTGCAGCTCCCCAGTGGCAACAAAGACAGGTGCATGGCACGGCGTTCACAGCGGATCCCGTCCGGCTGGGGCAGGTGCAGCTGTGCCTCCACAAAGGGAAAGACAAAGGGCGTGGGGTTGATGACCCGCATTTCGTAGGTGGTGGGCGTCATTTTTTCTGCCCGGTTCTGGTCGGCCTGCACATAGACCTGGATCGCCAGCCGCCCGATCAGGGTATACAAAAAGGCAGCAAAGGGATAGAGCAGCAAAAACCAGAACAGCAGAGAGGAGGCAATGGACCGCAGTGCCTGGGTGAACACGATGGAAAACACAAACAGCAGCCCATATACGATAGCCCCCTTTTGCAGCCGGAAAAACGCCCTCTCCCGGCTTTGGCTCGATTGTTTCATGGACGGCACCCCTTATTCTGCCGCTTCCTTCGGCTCCCGACGGCGGTTGGGCTTATCGGCGTACCGCTCCCCATGGAAGGGCACCTCCGTCCCCCGCAGCAGCTCGGACAAAATTCCCTCTGCCGTTTCCCGGTTCAGGCGTGCTTCCTGGCTCAGAACGATACGGTGGGCGATACCCGGCGTGAACACGAATGCCACGTCCTCCGGCTTTACGTAGTCCCGTTCCCGCAGGAAGGCATAGGCCTGTGCCAGCTTCATCAGCAGCAGCGATGCACGGGGAGAGGCACCCAACGACAGCTTCCGGGATTTCCGGGTGGCATGGATCAGGGTGACGATGTATTCGGCGATCTCCGGCGAGACGGTCACGTTCTGGACCATGGCACGGAGCAGTCGAATGTTCTCCATATTCGTGACCGGCCGTACCTTTTCCATGGGGCTGGTCTTGCGCCGGTCGGTGATGATCTGCACTTCCTCTGCCAGTGTGGGGTAGCCCATGGACAGCCGCAGGGCGAACCGGTCCAGCTGAGCCTCCGGCAGGGGATAGGTGCCCACGTAGCCGGTGGGGTTCTGGGTGGCAATGACCATAAAGGGATCCGGTACCGGATAGGTCACGCCGTCCACGGTGACACGGGCCTCTTCCATGGCCTCCAGCAGTGCTGACTGGGTCTTGGGCGAGGCACGGTTGATCTCGTCTGCCAGCAGGATATTGGTCATGACCAGCCCCTCGTTGAACTCAAACTGCTCCTTCTGTCGATTGTATACGTTGAACCCGGTGATGTCCGATGCCATAACGTCCGGTGTGAACTGGGCACGGTTGAAATCCAGTCCGGCGGCACGGGCCAGCGCAGATGCCAATGTGGTCTTCCCGGTACCGGGCACGTCCTCGATCAGCACATGTCCCCCTGCCAAAAGCGCCGTCACCAGCAGCACCACTTCGTTGTGCTTACCGATCACGACCTTTTCCACTTCCTCGATCAGGGCCTTTGCCTGGCTCGTCATTGCTGCGTTCACTTCACGGATCTCCTCTGCCATAATCAGCTTCTCCTTTATCAGGTGGTTTTTTATTTTTGTATCCTGCCGCCGGTACGAGCACCCCGCTACGGCTACAAAAGTAGGGCGATATCTCATTTTCCTCGAATTTGACATTTTATCTAAAACAGCCCCATTTCCGGCGGGCTTTTCTATCTTTATCATACCACACTTTGCGCATAATTACAACAGTCTTTCCCAAATTCGACACGGATTCGGAGATTCTCACAAAATTTTTTTTGCATTTCTTGTTGTATTGCCCAAAGGTTTGTGCTATACTTATAGTAGGGATGTTGTATCCTGGCGAAGGGTGGCTCTTTTTGCCGCTGTCTCCCGGGAAGATGTCTCCTTTACCATACCGTCCCGTCTCCTGCACCGGTGCCGCCGGAAAAGGGAGCACGGAAGACAGAAAGGCAAGTAACATTTGATGATTTACGATGTACTGATAATCGGTGCCGGTGTGACAGGTGTCATGACCGCCCGCTATCTTTCCCAAAAGACCTGTTCGGTCGCTGTATGCGAAGCCGGATGCGATGTCGCCATGGGGGCCACAAGAGCCAACTCTGCCATCGTCCATGCCGGATACGATGCCAAGCCCGGTACCCTGAAGGCGCGCCTCAACGTGCGGGGCAACAAGCTCATGAAGGAGATCGCACGGGAGCTGGACGTGGAAGTCAAGAACGTAGGCTCCCATGTGGTGGGCTTTGGCGAAGAAGATGTGAAGCACATTAAGGAGCTGTACGAAAGAGGGATCGCCAACGGTGTGCCGGATCTGCGGATCATCGAGCAGGACGAGCTGCGCCGTATGGAGCCCAACATTTCTCCGGAGGCCACCCATTCTCTCTGGGCCCCCACAGCCGCCATCACCTGCCCCTACGGCATCACCATCGCCGCCGCAGAATGTGCCGCTACCAATGGGGTGGATTTCTACTTCAATTTCCAGGTGAGCGACTGCTCCCATGCCGGCGGGATCTACTACGTGACAAACGGGGAGAACACCGTGGCTGCCCGGTATGTGGTCAACTGCGCCGGGGTGCATTCGGCAGAGGTAGCGGAGATCCTGGGAGAGCATGACTTCCCCATCACCATCCAGCCCCGCCGTGGTGAGTACATCGTGATGGATAAGATCTGCGGGAACATGGCAAACGCCACCCTGTTCGTGGTGCCCTCCAGCCGTGGTAAGGGGATCCTGGTCAGCCCCACCGTGGACGGCAACCTGATCATCGGGCCCAACGCCTACGCCATCGACGATCCCGACGACACCCGCACCACCCAGCCGGGTCTGGACGAGATCACCGCCGGTGCCCTGCGGCTCATGCCCTCGGTGAACACCCGCAACGCCATCACCTCCTTCTCCGGTGTGCGTCCTACTCCCAATATCTACGACTTCTATATCAAGAACTCCGAGCAGCTGCCCGGCGTGGTCCATGCGGTGGGTGTGGAATCCCCCGGCTTTGCCTCCGGTCCTGCTACGGCAGAATACATTGCAGAGCTGCTGACCGATGCCGGTCTACAGTTCTCCGACAAAGACGACTTTATCCCCACCAGACGGCGTGACGGCAACCACAAGCTGTTCCGGCAGATGAGCGCAGAGGAAAAGAATGAAGCGATCCGGAAGAATCCGGCATACGGCAAGATCATCTGCCGCTGCGAGACCGTGACCGAAGGGGACATTCTGGACGCACTGGACTCTCCCATCCCGGCCATCACCCTGGATATGCAGAAGAGCCGGAACCGGAGCGGCATGGGTCGCTGTCAGGGCGGCTTCTGCTCTCCCCGTGTGGCTGCCATCATTGCAGAGCATGAAAAAATGGGTCTGGAAAACGTGACCAAGCGGGGCGGAAAGTCTTGGCTGGTGGTACCCAAAAACGGAAAAGGGGGAGACAAGGAATGATGCACAAGAAACTCATCGTCATCGGCGGCGGTCCTGCCGGGCTGGCTGCGGCACTGTCTGCGGTAGAGAACGGGCTCTCGCCGGCGGACATTTGCATTCTGGAACGAGACAGCGAACCCGGTGGGATCCTGAACCAGTGTATCCACGCCGGCTTTGGTCTGCATCGGTTCGGCGAAGAGCTGACCGGTCCGGAATACGCCGGTCGCTATATCGAAATGGCAAAGGAGGCCGGGCTGACTGTTACCGTCAACGCCATGGTGCTGTCCCTGTCTGCGAACAAGGAAGTGACCTATGTGTCCCCGGAAACGGGATACGTGACCTGCTCTGCCGACTGCGTGATCCTTGCCATGGGTTGCCGGGAACGGACCAGAGGAGCCTTGAACATCCCCGGTACTCGTCCGGCGGGTATCTTCACGGCCGGTACGGCACAGCGGTATGTGAACGTGGAAGGCTATATGCCCGGTCGTCGGGTGGTGATCCTTGGCTCCGGTGACATTGGTCTGATCATGGCAAGACGGATGACCCTGGAGGGCGCAAAGGTGCTGGCGGTCTGCGAGCTGATGCCCTACTCCGGTGGTCTGGCACGAAACATCGTCCAGTGTCTGGAGGACTTTGACATTCCGCTGTACCTGTCTCACACCGTGACCAACATCGGCGGCAAGGACAGAGTGGAGTCTGTAACCGTAGCCGAGGTGGACGAAAACCGCCGTCCCATCCCCGGCACCGAGATCACCTACGACTGCGACACGCTGCTGTTGTCCGTTGGTCTGATCCCGGAAAACGAGCTGACCCGTGGGGCCGGTGTTGCCATCGACCGGATGACCAATGGTGCCTTTGTGAACCAGAATCGGGAGACGGAGACCGAGGGCATCTACGCCTGCGGCAACGTGCTGCACGTCCATGACCTGGTGGACTTTGTATCCGAGGAAGCCGCCATTGCCGGTCGGGCCGCCGCTGAACGGATCCTGGGGAAAACGGCACCTACCGCACATTCTGTGGCTGTCCAGACCGGACACGGCGTGCGCTACACGGTACCGGAACGGATCGACATTGCCGCAGACCCCAAGGAAGAGGTGCGCCTGTTCTTTAGAGTAACGGATATTTTCAAAAAGGTACGGCTGACCATCACGGATGAAAACGGCAACGTGCTGGTGAAGAAGGCAAAGAGCGCTGTGGCACCCGGCGAGATGGAGTCCCTGACCCTGCCGGTGGAGGTGCTTACCGAGCTGAAGGATAGCGGCTGCACCACGATCACGGTAGCATTGGAGGAAATGTAACATGGAAACAAGAGAACTGACCTGTGTTGTCTGCCCCGCCGGCTGCCGCATCACGGTAACGCTGGAGGACGGCAAAGTCACGGATGTCAAGGGCAACACCTGCCCCCGTGGGAAGATCTATGCCGAAAACGAAGTGACCCACCCGGTGCGCACCCTGACCACCACAGTGGGACTGGACAACGCCAAGAACGGTGCCAAGACCCTGCCGGTCAAGACCAACCATCCCCTCTCCCGGGAGCTGCTGTTTGCGGCTATGAAGGAGCTTTCCGGCTTCACGGTATCGGCTCCCGTCACGGTCGGCACGGTGCTGCTGAAGGACTTCATGGAGCCCGGTGTGGATCTGGTAGCCTGCAAGAACGTACAGTAATAAAAAAATATAAAGCGGCAGAGGGCGTGTGCATCGCAACCGGTCCTCTGCCCTTTTCATAGGAGAAAAAATATGACCAACATGCCCCGCCCGGAGCATCCCCGTCCGCAGTTTGTCCGCCAAAGCTGGATGAACCTGAACGGCACCTGGGATTTCCAGTTCGATTTCGGTCTCTCCGGCATCGACCGCAGACTGTTTGCCGACAACAACTTTGACACCGGCGACGTGCGAAAGATCAACGTCCCCTACTGCCCGGAAAGCCCCCTGTCCGGCATTGGCTACACCGATTTTATTCCCGCCGTGTGGTACCGCCGCACCGTCACCCTAATGCCGGAACAGCTGTCCGGTCGGGTGCTGATCCACTTTGGTGCCGTGGACTTCCATGCCATCCTGTGGGTCAACGGACAAAAGGCCGGGGAGCACAAGGGCGGCTATGCCTCCTTCACCATGGACATCACCGCTCTGGTCCACGAAGGGGAAAATACCCTTGTGGTCTATGCCAAGGATACCTTCCGGGAGGGCAGACAGTCCTTTGGGAAGCAGTGCCTGGACTACCACTCTGCCGTATGCTCCTACACCCGCACCACCGGGATCTGGCAGACGGTATGGCTGGAATTCGTCCCGCAGACCTACATCCGCTATACCAAGATCACACCCTTCCCGGCAGACAGCTGCGCCCAGATCGACTTAGAGGTATCCGGCAACGGGCATGTGACCGCAGAGGCATTCTACAACGGCAAGTCCGTGGGCCAGGCAGCAGCGACCGCTGTGGGCTATGGGGTATCCTTCCGGTTGCCGGTATCGGAGGTGCATTTGTGGGACGTGGGCCAGCCGGCGTTATACGATCTGGTGCTGACCCTGACCGACGAAGCGGGTACCACCGACCGGCTGGAAAGCTACTTTGGACTGCGCACCGTGGAGATCCGTCCCGATGCTCTGTACCTGAACGGCAAGCCTTTGTTCATGCGGACGATCCTGGACCAGGGCTTCAATCCGGAAGGGATCTACACGGCTCCCTCCGACGAATTCCTGCGCCGAGACATTGAGCTGTCTATGGAGCTGGGCTTCAACGGTGCCAGACTGCACCAGCGGGTGTTCGAGGAGCGTACCCTGTACTGGGCCGACAAGCTGGGCTACATCGTGTGGGGCGAATACGCCAGCGGCACGGAGCTGCACGACCTGACCGGCGTGGGCGATTTCCTGCCGGAATGGTTGGAGACCGTGCGTCGGGACTATAGCCATCCGGCCATCATCGGCTGGTGTCCCCAGAACGAGACCTACTGGGCCCAGGGGATCAATTCCTCCTGTCTGGAAGTATTCTACCAGATGACAAAGCTCATCGACCCCTATCGTCCGGTGATCGACTCCTCCGGCGGGATGCACTACACCACCGATATGTTCGACATCCACGACTACGACCAGAACCCAGAGAGCCTGAAGGCCAATCTGGACAAGATGGTAGACGATCCCACGTACTTCCACAATCCGGTACACAACTGGCCCCTGCGGGATATGCAGTACAAGGGACAGCCCTACTGGATCAGCGAATACGGCGGGACCTACTGGAATCCCACGGAAAAGGAAGCCGGCTGGGGCTATGGAGACGGGCCGAAGACGGAGGAAGAATTTGGTGCCCGGTATGCGGGGCTGACAAAGGTGCTGCTGGGCTGTCCCCGTGTATGCGGCTTCTGCTACACCCAGCTGACGGACATCGAGCAGGAGAAGAACGGGCTGTACTACTACGACCGCACGCCCAAATTCTCTCCGGCGATCTACGATAAGATCCGAGAAGCGAACCAGACCAAAGCCGCCATCGAGCAGTGATATAGGAACCAAAAAAGCATTCGTACAGGTACTATACCGACGAATGCTTTTTGTTATGGATCTTTGTAACGATGCTGTTCTACGGGCTTACAGCAGACCGGCTTCCTTCCATTCGGCTGTGGCCTTGGCGATATCTTCCGCGGTGGGGTGATAGTCCGGGTGGCTACAGCAGGCCATGGTGGCGTTGCCGTTTTCGTCCGGGAAGGGAGAATCGTTGTCGTTTTCCCACTGCTTCCGTTCTTCTTCGTTGGTGAAGTCCGGGATCTGGTATTCCATACCGCCGTTCTGGGAGCTGCGCAAGGCAAGGACTGCCGTAGCCGACATGGAGACAGAACGATATACGTCAAAGAAGGGCTTTTCGTCCTCCAGAATGTACTTGGCAAAGTGGTAGGCTACCCAGAAGTCGCCGCCGCCGTGACCGGCGTTCCCCGGCATGGCGTTCATCTCTTCGTCCTCATACCAACGGGCCGGGACGATGGAGACCTCCTGTTCCCCTTCCGGTACGTTCCAACCGTTGTATTGGATGCGCACTTCTTCCAGGGTGCCACGGACATTTTCCATGTTGCCCTTTTCGGCGCAGATCCGGTACCAGTTGCCGTGACCGCCCCAGGCAGCACAGCCGGTGACTCTTGCCAGCGAGCCGTCCTTCATTTCGCACAGCATGATCGCCGCAAGGTCTCCCACCTGACAAGCGGTGCCGGCCAGGGTCTCCGGTGCAAATACGCACTTGCAGTTCACGGACTTCAACTCGTTGCCGGTGATGAACAGGATGGGTGCCAGTGCGTGGGTCAGGTAGTAGGAGCGGGGCAGCCAGTTGCGCCAGTGCAGGGTACCGGGGGAGATCATGTTCTTATCGTGGGGGGTGACGGGGTGGTTGTATTCCCCTTCGCAGTACAGGGCCTTCCCGAAGTTGCCCGTGGCGTACCGGCGGTGCATTTCCATATTGCAGGCAAAGAAGGGATAGTTTTCTGCCAGCATATACTTGCAGCCGGTCTTCTCCACGGTGCGGCAAAGGGCTACGCATTCTGCCATGGTCAGTGCCGGTGTGCATTCGCTGAGCACGTGGATGCCACGCTCCATAGCCTGAATGGCAAAGGGCACGTGTTCGCAGAAGTAGTTACACAGCATGACGGCATCGAACTTGCCACTGTCGATGAAGTCGTCAAAGTTGTCGAAAACGGCAATGTCCGGATCCTTGTCCAGCACATCCTGGATAGATGCGATGGAGTGGGCCTGGTTGTCGCACACAGCCGTGACCTTGGTGTTGGGCAGGTCGTGGAAGATGCGGACGTAGTTGCCGCCACGGAGCGTACCGAAGATACCAATACGCATGATGTTGGTTTCCATGATATATACCTCGATTCTGGGTAGAAATAAAAACTATGTTTATAGATAGTATAGCAGACAATTGTGAACAAATCTATTTCGCCGGGTATGCTTTTTTTGTCGTTACAGGGTCTTGCAGTACCGCACGTCGCAGGCAAAGTGTTCCGTGACCACCAGCGGCTCTGCCACACGGGTGAATCCGTTTTTTTCGTAAAACCGCCTTGCCGCCGTCATGTTTTCCAGTGTTTCCAAATAGCAGATCCGGTAGTATCCTTTGGCGTAGGTCAGTGCGGTATCCAGCAGTGCCTTGGCAATACCACAGCCTCGTGCAGAGGGGATGCAGTACATTTTTTGCAGCTCACATATGCCGCCCAGCTTGTCCAGTGTACCGATGCCCACGCCGCCGACAACCCGCTCCGTGTCCGTCACAGCGACCCAGTACCGGTTGCCGGTGGTGCTGTACAGGCTGGAAAAATGGCCTAAGTTGGGGTCTGTCCAGGCAGTCCCGGCATGGTTGGCGCCAAACTCGATGAGGCAGTCCCGGATGATCCCCTCGATGACAGGGTCGTCCTTTGGCTCGATCTGACGAATGCGATAGTCCATAGGTAATGCTCCTTTTTTTCTCTTGTCTATAGTATACTGGACCTGCGTGGATTTGTCAAGGGAAAATATAGAAAACCCACCCAAATCCATTTTCCATTTCAGCAAAGCGGTACTGTGCACGCTATTGGAAAATGGATCTCCGTGTAAAAAATTCCATTTTACAATGGATCTCCCTTGACATGGGACTGTTTCGGGATTATAATAAAAACAGATACCATACAGCGGTGTACAAGGTGAGGTAAGATATGCGGATCAAAATCGGGAATTTCGAATGCACAGAGGTTTGGGACGGGGTATTTTATAAAAAGCTGTCCCGGTATCCCCAGGTGACGGATTGGGAGATCAGGACCATCATAGAATACATAGAATACGAAAAGAAATACGGTCGCGCCTGTACTATCGAATGCGACAACGAAAGCACCTTGCAGACCATTTTGGAGGGCATACAGCATCCGGAACGCTATCGTTCTGTAGCCCGCCCGAAGCTGTTGACCGAATGCACGGCCTGCCCATACAGAAAAGGCTGCGTGACCGAATATGTGTGCCACACCACGTCGGCTGAAAATGCCATCCGGATCCTGCAATGTGGTAAGCTACTATCGGCGGTCCGGGCTCGCAAGGTCCCCGTGGCGGTTTTGATGCAGGAAAGCCGCAATGCTGCCAACGGGCGGACTATTTCGAATACATCATGTTTGCCTGGGGAAACTGCCAAGCCGGGGATCGATTGGTCATGGAACGCAGCCTGGGACGCTTTCCCACCGAGGCGGATCTCAGCACCGGTTTTGCGCCGGGCGTGCGGTTTTATTTCCGGTACGATACACTGCTGACCCATCCCGGTGCCATACAGGACGGCGTGCTGCCCATGAAGGTCAAGGATGAAATTCTCCTACAGGACTGGGTATACCGGATCGTGATACCGACTGCCCTACAGGACAGGCTGTCGCCACACATACCCGACAGTCTGACAGCGCGTGTGCTTTATGTGGAAAACGATTGTCGGGACATATGGGATTGGTCGGAGAAGGTATACAGGTGCATCGAGGAAAGCACGTGAGCCGGCATAACCATAGCTTTCGCAAACGCAAACGAAAAACCGTCTGGTTTTGGCATACGTATTCCCGATACTGCACATGCAAGTATCACGGAAACGCAGCCGATCAGACGGTTTTTTTACAAAATCACAGCAGGCGCACGTCCGGTACGTAGTCCAGGGTGTCTACGATCTGGCGCATGGCACGGAGGATGGGCTGGCTACGGGTGGCCATGTAGTCGTACCGCTCTACGCACAGCACGATGTCACAGCCAAAGGCAAAGCCTAAGGTGCGATGCCGCTTGTTGTGGGTGCCGCCGGAGAGGAACACAAAGGGCGTGTCCAGCTCCTTGGCAAGCAGCTGGGTGGTACGCAGGTTGTCGATCTCCTCTTCGTCGGAGTTGGCGGCGGTGACGATCTTGATCACGTCTGCCCCACGCTTGCGCTGTTCCCAGGCGATCCGCAGCACTTCCTCAGCCGGGGTATACTTCAGCACATGGGAGGACATGAGTACTTCCCCACCGGCTTCGTGGATCCGGTCGATGAGGCGGCGCTGCTTGTCGATGGCGGTGGGATCCATGGTCAGCTGGATCGGGTCGGGACAGAACATATCGCCGATCACGTCTGCCAGCGTTGCCCCCTGCCCGATCAGCTTGATCAGCCCTTCGCCCAGCTCCTCGTCGCTCATACCTTCGTTTTTGGCACCACGGTAGTTGGTCACGTAAATGGGCTTATTGGCCATCTGGGCGAACAGGCCACGGATCGTTGCGTCGTCTCTGTACTTTTGCTCCATCTGGCACTGCTGGAACCCAAAGGCATCACAACCGTCAAAGGCGGCATTGCGGATGGTCAGAGTGGCATCGGTGGGATTGGAGGCCTGGATCATGCAGGTCAAAAGCGGGCGGGATTGGTGTAAAAAGGTGGGTTTCTTTTGCATGGTCTTATCCTCTGTTCATGGCATTGCGGCCACCATCGATCAGAATGTTTGTACCGTTGATGAACTGTCCCTTATCGGAAGCAAGGAACAGCACCAGATCGATGATCTCCTGGGGCTCGGCAGCACGACCCAGCAGGGTCTTCATGTTCGCCATAGCGGCTCTGGTCAGCACCGGTCCGGGAGAAACACAAACGCAGCGGACACCATAGGGGGCACCGGCCTTGGCGATCCCCTTGGTCAGACCGTACATAGCACCGCTCTTGGCAGCACCGTATTCTACACCGTAGCCGTCCCCTTCTTCCCCGGTGATGGAGCCGATGTTGATGATCAGGCCGCTTCTCTGCTCCCGCATCTGCTTCATGACGGCATGGTCAAAGTACAGCTGGGCACGCAGGTTCACATCCAGACCCCAGTCGAACACCTCGATCGGCACGTCGCAGAAGGTGGGGTACTTGCTGCCGTCCACCTTGCACATCCGCACAGCCGTACCGCCGGCGAAATTGCACATCAGGTCGATGGAGCCAAATTCGGCAACCGCCATGTCTCGGGCGGCGCAGACCTGTTCGTAGTCCCGCACGTCGCAGTGGCAGGCTACGGCACGACCGGCACCCTTGGCGTTGATCTCCGCCACCTTTTCGGTCAGCACTTCGTCGTTGATGTCGCACATCAGCACGTTGCCGCCTTCTGCTGCCCAGTTCTGTGCCAGGCAAAGACCCATACCGGATGCGGCGCCGGTGGAGATCGCCGTTTTGTTCTGGAATTGCATAGTTGTGTCCTCCTGTTTTAAATGAAAAATGAATGGTGAAGAATGCAGAATGATGGTGTTGGATGTTGCCTTATTTTTTTATCATTTTCAGGGTCATCCGCACCAGATCCGATTCGTAGGCTTCCCACTGGTCGATGGTAGAGAGATAATTCCCGTACCAGCGGATGCGCGTGGCATCGTTTTCTGCCTTTGCGCTCTCCAGCCGCTTTCCTGCCAAAGCCCGCAGTACAGGGTGTCCAATGGGATACTTTGTGCGTTCCGTGTGCATCTGGTTCCACTCCACAAAATATACCAAGCGCAGCCGGTTCTCGATGGCAAATCGTTCCTCCGCTTCGGCTGTGGGCAGCGTGTAGGGTGCGGTATCGAGGGTGTCTGTGTAGCCCATGTCGTGCAGGAAGGTCTGGGCAAGCATATGCTCACCGGCTCTGGTGGGATGCACCCGGTCGGGGTCGGCGGTGTACGCTTTGCCCAGCATAGGACGCAGTGTCCCAAACATATCCACCAGGGGCAGGCCGTATGCCGCAGCCAATTCCCGCACGAACGCCGCA
Organism: uncultured Ruminococcus sp.; assembly: GCA_964463375.1. Classification (GTDB taxonomy): domain Bacteria; phylum Bacillota; class Clostridia; order Oscillospirales; family CAG-272; genus UMGS1696. The sequence continues at coordinate 11,253 of CAYXBQ010000036.1, read as the reverse complement.
CATTGCTCCAGCCCATCGTTGACCCGCAAGGTACTCTCATCCGGGTCGGCATCGTTGTACGGCGGCGGGGTGCATAGGATCACATGGACACCGCAGTCCAATATGGCATCCACCAGGGCACGCAGGGATTTTTTGTAGTGCTCGACACGGTCCCGGTGGTGCTGCTCCTGCGCCGGTGTGGGGTTTTGCACGTATTGGTTCCAGCAAATGTCGTTGACGCCGTACATGACGGATACGGTATCCGGTGTGCGGCACAGGCAGTCGGTATACAGGCGTTCCAGGGCGATGTCCACGTTGTCGCCGGACACACCGCAGTTGTACATACAAATGCCGTCTTTGCGCAGGGTCTCAAAGATCTCCGCCGTCCAGTAGCCACGCATGGTGATGCTATCGCCTAAAAAACAGATCGTCTTCATGGTAATGCTCCTTTGTTTGTTGTAGCTTGTGCCTATAGCTTGTTTATAGTATACCGGATCCTTTTGGCATTGTACAGTGGCAGCTTGACGGAAAACAGCAGATTAAATCGAATGCGTATCGTATAAAGTGACGATGCATGCAGATTTATTCTTCGTCGGTCAGCACCTCTACGAATTCGTCGATGGCCTTGGTGACCTTGCTTTCCACACCGGCGATCAGGGATGCCACCTGGTTGGAGCCCTTCTTGAAGCCGTCCATCATGGTGTTGGTGATGCTGCCAAAGTTGTAGACACAGCCGGGGTCATACACACGGTCTCGCACAGGGTCTTCATAAGATCAAAGGTCCAGTCCCCGTCCAGTACGGTCTGGTACAGGTCGCCCAGGTCATAGTCCAATGCGATGTCCTTATTGAACAGAATTACGATGGACAGCATTTTGTCCATGTAGGTCAGGTCGGAAATGGTGGCGTAGGATTTGCCCAGCACGGAGAAGGCGTTGCGGGCCTTGCTGTCGTACCAGGGCATGGAGAAATCAAAGAGGGGTTCCATGTCGGTGAGATAGCCGCCGGAGATCATGGAGTACAGGGAATACCAGCCGGGGAATGCGGCATCGTAATCGTCGGTACCGGCGGTGACCTGCTGCCGGATCTCATCCATGTTGCCGCTGTTGGTGGTGGACTTGGTGCCGAACTTGATGTTGTACATTTCTGCAACGGTAAAGTTTCGGTTGTAAATCGCATCGGACAGAGCATCCCCGGTCAGCTCTTCAACGGCGATATCGCAGGGGATGGTGTTGCCCCAGCCGCAGGCCTCTACAGCATCGTAGTAGAGGATGTTGAAATCTGCACCATTGTAGTTGGCTTCGTATTTGGGATAGAGCCGTTCGGTCTCGGTCTCCGTCTCGGTCACGGCAGTCGTGGTGTCCTGGGAGGTGGGTGTGGTCTCATCGGAGGAACCGCCGCAGGAGAGCAGCGTAGGGGTGGTCAAGAGGAATGCCAGCAGTAAGCAGAGGATATGCTTTTTCATAGGTCATGTTCCTTTCGTGAAATGATAGAGATAAAAATACCATTTTGTTCACCCTTCATTATACTCCGTTTTCACCGGGTTGTATAGAAGAAAAAACGATAGGAATATGCAAAATCGATGAAAAAATCCGGAAAAAGGATTGTAAAATGGAGGGGCATCGTATATAATAAAAGCAGAAAAACGCAACGGGAGGGAAAGCCTATGCAGCGACTGGAAAACGCCATCTTAACGGGAGAGCTGGATTTTATGATGGTATATTCGGTGGCAGGACAGGACCAATGGATCGTGGATCGGCCATCCTATGCGCTGTCCTTTTGCCGCAGCGGCCGGCTGATATACGAAAAGGATGGGTGCCAGGTGGTATCCGCGCCCAACACAGCGGTGCTGCTGCCCGAAGGGGAGACGTACTATCTCCACCGGGAAGAAACAGGGGAGTTCCCGCTGATCAACTTCACCTGCACGATGCCCCTGGGGATCGAGCGTCCAACGGCCATGGAGATCACCCATCCGGAGGTCTATCTGCGGGAATATGAGGCCATGCGGTCCCTTGCCATCTTCCGACACAATCGTCTGCGGGTCATGAGCCTATTTTACGGTATGCTCCATCGGTTGGTGCAGGAGAGCCGGGAGAACCGGGAAAAGGTGGGAGTGCTCACGCCGGTCATGGCCTATTTGGAGCAGCATTATACCGATTGGGATCTCTCCTGTGCGGTATTGGCATCGCAGGGGGGGATCAGCGAGGTCTATATGCGCCAGCTCTTCCATACCCAATTTGGTGTGTCTCCCAAGCGGTATATCTTAGAGCTGCGGGTGGAGCGTGCCCGACAGCTTTTGGGAGAGACGAACCTGACCGTGCAGGAGATCGCTGCGACCTGCGGCTTTGGCACCGCCAACCATTTCTGCCGTCTCTTTCGGGAGATGACCGGACAGACCCCCGGAGAATACCGCCGCCTGAGCCGGTTGGGAGGCTGAGACAGGGTTGCGGCACAACGGGAGCCTGCTCTGGGAAAGCCATACTGCACAGATCGAATATACAAAGAAAAACTGACACCGATGGCGTTTCGATGTCAGTTTTGTTTTGTCACATGGTATGAGATATATCCGATCAAGCGTCCGGATCCGGAACAGCAGCATCCCCAGCCAGCGTTTTTTGTTTTTTATGCCATGCATCCAAAACAGCTTCTACTTGGCCAATGAGCTGTTCCTTATTTGGCATATACAGCACGTAACGGGAAGCAAAGATGGTATTTGCCAACCCTCCCAACGCATATTCTGCCGTGATACAATCTTTGTCCGTACACAAAATGATACCGATTGGTGGATTATCATCCGGATCATTGACCTCAGCAGCATAGTAGTTGAGATACATATTGATCTGCCCTGCCGCTTCCGGTGTCAGCTTTGTGGTCTTCAACTCGATCAGCACATAAGCACGAAGGATCTTATTGTAAAACACCATATCCACATAATAATGCGTATTATTGATCGTAACACGTTGTTGTGTGCCTACAAACATAAAGCCACGTCCAAGCTCCAGTAAGAACTTTCCGATCTGTTTGTTGCACCAGTGCCCGTTCCAAATCGCCCTCCAGAAATGGCTTATCCTCCGGCAAACCCAAAAACTCAAATACATAGGGATCCCGGATAATATCGGCCGGTGCTGTGATCTCATTTCCATGCATAGCCAAGGCCAAAACCTGCTCTGCCTGGGTATCACTTCTGGACAACAACAAACGCTCAAACAGCGAGCTGTCGATCTGACGTTTCAACTCTCGTACAGACCAACCGGCGTTTTCCGCTTCTTTTTCATAAAAGCTACGTTTATCCGGATCGGAAATGGACAGTAACTCCCCGTAGTGCGACCAGCTCAATTTTCCAGACAGTGTCTGGATTTTTTCGTACGTCAAATAGAACTGCCGCATCAAATATAGATTGCTGCGAGAAAAGCCCTTGCCAAATTCCTTTGTCAAGGCGTTGGACAGCTCTTTTAACGTCTGCTTTCCATAATCCGCCCGTTCCGGTACAGACTGTTCATATTCACAAATGCGCCGACCAATATGCCAGTAAGCTTCCAAAAGGGCAGTGTTGATCTGGTAAGCTGTCTTTGAACGGGCAGAATATATAATCGTTTGGATTTGCTCAACAAGCAATTGCAGATCCTTATGATCATCTTCTATGGCTGCATTGACATTCTTTTCCATCTATCAACACTGTTCCTTTCCCGTTTGTCTGTGTATGCCTTACTTCTTCACGATATGCAGCACAGCCGTCTTATAGTCCCCACCGATCTTGATGGGCAGACCGGCACGCATGATGGTGTCCCCGTGGAGCTCCATGGGATTTTGCAGACCGTCCCCTTCTACAGTGTACAGGGCATCGGCCACCAGTCCCTTGGGATATACCCGGTGCTGGGCGTGCATCAGGTGCCGGATCACCACAAAGGTCACCAGTGCTTCGCTGCCGTCCTCCGTCACGTATTCCCATGCGCAGTGGGTGCCGTCCTTCTCGAAGGGGCTTGCCAGGCGATAGTAGTCTCCCCAGTTCACCAGGCTATAGTACTTGGTGTAGTCGGCGACCTGCCGCTTTACCTCTGCCTTTTCCTCGTCCGTCAGCTTGTTCAGGTCCAGCTCATAGCCAAAGGCACCTGCCATAGCCACGTCCCCTCTGGTCTTGAAGGAGGTCATGCGGCCGGTCTGGTGGTTGGGGGCTGCGGAAACGTGGGCAGACATGGAGGAAGCCGGGAACACATGGGCTGTACCCCACTGGATGAAGCAACGGTCGATGGCATCCGTGTTGTCGCTGGTCCAGAACTGGGGCGAGTAGTACAGCATACCGGCATCGTACCGTCCGCCACCGCCGGAGCAGCCCTCCAGCAGCAGATCCGGGAATGCAGCCAGCAGCCGTTCCATCAGGTCATATACACCCAGCACATACCGGTGGAAGAATTCCTTCTGTCTTTCCGGCGGCAGCAGTGCAGAACCCGCTTCGGTGATGTTCCGGTTGAAGTCCCACTTCACATAGGCGATATTGGCACTGGACAAAATCTCCGTCATCTGTGCCAGGATGTTATCCCGCACGTCGGCTCTGGTCATATCGAGGACACACTGCTGCCGACCCAGAGAACGGTCTCTGCCTTCCACATGGATGCACCAATCGGGGTGGGCTCTGTACAGATCGGAATCGGGAGAGATCATCTCCGGCTCGAACCAGATCCCGAACTTCAGACCCAGCGCATTCACACGTTCCACCAGCGGCTTCAGGCCACCCTTGAGCTTATCGGTGTTCACGAACCAGTCGCCCAGAGAGCAGTTGTCGGAATTGCGCACACCGAACCAGCCGTCGTCCATGACCAGCATTTCGACACCCAGCTCTGCCGCATCCTTGGCGATGGAGACCAGCTTGTCGTCGTCAAAGTTCATGTAGGTGGCTTCCCAGTTGTTCACCAGAATGGGACGGCGTGTGGTCTTCCAGGGACCACGGCACACATGCTCCCGAATGATCTTGTGGAACCGTCGGGACATGCCGCCCATGCCCTCGGGAGAATATACCGCCAGCACCTCCGGGGTGGTAAAGGTCTCGCCGGGGGTCAGGTGCCAGCCGAAGTCGTCGGGATTGATCCCGCACAGCAGTCTGGTCTCCCCAAAGGTATCCACCTCACACTCCATGGCGTAGTTGCCGGAGTACAGCATGGTGAAGCCGAATACATCGCCGTTCTCTTCGCCGCTGCCGGACTGGGCCAGTGCTACGAAGGGAGAGTGGTTGTGAGAGGAAGAGCCGCGCTTGGATGCGATGCCCTGGTAGCCGTGGTGCAGGGGATACCGTTCCAGCTGCCGCTCCTTGGCCCAGGCACCGTATAGGTGTACAAGGTCAAAATCGTCCCGGTAGAAATCGAAGCCGGCGGACATAGCCCGTTCGATCTCGATGTCGTCTACGGACAGGTTGGTGATCCGTGCGCTGCGGGCAATGGCATCGTATTTCGGGAATACGGAGTAGGACAGCACCACCTTGGCTCCCCACAGGCTGTCCTCTAAGGTGATCTCCAGAGTCTGGCAGTCGGTGTCGTCCCCATAGGAGGCCGGCATACCGGGCAGACCCTTTTTGCCGTCAAAGATCTCGTGGGATACATATTTCAGCGTGGTGGCAGAGTTGCCGGTCTTGCCCCGGAGCGAGATAGCAGAGATGCGGCAGTCCCCGGTGCCGTTGGTGGGATATTCCAGCTGCCGGGTGTCCAGGGTATACCAGCTACCGGGCACAGAGGCAGAGAAGGAAGCGTTCTGGGTCCAGGGCTGGAGATAGCCTAAGGCTTCGTCGGATACATGTGCGCCCCAATAGGAGTGGAACAGGTATCCCTCGGCGGCAATGGCCATGACATAGGTGGATCTTTCCGTATCCAAACGGAAGGTCTTGGTGGATTCGTTATACTGGATCATCGATATGGTACTCCTTGTGATGATAGGATTTGTTATACATTTTTTTGCTGTTACCTGCCCAATGCTACGACAAGCTGTATTTCTTTGCCCGGCTCTGCGTCCAGCGTAAAGTCAGCGTACCGGGACTGTCTTACGGTCACCGTTTCGTGGGGGATCGCTACACCATCCGCCGTCACACGGGTACAGGTCGTACCCACCGGCAACAGGATATGTCCCTCGATCCGGCGGCTGGGGACGTGCAAAACATATGCCATGGTATCGGCAGTCCGTTCGTAGCCGTAGGCGACCAATACGCCAGCGTCCTCGTAGCCGGTGTAGTATTCCATTTTGGTGTAGTCCGTGATGGCCCAACGGGGAGAGAAGCCCAGCACATCGTACTGCACGCCTCTGTCCTCCAGCCCGGCCAGTCCTTCTTCGATGGCACAGAGGATCTCTGCCGCCCCCCAGCCCACGGGACCGCCATTCACATCTGCCCCGTCCACCGGATCGTACATGAAGAAGATCTTGCCGTCCTTTTCTGCCAGAGCCCGGAGCCGGCACAGAATGTCCCAGCCATAGGCCTCGTAGCCGTGCCGGAATGCCGCCAAAGCCAGCTGTCCAGCCGCTACAGAGGAAATGGAGCCGTTGATGTAGGTGCCGCCGGGATAGGTGCCAAAGGTGGAATACGGCGGATCCAGCGTGAACCACTCCGCAAAGGTATGCCCGTCCCGGCGACGGAGGTATTCGTCCAGGATGGAGCAGGCTTGCGTATGGCTGGTAGCTCCCCGGTTGATGCTGTGGCATTCGGAAAGGGAGAGCATTTCTGTCTCCGGCATACCCTGTCCATCGTGGTTCAGGTGCAGGTTGTGGGTGTAGATCCTGCCGTTCCACAGGTGGCGATCGATACTTTCCCGCAGTGTATCCGCACGGGTCTCCCAAGCGGCGGCAGCGTCGTCTTCCCCAAAGATACGGCGCATCCGGGCAAGGGTCTTCATGGCAGCAAAGGTGCCGGTGTTGTCCCCATAGAACACGGACATGGGCGAATCCGGGTAGATCAGCCGTGGTTTACCAAAATATTTGCCGTGGGTGAAGTCGAACATATCGATGGAATATTCCCGCTTCACCAGACCCAGCGTAGGTTCCCAGCGTTTTTCGTCGGAGGTGCAGTAGTCGATGCCCTTTTCCAGCTTCGGTAGGATCCAGCGCAGCCAGTTTTTGTCCCCGGTAGCCTGAAACACCTGCCATGCCCCTTCTACCATGAGAAATTCGATATCCGCTTCCATTTCGATCCGCCCCAATGCCAGACCGCCGGGCAGGAACTTCAGCAGCTCCGTATCGTGGTCACGGCCGTGTATCTCGGAGACGATATGACCATCGGTCTCCCGCTGTAGCATTTCGTAAAAGAACCCGGTGTCGGTCTGGTGCGCGGCAATGAAGGTGATATAGTCTTTTAGGTGGCTCTCCCAATGCTTGAAGGCTTTGAGCTCGAAGATATAGTCTCGCAGCCATTTGGGATTGAGCCGGAGGATCTTGCCGTCCACAAAGGCGGTGAAGGTATCGAACTCCACCTGCCGTTCCAGCAGACGCATAAAGCCGTCCAGCGTCAGGGTATCCGGCTCTTTACCGCTGCCCCGTCTGTGTCCGAAGCCGGGACGTTCGCAGCGTTCCCCGGTGGTGGGGATATGTCCATAGGACAAGCTATGCAGTTCCATGGGGGACTCCTTTCTATAGATCGATGCTTCTCCCTGTGGCATGACAGCGGAGTGCGGTCTACTCTGTACAGTATACTAAAAAATCCACAAAAAAGCAATAGTGTTCATGAAAATCATGATGAAAAAAGAGAACCCGTGGTAGAGTCCTCTTTCCTTCTATTGCGAAACATTTTTCTTTAAATCGCATATTTCTCCGCATATACCTGATACTGCTTCCGGAAGTCCTCGCTGTCGGTCTTCACCTCTCTCGTGGTCTGGTGCAGGTTCATGTTGTTCTGCGCCACGTCGATGATGCAGGCGGCGATGTTGGAGCAGTGGTCGGAGGTGCGCTCCAGGTTCGTCAGCATATCGGACCACACAAAGCCTGTCTCGATGCTGCAGCCACCCTGCTGCAACCGGATCATGTGTCTTGTCCGCATGGTCTCCTTCAGGTCGTCGATGACCTGCTCCAGCGGCTCTACCGAACGGGCTGCCTCCAGATCGTTGTCCGTGAAGGCACGCAGGGTCAGGGAGATGATCTCCTGGATGGCCTCGCTGATCACCTTCAGCTCCCCGGAGGCCGCCTCCGACAGGTTCAGCTTCTTGGTACGCAGCTCCTCTGCCGATTCCACAAGGTCTACCCCATGGTCGGAGATCCGCTCGAAGTCCCCGATGATCTTCAGCAGCTTCGTGGCTTCCGCACTGTCTCGGTCACCGATCTGCCGGGCACTGAGCTTCACCAGATAGGTGCCGATCACGTCTTCGTAAATATCCGTCTTTTCTTCGTTATCTCTCGCATATTGCGCCAGCTCCGGATTGTAGCTGCCCAAAGAACGCACACCGGACAGCAGTGCCGCCGCCGCACTTTGCGCCATATCCATCGCCACATTGTGACATTGCTCCAGTGCCACCGTGGGCGTAGCCAGCAGACGTTCGTCCAGCTCCACGCGCTTTTCGGCTTCCTTTTCCTTGTCCTCCGGCGTATCCGGGATCAGCTTGTACACAAACTTTTCCAGCAGTCCCGACATGGGCAGCAGCAGTGTCACCTTTGCCATACTGATCACGGAATGGCAGACGGCGACCCCTAAATAGTCCGTTGCGGTGTCTAAGAATGCCGGTGCAAAGATGGCATCCAGTACCATGAACAGGACCAGATACACGCAGGTACCGATGATGTTGAACCACAGATGCACCTGTGCCGCACGCTTGGCGTTTTTGCTGGTGCCGATGGAGGAGAGCAGTGCCGTCACCGTGGTACCGATCTGCTGGCCCATGATGATCGGGATCGCTGCCCCAAAGGATACAAAGCCCGTGGTGGTCAGTGCCTGCAAGATACCTACCGAGGCAGAGGAGGACTGGATCAGTGCCGTAAGCAGCGCACCGGCCAGCATCCCCAGGAAGGGATTCTTGAACATGATAAAGAGTCTCTGGAAGGCCGGTACCTCACCCAGACCGGATACAGCCCCGGACATGGTGTCCATACCAAACATCAGCACCGCAAAGCCCAGGAAGATCAGCCCCAGGTCCTTATGCTTGCTGTTGGAGATGAACATATACAGAATGATACCGATCAGTGCCAAAATGGGGGTAAAGGACGAGGGCTTGAGCAGCTGCAATACAAAGCTGCCGCTGCCGATCCCCCCCAGAGACAGGATCCAGGCGGTCACGGTGGTACCGATGTTGGCACCCATGATCACGTTGATGGCCTGTTTTAGAGTCATGAGGCTGGAATTGACAAACCCCACCACCATAACGGTCGTTGCCGATGAGGACTGGATGATAGCTGTGACCGCAAGACCGGTCAGCATACCGGCAAATTTGTTGGTGGTCAGCGTGGCCAGCAGAGACTGCATTCTGTTCCCTGCGCAACGCTCCAGCGCCTGTCCCATGATGTTCATCCCGAACAGGAACAGACATAGACCACCGATCATGGTCAGCACGTCAAAAATGTCCATGCAAATTTTCTCCTTTGTACTTCTTTCTTTTTCTTCTGTTTTCTTTCACATTTCGCCACTTTATATTGTACCCAATTCAGGGGGAAATTGCAATAGGTTTTGGGAAAATTTTTGCGACAATTGTACGTCGGAAAAGCAGGTGGACAATCGTGCATCCTGATCAAAAAAAGCTGCCCCTCCGGCCTTCTGTTGGGGTCTGTGGTTTATGGAACTTTTTTCCATAAATCTTTCCCCACAAAGGCAGGATGGACAGCACTTATTTTATTCTATTTTTGTCTTACAGCGGCAGATCCTTCTTGACGAACCGGGTAGAGCCAACGATATAGCCGATCACGCCGAACAGGGAGATGATCGTAGCATAGTTGAAGTAGTTCAGGGAGCTCAGTCGTACCACAAAGTCGCTGTCTTCCAGAGAGTAAAGCAACAGAAGCGTTCGGGAGGAGAGCCCGACATATCGTGGGGACAGAAAAACCACCAATTAAATAAGCATCATGATCAGTTCCCCAACCAGTGCGGCACCACAAGCGGACAGTGCTACGGTGAGCAGGCCTTTGCGGAAGAACGCCAGTACCACAGCCACTGCGATCCCGATGGCGGCGGTCAACACATGCTCCGTGGCATAGAAAGCGGCGGGGATGGTCATGGCGGCCAGGACGGCGTAGGGGACGTAATACAGGAAATCCTGGATGAAGCGGGATTCGATCTTTTTGCGAAAGGCAACAAAGGGGATGGCACGGACGGCGTAGGTCACCAATGCCATAACGGCGATATACCCAAGCAGCTGCATTTAGGCATCCTCCTTTTCTGTTTCCGTTTTCCGGGGGAAGACGATGGCACCGAATACCGAAGCGGCCACGGCGCAGATGATGATGGAGAAACCGGAGGAGATCCCGGCAAACAGGGGGATATACTGCAAGGCACAGCTCAGCGCACCGGCCAGCAGTACCACGGACAGCACACCCACGGAATCTCTTGCGGGGGGAACGATGATGGCGATGAACATGCCATAGATAGCCAGTCCCAGCACGGCGCAAAGCATATCGGGGAGCAGCGTACCGGCCAGGCCACCCAGCAGCGTACCGCCGGACCAACCGACAAACGGCAGGGTGATCAGGCCATACATATAGGCAGGCCGCACCTCTTCCGGCTGACCGGATGCCACAGCGAAGATCTCATCGGTCATACCGAAGGCGGTGACGGCACGGTGGAGGGTGGGGTAATCGGCCGCCAGCTTTTGCGAAAGAGACAGGCTCATGAGGGCATAGCGAAGATTGATAACGAACTGGGCCAGTGCCATTTCCAGCATGGTCCCGCCGGAGACGATGATGCCCAGTCCCGCCACCTGTCCCGCTGAGGTCAGATTGGTCATGGAAATGAGCACCGCCACCCACCAATCCAGCCCCTGGGACACCGCAGCGATGCCGAAGCTAAAGGACACAGAGAGGTAGCCCAGCGCAACGGGGATCCCGTGCCGCAGTCCCCGCATATAATCCTGCCGGCGTTTTTGGTTCTGCCGGGTCAAACTTGTTTGCAAGATGGTGATTCCTTTCGAACATGTACAAAATTGAACGCACCCTATATTATAACAGGATTTGCCTGATTTTGCAAGGGATTTTGCAAAAAGAAACACGGCAGTAGCCGGTATACAAAAAAAGCGAATGTCCAAACCAAACTTTACCATGGATTTGGGTGGGTTTTGTTTCACGGCAATCGCTTACGAAAAAAAGAGATGACAAGAAAGCAAAAATATGGTATA
>CAYXBQ010000035.1:14472-27279 GCA_964463375.1 uncultured Ruminococcus sp. | reverse complement strand
TCCCTACAGGGTTGGGTGCGAAGGATTCACGTGCCGCCAGAATGGTGGAGTGATCCAAAGCCCAACGCAGTGTCAACCCACCCAACGCCAGTTGAAAGCCCAATGCAGTGTCCATGCGCCGTACGCCAGTACAAAACCCCTACGGCAGTAGAAAAAGCCCAATGCCAGTTGAAAAAAACGTGCGTCCCCGGCAAAGGGGGGTTAGGTAAAGGGGGTCACCCCCTTGCCCCTCACCCAAAGCGGAAGAACGAGAGCATGTTGCCGACCTCTTCCAGGTGGCTGTCAAAGGTGTCCGCCAGGGAGGTGTACGTCACCAGATAGACAGAACCGCCACGGATCGCTGCCGTTTGCTGGATCTTGTACGAGAATTCGCCCAGCTCCGCTGTGTAGGTGTACTTCCGCCCGTGTACGCCGTCCAGCGTCACGTTCTCCGGCTCGCCTACCGCTACGTTCTGGAACACCAGGGAAATATCCTCCAGGTTCATGGCCCACCATTCATCCAGGGTCGTGTCGGTATTGGGCAGCTCCCACGCCATCACGGACACGCTGGACGGGTCTTCGGTAGAGCAATAGGCTCCTGTGGCACCGGTGGTCAGATCCACATTCCACTCCTCCGGCACAAAAAACGTATAATCTGCCGCTTCACCGGAGGCTGTTTTGTATCCGGTAGGCGCTTCGCTATCCGCACCGCACCCGGCCAAGGTCAGCACAGACAGGGTCAAAACGAGGGCTATACTCTTTTTCTGCATACTATAAAAACTCCTTCATGTATCATATTCTTCCCCTTTTGGGGGGTATAAACAGCAGTATACATAGTATACCCCACCCCCGCACGCACTTCAAGTGTGGAAATATGAATTTTTCCCTCACGGGGGGGCCATTCCGCATGGGGCGCACCTTCTGTGGGGTTTGTACTGGCGTACGGCGTTTGACTCCGTGGCAGTCCTCCGAAACTATTCGGAAATAGAATCCGTCCATACGCCGTACGCCAGTACAAAGCCCCCCCACAGGACGTGCAAAGCGGCGGAACGGTCAAGACCGTTCCCTACAGGGTTGGGTGTGAAGGATTCACGTGCCGCCAAAATGGTGGAGTGACCAAAAGCCCAACGCAGTGTCCATGCGCCCAACGCCAGTTGAGAAAAACCCAACGTGACGTGCGCACCATGCGTAATGGGTCCATACGCCGTACGCCAGTACAAAACACCCCCACGGGAAGGTGCAAAGCGGCGGAACGGTCAAGACCGTTCCCTACAGGGTTGGGTGCGAAGGATTCACGTGCCGCCAGAATGGTGGAGTGACCTTAGCCCAACGCCAGTTGAAAAAACACGTGACGTGCGCCCCATGCGAAATGGTTTCCCCCAACGCCAGTTGAAAAAAACGTGCGTCCCCTGCAAAGGGGTTCGGTAAAGGGGGTCACCCCCTTACCCCCGCTGTCAGGCGAATCAGCAGATCCCGGTCGTCGTCGTTTGCTGCCTTGTTGCGCCGGATCGCTCCACATTTGCGGCAGCGGTGGATCACCACAAAGCCCTTCTTTGGGTCCGGCTCCGTGCGGATCGGGTCTAAGATGCCGCCGCAGTCTGCCGCTCTGTCCCCCGGATTCACGTCTACGTGCAGGGACGACAAACAATACGGGCAGTGGTTCCGGGAGGTGTACCCCAGCGGCGGTACCTCTCGCCCACATGCCGCACAGGTGAATCCATTGTCGTTTTTGGTAAATCGCTTCGTTTCCAATGTTGTGCCTTCTCTCTCTGTATAATTTCCCTCTCCTGTGGCTATACTGCTTCTGTATCTCCATCTAACATGAAAGGAATCGTCCTATGCAAAAAAGTAAAAGTATCTCCGCTGCCTTCCTGCTGCTTCTGGTCCTCACCCTATTCTTTACCGCACTCCCCCTCTGTGCCGTGACCGAAAATACCACAAACGGCAACACCAATGCGCCTGCCGCTGACCAGGGTACGGTCGATGACGGTGCGCTGGAGGAAGCAGTCGATGGGGCACGGGATATGGCCGAGGACGACCAAGTCGGGAACGACTTAGCCGGGAACGACTATGGCGAGACCACCATTCCCGGTCAGACCACCACGCCCGGTATCACCGAGCCGGACAGCACTGCACCCGATACAGAACCCGGTGCTTCTGCCGGAGACGGCCACACGCTGGGGGACACAAACGGCGATGGGGTCACCACGGACAGCGTGGTCGAAGACGGTGTCTCCTGGGGCTGGATCCTGCTGGGACTGCTGGCGGCGGCTGTGGTGGTCGTGCTCATAGCGTTGTGCGTGCCCCGGCGTGGGTGAGGGAAAAGGAATGTTTGTACCCCCACGGGTATGGACATTCCTTTTTTGACTTGTGCGGCATATCCGGTGTCGGGGCAGTGTATAGCTCTGATCAGTTTTGCCGCTGGACGGATTTGTATTCGTTGTAATATCGATAGTACGGACAGCCTTTGTGGGGCGTTCTTTCCTGCATCAGGCGCAGGCGTTCGTCCTCGTCCATATCCATGCCGCATACCGGTTCACCGGTGTATGGGTCTTCGTCATACCATACGCAGCTTTCACATTGGGTCTCATGGGAGCTTGCCATTTTTCATTCCCTCCGCCTTTGCCAGCAGGACGGCTCTGTCGTTGGGCAGCTCGTCCCGCCATACCTTCTCCAACAAAGCAGCAAGTACCTGACCGATCTGTGTTTTGGGAACGCCCAGTGCGATCATGTCCTGCCCCTTGACAGCCATTTCCCCTAATGTACAGCAGGGTGCTTCTTTCTCCAAAGCATCGATGCGGCGCAGCATATCCAGCAGTCCATCGGTGCTCACCTTGCCACGGGCATGCATAAACAGCGCATGCTGGCGGCAAAAATCCATTTTTCCCCGGCCGTTTTTCCCACCGCATTCTGCCACCATTTTTCGCCAGATATAGCGGGGCTCCTCCGCTTCCAGCGGCAAAAGCTGCCGGCGGTCCCAAAAGGCATACAGCGACCGCTCCTCCGCACGAGACATTTTCAGGCTGTGTACACCGGCACGCATGGCCTTTTCCGGACAACTCGCAAACAGCAGTGCATACCGTCCCTCCGACGATAGGCGAAGACCGGTCACCGCTTCTCCCTCTCGCAGCCGTCCCAGGGCCACTGCCACCCGGCGCACCCGACTGTCGGTCAGCTCCGGCAGGATCGTGACCAGCACATCCGGATAGGTGCGCAGGATCCGCTCGGCCCCTATCCCCCCCAGCAGCTTGGTCAGCTCCACATGGATCCGCTCACGGGATATGCCGCACAGCAGCTTCCGCATGGTATGGATGGCCGCATGGGTGGAGGGTGTGCGGTGGGAGGCAAATGCAGCCCGGCTTTCGGGAGTGGGGTGGTACGGATCCAGCACGGCATAGGGTGCGCCATCCGTATCGCAGGGCGTGAAGTCCAGCACCGATGCAAAGCGCAGTGCCCGCAGGATCCGCAGGCCGTCCTCCTGAAAACGCTTCTTTGCCTCCCCCACGCAGCGCAGCACCCGATCGGCCATATCCTTTTGCCCGTCATAGAGATCGATCACGCCTTTTTCCGGGTTGTACGCCATGGCGTTGACGGTGAAATCCCGTCTTGCCAGATCCTCGGCTAAGGAGCGGGTGAAGGTGACCTCCTTGGGGTGTCGATTGTCTACATATTCGCCGTCGATCCGGAAGGTCGTCACCTCTACGTTATAATAGGTACCGTCGGTCTGGGGAGAGACCACGGTAACGGTACCATGCTGTAGGCCGGTCTCCACGATGCGCCAGTCTGCACCGGTCTCCCGGGCATTCTGTCGAAACACGGCAATGGTCGTCTCCGGCAGGGCTGCGGTGGTCACGTCGTAGTCCCCCGGCGTGCGTCCCATGAGATGATCCCGGACACAGCCGCCGACGATATAGGCCTCATAGCCGGCTGTATGGAGCACCTCCAGTACCCTTTCCACCGGCTCCGGCACTTGTATTTTGTTTGTATTCATAAGTTTACACAATATATAGCGGGAACCGTATCATGCACGATACCGCACCCCCGGCACCTTTCATTTTCTGATGGTTCTTTCATTCTCTACCGGCGATCACTTCTACCTTCAAGGTGTTGGTGGTGCCGCCTACGGGTACGCCGGCGCAGATGACCACACGATCCCCCTCCGACACGATGTCGATCTGCTTGGCACAGTCGATGGCGTGGCGGAACAGCTCCTCCTGGTTCTCCTGGATCCGCGCCAGCACCGGGTACACGCCCCAGGACAGTGCCAGCTGGTGGAAGGTCTTTTCCTTGGGGGTAGCGGCGACCACGGGCTGTGCCGGACGGAACTTGGACATACGGCGGGCGCTTCTGCCGGAGTTGGTCAGGGTGATGATGGCGGCGGCCTGGATATCCTTTGCCATGATGCAGGCGGCATCGCACACGGCATTGGTGAAATCATCGAAGTCCACGTCGTAGTGCATCTGGTCGTAGGCACCCATTTCGGCGGCATCCCGTTCGGCCTGTTCGGCGATCCGTGCCATGGCCCGCACAGCACGCAGGGGATACTGTCCCACGGCGGTCTCCCCGGACAGCATGATGGCGGAGGTACCGTCGAACACGGCGTTGGCTACGTCGGAGATCTCGGCTCTGGTGGGGTTGGGGTGGGAGATCATGGACTCTAACATCTGGGTGGCGGTGATGACCATTTTGCCGCTCTGGTAGCATTCCTTGATGAACCGCTTTTGCAGACCGGGCAGCCGCTCGAAGGCCACCTCCACGCCCATGTCCCCTCTTGCCACCATGATCCCGTCGGAGTAGTCAAGGATCTCGGAGAAGTTCTCCACGCCCTCTAAGTTCTCGATCTTGGAGACGATCTTGATGTCGTGGCCGCCGTTGTAATCCAAAAACTTCCGCATACCGATCACGTCGTCCTTGGAGCGGATGAAGGAGGCCGCCACCAGGTCTATGTCATGCTCGATACCGAAGATCAGATCTTCCTTGTCCTTATCGCTCAGGTGGGGCATATCCAGATGTACGCCGGGCAGGTTCACGCCCTTGCCGTTTTTGATGGTGCCGCCCGCTATGATCTGACAGCGCACCTCCGTTTCGGTGCATTCCGTGACCTCAAGCTCGATGTTGCCGTCGTCCAGCAGCACCGCATCCCCGGTCTTCAGCTCCTTGGGCAGATCCGCATAGGTGACGGCGACTCCGTGGCAGTCACCCGGTCCTGCCTGCTCGTTGGCATATAAGGTGAAGGTGTCGCCGGTGGTCAGCTCTGCGGTGCCGCCTGCAAACTGCTTCAGCCGGATCTCCGGGCCTTTGGTGTCCAGCAGGATGGCAAGGGGGACTTGCAGCTTCTTCCGTGCCGCTTTCAGTCGGGCGATGACGGCGGCGTGCTCCTCGTAGGTACCGTGGGAGAAGTTCAGCCGTGCCACGTTCATGCCGGCTTTGATCATTTTCTCGATCATTTCTGCCGAATTGGAGGCAGGGCCCATGGTGCAGATGATTTTGGTTTTTAACATATATATTGGTTCCTTTCCATCAAACATTTGAATCGGAGACGTTCTCTCCGGATTTATAGCTTGCGATCCCGGAGCAGGCTGGCTGCCTCGGCTACGTCTGCCAGGCACCGTTCTCGCATAGCGGCGGCGGCTCCGGTCAGCGTGGCACGGATGTGCGCTTCGTTTTGCAGGATCTCCTCCACTGCCGTGTACAGGGCGTCCGCATCGGCGTGGGCGGCATCGTAGCTGTAGGGCTGCTCCAGGCAGTGCAGCAGGGCATCGATCTTGGGATCGTAGGACAGACCCAGCAGGGGGACACCGGCGGCAGCGGCGTAGATCAGGCAGTGCAGACGCATGGCAATGGTCAGTCGTGCGCCGGTCAGAACGGTCAGCAGCTCTGTGGCGGTCTCCGGTTGGAGGATGCGACAGGCTCCCGCTCCGCAGGCTTCTCGCATGGCGGCACAGGCACCGGTGCAGATCTCGGCATCGTTCTGTGGCTGCATGGGGACAAGCACCGTGGTCAGGCCCTTCTCCCGATACAGGCGACTGCACAGGGCTGCGGTCTCCTTTGCCAGCTTTCCATCGGCTTCCTTGTCCCGTTTGCGGTTCAGGCGGCGCAGGGACACCACCACATAGCTGCCGGGGGCAAGGTCACCGACGCCTAAGCGGGCAAGGGTCTTTTTGCGCACCTCCGCCGGGGGCAGCTCCATGAGGAACGCCGGGTCTGCGGACAGCCGCACCTTGTCCTCGCCAATGCCCATATCCATGAGCATCCGGTAGGAATCCGGGTCACGGACGCTGATTTTGTCGCAGTGGGTCAGGGTCTTTTTGGCAAGGGTGCGGTTTTTCTCCCGGCGAATGGGGCCGATGCCGTTGGCGTACACCATGGTGGTCATGCCACGCTGCCTTGCCAGTGCCAACAGCGCCGCATAATACTGCATGCTCTTGCCGCTGGTCACGTCCTGTAGCAAGGAACCGCCGCCGGAGAGGAACAGGCTCCCGCGCTGCATCTCCCGGCATACGGCGAGAAGGTGCATACGATCCACACAGCGCAGACCGGTACGCACGCTGTCCCTTTGGGGATGCCGGGTCAGGACGGTGATCGACACGCCCGGTACGGCCTTGGCAAGGGAGGTGGTGATGGTGGAGAGCAGGCTCTCGTCACCCATGTTGCCAAAGCCATAGTAGCCGGACAGCACCACGTCGCTTTTGCCGCTGGAAAACACCGGTGCTGCCAATGCATTTTCGTACAGGGACACATAGTCCTCTGCCATCCGGTCGGCGGTGTAATACTGCTGTATGATCTGCTGACAGTATTTGCCACGGGCAGCCAGCGTCTCTGCCGGTTCTGTCAGCAGGGCCGTGATCTGGCAGAGCAGCTCGTCGTCGGTCAGGTGGGGGCAGCCACGGCAGCAGAAGTTGGTGTCTACAGCCACCTCCAGCTTGCTTTCGTCAAAGATGCCCAGCGCACCCTGGTTGCCCGCCACGATCACCGGCTTGGCAGCAGACATGGCTTCCAGTGCCGACCGGGATACGCCCACGAACACATCGGCGGCAGCGCAAAACAGGTGGGTATCCGAACGACCGCCGGTCATGGTGACGATGGGTCTGCCCGCCTGTGCGTTGGCACCCTCGGCTATCCTGCGGATCGCTGCCTCCTCCGTGCCGCCGCCCACGATCAGGATGTCCAGCTCCGGAAAACGGGCTGCCAGTGCCGGTGCGATCCGGGCGATGGAGAAGGCGTAGGCGGCTCTGTCCTCGTCCAGGCGGCTCATGTACACCAGACGACGGCGATTTTTGTCCAGACCAAATTCGGTCAAAATGGGCGTGATGTCCGCATCCGGAGAGAATTTTGCCATATCGATGCCGTTGATGGTGGTTTGGATATGGTGCCGGGGGATGCCGTATTCGTCCACCAGATAGTCCACGATGTCTTCGCTGACGGACATGGTGCGCTCCCCCCAGCGAGAGATCCGCCGCCACAGAGGGTTGACAGAGAAGTTTAGGTGGGCGGTGGTGACGAAGCGGAACAGGGGGACCCTTTTGCCCTCCCGCACTAAGGGATGCTTTTTATATTGATCCCACAGCAGGCCGCAGATCCAGGCGGGGATCCGGGCGTGGGCATGGACGATGTCGTAGTCGCCTATAAAGGAACCGTCTGCCCGGCGTGCGCCTTCCCGGATACACTTGTCCAGGCCGGCTTTGGCTTTGAGCACAGACAGCGGAGATTTGGTATGCAGAGGCAGGGGGACATGGCGCACCCCATCGGCTGCCAGCATATCGGCATACACGCCACCGTTGGAGACCAAGGTAACGTGGTGGCCACGATGGGACAGGGCCCGGCACAGCTCTAAGATATGGGTCTCTGCACCGCCGATGTGCATCTGCATGGTTACCATGAGTATGTTCATTTGTGCCTCCTTTGGGAAAGTCAGAGGTTAGAAGGCAGAAGTCGGGGGTATCTGTTGCTTCTGCTATCGGGCTTCTTACTTCTTCGTTTGTTTGTCGGTATAGCGTTTGTTTGGGTTGCTGCCCTTGGTATTGTTCCGATGCTCGCCCTTTGTATTGTTCCGATCGTTCCATCGTTCCGATGCTCGTGCCGATGATCGTTCCGATGATCGTGCCGATTGTCGGTCACCCGATTGTCGGGTAGCCGAGCGTCGTGCCGACGGTCGGTTTTTGTCGCCGGATTTCACGGCGGGTTTTGCAGATTTCTGTCCTGCGCCACCGGATCTCGGATTTCTACCCTCCGACCTCGAACTGGTTTCGGCCGGCTTCTGATTTTGCTTGCCCACCAGCTCCTCTAACATCACCTTGCCTACGTCCGTGCAGTAGTGCATGGCTTCGTAGATCATGCGGCGGTTCTCCGGTTTGCGCCACTGGAGTAGGGCTCGTTGCAGCTGCTTTTCCCGATAGTCCGTGGCGGTGTAGATGGGGCTGCCGGTGAAGGGATCGAGGCCGGTGTAGTACATGACGGTGGAGGCGGTGCCGGGGGTAGGATAGAAGTCCTGTACCTGCTCCGGGGCAAGGCCGATCCGCTTGGTGTATAGTGCCAGCTCTGCCGCGTCGTCCATGGTACTGCCGGGGTGAGACGACATGAGATACGGCACCAGGAACTGGTTCTTGCCGTACTGCTTGTTCAGCCGCTCGTATTTCTCCCGGAACCGATCGTAGGTCTGGATGGTGGGTTTGCCCATGTGGGACAGCACATTGGGGGCGCAGTGTTCCGGTGCCACCTTCAGCTGACCGCTGATGTGGTCCTGCACCAGCTTGCGGAAGAAGGTGTCGTCCTTGTCGGCCAGCAGGTAGTCAAAGCGGATCCCGGAACGGATGAAGACCTTTTTCACCCCCGGCAGATGCTCCACCCGACTGAGCAGCTGCACATATTCGCTGTGGTCGGCGATCAGGTTGGGGCAGGGCTTGGGGAACAGGCACCGCTTATTCGGACATACGCCGTCCTTCAGCTGTTTGTCGCAGGCGGGACGGCGGAAGTTGGCAGTGGGACCGCCGATGTCGTGGATGTAGCCCTTGAAGTCCGGCAGGGTGGTCAGCAGCTTGGCCTCCTCCACCACGGATTCGATGCTCCGGCTCCGGACGGCTCTCCCCTGGTGGAAGGCCAATGCGCAGAAGTTACAGCCACCGAAGCAGCCCCGGTTGTGGGTGATGGAGAAGCGCACCTCCGAAATGGCGGGAACACCACCCTCGGCTGCATACATGGGATGCCAGGTGCGGGTGTAGGGCAGGGCATAGACCTTGTCCAGTTCCTCGGTCTCCAGCGGCGGCTGTGGCGGGTTGACCACCAGCATACGGTCGCCATAGTATTCCACCAACGCCTTGCCGTTGATGGCATCGTTATTGAAATATTGTACCCGGAAGGCATCGGCATAGGCGGCCTTATCGGTCTTTAAGGTATCGTAATCGTAGCCGGGGTAGTGGGGTGACTCTGCTTCGGGTGTCTCCGCTGTCGGCAGATGGCGATACCCACCGGCCACCGGGAAGGGCACCTCGTCTCCCACCTTGCCCAGCCATGCCGTTCCCCGCACGTCCCGGATCTTCTTCACCGGCACGCCCTTGTCCAGCAGCTTCGCCAGCCGCACCATCGCCCGTTCGCCCATGCCGTACATGAGGATATCCGCACGGGAATCCACCAGCACAGACCGGCGCACCTTGTTGTCCCAGTAGTCGTAGTGGGCATGACGGCGCAGAGAGGCCTCCAGTCCGCCGATGAGAATGGGCACATCTCCATAGGCCTCCCGGATCCGGTTGCAGTACACGATGACCGCCCGGTCGGGACGCTTGCCAGCCTGACAGCCGGGGGAATAGTAGTCCTCGCTGCGGCGTTTTTTGGCGGCGGTGTAGTGGGCCACCATGGAATCGATGTTCCCGGCAGATACAAGGAAGCCGAGCCGGGGTCGGCCAAAGCGTTTGAAATCGTCACAGGAGCGGTACTCCGGCTGGGCCAACATGGCGCAGGTAAAGCCCGCATCCTCCAGCACCCGTGTGATGATAGCAGCCCCAAAGCTGGGGTGATCCACGTATGCGTCACCGCACACATATACGAAATCCGGCTGTACCCCGCCCAGCTCTTCGGCGGTCACCGGCAAAAAAGTTTCTCCAATGGTCATTTGCAAATTCTCCCCCATTGTATGATCTTGTATAGTTATTGTACCACAAACCGGTGGGATATGCAAGAGGAAAGACAGGATTCCGGAAACTGTGCTATAGGGGATACGAAAACAAAAAAATCCCCTTGACAGGGGGAAGAAAACGTGCTATAATAAAAACGTGGAAAGCCGAACGAAACGGTTGCCACTCAATGTGATTCATATAATAGCTGAGGATGTGACCTCAACCATCAGTGAACCATCTGCTGGCTACAGACGGTTCACTTTTTCTTTGTATCGTTCCTATTACACAATAGGCACACTATCGATGTAACAGCCGTCTGCACAAAGATCCACTTTGTTGTTCCACACAACATTGCTGTCAACCGCCGGATCGATGTCCCAGGCGATATGGTGTGTGTCGTCCACATAGACCCGGCGAAAGTTGTTTATATCGAGAAACGGCTCAAACACCGTACCTTTTTGCAGAAACGGCCGCATGTCATACAGTCTGCGCTCGCCGTTGTCGAATCGAATGGTCAAGGTAAAATCGTCATTGGCTGTCACGCCTACGATGGTCTTCTTTCCTGCGGCAAAATACTCTGCCGTTTTGCGGTCCATCCCCTTCGCCAGATAAAATTCTACGGTATTTCCCATGCGCTCTCCTTTCTCAAAACTGCATATACCCAAAGGTATCTTACCGTAGCGGTTCGATGGCGTATAGCTCTTGTCCGTTTCTGGCCAACTCCCAGTTTTCTCGCAGCTCTTCCTGGTGAAAAGCTGCCCAGCCTAAGATCATTTTGAGCTGCTTGGAAGCCATAGAGCCTTCCAGCACTTCCAGTTCTTCAATAGAAACCAGAACCTCCATACCGCCATAGAAGGCATGAAAATGCGGCGGCATGTGATCACGCCAATAGATGCAGATCTTGATACCTCGAAACATAGAAATCGTTGGCATAAGCATCGCTCCTTTCTTGTGATTATAGTATACCATACTGCCAACAGAAAAGTCAATGGGGCCCTAATGAGAAAACAAAAAATCCCCCTTGACAGGGATGCGTATTACAATTGGAACCCCCTCGACTTTTGCGTGGATCCCTTCTTCCCCACGCCTGCATTTCCTTTGCGGATCTGTCCTCCAAAAATTTTTTTGAGAAATTTGCAAAAAGGGGTTGACAACTGCGGATCGGTGTGGTATAATATAAAAGCTGTCAGACGAAATCAAATTTCGTCACGAAATACAATTTCGATAGACGGGCGATACCACAGATGCAAAGGTGGCTGAGCTGGTCTAAGGCGCACGACTGGAAATCGTGTGTTCGGCTAATAACCGACCGTGGGTTCGAATCCCACCCTTTGCGTAAGATACCTGGATCCTATGGGTCCGGGTATTTTTTTTGCGTTGCAGAGGAAACGGGAAAAAGCTCCCTTGCTGCCGCTATGGCGATCTATATCCGTATGACCTTGTGGGATGGCATGAAAGACCATATTTTTCTCTTGCAATCTGCTGCGAAATGTGGTATACTGATAGCGGAGAAGTCTATCGCAAGGGAAGGTGTCGGATGGAACATACGGAAAACCTGTCAACACCCTTTACGGATGCCATGTCGGCGGCGGCACAAAAGGAGGCCCTGGATGCGTCCTGCAAACGGGTGCTGTCCGAAAAGCATATTTTGGCCTGGATCCTGCACGCCTGCGTGGAAGAGTTCCACGACGTCCCGGTGCCGGAGATCGCCGAGGTCTGGATCGAGGGAACGCCGGAGGTCAGTGTCACCGGGGTCATGCCGGAACGCTCCCATACCACCTACATCCAGGGCATGCCTACAGAGGATACCGCCATCACAGAGGGGAATGTCTACTACGACATCCGCTTTTATGCGCTCTCCCCCAGAAGTGGCGAACCGGTCAAGCTGATCATCAATTTAGAAGCGCAGAACAAATACCACAATTCCTATGCGCTGGTCACACGAGCCATCTATTATCTGAGTCGGATGATCTCTGCCCAATACGGCACGGAATTTTCCGATTCGCACTACGAGGACATCAAAAAGGTCTATTCCATTTGGATCTGCATGAATCCACCGAAAATGCGGCGCAACACCATCACCAGCTATCGGATCGACGAATTCCCGCTGGTGGGCTCCTGCCGGGAGGAAAAAGCGCACTATGATCTGCTGTGTGCCGTGATGGTATGCTTAGGGGAGGAGCATGCGGCAGACAACGATACCCTGCGACTGCTGGATCTTCTATTCACCAAGCAGGTCCCGCTGGCGCAGAAGAAGGAGATATTGCAGCAGGATTATGCAATACCGATATCCAATACATTTGCATGGGAGGTTGAACAGATGTGTAACTTTAGCCAAGGATTTTTTGACCGTGGTTTGGAAACCGGTATGGAACAAGGTATGGAAAAAGGCATTGCCATTGGTACAGAAAAAGGCATTGCCATTGGTACGGAAAAAGGCATCGCTATCGGTACGGAAACCGGGATATTGCGGTCCTTGCGGGCTTTGATCACGACGTCCGGGATCTCCTTTGAGCGGGCGGCCGAGCTGCTTATGATCCCCCATCAGGAGTGGGAGTCGTACAAGCGTCTGCTGGCAAGCGAAGCCCATACGGATCGGTCGTGACTCTACGTATCGTTACAGTTTTTCTGTGATTCGGTTTCCATGGGAGGTTGAACAGATGTGTAACTTTAGCCAAGGATTTTTTGACCGTGGTTTGGAAACCGGTATGGAACAAGG
>CAYXBQ010000035.1:0-14218 GCA_964463375.1 uncultured Ruminococcus sp. | reverse complement strand
GCATTGCCATTGGTACAGAAAAAGGCATTGCCATTGGTACAGAAAAAGGCATTGCCATTGGTACAGAAAAAGGCATTGCTATCGGTACAGAAAAAGGCATCGCTATCGGTACGGAAACCGGGATATTGCGGTCCTTGCGGGCTTTGATCACGACGTCCGGGATCTCCTTTGAGCGGGCGGCCGAGCTGCTTATGATCCCCCATCAGGAGTGGGAGTCGTACAAGCGTCTGCTGGCAAGCGAAGCCCATACGGATCGGTCGTGACATTGTTGGAAAGACAACATACACATACACATTCAGGTACAGTGGTTCGCTGCTGTGCCTTTTTTATTTTCGGCTCCCCCACAGGCTGGCGGTCACTGCGGCGCATAGCATACCGCCTACACCGGCCAGCTGGTATCCGGTGTACAGCAGCACCAGCATACCATAGGGGTGTATGCCCAAGGCGTGGCCGGTGAGTCTGGGTTCCAGAAGCTGCCGCAGGAGCCACACAAGGGCCCACAGTGCCACCAGGCCAATGCCCCTGCCTGTTTGTCCGGCCAGCAGTACAAAGCCGGCCCAGGGCAGCAGGATCACGCCGGCACCCAGCAGCGGCAGCAGATCCGCTATGGTGACAAAGGCTGCCCAGGCCATATATCCTGCCGTATCCAGCAGTCCCAGACCCACCGACAGCACCAGAAACACCACCGCCGACAGGGAAAGCTGTGCCCGCAGATAGGCCACGGCACTTGCACCGGCGGTATGCCACAGCTTCCGACAGTACGTCCACCCATGGGCGTGGGTGCGTGGTGGGGAGTCTTCGGCACGGTGCTGCTGTTGTGGGGCGGCGGAATGGGGAGAGCCTTCGGTAGCTGCTTTGGCATATGGTGTGTGGGCGGCTTCGGGGGAAGGGCTATGCGGCGGTTGCGCCGATGTATCCGTAGGCAGGATCGTTTTTGCCATGTCCTTTAGTGCTTGCAGGATACCGTCTCGGTCGGCAAGCCAATAGAACAGGGAGGCTATGGTGAAAAACACGGCCAATGCGGCACCGGGTAGCGCAGTGAGTACGGCACCGGCGGCACCTGCCAACCAGCCTGCCCCCTTTTCCACCAATGCGGTGATCCCGGCATCGATGCGGGTCTGCCACTGGGTGGGGACACGGTCGGTGAGCCAGGCGGGCAGTGCGGTCCAGTCCCACAGGGCGGTGGCGGCTTCCATGAGGGTATGTGCTTGTCCTGCCAAAGCGGAGACCAGCCCCACGCCGCACCACAGCACCGCCACGCACAGGATCCCCGCCAGCACCATACCGCCCCATTTTTCCCCCGCTCGTCCCAGTCGTCCCACGCCGGTATGCGCCACCACCCGCCGGACCCATGCAGCCGCAGCGTAGGCGATCCCACAGGGAAGGAGGACGGGCACCAGCAGGGTATGCAGGAGCAGATACGCCAGGCACATGGCAGCAGCAGCTACGACACACCCGGCGGCGACTTTTTCCACAGACATATGTTGAGACATGGGGACCTCCTCTTTTATACGGGGATTTTTTGGGGGTTGTTTTTTACTTTTGTTTGGTGCAGGAGCGTGTGGTGGTTTTGTGGATTTCGTTTTGCTTTCGTTTGGTGCACGGACGTGGGGCATGGCTTCGTGGGTGTCCATTTTGCTTTTCGTCTGTACCCCTATAATTCGTTTCGCTTTTGTATATCCCCCAAACTTCGTAGGGAACGGTCTTGACCGTTCCATGCGGCAGCCATTCTTTGGCGTTCCTGCACGGACATGGGGCATGGCTTTTGATTTCGTTTCGCTTTCGTTTATCCGTTGACGGTATGCATAGCGAATAGGAGGTTTCTTTTATCTCGCGGCGGTACGTTTGGTCTAATAGGACATGCATCCCACACGTAATATTCTGTCTTAGGGTGGCGTTCCTGCACGGACATGGGGCATGGCTTTTGATTCCGTTTCGCTTTCGTTCGTACGCTGACATGGGGTGATTTTGTGGATTTCGTTTTGCCTTCGTTCCTGCACGGACATATACAACGGCTTTTGATTCCGTTTTCCTTCCGTTTGCTTACGCTGTTTACACTTTCCCCCTTGCTTTTTGGGTGAAAAATTGCTATACTATATCCAAATCATCTACCCCATCCGGAGGATATATCTATGACAGAACGACTGAAACGGATCAATGAGCTGGCGGCTATCGCCAAGGAACGTCCCCTGACCGACGAGGAGATCGCCGAACGGGATGTGCTGCGCAAGGAATATCTGGCACAGTTCCGCTCCAATTTCCAGGGGATCTTAGACCACACCAGCGTCAAGCGGCCCGATGGCTCTTTGGAACCCTTGCGGAAAAAGAAATAAGCTATGACCTATACCGAACTACTGAAAAGCGGGGTCCCTGCCGGTGGATACCTGTTTTACGGCGACGAGGATTACCTGAAGGCCAACACCCTCCAGCGGATCCGGCATGCACTGCTGCCTGACGAGGGGCTGGCGGACTTCAACCGGCGCAGCTTTACCGGCGAAAACTACACACCGGGAGATCTGGTCGAGGCCATTCTTTCTCCCGCCATGCTGGTAGAGAAAAAGCTCATCGAGGTCACGCTGCCGGAGGGGGATGCGATCCGGGACAAGGATCGGGCGGCGCTGCTGGATGCGCTCTCGACCATAGCGGACACCGACGACACCGTGCTGGTGCTGACCTTTCCGGCGGGGCGTTTGGATCCGGGGACAGCCAAAAGACCTTCTGCGCTCTTTAAGGCACTCACGAAGGTGCTGACCCCCATCGAGTTTCCGTTGCAGGGGGAGAGCCAGCTTTTGCGGTGGATGCAGCGGCACCTTGCGGAATACCATGTGTCACTGGATCCGGCGGTGGGGCGGCAGATCTTAGCCATATGCGGCAGTTCCATGCTGCGGCTGTCGGGAGAGCTGGACAAGGCGGGGGCCTATGCAGCAGCCCACGGTATGTCGGAGCTGACCATCGAAGTGGCCCGGCAGGTGGTCACGCCCACGGAGGAGGACGATGCGTTTCGGCTTGCCAACTGCCTTTTGGCGGGGGACAGACAGGGGGCGTACGCCTGCCTATCCACCAAGATCCGGCGGAAGGAGGAGCCACACGTGCTGCTTGCCCAGATCACCCGGGTCTACACGGATCTGGCGATAGCGGCGGCGTTTTTGGCAGACGGCCGGGACAAGCGGGAGCTGGCGCAGTCCATGAAGATGCACGAATACCGGGCGGGGCTATACTGTCGTGCGGCGGCCTCTGCACCCGGCGGCTATTTCGAGCATGCGCTGGAAAAGTGCCTGTCGGCCGAGCTGGCCTTGAAGACCACCAACGTAGACGGGTATGCACTGCTGGAACGGCTGGTGGGCGGGATCTGACAAAGGTAGAGAGCAGGGGGCAGAAGTGGATAGCCTGTGGTTTTCCCCCAATACGGTAGAAAAACGATTCTCCCGGCGCATACATGCTGCCACCTCTGCCCTCTGCCTTCTTATTTCTGACTTACCAAAGAAAGGATTTTTTCATGCATAAGCTTCGTGTCCCCGTGATCGTGGAGGGGAAATATGACAAGGCACGGCTCGCACAGGTGGTGGATGCGCCGATCCTCACCACCGATGGGTTCGGTATCTTCAACCAGGCAGAAAAGGCGGCGCTCATTCGGCGGGTCGGGCAGCATGGGGTGATCCTGCTTTGCGACAGCGATGGTGGGGGGACGGTCATCCGCTCCTATCTCAAACGGATCCTGCCGCCGGAGGCCGTGTATGATCTCTATATCCCCCAGGTGGCGGGAAAGGAAAAACGCAAGCGGCGGGGCGGCAAGGCGGGGTTCCTCGGTGTGGAAGGCATCGACAATGGAACGCTCTCTGCCCTATTCGACCGATTGGTCAAACGGTACCCGGCACTGCTGGCGAAAACAGATTCTGTGGAAAACCCGGCACTTATGGGGGAAAACCCCGGCGTGGCGGCGGCTGATGCGGGAGATGTTGTGGATAACACAGCACTTGCGGGGGCTGGACAGGGTATGACAGGCGAAAGTGGGGACTTTTCCACAGGATCTGCGGCAGGGCCCATCACGAAGACGGATCTCTATGTGTGGGGGCTTACGGGGGGAGAGCATGCGGCAAAGCGGCGGGATCTGCTGTGCAGCCACCTGTCCCTTCCGGCGGGCATGACACCCAATGCGCTGCTGGCGGCACTGAACATCCTGTACCCACGGGACGAATTTTTGTCCCTTTGTGAAAAGCTGTACGGGACAGAGGCGTAGTGTCCTCCGTCCCCAGCAGTAGTAGTGCCATGGGCAGCGGTAAGTAGATCGTTGGCATGGGGCGACTCCTTTTTTTGAAAAAATTTTGTTGGGAGGGAATACAAGATGCTATATCCATTTTTGACGCTCAATGACGGTACGGAGATCGTACATTCGGAATGGCTGGCAGAGGAGAAGGTGCGGGTCTACATCGAAAGGCCCGATGAAAAGGATGGGTTTCACGATGCCACCTGCTATCTTCCCGGCTACCGTTGGTCGGACATCCATGGGTTCACGCCGGACGAGATCGCTAGGTACCAGGGTATTCTGGAATCTACGGCACACTTGATCATACAGTTTTCGAGAGAGCAGAAATAAGCAAGCCAAGACAGATCGTGGCTGCGCTTATTTCTTTTTTTATTCCCCCTTTTCCACAAAGATCACACCGGCTGTGATGTCGTCTATGGCACCGTGGCGGGCGGCTTCTGCTACGATCTCCTCGGCGGCTCTTTGGACGTGTCCCTGCCGCAGGTCTTCGCTTGTGGTCAGCAGGTCCAGCAGCCATGGGCATTCCTCAAAGCTGCGGGCGATGCCGTCGGACAGCATCACGATCACATCCCCCGGCTGTACCGTGAACCGGATCCGCTCTGCATCCAGCGCACGCAGGATCCCGATGGGCACCGTTTTCGATTGCAGCCGGAACAGGCTCCCGTCTCGCAGCACAAAGGATGGCGCCGCACCGCTCTTGACAAAGCACACCTCCATGGTCACCAGGTCGATCTCGCACAGGTCGATGGTGGCGGCGCATTCGTCACAGCCGGCCCGCAACACGCCGTTGAGCATTTTCAGTGCCGTTTCCAGTGCGGCACCCGCTGTCAGCAGCTGCTCCAAAAAGGTCGCCGCCATGCCGGAGGTCAGCGCCGCCATTCGTCCCGTGCCCATGCCGTCCGACAACAGCATATACTGCCGCCCGTCTCCCACAAAGGCACTGACCGTGTCCCCCGATCGGATGTCGATGGCATCGGCGGCATCCTCGTCCTGTACGACACCTTGTCGAGCTTCCTCCATGGCGGCGGCAGAGCGGGTGCAGCGTCCCCAGGTGCAGTGGGCGCAGTGGCGGGTGTGCAGCTCCATGGAGAGCAGTGCCCCATCTAAGGAGAATGTGGGCGGCGACAGGGGCATGCCCACCGCCTTGCCGAACAGTGCCATGATCTCCTCACCGCCCATCCGGGTGCCGCCAAGGTCGATATCGTGGACGAAGATCCGCTTGTATCGGGTGCCGTATGCGGTGACGGAGCCTGCCGCAAAATCATTGCAGGACAGCATTTTCGCCAGCTGTGCCGTCAGGGCCTTGTCCACCATGCCCTCTGCCGCCTCTAACCTTGCCGATTCTGCCAGCAGCTGCCCCATGTGGAGGTAGTCCTCCGCTGCCACCCGAAGCCGGTCTCCGCTGCGCCGTTCGCTCATACGCCGTGCCGCTGTGGCGTTGATCTCGTCCAGCACCCGCCCCATGACACAGCATCGGGATGCAAATGCCGCCGGTACATCTCGCCCGCAGACACCGCCATCCTCCGTCAGTGCCTGGGCAAACCGAGTCAGCATCTCCTGCCACTGGTCGTAGTCCGTCTCCCGACAACGGTGACGCTGGGCGCATCGGTCACAGTACACGTCCAAGCAGCTCTCTGCCATGGCCTGCAGCTCCCGCTTGCCCGGCATCACCAGCTTCTCCGACACACCCGTCAACAGCTCCCCCAAAGAGCGCAGGCCGGTGCCCAGATCGGAGAGCTTTTTTTCTCGTCCTCGCAGTGCCGCCTCTGCCACCGCCGTTTGCGCACTGCGCCGGGTATCCGGGAGCACGCCACACCAATGGTCGGGCAGCTTGCAGCCGTCGTAGGCGAAGAAGGGCAGCAGTACGGCGGATACGATGAGGATCTCCGGTGCCAGACCGGCTAAGGTGCCCAGTCCGCCGCTGTACAGGCACCAGGCCACCGCCGCCACCGATCCCGCCAGCAGTCCGATGGCACGACAATAGCCTCGCCCCAGCAGCGTATGCCAGGAGCCGGACAGGGCACCGGTCACAGCACCTGCTAAGATAAAGGCGGGCAGTCGATCGGGGGTGAGAAACAGGCCGCCGGACAAGCCCACCAGTGCGCCGCGTGCCACCCCAAAGGAGGAGCCGGTCAGGACAGCGGCAGCCAGTGCGGCCCCTTCGCCCAGATCCAGACCCACAAGGGGCAGGGTGACACCGGACAAGCTACGGCAGACCAACGCCAATACCGCTAAGATGCCGGTCTCTCGGAGGGGGGAGGTGCGCATACGGCGGTCGTGGGCGGCGTAAAACAGGTAGGTACACAGGGGGGCGACAAGGGCAGAGAAGAGCATGCCCCACAGATCCGTCGGCTGCATCCCGCCCACTGTCAAGCCCCAGGCACCGGCGAGAAAGGCTGCCAATGCAGACACCGCCATGCGCAGGGCGATCTGCTCTCGAAAAAGCCGTTCTTCGGCGAAGGTGAGGATGGTATGTAGGGCGTGGGCGGATAGGCGGCGGGTGCGGACAGTGGCATCTGCCGGGTCCCGGTTGCCGGGGTGGGGAGACCGGCGGATCCAGCCCTTTTGGCGGGAATAGTGCAAGCTTTCCCCATGGGCATCGGTATGTACTTTGGCGACATGGGCACTGTCCCGGACGGTCCCGCTTTGACCGTGCCGCCATTCGTCCTCGGTAAGCCAAAGGGACAGGGCTGTGCGGAGCAGGAACACGGTGGTCACGGCAAGGGGGAGGATACCGCCGTAGCGGGTGCTGCCCAATAGGGTGCCAAAGAACAGGGCAAGGGCGGTACCGGCTCCACTGGCAGCGGAAAGGGCGGCTATGCCAAAGGGGTTCTGGCCAAAGACGGTCTGTCCGGCAGCCAATACGGCACCGACCGCTGCCCATGCCAGCAGCCACGGCAGTTGGGCATGCTTGCGGGTGTGGGCCTGTGCTTGGGGGAATGCGCAGCGCTGTTTTGTCATATGCTTATCCATGTATGTACCTCCGAAATGGTGATGGGATTTTGGAACACGGATATGATACCACAAAAGGGGGTTCGGAGGGGCTCGGAAACGGTCTGTGGAATGGGGTATGGCAATGCCGGGTGAAGCGGGGGAATCGTTTGTCCGGCAGGGAAATGGGGGCGGGACACAGGATAGCGGCGGGGAAATGCCGGGTATGTGGGGGGAATGGATGTGGAAATATGGTGTGGGGTTTTGCCGGGGAAGGGGGCTGGCATATGCGTTTTCGATGGGATTCGTGTGGGGTCTCGCAGCTGCTTGGTGGGGCGAATGCCATCCTATTTTGCTTTGTTGTACGGGAGTACAAACAAAAAAACAAGCTACATCCGTTTTGACACGAACATAGCTTGTTTTTGTTCTATTGATCACCGTGCTCTGAGGATCACTTGGCTCGAACGATCACGCCGTTGTCGAAGTAGCCGGTGTATTCTCGGCCGCTGGGCCAGGTGTAGGTGCCGGCGCCGCTCATCAGGTTGTCCTGGAACTCCCCTTCGTAGCGTTCGCCGTTTGCCCAGGTGTAGGTACCGTGGCCGCTGCGCTGGTCGGCGGTGAAGTTGCCTTCGTAGATGTCGCCGTTTGCCCAGGTGTAGATGCCCTCGCCCTCCTTCAGGTCGTTTTCGTAGGTGCCCACAAAGGTATCGCCGCTGGCAAACCGGTACACGCCTGCGCCGTGCTTTTTATCCCCGGCAAAGCTGCCCTCGTACACGGAGCCGTCGGCAAAGGTGTAGGTACCCATGCCGTCCTTCACGCCGCCCACAAAGCTGCCCACGTACACGTCGCCGTTCACGTAGGTGTAGGTGCCTTCGCCGTTCAGGGCATCGTGGGTGAAGCTGCCTTCGTAGATATCGCCATTGGCGTACAGCATCCGACCGGCGCCTTCCTTGAGCAGGTTATTGTTCAGCTCTCCTTCGTAGATATCGCCGTTGGAGTAGGCGATCTGGTTCCGGTCCAAGTCCACCTCGGCGGAAATGCCATCGGAGTAGATGATCCGACCCTTATAGGGAGAGCCTTCGTCGTCCACCAGCCCTAGGAATTTGACATACACGTCGTCATTCACTTTGACGGTGATATAGCGCACCCCGGCAAAATAGATGACGGCAAAGATCCCGACAAGGCACAGGGCGGCGCACAGGACGATGGTCAGCATGACAGCGCCGAAGCTCCGATGCCGACGTGTCTTCCGCTTTTTCTTTTGTGGGTTATACGTGTTTTGCATGGCGTTTTTGCTTCCTTTTTTCTTGTTTTTTCCTTTTTTTCTTATTGTTCCGCTGACGTTGAGGGCAAGGGGGGATCCCCTTTACCTAACCCCCCTGGTTTTTTTGTACTGGCGTACGGCGTATGGACACTGCGTTGGGCTTTTCTACTGCCGTAGGGGTTTTGTACTGGCGTACGGCTTATAGACGGATTTTTTCTCCGAAAAGTTTCGGGAGAATGCCTCACTCAACGCAGTTGAGCCACTCAACGCAGTTGAGTACTCAACGTAGTTGAGTGAGGCATCCCCTGTCTTGGGCAAGACATAAAGTCAACAAAGCCCAACGCCAGTTGAGACCCCCCACGGGACGTGCAAAGCGGCGGAACGGTCAAGACCGTTCCCTACAGGTTTGGGTGGGAAGGATTTACGTGCCGCCGGAATGGTGGAGTGACCAAAAGCCGTACGCCAGTACAAAAACCCCCACGGGAAGTGCAAACCCCAACGCCAGTTGAAAAACGTGCGTCCCCTGCAAGGGGGTTAGGTAAAGGGGCTCCCCCTTACCCCTCACCCCTTCGCCATGCCGATCAGATTGTCCAGCATCGTCAGCAGCTCCGGGACGGCGAATTTTACGAAAAATACCACCGCAAGCATCGCAAGGATCGATAGCACCAGCGTGAGGATCGGGCGGCGGCCGCTTTGGAATCGGGTCTCCGCTTGGTATCGTTTCTCCTCCGGGAGATAGTACGATAGCGTATCCGGCTTTGTACCGGCTGCCGCATCTACACTTCCCAGCATTTTCCGCAGTGGCTTTCCTTCCCGCAGGGCACGTCGCAGGTACCATTTGCCCTTGATGTCCAGTTCCCCAAAGGGCACCGCTGTCTCCGGTGTCTGTGCGCCCTTTGCCACCAGTGCCTTAAGCATGCCTTCGCTGTACATCTTGTCAAAGGTCGCCACCGTTGCGCCGATCACGATCCCGGCGTACATTCCCCATACCAGCACGTCCAGGGAATCAAAGCCGCTCGGTATGGTGAAGTTTTGGTAATAATAAATCTTTCCTATCACAACATCCTCCCATTGTGGGTCCATCAGAAATAAGAGGGCACTGGTCCTTCGCCACACCGGTCGTTCGCTTCTATGGGTTCTTATTTCCTATGTTTACATATATTTT
Source organism: uncultured Ruminococcus sp. (assembly GCA_964463375.1). Lineage (GTDB taxonomy): Bacteria > Bacillota > Clostridia > Oscillospirales > CAG-272 > UMGS1696. The sequence continues at coordinate 4,594 of CAYXBQ010000035.1, read as the reverse complement.
CGCAGCCGATATGCATTTTCGATACACAGGCTGTCTTGTGCTATCAATAGTTGTCCAAAAAATCGCTGCCGGCCAGGTGCTTCAGCAGCTCCTCCAGATCCTCGTTGTCCCGGTATTCCACCTGGAAGATCTTTTTGTTGCGGGTCTCGGTGATCTTGCATTGGCGGCCTGTCACCGACGTGAAGCGGTTGGCAAGGGATGCAAAATAGTCCACCTGCACGGATTGTTCCGCCTCTTCCGCTTCGCTTTGCTCCTGCTGCTTGGCGTAGAGCCGGTTGGCTTGCTTCACCACCTGCTCCATCTCCCGCACCGACAAATTCCGGCTCACGCAGCGGTTGGCAAGCGGCACGATCTGGCTCCGATCCTTCAGTCCCAGCAGCGTTCGGCCATGTCCGGCGGTCAACGTGCCGTCTATCAGCATCTTGATCACTTCCTCCGGCAGATCCAGCAGGCGCAGGGCATTGGCAACGGCCGACCGGGATTTGCCCAGCTGTCCGGCGATCTCCTCCTGGCTCAGCCCGAACTCCTGGATCAGCCGATCGTATGCCACGGCTTCTTCGTAGGGATTCAGGTCCTCCCGCTGTAGGTTCTCGATCAGGGCGTAGCGGGCGGCGGTCAGGTCATCCGCTTCCACCACGATGGCGGGGATCTCGTTCAGTCCGGCCAGCTTAGCACCACGGAACCGCCGTTCTCCGGCGATGATCTCGTATCGTTCGGTATCAAAATGGGTCTGCCGCACCAAGATCGGCTGCAGGATCCCGTTGGCGGCAATGGAATCGGCCAGCTGTGCCAGGGCTTCCGGCTCGAAGTTCTTCCGGGGCTGGTCGTTTTTGGGATCGATCTGGGAGATCCGCAGGGTTTTCACGCCCTCTGTTTGGGTCTCCTCGAAGGCGTTATCGTCAAATATTGCGTCCAGGCCACGGCCCAGACCTTTTCCTTTAGCCATGATATAAGTCTTCCTTCAAAATGTGATGTGTGGGGAAGGGGTCAGCATGCACTTACAGTGAAGTTGTTCCTGTACCTAACCCCTTTTGTACAACCGGCGTTCCCTTACGGCTGTAGCGTTCCACCTGTACGGCGTACCAGCTCCTCCGCTGTGCGGAGATATGCCTGCGTGCCCTTGTTATACTTGTCGTACAGCACCGCCGGTTTGCCGTAGCTGGGGGCCTCCGTTAGCTTGACGCTGCGGGGGATCGGGTCCGGGAACAGCTTGTCCGCATAGTATTTCTTGATCTCCTCCAGCACCTGCACCGATAAATTCAGTCGGCCGTTGTACATGGTGATCAGGATCCCTAAGATCGTTAGATCCTTGTTGTACAGCTGCTTCACCTTCCGGATCGTTAGCATCAATTGGCTCAATCCTTCCAGTGCATAATATTCGCACTGCATGGGGATCACCACGCCGTTGGATGCCGCCAATGCGTTCACCGTCAGCATGCTCAGGGACGGCGGGCAGTCGATCATAGCAAAATCATAGTCGGCTCCCTCTGCCGTCTGCGCCTGCGCCAAAAACTTTTTCAGCTGGCCTTCCCGCTTTTCCATGTCGATCAGATCAAATTCCGCACCCGCCAGCTGGATCGTGGACGGCACCACATCCAAATTTTCCACATCGGTCCGCAGGATGCAGTCGGCCGGCTTTGCCTGTTCCAGCAACGCTTCGTACACCGTGTGGCGCACCTCTTTTTTGGCAATGCCCAGCCCGGACGTGGTGTTCCCCTGGGGATCGCAGTCCACCAGCAGGACCCGATACCCCATCCCGGCCACCGCCGCCGCTATGTTCACACACGAGGTCGTTTTTCCGACACCGCCCTTTTGATTGGCAAACGCCACAGTATACCGAACCATCCCATACCTCCGCAGATAATATACATCTATATTATACAGGCTGCGGGGAGATTTGTCAACCTATAAATCCAAAATGTCCGTGTTGCGGTTGTGAATTTTCCGTTGTTTTTTTGTATGCGCATAGCAAAATCGGGGTCTCTTTGGTCACATGCCATAGGAAAGCACGCCGGGACAGGTGCGGTTTTGCACCCATATTGGCACCGGCGCGGCGGCAGTATGTGCATTTTCGATACTGCGTTTGCCTCGCATATCCCGCCATCCCGCTTTGCTTCTTCGATCGCCATGTAGACAAAAAGACCCCAGCTTTTACCATAGTCCAGCCGCAAATACGCCGATGATCACCTCCATTTTTCGCCAAATGTTTCACGTGAAACGCCCCGCATACCTCCATTCACCCATGTTTCACGTGAAACAAACGGCACTTCTGCTCTTCCATTATCCGGCTTTTTTGGCAAAAGGATCTCGATCACCGTGCCCGCATCCGTTTCTCGGCGGCTGGATTCCACGGGGATACCGCTGCGCTTGATCACATCCACGGCGTGGTCGATGGAGTTGTAGAACAGGCGGATGTCCTTGATCACCAGCTTTTGCCGCAGCTCCGGCTGGGTCTTGGACGAACGGATCTCCTCGCCACGGGCGGCAGCGCACAGCAGTGACTCCACATATTCCTCGGCGGTAGCTACATTCATGTGGCGTTCGGCAAAGATCGACAGCACCTGTGTCCGCTCCGGCTGGCTGGGGATCCGCAGGGCTGCTCGTGCGTGACGTTCGGTCAGGCCATTTTGCAGGATCATTTCCTGCTCGGTGGGGGTCAGGCGCAGCAGTCGCAGCTTGTTGGCTATGTAGGATTGACTAACGGATAGGCGTTTGGCGGCGGTTTCCTGGGTCATATTGCCCAATGCAATGAGAGAACGGATGGCTAAGGCTTCTTCAAACAGGTTCAGGTCTTCTCGGTGGAGGTTTTCGATGATGGCCAGCACGGCGGCTTCGGTCTGGGTGGCTTCGATGCAGATACATGGGACGCTTGTCCAACCGCACAGCTCTGCCGCTCGGAGCCGCCTTTGCCCTGCCACCAAAATGCGCTGTGGTGTGCCGCCATCGTAGCATTGCCGGACAAGGATGGGCTCCAGCATGCCGTGTTGGCGCAGGCTGTCGGCTAAGGCATAGAGGGCCGGATCCGGGGTGATCTGCCGAACGCTGTTCTCCGGCAAGCCGATCTCCGCAACAGGCACCTCCCGCACGACCTTTTTGAATTCTTCCACCTTTTTGAAAAACATGAATGGACATTTCTCCTTCCGCATTTTTTAGAGGTATCTTGTTTCCCGTGCCACGGATATGCTCCCCGTGGGCGGGTATGTATAGTATAGCACAGGTGGCGGCGGGAAGTCTGTCGGGAACCGGTGGGTGGGGAATATTTTTTATCGGCAGGATCTCATCTCTATCGCAGCATCCGGCAGGAGCGGTGTCGGGGAATATGCAAAAACGATGAAAACGCCGTCATAGTGCTGACAATAGAAAAAAGCACACGCCGGTGCTCCGGTGCATGCTTTTGAAAATCGTATGGCATATGGTACAGAGGTTTGTCAGCCCTCGATGTGCTCCATATTTTGCAGGTCGTAGGGGGTAGCCTGGTACACGAAGTAGTTCAGCCAGTTGGAGAACAGCAGGTGGGCATGGCCACGCCAGGTGTTGCGCGGGGGCAGTGTGGGGTCGTCGGCGGGGAAATAGTGCTTGGGGATCGCAATGGGCAGACCCTTGTTTTTGTCCCGGAAATACTCGGCTGCCAGCGTGCCGGCATCGTATTCGCTGTGGCCGGTGACAAAGAACAGCCGCCGCTTCTTGGAGGCCACGATGTACACGCCCGCCTCCACCGACTCCGACAGGATCTCCACCTTGGGGCAACGCAGGATGTCCTCCCGCCGCACCTCGGTATGCCGGGAATGGGGTGCCTGGAACACTTCGTCAAAGCCACGGAGCAGAGGATGGGCCGGCTGCAGGGGCACATGGCTGAACACGCCGAACATTTTCTCCTTCAGCTCGTGCTTGGGGATGCCGTAGTGGTACCACAGGCCGGCCTGGGCTGCCCAGCAGATGTGGAGGGTGGAGAACACGTTGGTTTTGGACCATGCCATGATCTCACACAGCTCGTCCCAATAATCCACCTCGGTAAAGTCCAAATTTTCCACCGGTGCGCCGGTGATGATGAGGCCGTCGAACCGCTCATTGCGCACGTCGTCGAAGGTGCGATAGAAGGCTTCCATATGCTCGGCAGAGGTGTTGGTGGACTGGTGGGTGGCCGTTTTCAGCAGGGTCAGCTCGATCTGCAGGGGGGTATTGGAGAGCAGGCGGATGATCTGGGTCTCGGTGGTGATCTTGGTGGGCATCAGGTTGAGGATCGCCAGCTTCAGAGGGCGGATGTCCTGCTGCATAGCGCGGTTCTCGTCCATGACGAATATATTTTCGGCTTGTAAAATGTCACCAGCCGGCAGGCCCGCGGGAATTTTGATAGGCATTCTTCGTATACGTCCTTTTTTCTACAATCATGATAATCGATACTATTATACACGATTTTGCCCCAAGAATCAAGAGGGGAGAACAGAAAGAATGCCGGTAGAAAGCATGGCTTTTTTGTGAAAGTTCACGGCTTTGTGCTGCGGGATCGAGGAAGCTCGCACGATTTTTTAAGGGAAACATATATTGACACCATCGACAAAATATGCTATAATACTACCAACAGAAGTCAAGACAC
>CAYXBQ010000034.1:0-30337 GCA_964463375.1 uncultured Ruminococcus sp. | reverse complement strand
GATGCCGCAGACCATCGGAGGTACCTACCACAGAGGTCAGCACGGTGATGCTCTTATCCGACATCATCTGCCCAGCCTTTTCCACTACGCCGGACATTCTTTCCGGTGTGGTACACAGATAGGGCGAACCGGTCTCGTCTCTGTACACAAGCTTTTCCCCGGAGGCATAGAACAGACCCTGTCCGGAGTCGTCGGAGGTCGCAAAGCCGAAAATATCGTCGGCATGTGCCATCTTGCCGTCCCCGTTCACATCCAGTGCCGCCGCAGACATCATCTCCAGCATATCGTCGTAGAACCAATCGTATTCCTTGACACGATCATAGATATTGTCAAAGCCGTTGTCTTCGTAGATCTGCTTGTTGAACATCAGCACCCAGGTAGCGTCGTTGTCGATAACGGTGATGTCCCCGGTGGCAAAATAGATCTCTCCGTACAGCTCCAGGTCCTTAGAGCAGCCCTGGTCCCACCACGGCTTGGTCAGGTCGATATACGGCAGGTCGTACATACTGATCGTGTAGCCTTCCTGTGCCATCGCTGCTGCATCTACGATGTTGGTCATGACCGCATCGTATTCACCCGTACCGGCACTTACGTCCTTCTTGGCAAGGGTATCGGTCACGCCCTGGAATTCTGCCATTTTGATGTTGTAGGTGTCTTCCAGATACAGATTCCGCTCGAACACCGCATCGTTGATCACGTCCCCGGTGGTGTTCTCGACCCATACGTCATAGGTCATCCAGTCAGACCCGTTGTCGTCGTTTTCATCGGAGGTAAGGAACATAAATTCTTCCCCGCCGAAGTCCAGGGCAGGAATGTCGGGCATCAGCTCGGTCTCTTCCGTTTCCTGTGCGGTGGTGGCAGTCGTGTCCGTGTTGGAGGCACTCGTGGTCTCGGTACCACCACCGGAGGCGCAGGAGATCAGCGTCGGCAACAGGGTCACAAGGGCCAAAAACAATGTGACAAGGGTGTGTTTCTTCATTTTCATCATAGGAGACCTCCCAACCGAAACCGTGCAGCACCGGTACATAACGGTTTTGGTCACCGTTGTCCGATAGCGGGTTTCATCAAATTTTGTGGATTTAGGTTATACATATTATACACGCTGCCCGCCCATTTGTCAATTCTTACCGTACATTTTTTCACACATGAATAGCACCAAAATTTCTGCACAGTTTTTGGTGAATTTGCCAATTGGCTTTTTGGCATATTGCCAAGGCAAAGTATTTTTGTCCGACAGCGAAAAAATTCACCAAATCCCTATGGACTTTTCCCACCGGATGGGGTATACTATAAAATACCATATGTATGTATTTTTGAGGTAGACCATATGACCATAGAAGAAGCCCGTGTGCGGGTCGCCGAACTGAAAAAGACCATTGCACACCATGCCAAATTGTATTACGAAAACGATGCGCCGGAGATCTCCGACTATGCCTACGATGCCCTGTTCCGGGAGCTGACCGAGCTGGAGGAGGCCTATCCTGCGCTGGCCACGGCAGATTCGCCCACCAAGCGTGTGGGAGGCGTTGCCGGTGAAAAATTTGCTAAGGTCACACACCCGGTGAAAATGGGCAGCCTGACCGACGTGTTCGACTACGAGGAGCTCCGTGCCTTTCTCACCCGCACCCAGTCCACCTTGCTGGAGGATGGGATCCCTGCCGATGACATTCGCTACACGGTGGAACCGAAGATCGACGGCCTGTCCGTGTGCCTGACCTACGAAAAGGGCAAGCTGGTGCTGGGTGCCACCCGTGGCAACGGTACCATCGGGGAGAACGTCACCGAAAATATCGCCACCATTGCCGCCATCCCCCACACCCTCACCGAGCCGGTGTCCCTCTCCGTCCGTGGGGAGGTGTATATGCCCCACGACAGCTTTGCGGCACTCAACGAAAAACGAGAGGCTGCCGGTGAAAAGCTGTGGGCCAATCCCCGGAATGCGGCGGCGGGCAATCTGCGTCGTCTGGATGCCAGCGGGACCCGGGAGGCCGGGCTGTCCATTTTCGTCTTCAACTACCAATGCGGTGACCTGTACACCGACGGCCATGCACCCATTTCCCACAAGGAGACCATCGACCGGATGCACGAGCTTGGCTTTTCCACCATCCGGGTACAAACGGTCACCACAGATATAGAGGAAGTCATCGCCGCCGTGGGGCAGATCGGGGACATGCGGGAGAGCTTGCCCTACGACATCGATGGGGCGGTGATCAAGATCGATTCCCTTGCCCAGCGTTCCATCTTAGGCGAAGGACCGTCCACACCCAAATGGGCCACCGCCTTCAAGTATCCCCCGGAGCAAAAGCTCACGAAGCTTTTAGACATCGAAGTACAGGTCGGCCGCACCGGGATCCTGACACCCACCGCCATTTTGGAGCCGGTACAGCTTGCCGGGACCACCGTATCCCGTGCCACCCTCCACAACATCGACATCATTCGAGACAGGGATGTGCGGCTGGGCGACTGGGTGAAGGTGCAAAAGGCCGGGGACATCATTCCGGAGATCGTGGGCTCTGCACCGGAAAAGCGGGACGGTACCGAAAGGGTCTTCCGCTTCCCCGAATGCTGCCCCTCCTGCGGCGAAAGGCTGGTCTGGGATGCCGGAACGGATGAGGATGTAGATGCAGAAATCGATACACCAGCCAACACCGGTGCCCTGCGCTGCGTGAATCCCGGATGCCCGGCACAGCTGGAACGGCGGCTCACCCACTTTGCCAGCCGTGGCGGGATGAACATCGATGGACTGGGGCCCGCGCTGGTCAAGTCGCTCATCGATGCCGGACTGGTGGGAGACGTGGGGGATCTCTACACCCTGCAAAAGGATGCCCTTGTGGCACTGCCCCGGATGGGCGAAAAATCCGCTGCCAATTTGCTTTCTGCCATTGAGAACACCAAAACGGCCGGCGGCGAAAAGCTGCTGTATGCCCTGGGGATCCGACACGTGGGACAGGCGGCAGCAGAGGCGATCTTAGGTCGATTTGGCTCGGTGGATGCCCTGTTCACCGTGACGGCAGAGGAGCTGTGTGCCGTGGACGACATCGGTGGGATCACCGCAGACATGGTGGTGGACTACTTCCAGTTGCCGGAGACCCGTGCCATCGTAGACAAGCTGACTGCCGCCGGTGTATCGCTGGTGAGCCTTGCCAAAACGGAACCTGTGGAAAACCCAGCAGAAGCGGACGGTGAGGGTGCCCCGGTGGATGCCGACAAGTTCGGTGGACTGACCTTCGTGTTGACCGGCACCCTGTCCACCATGACCAGAGACGAGGCCACTGCCCGGATCAAGGAACGGGGCGGCAAGGCTACCGGCAGCGTGTCCGGCAAGACCAGCTATGTGGTGGCGGGAGAAAACGCCGGGTCCAAGCTGACAAAAGCGGATTCCCTGGGCGTGAAGGTTCTGACCGAAGAAGAATTTATCCAGATGCTGTAATGCTATGTGTATACTGATCATACTTTGTTTGCTGTGCCTGACTATGGCGGGCGGTCTCTATATGGCACGCTTTGCCTGTGGGCGCAAAAAGGATGTGCCGGACTATTGGACCGCTCCCGATGCGCTGCCAAAACCCGATCGACACATTCCGGAAAAGGATCTGCCGGAGGTGCTGGCGGGGCGGGAATTTCTGCTCGCCAACAGGGGCGGTCCCATCCACATCCAAAGCCGGGACGGGATCCCGCTGACTGCCCACTATATCCCCCCGGCTGGCGAACCCCGTGGGATCTATTTGCAGGTCCATGGGTATCGCTCCCATCCGCTGTGCGACTTTGCCGGCTGTGTCCGGGAGATGCATGGGGCTGGCTATGGCCTGTTTCTCATCGACCAGCGGGCGTGCGGGGGCAGTGGCGGGCGATCCATCACCTTTGGTCTGCGGGAACGCTATGATGTAGTGGACTGGTGCCATTGGCTGCATGCGCATTTTCCCACTGTACCTGTGGTGCTGGACGGTATTTCGCTGGGTGCTACTACGGTACTGCTGGCGGCGGGAGAAGAGCTGCCGGACAACGTGGGTGGTATCATCGCCGATTGCGGGTACACCTCTCCGGCGGCCATCTGCAAAAAGGTGCTGCGCCAATGGTTCCATCTGCCGCCCTTTCCGCTGTACTATGCGGCGGTGCTGTGGATCCGCTTGTGTACCGGCGAATGGTTCACCCGTCCCGGCAAACGGGATCCCCACGCTACAGGGGACGTATGCCATGCCCTTGCACGCAACACACGGCCACTGCTCATTGCCCATGGAGAAGCGGACTCCTTTGTCCCCCACTGGATGGGGCAGGCGATATACGACAGTTGCAAGGGCAAGGATGTGGTGTTTCTCAGCGTGCCCGGTGCCGAGCATGGCATGAGCTGGCTGCTGGACACAGATACATACCGGCGGGAAGTGGCTGTGCTGTGGGAGAAAGCGGAGACATACGTGCGTGACAAGCATCCGGTAGGAGATAACTAAATGGAAGAAAAACAAAAAAAGACCTCCTTCGCCGGGACTGCGGTGCTCATGGGCATCATGATCTTAGCGGCCAAGGTGTTGGGGCTGGTGCGGGATACCTTAGTGGGTCGTGCCTATGGTACCTCTATGGAGGCCATCGCCTATGAGACTGCCTCCAAGCTGCCCGTGACGGTATTCGATCTGGTCATCGGCGGGGTGGTCACCTCTGCCTTTATCCCGGTGTACAACGGACTGCTGGTGAAAAAGGGACGGCGGGAGGCACTGGATTTTGCCCGGTCCTACACCAGCCTGATCTGCATCATCACCACCATCCTTGCCGCCTTCGGGATCGTCTTTGCGTCCCCTCTGGTCTCCTGGATGGCACCGGGGCTGGACAGTGCGACCCATGGGCTGGCGGTACAGCTGACCCGGATCCTATTTCCCATGGTGATCTTCACGGGGCTGGCCTTTTCCTTTGTGGGATATTTGCAGTCCAATGGGGAATACAACATCCCCGCCATCATTTCCCTGCTGTCCAACGGCATCATGGTGGGGTATCTTTTGACCCTGAACAAAGTCTGCGGCATCGTGGGACTGGCCGTTGCCATGCTCCTTGGCTGGGCGGCACAGGCACTGGTACAGGTCCCCTCTCTGCGGCGGCTGGAATTCTCCTGGAGACCCACCAAACTTTGGACACCCCCCATCCGACAGGCCATGACCAATGCGCTGCCCATCCTGCTTTCCACCTGGACCACACCGGTGTGCAGCCTGATCAACACCCGACTGGCCTCCGGGATCGAGAACGGGCGTGGCATCACGGCGCTGGGCTATGCCAACCGACTGTACACCATTTTGGTGGGGCTGTTCTCCTTTGTGGCAACCAACCTGCTGTTTCCCCACTTCTCCCGTGCGGCCGCTGCCGGGGAACAGGACGAGACCGACCGGCTCATGCGGATCTCCGTGAAGACGCTGGTGTTCATCATCGCCCCCTTGACCGCCGGGATCGTTTTGCTTGCCACTCCCTTTACGGCACTGCTCTTTGAAGGCGGCAGCTTTACCCCGGACGACACAGCCCTGACCGCCGGTGCCCTGTCCTGCTACGCCCTTTCCATGGTATTTTTGGCAGTCAACGAGGTGCTGATCAAGGGATTTTTCGCCGCCGAGAAGACGAAGGTGCCCATGGTCAGTGCGCTGATCGCTATGGCGGTGAACGTGGGACTGCTGCTGGTGGTAGCGGAGCTTTGGCAGGACCGGCTGACCGTGGGCATGATCGCGCTGCTGTCCGGCGTGGCAACGGCTGTGAACATGACCATCAACGCCATTCGTGCCGCCGGAAGCCGCATGATGCGCTTTGGTCGTGGCGACTGGCTGGAGATCGGCAAGATCCTTGTCTGCACCGGTGGTATGGTGCCTGCCGTGTGGCTGGTGGGCAACCGGATCCATGGAAACTTTTTCCAGGTTGCCGTTGGTGCGCTGGTGGGGATCTTTGTGTATGCGCTTTTGACCATGCTTGTGCGGTGTGAGACCATGGGTATGCTTTTGGACCTTGTGAGACGGAGGAAAAAATGATTCGTGTTTTACAGATACTGACCGATTCCAACATTGGCGGGGCTGGCCGACTGCTGGTCAACTACCTCCACAACTTCGATAAGACCCGGTTCGAGATGCTGGTGGTACTGCCCGCCGGTGCGGCACTGCGTCCCATGGTGGAAGCCGAGGGGTATCCGGTGCAGGAGATCCGGAACGGCCGGGACAAGAGCTTTGATATGGCGGCGGTGGGAGAGCTGCGTGCCATCATCCGGCAATTTCGCCCGGACATCGTTCACTGCCACTCCTCCTTTTCCGGGAAGCTGGCGGCGTGGCTGTGTCATGTCCCCGGTCGGTTCTACACCCGGCACTGCGCCTTTCCCCAGCCGAAAAAGCTCACCACCTTCCCCGGCAAGCAGATCAACGGGTTTGTGAACAATACGCTGTCCACCCATATTGTGGCGGTGGCACAGGCTGCCATGGACGATCTGACCATGACCGGCGTGGATGCCAACAAGATCACGGTGATCATCAATGGGGTGGAGCCTATGCGCCGTGCCACGGAGGACGAAAAAAACGCACTGCGGCAGGAGCTGGGCTGGACAAGGGACCATTTTGTCATTGGCATTTCCGCCCGGCTGGAGGACTACAAGGGACACACCTATCTGCTGCAAGCGGTGGAAAAGCTGCACGACACCCATCCAAACCTGCGTGCTTTGGTGATCGGCGGCGGCTCACAGGAAGCGGCTCTGCGCAAAGAAGCGGCCGAACGGGGTATTGCCGATGTGGTGCATTTCACCGGCTTTGTGCTGGATGTGGCACCCTGGTATGGGCTGATGGATCTGAGCATCAACTGCTCCATCGGCACGGAGACCTCCTGTCTGGCGTTGTCCGAGGGCTACAGTCTGGGGATCCCGGCGGTGGCGTCGGACTTCGGCGGCAATCCCTATATGGTCACAAACGACTGGAACGGCTACATCGTGCCCCAGCGTGACCCGGTGGCTCTGGCGAACACCATTGCTAGGATCCTGGACGATCCGGTGCTGCACGAAAAGCTGTGCAAGGGTGCGCTGGAATCCTATGCGGAAAAGTTCACAGCTTCTGCCATGACACGGCAGCTGGAGGCTCTATACGAAAAAGCGGTACGGAAATAGCCAAAAGCGGAGGAAGCCATATGTACAAACCAACACCAAAACATTTCGTATGCCTGTTTATACTCAGCAGTATCCTGCTGTATAGCTGTCAGCAAGCACCGGTGGAGACCATGCCGGAAAGCCAAACGAAAGCAGATACGGTTTTGGAAATCTCACCGGAAGAAACCGAGCCGATCGTGGCACCGGAACAATCTGCTTCGGAACAATCTGCTTCATTGGTCGATGCTTCTGCGTCCCGGCACATGACGGAAAACCGCTATGGCTTCCCCGCAGATTTTGTCTATCCGCTGACCGATGGCTCTACGTCCACCACCAATCTGGACATCGCCGTCCGCCGTGCCATTTTAGGTGGCGAGCGCACCACAGCCCACACCAAGACCTACCGCTCTCTGGTACGATTGGCAGACGGTGTGGTAGAGCTGATCTTTTCGACGCCTTTGTCCGAGGAGCAGCAGAAAATGTTGGCAAACAAGGATTTTGCCTACACCGCAGAGCCGGTTGCCGGAGAAGGCTTTGTGTTCGTGGTGAACAAGGACAATCCGGTGACATCTCTGACCGTAGACCAGCTTCGGGGGATCTACAGCGGACAGATCACCAATTGGCGTGAGGTGGGCGGCGAGGATGCACCCATCGTGGCCTACCAGCGCAACAACGACTCCGGCAGCCAGAACTATATGCGCGCCTTCATGGGAGACACGCCGCTGATGGAGCCGTTGACCGATGTAACGCCGGCTTCCATGGGTGGGATACTGGACGTGATCGCCAACTACGACAACGGTCGGTACGCCATTGGCTATTCCGTATACGCCTACTCCGATGGGATGTACGAGGATCAAGCCGGGTTCCACTATATCCAAATCGATGGCGTAGAGCCGTCGCTGGAAACCCTATTGGACGGTACCTATCCGCTTTTGGGGTACAACTACGCCATTTTCTCCGCCAGTGAACCGACCGATTCGCCCGTGCGTACCCTGGTGCAGTGGATGCAGTCGGATGCAGGACAGCAGGTGATCTTAGATGCCGGATACATTCCCTATCGTGCAGTGGACGGTCTGACCCTGCCCGATCCCACCATAGCGCCGCTGTATCAGGCCACCGGTACCGGAGAGCCCCAACCGAACACCGCCGCCGACTACGACTATATCGTCCGTGGGGAACCGACCTTGACCGATGCTACCCTAAACGCTGCGGTGGATGCCTTTGTGGCAGAAGCGACCGCTGCAATGGAGCGTATCCCCGAAGCCGAGATCTGTGCCTTCTTGGACGGTCGTGCGGATTATGGCTATTCCTACAAGCTGGTCACCGAGAAGACCCTGACCAACGGCTACCTGTCCGTGGTGGTCGGCTGGCGATACGAATTCGCAGTGCAGGACAATCCTGTATGCTACTACGATGCCCGTACCGCTGTGTTCGATATTTACACAGGAGAAAAACTGTCTTTCTCCGATCTGTTCTTCGAGGGTGCAGATTTTGTTCCGGTGCTGAACCAGTCCATTGCCGACTTTGCGCTGACACCCTATTCCACCTTTGGCGCCACCTACGAGCTGCTGCGACCCTTTAACGGTCTGCGTGTGGGCACCTTCGCCTACACCGCCGACAGCATCCTTTTTACCCCCGGTGACGTGTTTGCCGATGGCGTGGTGTGTCCGCTTACTTCCCTGCGAGACCAAATGGTCACCGGTGTTCCCCGCGATATGACCGGATATGTGGATCCTGCCCAGCCGGTGTACATGACCATTCGCACCGGGGAAACCGGTCGGGTGGCACTGGAAAAGGATGGAGTCACCATCTGGTATCTGGATCCCGAAGAAGCAGATGCCGCACCGGAGGCCTGCGAAAAGGTCAATGCGTATATCGATGATACCTTTGCAAGGTACCTGACAACGGAAAAGCTGCTGGAGAACGCAGGGAGCCGGGACATTGCGGCAGAGGAAGTGTTCCTCGGTCCCTTCCCGGATCTCCGTGTGGAGGTGATGGGACAACGGTACATCTGTGTGTCCGGTCCCAATCTGGCGTTGGCGACAGGCGCAGATGGCACGGATACGGGATTCTACGTCCTGCAGGAAGAGCTGGAGGTCTATTATTTCCGTGCCTACTTCCATCCCGAAACCGGCGAACCGCTGACCCTGTCCGATCTGTTTTCCGACGGCTGGGAAAAGGAGGCCGTGTATACCAACATAGGGATCGATACGACAGAGGACGAGCCGGTTTTTGCACCATGGTCAAGCCTTGCCCAAACGGACTGCACCATTTTGCAGATCAGCCACTACCAATCGGCACCCTTTTCCGATGGCACGCTGGCCGACCTGGACACACCGGTCACGATTTTGGTGCAGCTCACCGATGGCACCTATCGAAAGCTGCAAGTGCCACGAGAGTACATTCATCAGACGACCAAGCAACAGGCACACTAAATATTTTGTTCAAAATTCCCATTTGCAAATTGCCGATTTTTGTGGTATACTATAATAGAAGTAGATACACAAATCGTGTTCCTGTACAGCAGTGACAAGGAAAGATGGGGTGAATGGGAGTATGGAAAGAAATGGTAAGCGGGAAAAGAAATATGCGTTTCACAAGGGAGATACCGTCCTGTACGGCGGCAACGGGATCTGCGCCATCGATGAGATCAGCAGCCAGTCCTTTTGCGGGGAGACAAGAGAATATTATGTGCTGCGTTCTCTGTATTGCGCCGGCGAGACCGTGTTCGTACCCACAGACAATGCCACACTGACAGGCAGAATGTATCCGGCACTGACCCGTGGGGAGATCGATTCCCTGCTCTGCGGTATGCCGAAAACCGAACCGGACTGGATCGAATCAGACGAGGAACGCAAAGCCCGCTTCGACGAGATCTTGAACTCCGGCGACAGAGGGGCCCTGCTCGGCATGATCCGCACGCTGCACACCCACAAGGAAAGACAGGAAAAGCGTGGCAAGAAGCTGCACATCGCCGACGAACGCTGCTATCGGGAGGGCGAAAAGCGCATCAGCGAGGAGTTCGCCCACGTGTTGCAGATCGACCCCGCCCAGGTAGGCGAATACATACGCACCCGACTGGGCGAAAATGCGTAAATAGGCGAGAAACACCGTTTGGGAAAACCGGCGGTGTTTTTTCATGCGAAATATACAAAACAAACTTATCACCAATAAAAAAAGATATTCCATCTCCTGCAGCCAAACTATATACACCGGCGATTGGCTCTATCACAAAAACCAACTGTCCGTTTGACCGCTCCCCTACAAAGCCCAAACAAAGCGCAGCGCCGTACGGTATACCTCCTCTTTTCGCTGCTGTACACGTCCTACTAAGCCCGAACGTCCCGAAACCGCACGCCACTGGAACCAGATCGAAATGGCTCTGCCTGCACCGCACGATATGGGTACAATAGCCCAAAAAGTTTTGCCAGGCTTTTTCAAAAGCCGCGTTCCCCCGTCTCTCCTCCCGAACGCCCTGTACTACAAATGCGCTCCATAAAGAACCCCCTTGACGACAGCGGAAAAATGCGGTATAATAAAAGCCAGAAAGAGAGATCATGAGAAGAAGATGGAGTAAACGGTGTAATGCGGGAACAACTGCGAAAAGAGATCGTAAAGCGAACAGGCAAATACGTGCATTCGGCAGCAGCTGCGGCGGCCTATGAGGAAGAGTCTGCAAAGATCACAAAGTCCTACGACCAGATGCTGGCGGAGGGCAAATCGGAGCTGGAAGCCTACCGGGCCATGCTGGACGATATTGAAGCCATGAAGATCATCTTAGAGTCCATCCCCTCATCGGAAGAAGAAGCGGAACGGGAGCGGCAAAGAAAACGGGAGAAAAAAGAAAAAAAGAGCTTTCGCAAGATGGTAGGCTCCATGCAGGCCGTGCTGTGGCTCCTGACCGTCATTTGGTACTTCCTCTATAGCTTCGGCTCCGGCAACTGGCATTTGTCCTGGCTCACCTTCTTGGGTTCTGCCGCCGGGTCGGTGCTGTTGGACATTATCGTCAAACACAACGAGGGCATCCCCTGGCACAAATGCGGCGGCTGGCACGGCGTGTTCTGGATCGGTCTGGTCATGCTGTATTTCGCCGGCAGCTTTCTCTGGGGCAACTGGGCAACGTCCTGGCTGCTGTTCCCGGCCGGGGCGATCGTGGAAGTGCTCTGGGAAATGTGGAAGAAAAAATAACACTAACATACAGAAAGCGAGGTCTCTTGTCTATGTCTATCGAAACAGCAAAACAGTTCCCCCGTACCAATGTGGGCGGCGTGTCTCTGCCCCGTATGCTCATGGGTACCAACTGGCTTCTGGGTTGGAGCCACACCAGTGCCGCCGCTGACAACGCCATCAAGGAAAAATACGCCACCCCGGCGGACTTCTACCCTGTTCTGGAGGCATATCTGTCCTATGGCATCGATGCCATCATGGCTCCCGCCAGCACCAATCCCATCATGGTGGATGCCCTCCGCTATGCCGAGGACAAGTCCGGGAAGAAGATCACCATCATCGATACCCCCGCTATGAACGTGGACGACAGTGCCGAGGGTCGTGCCGAAGCCCGTGAGGTCATTCGCCATAGCAAGGAGATCGGCGCCACCTTCTGCCTGATCCACCACACCAGCGTAGAGCAGCTGGTGAACAAAAACAAGCAGATCATCGACCGGCTGCCGGACTATCTGTACATGATCCGGGAAGAAGGAATGCTGCCGGGTCTGTCTGCCCATATGCCCGAGGTAGTGCAGTACGCCGACAAGAACGAATACGACGTGGAGACCTACATCCAGCTCTTCAACTGCATGGGCTTTTTGATGCAGGTCGAGGTGGAAAGCGTGGCTCGGATCATCTGGGAAGCACACCATCCGGTCATGACCATCAAGCCCTTTGCGGCAGGACGTTGCACACCCTTCGTGGGTCTGAACTTCAACTGGAACGTGATCCGGGACTGCGACATGATCACGGTGGGTGCCAACTCGGCCGCTGAGGTCCACGAGGATGTGGAGATCTCCTTCGCCGCCCTGGAACGCCGCTTCGCCAACTTAGAAGGACGCAGCTCCCCCTTCCGACAGGCCGTGCTGGGACATAAGTAATATTACAACATGGGAAAGACATCTCTCACCAGAGGGGTGTCTTGCTTTTTGCAAAAAATTTCAACTTTTTTCGAAAACCCTATTGACAAGCGCCTCCGTCTATGCTATAATATAGTCACAACAAAGACACAGTCTCAATAGAGATAAGGTATCACCAATGAAACGAAACACGATCCAGAAAACCATCATCCTGGACACCCTGCGAACGCTGAACTGCCATGCGTCGGCTGGGATGGTGTACGATGCGATCCGGGAACAATATCCCACCATCAGCCGCGGGACCGTGTTCCGTGTCCTAAGCGAAGCGGCAGAGGAGGGCACCCTGCTCCGGCTCCATTTGGCAGAAGCAGAGGACCGGTTCGACATCACCACCCGCCCCCATTACCACATCACCTGCCGAAAATGCGGCTTTGTCCGGGACATCGAGGTCACCGACGGTCTGCGTCTATCCGACATCGTCACGGATACCGGCGGCTTCACCGTGGAAGAATACCACCTGGAGCTCATGGGGATCTGCCCGGATTGTCAAAAAGTATTGGAAGAAAAAACGACTTAAACAAAAACACACGGCAACAAGTCTAACGCTTTTAACCAAACCAGATAGAATACCAGTGCGTAGCACGGAAACGATGCAAGGCTTGATGCTCAGCGTAGGCTGCGAATCACGTCATCCTTAGTCCAAACAAAGTTCAACTAACAAAATGGCATCGCACCAGCTATGCACCCAACTATATGGGAAATCCAGTACCCCTTTCAAAAAGTTTTTGCGGAGATTTTTTCAAAAAGCGACCGTATCCCCCTTAACTAAAAATCTCAACAAAACTAAATCCAAACAGGAAAAAAGGAGAACATGAAGATGAAAAAGTGGAGATGCACTGTATGTGGCGAGATCGTAGAGAGCGAAACCGCACCGGAAAAATGTCCTCTGTGCAAGGCACCTGCTGAAAAGTTCGTAGAAGTCGTGGAAGACGACAAGCTGACCTGGGCTGCCGAACACGAAGTAGGCGTTGGCCATGCGGACGGCGTACCCCAGGAAGTGATCGACGGTCTGCGTGCCAACTTCAACGGCGAATGCACCGAAGTGGGTATGTACCTGGCTATGGCAAGAGTGGCTCACCGTGAAGGCTACCCCGAGATCGGCCTGTACTGGGAAAAGGCTGCCTTCGAAGAAGCTGAACACGCCGCTAAGTTCGCAGAGCTGCTGGGCGAAGTGATCACTACTTCCACCGAAGAAAACCTGAAGCTCCGTGTGGCTGCGGAAAACGGCGCTACCGCTGGCAAGTTCGACCTGGCTAAGCTGGCTAAGCAGCACAACCTGGACGCTATCCACGACACCGTTCACGAAATGGCTAAGGACGAAGCCCGTCACGGCAGAGCCTTCGCCGGCCTGCTGGAAAGATACTTCGGCAACAAGTAATTCGGATACAAATAAAAAAACCCCCGATACCCAATTTGGATACCGGGGGTTTTCTTATGCTGCAATATTATTCCGTATATTCCGTCAGCAGTACCTTTTCCCATGCGCTTGCACCGTCCCGGAGGAAGTACGTCTCCACGGACCAGGGCGTGATGGTGTCCGTCAGGGCTACCGGCAGCAGATCCCCGCTTACCGTTACCTTGGCTTCCTTGCCATCCGTTTCGTACAGTCGCACCACCAGACCCGTGCCGTCCTCGCTTCTCTTGATGGCAGACAGCACAATGTTGTCGCAGTCGATGGTCATACCAGCGTACGGTGCATCGCTCAGCTTGCCGGTGTGCCAGGTCTCGATGATGTTGGTGGCAGGCTTGTTCAGCAGCTTGGCGGTCTTGGTCACATCGTGCCAGCTCTCGCCCACCGGCATCAGGATGTAGGAGAAGTCGATCCGACCCTGGTCGGTGAATTCGCTTTCTTCCGTCCGCGGACCGCCGTGGTCGCCGTAAATGGGGCTGCGCAGTACCGTCTGGTAGAGGGTGCCGCCCTTGACGCTGGAGCTGTAGGTGTTGTTGTTCACCACCGCATAGCCGCCGTTTTCGCCCTTGACGGCCGTCCACATGAGACCGGGCTCCTCTTCTCCATCCACCGGACGAGGCATCACGCCATAGGGGATCTCGTAGTACGCCGTGGGAGCCTCCACTGCCATAGGCCATGCCAGCTTCAGCATCTTGTATTTCTCATGCCAATCGGCATAGGCACGCACCGCCAGCTTGTCCGATCCGGCTGCCAGAGAGAAGTACTGGGTCAGGGTGGAGTCGTTGTACCGGCTGACCACCTTCACGGTAGCCCGCACGGGACCGTTTTCCACGACCGTCACCTTGGCATCGGAGAACCGTGCCATTTCGTCGGTGAAGAAGGTCTTGGCGTGGCTCCAGGTGTCGTGGTAATATTCGTCGATGACGGTGGGCACTGCGGCACGACCGGTGATGATCTCCTTGTCCGTGCGCTTGTCTACAAAGGACGTGATGTAGCCGCTGTAGGGCTCGAACTTGATCCGATAGAATTCGTTTTCCAGCATGGTGCCGCCGTGCTCATTGGCCGTCATGTTGCCCGTCCACAGGGTGGCAGACACGGTGCTTTCTGCGGTACCGGCGTCGCCATCCCGGAGGTAGTACACGGCGTAGCCCAGTGCCGGTACGTGGGCGGCGAACAGCGTATCCTTCCGCCAGAAGCATTCCTCCACGGTGGAGTGTACCAGCTGCGACGGTACCCGGTTGCCGTTGTGGTCGTACACCAGCGGATACTGCTTGTTGACCTGTACCAGCTGATCGATATCGAAGCTATGGGGATTGAAGACCACCACCGGCAGACCCTTCTCCCGATCGGCTGTATCGATGACCCAGGAGATGGTTTGCAGGGCGTTGTTTTCGGTGACAGCAGCGGTGTTTCTGGCCTGCCCCAGCATATAGGCGGCATCGTCGTAGACTTCCTTGATGGAGCAGCCGTCCATGGAGTCGTGGAAGTGGCAGAAGCACACGTTCTTCCAGGCCTCTGCCAGTGCAGCGTTCACAGGCTTTTTGCCGCAGAGCTTTCCTGCCAGCATATTGTAGCTTTCAGCCGCCACCAGATTCACCTCAGCCCGACGCACGCCGTCCTTGATGGCATGGACCGCAGCAGGACAGCCGGGTGCATGGTGCTGTAGGTCGTCATGGAGTTCGGGGATGGGGTAACCGGAATTGCGCACATCCTCGAAGAAGTCGTGGATATCGGAGTAGGTCATCTCGATCTCCGGGTGTTCCTTCTGGTACGCCGTGAGAATCTCCAGGTTCCGGATGGTGGGACCGCCGCCGTGGTTGCCTACGCCATAGAAGAACAGCACGGAATCCAAATCGGTGTAGGAGCGTTCGTCTAAGAATTGCCGACGGTTCTCCATATCCTCCATGGAGTTGAAGTTATAGCAATACGGTTCCTCAATGCGGTATGCGGTGACAGAGGAGCCGTCCGGGGAGACCCAGTTGAAGATGTCGCTGTCCATGGTCTTTTCGTGCTTGCCGGGACGCATGAAGATATAGCTGTCCATACCGCTCTTTTTGAGGATCTGGGGCAGCATGCCGTTATGGCCAAAGCTATCTACGTTATAGCCCACCTTCGCCGTGACACCCAGCTTTTCCCGGAAATACCGCTGGGAATACAGGGACTGTCTGGCAAAGGCTTCGCCGGCGGGCAGGTTGCAATCCGGCTGCACATGCCAACCGCCAACCACGATGAACCGACCTTCCTTGACCCTCTCCTTGACCTCCTCGAACATTTCGGGAGCGAACTCCTCCACCCACTGGTAAACAGAGGCGGACGAGCACACGAACCGGAAATCCGGGAATTCGTTCATGCGATCCAGTGCCGAGCGGATGGTAGCCTTGGCTTCTGCACTGCCCTCCTGCCACCGCCACTGCCATACCGGATCCAGGTGGGCGTTCCCTACCAGATAATACTTCTTTTTATTTTTCATTTTTTCGTTCCTTTCCTCGCAGTTGCGCTATGGGATAAATGTACCATATTTTCCCGCATCTGTCAAGAGGTTTTCGGCATTTTTCTTTGTTCTTGTGGAAGAGTTTGTTATTCTTCGCTGCCCCAGCTGTCCAGCATCTTTTCGATGGCTGTATCGATAGAGGAGCGCTTCTTTTCCAGCTCGGAGGCAAAGGGCTTGTCGGAGAAAACATAGTTGGTGGCGATGTCGTTGATGCCACCGAAGTTGCACAGGATGCCGAAGTCGATGTACAAATTGTCCAGCAGGGTATCCAGTACGTCGGCGGTACGGGGGTCACGGCTGGTCTTGTCCTTGTAGGCTACGTCAAAGGCTAAAGAGCGCATATTGTCGTTGGAATACCGTGCCATGGCTTCGGTGATCAGCCCCGTTACCTCCGGCTCGGCCGTAGCGGGGATGCCGATAAAGCTGGTGCAATAACCGGACACCATGGAGATATAGTGGTCCTGCTCCAAGTCTGCTTTCGGCTCCGGCAGCACCAGATACGGGCTTTCCATATCCCGCAGGTGGGTGGCAGCGGATTCCAGCTTATGCTGCAGGAACAGTGCTTTGTCTTCCTTGAAGCAATAGTTGATCACGTCGTTGATGTCTTCCCATTTGATATTCTGGCAGAAGGAGGCCAGCTTTTCCATAAGCCCCAGTGTCCGTTCGTTGGCACCGTCCAGAGTCAGGGTATCGCCGTCCTTCACTACGAACGAAGCATCGGCACCTGCCAAAAAGGCGGTGGCAGTCTCGCTGGTGGGCTGCATACCCACGCCAAACGCGTCGTCCTTTGCCTTCCATGTGTTGTCCTCGTTCAGGTCCCGGTCCATGTCCTTCTGGATCCCGATCAGCTCGTCCAGCGTCCACTTGCCGTCGATGACCAGCTGGTAGATGTCCGTTTCGATGCCGTAATCCTCGTACAGCTTCAGGTTCAGGAACATACAGCAGGGAGACTGGTACACGGAGGGGCAGATGTCGGAGGCGGTCACATACATGGCATCGTGGATGGAAAGGCTCTCGGCCATCAGGGGGCTATACCATTTTTGATCCAGCTCCATGTAGGGCAGATCCAGCATGTTGTACAGATACCCGCCGCTGACCTGGTTGTACAGGTTGAAGATGGTGGAGATCGCCAGATTGTATTGGGAATCCCCGGCCTTCACCAGCTTTTGCAGCGCAGACGCACCGGAGCCGGCATCTGTCATTTCGTAGTTGATCACCACATTGTACAGTTCTTCCAACGTACTATCCCGGTTGATCATGGCATCGTTGATCGTTTCCCCGGTCAGCTCCTCGCCGGGGATGTTCACCTGCAAACCGTTGGACGCATTCATGTCGAACACGTTGTAGGTGGCGCCGCCAAGATCCTTTACGGTCAGCTGCGAAAGCGCGGTGGTCTCCGGCTCGGTCTCGGTCTCAACGGGCGTGGTATCGCTGCCACCGGCTGTGGTCTCGGTCTCGGTCGTGTCCCCACCGCAGGATACAAGGGAGCAGGATGCCAGCAGGGCAAGCAATAGGCAAATAAATCTACGCATGGGTATTTCCTCCAAAAATGATGTGATGGATATAGTTGATTTTATTATACGATTTGCACCTCTCCGATAGGTGAACAATATGTAAATAAATCATGAACAAAAATACAGGAGCAGCTGCTGTACTATCTATGTACCTTCCTATGTGCCCAAAGCAAAAGACCGCACCCGATGACAGGCACGGTCTATGGTTTTCCAAAATTGGGCTTATCTCTTCTTGGACACAGCGTAACCGGCGGCAGATACGATGGCGGCAACAGCGGCGATCACACCGGCGTCAAAGGTCTGGGGTGCAGCAGCTACGGCAGGTGCAGCAGCGGCGTCTACCACTTCGGCTTCGGTCTCCGGTGCTTCGGTCTCTACAACAGGAGCGGCACCCAGGGTCAGTGTACCGAAGCATTCGGTGCTCTGGTACGGAGGCGTATCCCCATTGGCGGTGTCCACGTTCCAACGATAGGCTTCTACGAAATCCGAGGTGGCGTTGCCTTCGTTGTACATGAATTCCAGACCGATCTGCAGACCTTCTACCGGCTTTGCTGCCATCCACATAATGCAGCCTTCCAGCAGATACTTGTCGCCGCCTAAGGCATTGACGACGCATTCTACGTCAGACTGGTGGTTGGTACCGGCGTTGTCGGGCAGCTTCCCATCGGCCACCTTGAAACGGGTCTGGCTATCGTCGTCACCGTAAGAGGAAGCACGATCCATCAGCTCATCGATGTACACTTCCACGATGTCGTTTTCCACATTGATATCGGTGTCATACACTTCGGCTAAGAAGTACAGATGGTATTCGTCCCACAGCATCTTGATCTGCAGGGTAGAATCGGTGTCGGTGGAGCCGTCATAGGGCTTGTCCACGGCTGTCCATTCGGCATATTCCCAAACGGCGTCTACTTCCCCATCCATATCGGGTGTACCGTAGGGAGCGGTGTAGGTACGGTCAAAAGCGGCACCGGCAGACAGTGCCATGGCACCGGTCATCAGGGTCGCAAGCAGCAAAGCGAGAGTCTTCTTCATATCATTTCCTCCGATATATGTAGATATTTTTCACAGTGCATCCCACAGACACACCATGGTTCACCGTCATTATACCATACTCTCTGGCGAATGTCAACACAGAAATGCCAAAAAATGTATCTCTTTTCGGAATTTTTTCGCTATTTCTACGTTCACCGTTTTTGCAGCATATACGCCCGCAGCTCTCGTTTGGGCAGCCGCAGCGTACCATTCTCGCATGCGAAAGCTTCGCCGGTCAGCAGATCCACATAGGTACCCGATTCCGGCATATGCACCACGGCTTCGTCCTCTGTGGCGTTGTAGACCCCCACAAAGGCAGCGTTGGCGTAGGTATAGACCCGGTCACATGCGCTGTACAGAAAGACACCGCTCTCCCGCACCAGTGTCCGCAGCAGCGCACCCGGTATGCTGTAGGTGGCCGCATAGATGGAACGATACCCAGGCAAAGATTTGCCGGGCATAACCTTGCCGACTACCCCTGCTGTGCCATCCTCGAACCGGGCATATACGGTAGCATCCGGGTCGGCGATGGTGAAGTAGGGTGCTGCCGTTTCGATCCCAGTTTGTCCGTTCCACATGAGCTTGCCGGGACTGCGCTCCGTCTGCTCCACCCGGATGCCGGTCATGGCGGTGATACGGTCCACGTCGTTTTCTCCATGGGTAGCATAGTCCGGTGCATACAGCCACAGGATCGTGTTTCCGGGACGACGGCATATGGTCTCGATATTCTGCCGGGTCTCCGGGGTCATGCAGTAGGCATCCGTGAAGATATAGAAGCTGTACCGGTGGGGGTCGATGGTGGGCAGGTCGCCGATGCTGTATAGGTCATAGGGTGCGCCCATTTCCGCCAGCGTCCGCCGGATCCCACCCAGACATACGGAGGCAACGGGGGACGTTTTGCGCACATGGTACATGGATCCGCCCCCTTCGCAGAATACCGCCACCTGTGCCACGCTGCCTCTGTCCGCCGACCATACAGGGTCAGACAGCAGTGCTTTGTCGATCTCGATCATATGGTGGATGGCATCCATCATGCCGGGGGAGCGGAACCAGCCGTCGAACATATCGAACCACCACAGTGCGGCACCGTGGGCTTCGCACAGCAGGAAATCCCGGTACAATAAATTGATGGATTCCTGTTCGGTCTTGCAGCCGGAGTCCCAGCCGGGGATCTTGGGGAATGCCATATTGCCGCTTGTGTCCTCCACCGGCTCCTGCACCTCTGCCGGTGCGGTGTGGGTACGGTGGTCGAACTCCAAAAAGTACAGCTTGTTCTGCCGCTCCAGGGACTTTTGCGTCACCATAAAGGCAGAGGGATCGTGCTGCTTCCGGTACCCATAGGCCGAGGGAGAGGAGATCATATCGATGTCGGGGGAGGCAAAGACCCGTTCGTAATCCAAATGTCCCGCATTGTGGAGCCGTGGGGTACCCAGCTCAAAGAGGTAACCGAAATACAGCCCCACAAGCTTTTGGTGGTGGAGCACGTCCTGTACCGCCGCCGCACAGTGGAGCACCAGATCGGAGATGAGCCGGGCGTGAAATTCCCGGAACCGAACAATGTCGTCTTCGTCCTTCTCCAAGAATACGGGACCGGTGCTATCCAGTCGTGCTTTGTCGGGCAGTGTGGCATGGTCGTCTCGGAGATACCGCCGGAACGCCGCCTCCTTCCAGGGATGTGGTGCTTCGTAGTCGCAGTCGGAGAACCATTCGGTGGTGTGACCGCCCAGCAGGAAGTAGCCCCAAATGCGCTGGCCGTATTTTTCCTCACAATGGGTCACCACGGCCCGCAGATAGGCAGCCGCATCTTCCTGAAATGTGGGATCCCCGGCGATCTGGGACAGGTGGGTAAAGGAGTTGGGGCAGTCCCCACGAGCCGCCATGTACCAGGGTCTGGTATCGATTTGGAACATGGGAGCAAAGAGGCCCTCCGGCGCATTTTCCAAAAACATATCCATTTGCCGGTCGATGGGCGCAAAATCGTATTGGCCGTCCCCCACCCAGCTTTCGCCGAACCGGGAATAGGGCACGCCCAGGGCACAAATGATCCCGCTGGACAAAACGGTGAACAGCCGCACACCGGCCTCGTGGAACTCCCGGATATTCCGGGGATTGGGTCGGAAGGATTTGAAGGACAGGGGCGGGTACAGCTTGCCGTCGATATCGATGAGCAGCTGTCCATTTCTACGCACAATGGAAGCTTGCATAATAACACCTCGCAGTGGAAATATTGTATCGTTGTATGGATACGCCGATACGCCTGTTATACCATGATTATACACAACCCCGGCAGCCTTGTCAAGTGGATCATGGGAAAATTGCATAAAAATCCCTTAGGATTTGACAAGGTGTGGGGAATGTGGTGTAATACATACAGCAAGAGGAGGTGATCGTATGACCTTGTACCATGGCAGCAACATGATCATGCAGGCGCCTAAGATCTTGACAAATGGGCATTATAAGGATTTCGGATACGGATTCTATTGCACCAATTTGGAGAAGCAAGCCATACGCTGGGCACATGCCAAACGTAATCATCATATCGTCAATGTGTATACCCAACATCCGTAGGTGTTGGAACATCCGTAGGTGTTGGAACATCCGCAGGTGTTGGAACATCCGCAGGTGTTGGAACAGGAACCAAAGAACGCAGAACCTATGCGTGTGCTGGTATTTCCGGAGATGACAGAGGAATGGCTGGATTTTGTGGCGGCTTGTCGACAGGGCATCGAACACGACTGGGATATAGTGGAAGGCCCCATGGCAGACGACACCATATGGGATTATATTGAAAGCTTTCAGCACGGAGAAATTTCCAGAGAAGCCTTCTGGGCTCTGGCAAAGTTCAAATATCCGACCCACCAGATCGTATTCTGTACGGAGCGGGCGCTTCGTACCCTAACTTTCGAAAGGGGCTATACCGTATGAAAAATATACTTTTTCCGGATGAAGACATCACCGAAAACGATCTATACTATATATGCTTCATGATCGAACGAGTAGCCCGGCAGCTCCACCAGCACAATCGATACGTGGTGAACCGGATCGGGGCAGACGAATGGCGATACCTCATCAGCTGTGCCTGTGTGCTCCACTGTGACAACCCGGACAAGGTCTGCGCCGAATGGATCGATTTCTACCACTTAGAGCCGGGAGACTTTGACATCACCGTGACCGATCCTTGGCTGGAGGTACATGTGCCCTTCCCCACCCAAATGGGACGTGTCTACAAGCGGCTGATCTTAGCCACCATGCGCCCCGGTGAGGATTATGTGGACGGACTGCTCCGTGTGTACAACGATCCCATCTGCGACACCATCGACAACTACAATTGCAGCGCATTCTACGAACCCTCCTATGTGATCGCACGGGCGTACAACGAAGGCGGCTTCAACTGACCCATACCAAAAAACGTACAAGGCTTGTCCACCCTGTACGTTTTCTTTGTATACGCTTATGCGCCAAAGACCTTGCCTTCCCATTCCTTGACCGCCGGCACCTCCAATAGATGCACGACAGTTGTAGCAATATCCTTGATGGATACGTCTTCCAGCACGGTGTTCGGCGTGAACCGGGGACCGCAGAAGAATACCGGGATGGTCATGTCCTCCGGCAGATCGGTACCGTGGCTCCGGTCGTGTCCACCGTGGTCGGCCGTCACGATCAGCGTGTAGCCCGCCGGCAGAGACTGGTGCAGCTTTTCGATGCAGTCCCATGCCTTGGCAACGCTCTTCATGTACTGCTCGCTCATCCAGCCGCAGTTGTGGCCGCCCACCTCGTCCGTTTCACCCAGATAAACAAAGGTGAAATCCGGCTCCTCCCGACGGATGTAGTCGATAGCGGCGGCGGTGATCTTGGTATCCGTGTCGTCGTCCTTGTGCTGGTTCAGGCACAGATAGGTGTGCAGGTGATCCGGCCGGGACAGATCCCGCAGCTCCTCCCAGGTATTGAAGAAGGCGCACTTTTTGCCATACTGATCCAGCTGGTCGAACAGTCCCACGATGGGGCGCACCTGGGGCACGTACAGGTTGGACAAAATGCCGTGTCTGTCCGGATCCACCGAGTGGAACAGGGACATATGACAGGGCAGCGTCACAGAGGGCATAACGGTACGAGCCGTCAGCGAATAGGACGATTTTTTGCACAGCGCCGCCGGGTAGGGATGTCCGCACTGCATAGCGCCATCGGGCCGCATCCCATCGACCAGAACCAAAACAACTTTTTCCATAGTGTATATCCTTTCTTTTATGCCAAACCAACGCATATCTCCCACAAAAGGGACAGATCGATCGTGCCCTGTCCCTTTATCCGCTGGTTATTCTTCTACAACCGTAATGGTCTTGATCACCATGTCGATCATGGGTCTGTCGTTGTAGTCGGTCTTCACTTCGGCGATCTCGTCTACCACATCCATGCCTTCCGTGACCTTGCCGAATGCGGCGTACTGGCCGTCCAGATACTTGGCGTCGGCGTGGCAGATGAAGAACTGAGAGGATGCAGAGTCATAGCTGCGGCTTCTGGCCATGGAGATAACGCCTCTCTCGTGGGACAGGTTGTTCTCTACCCCGTTGACCGCAAATTCACCCTTGATGTTTTCGTCTGCGCCACCCATACCGGTGCCTGTGGGGTCGCCGCCCTGGATCATGAAATCCTTGATGACCCGGTGGAAGATCAGGCCGTCATAGAAGCCATCCTTCGCCAGCTTTACAAAGTTTGCACACGTGATGGGTGCGATGTCGGGATACAGCTCCAGCTTGATGATCCCACCGTTTTCCATTTCGATCTGTACCATGATTGTCTCTCCGTAATTTTCTAATATTTCCGCTGTGTCGTCCTTGCCGCAGGACAGTGCAGCAAACACCATGCCCAATAGCAGGACAGACAGCAGGATCTTTGTGATGTGTTTCATAGGATATTCCTTTTTTGGCTTCACGATATCGCCACTTCATCATTATACCAAACGTTGGAAAATTTTCCGTCAGGGAAATTTTCGGGAGTTGCGCAGATCGCTTCCGACCTTGGCTTCACGATATCGCAACTCAATCTGCCAACGAACCCATGGGATCCCACGGCTGCAGGACGATGGGCGCACCGGTCAGGTCGTGGCCTTCCAGATACTTTTTGTTGACCACTGCCTGGTACACGAACTTGTCGAACCAGGTGTCCGATGCCATGTAGTACCCGCCGTTGGCACCGTCTGCACCCCAGCTGTTCTGGATCTTCCAGCGGTTGGGCTTGCCGTTTTCGTCCAGATTCACACCGGTGATGCACATGGCGTGGTTCATCTGGCTCATGTGGTACCACAGCATTTCTTCCTTGGTCATATCGTAGTCAAAGCCGGTGATCTGGCTTTCGTTGTAGGAGGCATCGTCCCAGGCCTTGGCTTCCCGGTCGCTGTACTTGCCGCAGTCCGAGCCAAACCACACGATCTCCCCATCCTGTAGCTGCTTCACCACCATAGCCTTGAATTCGTCCATGGGCAGGTTGTAGTACAGAATATCCCGTGCGCCACCGGCTACGTTGTTCAGATACTGCACCGTGTAGGTCTTGTAGAAGGGCTTGTCGGCGGTGGGAGCGTGGATGATGCTGGTGTAGTGGTCCAGATAATCCCCGATCATTTCGTCCCGGAACTGGATGGGTGTCTTGCCTACCATATAGTGGATGGCACCGTCCTTGTCCTTGTATTCCCAGTCAAAGGTCTCCGGCGGCTCTCCGTAGCAGGCACACAGGAAGGAGAATACCCGGCACAGGATCTCTTCGTGCAGTGCCGCAGTGTCCTCTCCGGCAGCAGCCAAAGCACGCAGCTTACCGGTCTGTGCCTTCAGATAGCTATTGATGTGGCGGTTGAGTTGACCGGTGGCACCTGTCTGTGCGGTCTCCGGATAGGCGTTCTTGGGCACCAGACCATACTTTTCCACGATGTTCACAAACATATCCCACTGGCCGCCGTCGTGTACACCGGTGCCTACCAGATGATCCACCAGTCGGTCGTCGTGGGGCAGGTCTGCGGTCTCCTCGATGGCGTTCAGGTAGCTGTTGACTCTCTCGAACTTGTCCCAGAAGGCCAGCCAGGACTGAGACAGCTCAAAGCTTTCCAGATCCAGCTTCTTGGCAACGATCTCCCGCAGTACATTGGTGGCCGCAAAGAGCCAGCACCGACCGCTGGATTTCTGGTTGGTGGAGGTCATGGTCTTTACGTCCACGGAAAACTGGAACTGCATCTTCCGTGCCTCGGCGGTCACAAAGGTCAGATCTCCCAGATTGGCCTTTGCCAAAACGGTGGTCATGGCCTGCCGCACGGTGTCCCCTGCGTAGTAGTCCCGCAGAGACTGGAGCTTTTCCGTCGTTACAGTGGTGTTCTTGTGTTCCATACTTTATCTCCTTTTCCAAATAGGATATTTTTTATGATTCCATGTTGGCATTTGCCTTCAGCTTGGCACACAGATTCCCCAGCAGATAGGATACCGCACAGCCGCACAGGATGCACAGTCCATAGGCGATCCAGCCGGAGACCTGCGTGGGTGCGCCGGGCACGATCATGACGGTGGTGGCCAGCACGATCCCCAATATGCCGTGGGACAAAGGCGCATCCCACCGGGCAAAGGCAGCCTTCACCAGCCGGGGCAGCAGGGCTAAGATCAGCAGCGCACCGATGGCAAGGGGGATGCACACCGCCATGTTCAGCTTGGAAATGCCGTCCAGCATAGGCCCGTACAGGCCGAAGAACAGCAGCAGCGTGGAGGCAGACAGACCGGGGATCACAAAGGACAGTCCCCAGCAAATGCCGCAGAAGAAATAGGCGAACAGACCCGGTGTCATTTGCGCCGCCGGTGTGCCGTTGAGCAGCAGCAGGATCGCCAGCATGACCACAAAGCCAATGCCGCAAGCCAGCCAGTCCTGCTTCCGGTGCCACTTTTGGGTTTCTTTCGTGAGAGAACTACCGGCATCGTGCCACAGCTCCGGAACGGTCCCCAGCATGAAGCCCACGAAGGTACACTTCACCAGTGCCTCGTTCCATTCCAAAAGCACGTTCACCAGCCCCGACAGACCCACGAAGCCAATGACGCCACCGATACCGAAGAAGCAAAACAGCCAGAAATATTTCTTGATCCCCTGGATGGGGGACGAGATCAGGTCGAGAATGGGCTTATACAGGCCGAAGGCTGCCAGCAGTGCCCCACCGCTGACACCGGGCAAAATGGCACCAAACCCCACCAGTATGCCCTGTGCCACCCAGACCAGCCAGGTCAAGGCTCGATTTTTTGAATTTTGCATACAGCTCTCCTATATTTGGAATAAAAATAGTTTTCCTATCACCGCAGCTTTTTGGATAAATACAGTGCCAGCTCGTCGTCGTTGGTGCAGGGACCATAGGCAGGACAAACGGCATTTTGGTACCACACGCCGCTGCCGTCGGGGATATAGCCACGCTTGACATACATCCGCTGGGCACTGCCGTAGCCGCTGTGCAGTCCTACGCCGATGCAGACCGTGTCCGAGACGGTACCCGCCAGCTGCTCTGCCACGTCCATGAGCCGGGAGCCAATGCCCCGCCGCCGAAATTTTTCCAGCACGCCGAAATCCATGATCTCCGGGATGTCCGTACCATAGAAGGCACCGCCACGGGGTCTCCAGTACACATGGTTGTAGCCGGCCACCTCGCCACGGTATTCTGCCACCAAAGCCACGCAAAGCCCTTCCGCCTGGTGCCGCAGCCGCATTTCGTATTTATCGATGGTCTGATCCCACCCCTGTGCGACCTCCCCATCGGTGATGATCCGGGCATCAGCCTGCACCATATCTCGAATGCGCAACTCCTCGTTCTCGTAATAGAGCATGTACCACCTCTCCTTTGCTGCGAATCTTCTATTATTATACCACGTTTCATATGAAATTTCCGTTAATTTTGTAGGGTTTTCGTGGAATCGAGAAAAAAAGCACAAAAAAGCGGCATCCACGCCGGTAGGGATACCGCATAGGATGTCGCTTTTTTATGAAGACTCTTTTTATGCTATATTTCTCGTTTATCTCTTCTTGGTCAGGGTATAACCAGCGGCAGATACGATAGCAGCTACGGCGGCTACGATACCGGCATCGAAGGTCTGGGGAGCAGCAACTTCGGTGGTTTCGGCAGCGGCGGTGGTCTCTACTTCTTCTACAACAGCGTTCGGGTCGAAGTTGATCTGCTCAGCTGTCAGACCAATGCCCTTGAAATAACGGACGTTGGATACGGTGTATTCTACAGTGTGGTAATATACGTAGAACATCAGGCACATGGTGTCGTCATCGCTTATGTCAGCCATGGGCTGGGTCTCCAGCTTCTGCCAGTCGTAGCCATCTTCCGCACTTGCCATAGCAGCATAGCCGTGCATGGTGGCGTTAGGGCCATCGAATTCGATCATCATGGTGATGAAGCCATCCTCATCCTCGTATGCATCCTGCACACCATAGACATATTCGCCGACCTTGATATTGGTGGAAGACAGAGCGGTACGTCTTTCGGTGTATACGGAGCCGTCTTCTGCCATGGTGTTGTGGTTACCATAGTTGGAGTAGAACTTGTAGCCTTCGGTACCGGTCAGCCAGCCACCAACACCGATGGAGTTGTTCTTGCCATATTCGCCATTGGCACGAACCTTGTACACCATGGTGTAAGCGGTCTTGGAGTTGGCAGGCAGTCCTTCGATGGTACCACCCCAAACGTTCAGCACACCGTCAGCACCATCGTCCACAGGGGTGATCTCTACGCTCAGACCATTGTCGGTGGGGGTATAATCGTGGTTCGCTAGGGCATCCACTTCGCTGTAGCAGCTGCCGGGATCGAAGGCACCACCGGTCGAGGAGAAGTCCACCACATACAGCAGTTCGCCGTCGGCTGCTTCGTCATAGGATTTTTCCAGCTGGGAGTTTGCGGCACCAACGGAAGCGGCCATGCCCAGGATCAGTGCCATGCTCAGGATCGTTGTGAGAAGCTTTTTCATAGGTTTTTCCTTTCGTGTTCTACAGATATATTGTAGATGCCCGTATTATAGCACAACTGTCCTGTTGTGTCAAGTTTATTTTGTGCATTTTGTATATTTAACCAAAAAAAAAAAAAATAGATACTTTGCACAAAGCAAGAAAAACGACACCCACGCCGGTAGGGATACCGTGCAGGGTGTCGCTTTTTTATGAAGACTCTTTTTTATGCAATATTTCTCGTTTATCTCTTCTTGGTCAGGGTATAACCAGCGGCAGATACGATAGCAGCAACAGCGGCTACGATACCGGCATCAAAGGTCTGGGGAGCAGCGGGAGCTTCAACAGCAGCGTCTACTACTTCAGCTTCGGTTTCGGCGGGAGCTTCGGTCTCCGGTTCGGGATAGGAAACCTCGTCGGCAACGCAGGTCAGTTCGTAGTCAGCAGCCTGAGAACCAACAGCATACCCAACGGAAGCGTCGGCAACGGTGATATTGTTTACCTGCAGAGAGAAGGTGAAGGACTTGCCATCGCCCAGGTCGTTCATGGGCAGAGCAACCTCGATGGAGTAACCGTCAACGGTCTCCGCAGAGAATGCCTTAGCAGCCTCGAAATCGTAAGCGGTCTGACCGTCAGCGTCGGCACCCAGGAAGAAGTTACCGTCGAAGGAAGCGTGGATCTTGTGCTTCAGACCTTCGTCGATGAACCACATTTCAGCGGCATCGTTCTGCCAGTTCTTGTCGGCCTTGGAGCACTCCAGAGCACTGTCGTCCTTGATGTCGATGGCAACGTACAGATAAGCGTCGTCATAGAGGAAGTATGCGGTAGCATCGTAGGACAGTTCGTCAGCATAGTCACCCCATGCGTAGTGAACCAGGTCATCCTTGATAACATAGGCAGCGGACTGGGTGTAGATCTCATCGATCTCGCCATCCAGCTCAGGCGTACCCTTCAGGATACCGTTGTCGGCAGCGGCAACAGGAGCGATCATGGTAGCGGCCAGCATAGCAACCAGCAGCAGAGAAGCAAGCTTTTTCATAATAGTTATCTCCTAATAGAGTAATAGGTTTGCGTCTGCCATACGGTGTACGGCACAGCAGACTTTGGATTGTCTGTATTATAGCATGTTTTTCCCCAAATGTCAATGGAAATTTGTATTTTTTGTATATTCATCCAAAAAAAAAAAAAAAAAAAATAGCAATGTTGCACAAAAGAAGAAAAGCTGCAGCCTATGGAAACATTCCACAAGCCGCAGCTATACTATTTCTGACTTATCCAACGAACCTGATAAGCTTTACTTATCAAGTTCATAGAACCCGGTATACTTATCCTGCCGGTTGGTCCACTGGCCTCTGGTGAAGTCGGGGATGTCCACCGGTGCGGAGCCGTTGGCAATAGAGATCTCGGTCAGCGGGGTGATCGCCATCCAGGCTGCTGTGTCGTAGGTGTCGATGGGCGGTACCTTGCCTTCTGCCAGAGAGGCGAAGTAGGCATCGAATACCAGCCAGTCCATACCGCCGTGGCCACCCTTTACACCTTCCTCAAAGAACCGCTTCCAGATCGGGTGCTCCCAGTCGGGACGGTACTTGTCCAGGTTGTTGAAGGCGGAGTGATCCCATTCGGCACCGTGGTCGTTGTCCAGCCATACCAGCGATTCGTTTTCGGAGAAGAAGCCCTTGGTACCACGAATGGTGAAGTTCCGGGAATAATACCGGGGCAGCGTGGTGTCCAGCGTCAGGCAGATGGTCTCGCCGTGTGCGCACTGGATCAGGGTCTTCACCACATCTCCCTGCTTGAACCGGTAGTCCTGGAGCGCAGGATTCACATGGTCCGGCAGCTTCTTGGCGTATTCGTTCAGCCCCCATGCGCCGGATGCCATAGCGGTCAGCTTCACCATGCGGTTGCCACGGTTGATGTCCAGGATCTTGGCGATGGGACCCAGCTCGTGGGTGGGGTAGTTTTCGCAGCAGCGGTTCTGGTAGTTGCGCAGACGGTAGTGCCGGTTTTCTGCACCCATGGAAATTTCTTCCCGCAGGTCATGCTGGTAGCCGCCTTCGCAGTGGACGATCTTGCCAAACAGGCCTTCCCGCACCATCTTCAGCACCATCAGCTCGTTCCGGTCGTAGCAGCAGTTTTCCAGCAGCATGCAGTGGATACCGGTCTTTTCGTGGGTGTTGACCAGCTTCCAGCAGTCGTCGATGGAATAGGCGCCGCCCACCTCGGTGCAGACCTGCTTGCCGCATTCCATAGCGTAGCAGGCAGCGGGGATGTGGTTTTCCCAAGCAGAAGCGATGACCACCACTTCCACGTCGGGGGATTCACACAGCTCCTTGTAATTGGTGGTGGAGGCGGGGGTGTGGTGGTTCTTGTCCTCCACCATCTTCACAGCCGCTGCGCACCGATCCTCGTAGCTGTCGCATACATAGGTGACATACACGTCTTCCCGTTCGGTGAGGATCCCGTTCAAATGACCCATACCACGGCCGCCCAGCCCGATGAGTCCAACTTTCCATTGTGCCATACTGTATATTCTCCTTTGCATAGAGGGATAAATTTCGTGATGGTTGTATTATACCATAAAATCCACGCTTTTTCAATGGGGTACGTGGAATTCCTACAGCTTCCTTTGCCGGGATCCGAGAAAGCGGAAATAGCAAGATGTATTTTTTTCACGGCAATCGCTTACGAAAAAGCGAAGACCTTGAGTAGATACGCATGAGAAAG
>CAYXBQ010000033.1:0-30450 GCA_964463375.1 uncultured Ruminococcus sp. | reverse complement strand
GCACATCCTCCATGATGTAGGAGCGCAGGTTGCCGATGTGGGCAAAGTGGTACACAGTGGGGCCGCAGGTGTACATCCCCACCTTACCGGGCTCATGGGTCTTGAATTCGTCTCTCGTGTGTGTCAAGCTATTGTATAGTAACATTTGGTCTCTCCTTGGAATGATGATCTTTTTTATAGTTTTCCGGGTGCAAAATGCGATCGTGCTTATTGCATGCTCCCATTGTATACTTCTTTGGTGAAAAGCATAGCCTCATCCGTTTCGATCCGCACCACATCTCCCGGCTGTAGCTGGGCCGGCTTGGGGGTCAGGCGGTATTCGAAGGGTGTGGCATGCTCCAATCCCCAGCCGCTGACCGGGCATTCCTCGCCGGTGCGCAGTACCGTAGCCGATTTGCATACGCCACGCATTTCCGGCAGTAGGATATGTGCCATAGGCTGGAAGGGGATGTACAGGTACACATACTTCCCTTTTTGTACCATGCAGTGCATAAACGGTGCCGGGAAGCTGCTCTTGTGGGTACCGTGGATGGCTTCCCCGTTGTGGTCGTGCCATACCTTCAGCTTGTCAAGCATAGACACGCCTTCCTTGGTGATCTGTCCATCGGCATCCGGTGAGAAGTTCAGCAGCAGGTTCCCGCCCTGTGCGATACAGGCCATCAGTCCGGCGGTAAAGGCGTTCACATCCTTTTCGGTGTGGTCATCGGCGAGATAGCCCCAGCTGGCGGTAGCACTGGCGCAGGTCTCCCAATACCGGGACGGCGGTGTATTCGGCACGCAGCATTCCGGCGTTTTATAATCTCCCGTATAGGCAAAGTCCGTGTTCCGGTCGAAGGTCATGCGGTCGTTGATGAGGATGTGTGGCTGGTGCCGACGGATCATGGCGACCAGGCGGTCGGGATCGAAGTACTGTGGCGTTTTCCACTGGGTGCAGTAGTCCCAGAACAGGATGTCGATCTTGCCGTATTCCGTCATGAGCTGCTCGACCGAATCGTAGAGGTATTTGCGGTAAAGCTCGTCCTGCACCTCCGGGAAGTCCGTTTCTCCGTTGCGCCCGGCAGGATGGTTCAGGTCGGGGCGGTAATGGGGATGGTGCCAGTCGATGAGGCTATGGTACAATCCGATCTTCAGCCCCCGTTTCCGGAAGGCATCCACCACCATCCGGGTCACGTCCTTGCCGAAGGGGGTATTGGTCACTTTGTAGTCGGTGTAGTGGCTGTCGAACATACAAAAGCCGTCGTGGTGCTTGGTGGTGAAGACCACATACCGCATCCCGGCATCCCACGCCATCTGCGCCCAGGCATCGGGATCAAAGTGCTTGGGATCGAACTGCATGGGATCCACGTATGTGTCGTCGTAGAACCGCGCCCATTCGCCCTTTCCCAAAAGCGCATAGATACCCCAATGGATGAACATACCAAAATGTTCCTCTGTATACCATTTTTCCATATTGCTATCCTCGTATATTGTCCGTGATTTTGGATCCTGTGGAAAACTGCTTATTTTTCGACGGTTTCGTCTGTGGACACCGGCATCGTCTCCGGTTCTTCCGTTGTCTCCGGTTCTTGCCGGAAATACAGGTACAGGCCACCGATGAACACGCCCAGGCAGATCAGGTATGCCGCTAAGATCAGCAGGGTATCCTCGGTGACGAACCACAGGGCACAGGCGTTGAAGAACATATGCGCCACCGCTGAGGGCAGGATGGAGTCATATCGTCTGTCCAGAAGGGAGAACAGGCCCCCCAGGAAAAAGGCATATCCGATGGCAATGGGCGTACCGTGGCACAGGCCAAAGAGCAGCGCAGAGACCACCACGGCCAGCCATTTGGGCATCCCCCGGCGCAGTCTCGTTTCTGCCAGTCCCCGGAAGATCATCTCCTCCAGCAGTCCCGTGACCACCGCCGTGGACAACAGCTCTAAGAAAATATTGCCTTCCCCCAAATAGGCATATTGGGAATCCAGCCCTTCGAACCAGGCCTCCGGCAGTGGCAGCATGGATATGGTCACAGAGACCACGATATTCAGTGCCGTGCCCATGAGCGCACACAGAAGCAGTGCCTTTGGGGTCACGGCACACAGGCGGCATTCGGTCAGGAGACTTTTCTGCCGCAGAGCAAAGAACAGGGCTAAGACCAATATGGTCAGCACGCCGGAGATCAGCGTCAGCAGGGAGATGTTGCTGTACACCTCCGTCATGACCTTGTCATAGATGTCGTACAGCTCCTGCCCGTAGCCAAGGCCGGTGGAATAGGAGGCTGCCAGATAGCCGCTGTACAACCCGATCACCGCCGACTGCACGCCTAAGAACAGTGCCACATAGCAGACCGCCTTGAGTACACCTTTCACAAACGCCCCGGCACGGGATGGCTTTCTATCCCGCTGTACATGGTCATAGGCCTCGGGAGTCAGCGGCAATCCACAGCCTGTGCAAAACTGGCCGTTTTCCGGATTTTCTTGATTACATCGTGGACATCGCATAGGGTATATCGCTCCTCTTTTTCATACAATAAAATGTCTTTCTTTCTATTATACGCCATCATCGTCTGTGATTCCGCTCCTATATTTGACGGAATCGTGACTTTTTTATTCGGCATCCTTTTGGGCAAGCGCAGCCTCCACCGCTTCCAGCCGGCGAACCACTGCGGCGATCTCGTTTTCCACCGGGTCGGGAATGTGGATCTGGTCGAGATCCTGTGCGGGATGGCGGGACGTGGCTTCCTCCTCCACCTTGACACCGTTTCTCCGCACCACCTTAGCCGGTACACCTACGGCAGTGGAGTTGGCGGGAATGTCCCCCAGCACCACGGCACCGGAGGCGATCTTCGCATTGTCGCCCACGGTGAAGTTGCCCAGCAGCTTGGCACCGGAGCCGACCAGCACGTTGTTGCCTAAAGTGGGGTGACGCTTGCCGGTGTCCTTACCCGTACCACCGAGGGTCACGCCCTGGTAGATGGTGCAGTAGTCGCCCACAATGGCCGTTTCCCCGATCACCACGCCGGAGCCATGGTCGATAAACAGTCCCTTACCAATGGTGGCACCCGGATGGATCTCGATACCGGTGAGGAACCGGGTCAGCTGGGACAGGGCTCTGGCGGACAGCACCATACCTTTTTCGTTCAGCGCATGGGCCACCCGATACAGCAGCACAGCGTGCAATCCCGAGTACAACAGCAGTACTTCCCCACGACCCAGTGCCGCCGGGTCCCGTTCGCAAATGGAATCTACATCGTCCAGCACCGTGTGGATCGCCTGACAGATGGTCTTTTCCCAATCCTTGTCCATGCACACCTGGATCCGGATGGGCTTTTTGTCGTTGGTTTTTCGCAGCGTGATCTTTGTTTTCATAAGCAAAACCTTTTACCAAAAGAACGTGGGGAACAAAAAAACCCCTCTCTGCCACAGCCGTAGCAGAAAAGAGGCGCACACACGCGGTCCCACTCTTTTGTTTCTCTCATAGATGTACCCTCTAACGCAGGTCAGGCGCATTTCATTACAAAATGAGACTTGGTATCCACGTAGGAATACCGCGCAGACGCACAGCCGGGGGAAATGATATGCCGCTCTTGCACCGTCGATGAGCCGCTCTCTGCTGTCATTTCGATCCCGATTCTTTCCACGCATGGTCGTACACCTTTATTATACACTACTTTTCCCCGTTTGTAAACCACTATTTTGCACATCCGGCAATTTTTTTCCGGGAACGACTTGCATTTGTCCGACAATCTTGTTATACTATAGGTGATCATAAACCATACAGAAGGAAACTACATATTATGCGAATGTATCCCCGCCTTACCGTTACCGAAAAAGCTGCCCGCAAAGCCAAAGGAGGACATCCCTGGGTCTTTGGAGAGGAAGTGCTTTCCACCACTACGCCCGATGGTGCTGCCGTCTCGCCGAACCCCGGCGACATGGTGGACGTATATTCTGAAAAAGGCAAATATTTAGGCTCCGGCTTTTACAACGACCACTCCAAGCTGCGGGTACGGCTGGTATCCACCAATGCCAACGACACCTTTGACGAGGCCTTTTGGACCCGGCGGCTGACCCATGCCATTGGCTACCGCAAGACGGTGCTGCCCGAGGACTTTGCTTCTCCCGATGGCGGTGTCCGGCTGATCTTCGGAGATGCGGATCACTTCCCCGGCTGGACAGTGGACAGATACGGCTCTGTGCTGGTATCGGAAATTTTGTCTGCCGGGATCCAAGTGCGCAGAGACATGCTGTATCCGGCGCTGGTGCAGGTCTGCCGGGATGCC
The DNA here is from genome assembly GCA_964463375.1 of uncultured Ruminococcus sp. GTDB lineage: Bacteria > Bacillota > Clostridia > Oscillospirales > CAG-272 > UMGS1696. The sequence goes on along the minus strand of CAYXBQ010000033.1, from coordinate 26,189 downwards.
GGACTGACGATCAATGCCATTTACGAACGCTGCACCGGGAACCAACGGAAGCTGGAAGGCCTGGACGAATACGAAGGCTATTGGGATCCGGCCTATTTTGGGCTGACAGAAGCCGCATGTCCCACGGAAAGCACCTTGCTCGAGAATGGCGTGCGGTACACCGTAGACTTTGTCCATGGACAAAAGACAGGATTTTTCTTAGACCAAAAGTGCAACCGGCGTGCGGCGGCGGTTTTGGCAAAGGACAAGCGGGTGCTGGATATGTTCACCCACACAGGCTCCTTTGGTCTGAACTGTGCCCTGGCCGGTGCGACCTCGGTGGAGTCGGTGGACATTTCGGAGGAGGCCTGCGCCATGGCAAGACACAATGCAGCGGTCAATGGTGTCACCGATCGCATGACCGTGACCCAGGCAGACGTATTTGAGATGCTCCGGTCTCTGGCTGCCGAAAAGGGCAATCGTGGTCGATGGGACTACATCATTTTGGATCCGCCGGCGTTCACCAAAAGCAGAGATACGGTGAAAAGTGCCTATCGTGGGTACAAGGAGATCAATGCGCTGGCCATGTCGCTGCTGCCCCGTGGTGGGTATCTGGCGACCTGCTCCTGCTCCCACTTCATGCCGCCGGATCTGTTCAAGCGGATGCTCCACGAAGCGGCAGAGGATACCCATGTGACACTGCGGCAGATCGAAGAACGTGCCCAGGCCCCCGACCATCCCATTTTATGGAACGTGCCGGAAACGGAATACCTGAAGTTTTATCTGTTTCAGGTAGAATGAGATGGGAGATACCAATCGTTCGTCCCATTTTAAGTAAAAAACAACATTACAACAAAGGATCTATCATTTTATGCAATCACTGAAATCCATGACCACCGGGTCACCGGCGAAGCTGATCTTTTTCTTTGCACTGCCCCTGATGCTGGGGAATGTGTTCCAGCAGTGCTATACCGTTGTGGATACCATCATCGTAGGACGGGGCGTTGGCATGGATGCGCTGGCGGCTCTGGGCACCGTGGACTGGCTCAACTGGATGGTGCTGGGCATCGTCATGGGCTTTACACAGGGCTTCTCCGTGAAGATGTCCCAAAAGTTTGGCGAAGGCGACATGGTCTCTCTCCGGCGCACCATCGGTCTGGCGGCTCGGCTGACCATTTTCATCACGCTGATCACGGCGGTGGCGGCACAGGTGCTTCTGCCACTGTTTCTCACGTTCTTACGGGTACCGGCTGACCTGCGGCCGCTGGCAGAGCTATACATCCGTGTCCTGTTCGCCGGGATCCCGTGCATGATGTTTTATAACTTTACCTCCTCGGTGGTTCGTGCCGTCGGGGACAGCCGCACACCCCTTGTCGCCATGATCACAGCCTCCGTGACCAATATCGTACTGGACTCCGTGGCGGTGTTCGGGCTGGGCTGGGGCATCGCCGGTGCTGCCGGTGCCACGGTATTGGCCCAGGCACTGGCCGGTATGATCTGCGCCATGAAGATCTATCGCACGCCGGATCTGCATTTTTCCCGTGCCGATATGCGTGCAGACAAGGTGGTGGCGAAGGAGCTGTTGTCTCTGGGATATCCCATCTCTCTGCAATGGACGATCATCCACATCGGCGGCATGGTGGTACAGACGGTGGTCAACGGCTTTGGCACGATCTTCATCGCCGGGTTCACCGCCACCAACAAGCTGTATGGGCTTCTCGAAATTGCGGCGGTCTCCTACGGCAATGCGGTCATGACCTATGTGGGACAGAACATCGGTGCCGGGGAATTTGGCCGGGTAAAGAAGGGTGTTACGGCCGCTGGGATCATCAGTGCCATCACGGCTGCGCTCATCAGCACGGTTATGATCACCTTTGGCAGACAGATCACCATGCTGTTCATCTCCAGCGATTCGCCGGAAACAGAAGCGGCGGCCGGAGACGTGGCCTATGCGTATCTCTTTCTCATGAGTGCCTTTCTCATCGTGCTGTATCTGCTGTACGTGTACCGCTCGGCCTTGCAGGGCATGGGACGGACGCTGATCCCCACGTTATCCGGGGTGGTGGAGTTCGTGATGCGTGTCTCGGTGGCACTGGTGGTGGGACTGCTCGCTCTGCCGGAAACGTACATTTTTGCCGCAGAATTTTCCGCATGGATCGGCGCAACGGTGCTGCTTTGCATATCGTACTACGTCTGCGCGGCGAAGCTGAAGTAAACGCTGATCTACACCCAAATCCAAGGAGGTTTTGTATGTACTCTATACCCGTTTACATCCTGCCCTTTTTAGTGCTATGGCTCATAATACGAGAGATCGTGCTGTTTGTCCGGGCAAGGGACTGCACCGAAGAGGTCATTGGCACGGTGGTATCGCTGGAAGAGCATCGGCGGTATTCCCGGTATGCCGGCGGCTCCACGTTCCAGGTCCATCTCTCCTACACCTATAACGGGGAATTCTACACCGGCACAAGCCAACACCGATTCTCCTACGACACCTATGGGGTACGGCAGCCTGTGCGGCTATGGGTAGATCCCATGAAGCCGAACCGTTTTTGGTTGGAGGAAGACCGAGCAGCGTCCATTCGCACATTGGTATGGATGGGCATTCTGCTGGTGCTCATCGGGATCGCTTTGGTGGTGATCTCGCAATTGGGGATGTAAAAAACCGCCCATGAAAAATATCAAACCATATGCAGCACCTGTCGCCATAGTAGCTGCCGCACGGAACAGCCAAGGCAGTTCCCTACAGACCTTGTGGTATACCATGGGCAAAGCGTGGCACTGCTTTTCTGCAACTCCGCATACATAAAAAAATTCTACACACATACACAAAAAGGAGACTACCATCATGACAAATCGCAAAAATTGGCCCCTGGCCTCTTCTCGTCCGGCTGCAAACTTTGGGGACGATATGCTTGCCGCTATGCAAAAGGCTGGCATCCGCTACATGGAGCTGTCTACGGCATATGTAGAACCGCTCACGGAGCATCTCGATTATCTGCACAAGGCAAACGAGGTCTATGCCAAGGCAAAGTCCTATGATGTGACCATTTCGTCCATCCACCTGCCCTTCGCTCCCTTTAGCCGCATCGATCCCTCGTCTGCGGAACCCGAAGCACAAAAGTATATGCTGGACATCCAGTCGGAGCTGATCAAGGCGGCTGCTGCGTCCGGTGTGGATTTTGCCGTGATCCATCCGTCCGGTGAGCCCTACAAGGACGAAGAACGGCCGGAAAAGCTGCGCTGTGCCATCGACACGATCGGTCAGCTCACCGAGGTCGCCACGAAGGCCGGTATGGTGCTGGCACTGGAAAATCTGCCCCGCACCTGCCTCTGCCGTACCCACGACGAAATGGAGAAGTTCCTTGCCGCCATTCCGGATCTGCGGGTATGCTTTGACACCAACCACAACCTGTCCGAGCCCAATGCGGACTACATCCGTGCGGTGGGCAACAAGATCGTGACCCTGCACGTGTCCGACTACGACTTTGTGGACGAAAAGCACTGGTTCCCCATGGACGGCGGCATCGACTGGCGGGAGCTGCTCTCCGTGCTGGAAGAAATCAACTACAGCGGTCGGTTCACCTACGAGACCCTGCCCGAAGGCAAGACCTACGACGATCTGGTGAACAACTACAACACCCTGATGAACCTGTAAGCATTCGACACGCTTTTGCGCTGCGACAAAGGAGAACACTATGAAACTCCACTCTATGAGAAAACGACAGCTCCTTTCTCTGCTGCTGGCATTCCTGCTGACATCCACCAATGCGGCATTGGTCGGTTGTGGGCAAAGTGAGACCGATACCACAACCACAGCGGACACCGAGGTTTCGGATACTACACCTGTAGAAGCAGAGCCGGAGACCGCCTACATCGATACCTTAGAGGAACGGGATCTGGCTGGCTACAGCTATCGCATGGTGGCACAGCACACGGATAGCCGCCCCAACTTTGCCTCCTCGGAGGAGCTGACCGGGGAACCGCTCAACGATGCGATCCTACAGCGAAAGATGGCGACCATGGAACGGCTGAACATCCAGATCGAGGAGATCGGCTACGAAGACCGTGGCACCCTGCAAAACGATGTATCCAAAACCATTCGTGCCGGAGACGATGCCTATGACATCATTCTCACGCCGTTGTCTGCCGGGATCAACAACCTGACCACGCAAAACTGCCTTCTGGACCTGGTCACCGTGCCGCACCTGACGCTGGAAAGTGAGCGGTGGAATGCGTCCATTGCGGAGAATATGCGCATCGACGGCAAGCAATATTTCACCACCGGTGTGACCTCGGTATGCCACCTGTATGTGCCGCAGACGGTGCTGTTCAACAAGGAGCTGGCAACGAACTATGGTCTGCCGAACCTATATGAAGTGGTGCTGGACGGCAAGTGGACAGTGGACAACATGAACACGTACATGCAAGACGTCACGATGGATCTGAACGGAGACGGCGAGCTGAAGCCCCAGGACGACCAATATGCGTGTATCGTAGAAGGCACCTTTGGCAATGCGCTGTACATGGCGGCTGGCTTCCAGTGTGTGTATCCGGATGCGGCAGGCAACTGGGCGTTCCACCTGACCGACGCCAACTCCATCGATTTTATCGAGAAATGCGCCGGTATCTTTGGCGACAAGAGCCGGATCTATGCGGATCCGAACTCTGATGATCAGGAGCTGTACGAGTCCATCTTCACGGAAGGACGTAGCCTATTTGCTTCCGCATCGATCCGGCACGCCACAAACTTCCGGGAAATGGAATGCGACTTCGGTGTGTTGCCGATCCCGGTGCTGCGCGAAGGGGACAAATATCTGGTCTCCTGCAACACGTGGCTGCCTGCCGGGATCGGTGTGCCGGTGACCTGTCAGGATCCGGAACGCACAGGGCTGATCATGGAGACCATGGCTGCTTACTCCTACGACATGATCCTGCCGGCCATTGTGGAAAAGGTACTGGGCAAAACGGCACGGGACGAGGAGTCCTACCAGATCATGATGATGATGTATGAGAACACCGGCTTCGACTTCAACACGATCATGAACTTCGCCGACACCTCCTCCATGCTCCGTTCCGCTGTGATCGGTGCCACGGAAAACTTTGTCTCCTCCTACGCCGGCGTTCAGAAAAAAGCCGACACCGCTCTGGCAGAGTTCCTTGCCTCCTGCCGGGGACAATGATGCAAACATAACATAACGAGGTATATACATATGTTAAAACACCACCCCTGGGTCCTGCTGGGACAGGACATCATGACCGAATACGAACAGTGCGAAATGGAAGGCCGTGATGTGGCGCTGTACAGACCCATCGTGGAGGGCTTTTGCAAGCTGAACAACGAACAGCTGCGGCCGCTGGAAAAGTCCCTGGAAGCACTGTATGAGGTGCTGGACAACGCACCCATCCAGGCAGATTATCCCTTTGCGGAGCCTTCCGATCTGGATGGCATCTTTGCCGCCTGCCCCGCCGAAAAGCCTGCTCTGCCTGCGGTACCGGAGAAGGATGTGCTGCTCGCAAAGCTGAAGGCTGCCTGGAACGGCCGGATCGCCGGGTGTCTGCTGGGCAAGCCGGTGGAAGGCTGGAGACGACCCAACCTCTATAAGATGCTCAAAGCCACCGACAACTATCCTCTGTCTCGGTACATAAAGTACAGCGATTTCTCGGAGGAGCTGGTGAAGGAGCTGTCCATTTGGAAGAGCCAGTGGGCAGATCTGCTCCAGGGAGAAGCGGACAACGACGACGACACCAACTACACCACCTTTGCCCTGAAGCTGATCGAATGCTATGGCAGAGACTTTACGCCGGACGATGTGCTGGAGGCCTGGATGGCATGGATCCCCAGAAGTGCCACCTGCACCGCCGAACGTGTGGCCTACCGCAATGCAGCTATGGGCATGGAACCGCCGATGACTGCCATGTACAAAAACCCCTACCGGGAATGGATCGGTGCCCAGATCCGTGGGGACTACTTTGGTTATGTCAATCCCGGTGATCCCAAGCTGGCGGCAGATATGGCATGGCGGGACGCATCCATTTCCCATGTGAAGAACGGGATCTACGGTGAAATGTGGGTGGCGGCTATGCTGGCAGCTGCGGCTGTGACCGAGGATCTGCAAACGGTGATCGACACGGGTCTTGCCTATATTCCTGCCGCCAGCCGTCTCCGTCGGGATCTGGATGAGGTGATCGAGCTGCACAAGAAGGGCACGGACGTATATGCCGTTATGGAGCACATCCACAGCCGGTACGACGAAAACTCTGGCCACGGCTGGTGCTACACCAACTCCAATGCGATGATCGTACTGATGGCACTGCTGTATGGCGAACGGGACTTCGGCAAGTCGGTGTGCTATGCGGTACACTGCGCCTTTGACACGGACTGCAACGGAGCAACGGTGGGCTCCATCGTGGGGATGCTGAACGGCACGGTGCCGGCAGAATGGATCGCTCCCTTTGGCGGCAAGCTGCGCACCGACATCGCCGGCTACAACCACGTGGATGCCGACTACATGGCAGAGATCACCTACCGGCACACAGGTCTGTAAGCCATGGCTACTGCCACCAAGATCCCGTTTTTCCGGCAGACCGACCGGGCAGACCCGAATGCTGGGCACCCTGTATGGTTCGCTTGGGGACGGAATATCGGTTGTTCTGGTCCCCGGAGCAGATCCGGTATGCCACCACGGATATGTTCCACTTTCAAACGAACGATACCGTGCTGTTCTCCGGCGTATCCTATCTGCGGGATCCGTACATTTTCGAGGAAGACGGGGTGTACACCATGCTGTATCTGGCACCGCTGGACTGGTGTTAACGGTATAGACTTTGCTTCTATCGCATTCATGTTCATGCATATAGTATTTGCATTCGAGAAAGGAGAGACCGCCTATGAAACTGACACAGATCGGTGCTATGGCCCATGGTGGACAGGACGGTGCGTTCTGGGGCCGCTATGCCTTCCGCTTTGACGCCAAGGGCACCTGTCGGGTATACGATGCCCGGCCGCTGGATCGTACTGCCGTGGATGGAGAGAGCGAGCCGGTGGAACTGCCGCTGCTCACCACCTTTTCTATAGACCCGGACGAATCCATCATCCCCCACTGCAATGCGGTGACCTTCGGGAAGGACTATTTCCTGCCGGAGGATGAATTCCCCCTATTGTACGCCAATGTCTACAACAACTACGCCGGGGAGCCGGATCCACTGGCAGGGACGCTGTGTGTCTATCGCCTGACCCGGCAAGGTCCGCACCACGATCCGCTGTTCCAGCTGCGCCTGATCCAGATACTGCGGCTGGGCTTCACGGGGGACCCGCTGTGGTGCTCCGGTGGCGAAACGAAGGACGTGCGCCCCTACGGCAACTTTGTAGTGGATCGGCAAAAGGGACTGCTCCATGCCTTCACCATGCGGGACGCTGACCACAAGACCCGGTACTTCACCTTTGCCCTGCCCTCTCCGGTAGCGGGAGAAGTGGTGAGCAAATGGGGCGTGCCGGTGGTGACGCTGGGGAAAGAGGATGTACTGCGCTGGTTCGATGTGGATTACCACAACTACATCCAGGGTGCGTGCTGCCACCACGGCCGGATCTACTCTGCCGAGGGCTTTGACCAAAACATCCATCCGGCCCTGCGTGTGATCGATCCGGAAGCTGGGGTGCAGGTCGCACACTGTGACTTGACCGAGCTGGGATACGACGCCGAAGCCGAATGGATCGATTTCCGTCGTGGCACCTGCTACTACAGCGATGCCGCCGGAAAGCTGTATACCGTGACCTTTGACGAATAATCCTGCCAAAAAAGCCGTATAGAACTGCTCTGTACGGCTTTTGGTATCGGTATTATTTGTGTATCGCAGCACACAGAGTGGACAGGGCGAGCTGCACACCACGGTCGATCTGTTCCTGTGGCATAGACGCTCTGCCTGCCGGTGTGTTCTCCGCTGCCTGTGGCACGTGGATAAATCCGGCAGGTACGGTTCTGTCAGAAGCAGTAGTCTGCTGCATCAAGCTGTAGAACAGATCGTTGCACACGTAGGTACCGGCGGTAAAGGACAGGCCGGCCGGGATCCCCGCTGCCCGCAGGTTTTCCACGATCGTTTCCACCGGCAACCCCGTGCGATAGGCTGCGGGACCGGTCGGGTCACAGGGAGTCAATGTAGGATAGCGGACACCGGCGTTGTCTGCCGATACAGCGAACCGAGCATTGACAGCAAAGACCTCCGGCGTGATCTGCCCTCTGCCTGCCGCCATCCCGAGACATAGGACCCCATCCGGCGTAGTCTCCCGGATCTTTTCTGCCAAAACGACACCGCATTTCTCGAACACCACGGGAATGGTCGCCTTCCAGATGGTGATACCGTCCATGGTATCGGGCAATGCGGAAAGTGCGTTCAGAGACGAATTGGTGCTGTCGCCGCCAAAGGGTTCAAAAGCAGTCACAAGAATTTTCATCGTATATACCTCATTTTCATATTCATAGCGCATAGGGCTCCACCTATCCACAGAGACTGTGGATCGTGGACAAAGGAGTTTCATGGAACCAAAAAAGTTTGTCATCAAAGAAAAGCGGCTGGATCGAGACACCTGGCATGGCATCCGGCAAAAGCGATACACCGAAGCACAGCTGACCTTCCCCGGCTTTTCCGGCACGGCAGCACTATTGCAGATCGACGTTGGCGATGTCGGCCACTGGTCGATCCACGGCTGTCAGGTACCGGTGACCCACACGGGCATGGTTTGGGTGGAGCTGATCCCGGAACACGAGCATATTGCCATCACCGCCATGCTGCATCCGCTGGCCGATGTGCCATAGAACCAATGGGGGTTCGAGGTAGTGGAGTGGTATGTGGATCTGATCGATAGCACCTACAAGGCACCGGACGGGGTGACGGTCTTCCGGGATCTGTTTTTAGATCTGATCTTCTCCGATGGCTATGCACCGGTGGGACTGCCGCCCTATTCCCAGATCGACGACCGGGACGAGCTGGACGCTGCCTTAGCACAGGGCGTCGTGACACCGGAGCAGTACGAAATGGTGCTGTCGGCGGCAGAGGCGGCTACAAAGAAGTATGTGCAAAACACACCGGCACTGCGGCAGATCTGCTTTGCGGCGCTGGGGCAGCTGTTGGAGAAGGCAAAAAAATAGAGCGAGATCACATTGCTGCAACCCTGCTCTCGCAAAAACCGAAGTTTTTTCCAGTTATCTATATTATACTCTCATGGGTAGCAAATGTCAACCACTTTCTCAAAAAAATCAAAATTCGTTGTTATGACAGCATTATTCCGATAATAATGTATGTTTTTGTGCATCCTGGTCACAATTTCACGTAGATCCATCTGTACACGTTCATGAACCCCTTTGCTTTCCACCAAATAAGCATGTGCATATAATAAAGTCGTAATCTGTCTGGTTCTCTCATTACTTAGCTTTTTTCTGCGTGTATTTTTGGAGATCGTATTCAATTTTTGCAACATCTTCTTATTAATCGAATGTCCTTGTTTTTGTTCTCGCATATTGAAAAGCAGACAATTATTATGTGCTGCTGCATTTCGTAACGATTTTATCGGTTTGAGCAAATAGGCAATTTCTTTGATTTCCTCATTCTGCAACCGTTTTGCACAGAACTCATAGAAATCTGTAAACCTTCCCATAGATATCACTTCAATAAACGCCCATATTGGATAACAATTCTCATACTTTGTTTTGATACCACCACAATATGGGTTGTCTTTGTATCTGTATAATTCATCATATATCTGCTCATATTTTCCATCTTTCTTCAGCTTTTCCAAATAGTCCGCAACGATTTGGTACCCGTTCTCGTGGTGATCCATCACAGCTTTCATCAGTTTGACCTTGGAAAAATGCTCTACATCCAATGCCATTTGCAAAAGGACATACCGCAGTCGCATATCGATCACCGCTAAATCCACTAGCATGGCAAAATCCAAATCGATATACTGCCCCTCGTGACATCCACCAGGATGCTTATCAAAATTCTTCCGATAGGCACATACCTTAAAGTAATTGCTATTTTTTTCTAAATAGGCGTATGCCTCCTCCTCGGACATCAGATGGAACTGAACACCTTTACTTTTCAAGTGTTCGATCTGTTCATTTGTATCCAGTAGCGGCTTTGTATACGGTGCTATATATTCCTGTGACATGATCTGTCTGCCTTTCTTCCACCTTTTTCTATAGTATACACCATCTCCGGAAAGTTTTCAACCATATTCTACAAAAAACCACACCGATTCTCTTGACCTATGCCCCATTTTGTGGTATCATAAAGCCATACCAATCCATATACATAAGGAGAACACCATGCGAACGATCTTTGTACGTGACTACGGTGTCACGCCCGATACCGACTGTACCCTGGCACTATGTTCCCTGTTCCGGCAGTTCCCGACAGATACCACCTTTATCTTCGAGGATGCCGACTACTACTTCTATCCCCATGCGGAAATGTACGCCGACTACCGCCTGTCCAACTCCGATGTGATGCCGCACAGAGTCCTGGGGCTTTGGCTCAAGGACATGGAAAACTGCACCCTCTCCGGCTTTGGGGCAAGGCTCTGGTTCGCCGGACAGATGCAGGCCGTTACCCTGGACCACTGCCGCCACATCACCATGGAAAACTTCACCATCGACTGGAAAAAGCCCTTAGTGGCTGAAGGTGTCGTGGTGGGCTTCACCGATACCACCGTGGATCTGTATATCGACCCGGCAGTCTTCCCCCATCGGTTCGTGAACGGCTGGCTGGAATTTGACACCGGTGCCGACCAGTGGTACGCCCTGTGGCCCTACAGCTCCATCCAGTTTGATGGCAACAACAACTGCGTGACCCGTGCCACCGGGGACGACTTTTCTCCCAAGACCATCGAGGATCTGGGCGGCAACGTGTACCGCATCACGCCCCATCGGATGGTACCCACCAATCTGGGCAACGTCTTCGTCCTGCGCCACAACGACCGTGTCCATGCCGGCATCTTCACGGAAAAGTGCGAGGACATCACCTTCTCCGACATCCTGGTCCATTCCTGCGGAGGACTGGGCTGTCTGGCGCAGTTCTGCCACGACCTGACCTATCGCCGGGTACACTTCATGCCCAACACCGCCGCAGGTCGCAGGGTTTCCGGTGGCCGGGACGATGGTATGCACATCACCTGCAACAGCGGTACCATCACCATCACGGAATGCACCTTCTTAGGTCTTATGGACGACCCCATCAATGTACACAGCTGCTGCGTGACCTCGAATGAGGTGGTGGACGATCACACCCTCCGCTGCACCTTCCGGCATGGCCAAGCAAGAGGCTTCCTGTATTGGGCAGAGCCGGGGGATGAGATCACCTGCATCGAGCGGCAGTCCATGCACACCTTTGCCAAGCACACGATCACCGACTACAAGTTAGAGGATCTGGATCACTTCACCCTGACCTTTGCGGAGCCGCTGTCCAAGGAAGTGGTAGAGCTTGCCGCAAAGGATATGCTGGCGCTGGACAACTACAGCCACACGGCAGCCTTCACCTGCACGAAAAACCGCTTTGGCAGCTGTCGGGCCCGTGGGATCCTGGTCTCCACCCCCCAGCCGGTACGGATCGCGGAGAACTATTTTGCCTCCTCCGGCTGTGCCATTTTGGTGGCGGGAGATGCCAACGGCTGGTTTGAATCCGGGGAATGTCACGATGTGGAGATCACGGACAATGTGTTCACGGACGTATGTCTTTCGTCCATGTACCAGTTCTGCGACGGCATGATCAGTGTCTGTCCCGTGGTCCCACAGCCGGACAACGACAAGCCCTTCCACAAGCACATCCGCATCACCGGCAACACCTTTGACACGCCGGACACGCCGGTGCTATACGCCTATGCCACCACGGATCTGACCTTCACGGACAACCGGATCTTCCACAGTCCCTGTGCAAAGAAGTGGCACCCCGGCACCTGGCGCATCAAGCTGGATCATGTGACCGATGCCACCATAGAGGGCAACAAGTGGATCGGTGATTTCTCCGGGCTGACGGAAGCGCTCCATATGGAAAACTGCAAAAATATCATCACAGAGCTGTAAGGACATACGAAAAACAGGGTCGTCCCCGCACCGGATCGATGCAAAATGGGGATACCCTGTTTTTGTATTGCTTTATTCTGCTTCTGCTGCTTCTGCGGCTTCAGACTCGGCAGCCAGGCTTTCGGCAATTGCGGCACGCTTTGCGTCCAGGTCAGCCTTGTAGGTCTGGTAGGCTTCCTTGCCGATGGGGATCAGAATGTCGCCTTCCAGCCCATTCCATTCCACCTCGATATCGAAATAGCCGGCACTTGTGGTGGTGGTCACGGTGTACTTCTCGGTCAGCACGGCCGTCTGGGAATCCGCATAGACGATCTGCACCTCCAGATCATCCATGGTAAACTGATAATAGGGATCGTCTTCCCCTTCCCCAATGTACTGGGGCATGATGGCCACGGCTGCTCCGCCAAATTCGCTCTTCTTCTGGCCAGAGCAGGATACCATGGTCAGGGTCACAAACAGTGCTGCCAATGCCACGCAAAGGATCTTTTTCATCATGGCATCAAACCCCACTGTAGGCAGCAAAACCGCCGTCTACCGGTACTACGATGCCGTTGACAAAGGCAGAGAACTTGTCGTCTGCCAGCCACAGCAGGGTACCGTCTAAGTCTGCCGGAACACCAAAGCGATTCATAGGCGTGTGGCCTAAGATCTTTTCGCTGCGGGGAGACAGAGATCCATCGGGATTCAGCAGCAGGTTCCGGTTCTGTTCGGTCAGGAAGAAGCCGGGGGCGATGGCGTTGACACGAATGCCCACAGGTGCAAAGTGTACAGCCAGCCACTGGGTGAAGTTGGACACAGCCGCCTTGGCACCGCTGTACGCCGGGATCCGGGTCAGGGGACGGAAGCTGTTCATAGAAGACACGTTGATGATGGTGCCGCCGGTCTTGGCCATATCTCTGGCGAATACCTGGGTAGGCAGCAGTGTGCCTAAGAAGTTCAGGTTGAACACAAAGCTGATGCCGTCGGGATCCAGATCAAAGAAGGTCTTGACGCCTTCGATGGTGCCGTTTGCATCCAGCTCTGCCACCTCTTCGGGGGTCAGGTTGTCACGGGTGGTGTTGCCCTTGGCATTGTTGCCGCCGGCCCCGTTCAGCAGGATGTCCACCGGTCCCAGCTTTTCCACGATGGTATTCTTGGCCGCTTCGATGGAGCTCTTGTCCAGCACGTTCATGCCCACCGCGATGGCACAGCCGCCGTCAGCGTTGATGGCATCGGCTACCACCTTGGCAGCATCCTCCCGCAGGTCGCACACTGCCACCTTGGCACCGGCAGCCGCTAAGGTCTTGGAAAATCCGGAGCACAGCACACCGCCGCCGCCGGTTACGACAGCGACCTTGCCGTGCAGGTCAAATGTAAGATTCATGGTTATTTCTCCTTGGTATTATTTTAGGCGACACCGCACAGTTCTGATGGTACAGATGCGTCGGCAGATTTTTCGTCAGACAAAACAAATTCACCGCAGGCTTACACCCGTAAGGCAAGGTGGATTTGTGAAGTATGGCGGAAAAGATGCAAGCAGATGTGCCATCAAGGCGTTAGCCGTGAATTGTGCGGTGGTGCCTTTACCGCAATGCCGCATACAGCCGCTCATGCAGCTTCAGCATAGTCTCCCCTTCCGGGATGGTACGGCAGGTGACCGGCTCGCCGAAGACTTCCTCTAAGATCGCCAGCACAGCCGCTTTCCCCAGCAGCTCCTCTGCCTTCCACAGCATCCGCAGGTCACACATGGCCTCCTGCATGAGCATTTCCCGAATGGACGGAACAGGCTTGCCGTTTAGACCGGGGTACACCAGATAGGGTGAGCCGGGCATTTGCTTGTAGCCGCAGGGGTCCCCAATGGGATCAAACAGTCCCAGAGACATACGGTCGTAGTAGAAGTTGTAGCCCCAATGGAGGAAGCCCACGGCTCCATAGCGATACAGGATCGCACCCAGCACACGGGTCCGGGCATGGGTATGGGGGAGCATCCGGTTGGTGCAGCGGCTGGAGCCACCGGTGTAGTACAGCCACAGGTCGATGGGCTCCTCTGCCGGTTCGTCCATGCGGTCACAGCCACAGGTCTTGGCAAAGGCATCGGCTAAGGTAACCTCCGCTACCGGGGTCTGCACGGTACCATTGGCAGCGTATTCGGCGTGGTACACCGCATCGGCAATGGGACAGCCCTGGATCAGCGGTTCCACCAATGCTCTGCCACGACGGTAGTTTTCCAGATGTTCAGCCGAAGGTTCGTCGGACACATGGAATACCCAACGATCCTGAATGCCCAGCTTGTCCGAGAAGGCCATGAGCGCTGTCAGGTACGCCGACAGGAACCCACGGTATTCGTCTCCACCGGCATCGGTATCCCAGCCAAAGATCCGTACACCGTTCACATCATAGATGTTCGGCGCATGGGCAGCTCCCCACTGGGAGAACAGGTGCGCATGCTCTAAGTATCGGATCCCGCAGTCCAGTGCCAGCCGGATAAAGCGTTCCAGCCGGGCAAAGTCAAAGGCATAGCCGGTATCGGTGACGGTGATGTCCACCAGCTGCACGTTCATACGCTCATGATCGATGGGCGTATCCAGCGGCGGCGTGAAGGCGGGGATCAGCAGTGTGGTCATGCCATGCTTGGCAGCCTGCGTCAGCCAGGAAGGCAGGATCTCCCAAAATCTATCCGACCACACGGGGATGTCGTAGGTATCGGCGATGCAGTCGCAGTGGAACCAGTTGGTGTAGTACACGGTGTTCTCTGCTAACTTATGGGGCAGGACATGGAGGGTATAGGTCATCTCGCCGATGGTGTAGGGCTCCCGGTTGCCCTCTTCAATGGACACCACCTGCACAGTGACGGTGTGGTCTCCGGCGGGCAGCACTTCTCCCTGGGGATTGAGGGCGATCCACAAAGCGGCGGTGTTGGCAGAGGACAGGTTGATGGTGGTCTTCGTATCCTTTTCCCGCCACAGCTGACCGGCTCTCTCCACGGTGGGCGCAGACGGACGCAGGTAGAGGGGATCGGGATACAGTCCCGGTTCTCGTTTGGCAAAGCCGACTGTGTCCGTGTCAAAGGCCATGGGATGGTTCACCGGCACGTAGCCCTCTCGATACACCTCGGTGGGAATGTCTGCCGTCACCTGCACGCTGACCGCATATCCACGGAGGGGTTCACACCGCAGGGCGACTTGAAAATGGTGGGGTTCGTCGGCAAAGGCATAGCCATCCCGGGCAGCCGGTATATCCACCGTTTCCGGGAACAGCTTGGTCTGGGAGGAGGTCAGCTCCATAAGCGTTAGTTTAGCCATGGTTTTTCTCCTTTTCTTGGGGGTAAAGAAGGGATGTTAGTCTTCTACCGGGTAAGCGATGGTGGTCATCAGTGCCATTTCAGCAGCACTGGTGTCCAGACGAGAGTACTGGCAAACGATGGGGGTGTTGGATTCTACCAGCACAGCGTAGGGCGTGTCTCTGGGAATGGGCTGACCGTCGGCGTTGCGCAGCTTGTCCATGCGGATGTGGTGGGTACGCATCGCAGCGCAGAAGGAGGAGAAATCGGTGCGGGCTTCTCTGTCCTCAAAGAACAGGGTCAGCTTGATCTCTGCATCTACGTCGGAGGTGTTGATCACGCAGATGGCTTCGTGGCTCAGGCCGTCGTTCTTGGAAACAGAATTCAAAAAGGTGTCGGGGATCAGCCAAACTTTCTTACCGTATGCTTTCATGATGATTTTCCTTTCGATTGTGAAAAAATTGTAAGTGCCGCCGGGACTTGCCCATGGGACACAACTATACTATTCTATAGTAACACCAAAGCAGGGCGTTTGTCAAGAGGTTTTTGCTACCTTTTTGTGAAAAAGCAGAAAATTTCGTCCTATGGCATTGCAAAAACGGATCGTTTGTGCTATACTAAACACATGCTTGCAGTTCCACGCCGACAAGTAAGAACGAATACCGGATCACACATTGTAAGGAGAATCTCCATGAACCGAAACCCCAAAAAGATCCTGGCTCTCCTGCTGGCTGCTATCATGTTAGCTTCCGTTACCGCTTGCGGAGAGACCACCAACACGGCCGATACCACCAACACCACCGATACCACCCATACGACTCCCACCGGCGAGACCGAGGAGACCGAGACACAAGACCCCCGACTAGCCATTTCCGACGATCTGCCGGACACGAAATTTGGCGGCAAGGACTTCACCATCGTATGCTCCGACTGGAACAGCCATTTGATGTACGTAGAAGAAATGACCGGAGATGTGGTGGACGATGCCATCTACAACCGGAATTTCAACGTATCCGAGCGATTTGACGTAAATCTGATCTACGATTCCTTGGTAGATTATATGACAGTCTCTTCCACATTGAAGAACAGCGTCATATCCGGAGACGACAACTACCAGATCGCCGCATACCACATCATCCAGATGGGTGCCGATATGCAGAACGGTACGTTCCTGAACCTGAACGATGTGCCTCATATCAACTTTGACAAGCCCTGGTGGAACAACACCACCGTGAATGACCTAACCTACAAGGGCGTGACCTTCTTTGGGGTAGGCTATCTGGACCTGTCCAGCGTGAGCACCGCATATGCCATTTTCTATAATAAGGACATGGCAGATAAGTATGCCTTAGAGGACATCTACCCCATCGTCGAGGAAGGCAAGTGGACCAAGGATAAGATGAAGGAAATGGCATCCGTCATCTACACCGACGTGAACGGCGACGGTCAAAAGGACATTGAGGATATGTACGGCATGGGCTTTGACCTGATGGGCGGCTGTGACCAGTTCCTGTGGTTCTTCGGCAAGCAGATCTGCACCCGCCAGGACGACGGCTCCATTGCAGACACCTACTATGACGAAAAGTTGGTGGACTTCATGAACTGGATGTACGACTACTCCTACAACACCCAATCTGTGTACACCGAAGCTGCCTGGAACATCACCAGTCCGCTGTTTGGCAATGGCAGAGCACTGATGGTCATTGGCGGTATCGGCTATGGTCTGGGACTGCGGGATTCCGAGATCGACTATGCCATCCTGCCGCCGCCGAAGTGGGATGAAGAACAGGAGGACTACATCTCTGTAGCCGAGGGCAACTCCAACGGGATCGCTGTGATCCAGACCGTACAGGATCTGGAAATGGTCGGTGCCGTTACCGAGGCACTGACGGCAGAGGGCTGGAAATATATGCTGCCGGCCTACTATGATACGGCCCTGAAGTTCAAGGGTACTCGTGACCAGAAGAGCGTTGAAATTTTGGACATGATCGTAGCCAACACCATTTACGACTTCGGCTACATCTTCTGTGGCGACAGCTCTGCCACCAACCCCGGCTTCTGGACCCACAAGGTATTGAAAAATGCCTCTCCGGACATCACTTCCCACTACGAAAGCAACCGGAAGGCCTACGAAAACAACTTGAACAAGGTGTTTGATGCCTTCGAGAATTATACTTCCACCAATTCCTAATATCGCATCGCAAAATGCCAGACCTGCGGAGATCCCGTAAGCCTGGCATTTTTTGTGTTTCTTTAGTTGCTGTAGTTTTCGAATGCGTTGAGTACAGACTGCATGTAGTTTTCCCAGGTCTTCTTCTTAGACTGGTAGAAGGAGGAAATATCGGAGGAACCGTTATTCAAAACCTTGTGTACCCAGAAGGTGGCACCACCGCCGGCGTTTTCCCAGCCGCCGTATACCCCGCCAAAGTCAAAGACACGGTTTTCCATGATCATGTCCAGCACCGCTAAGTTTTCTTCGCTGCGGGTACTCTTGTACTTGATGGTGTTTTCATAGTAGGCCCGTTCGCAGGTCTTCCAGGATTCGGCGTTCAGGGCTTCCGTTACCGCACCGATCTTTTCCAGATTACCGGCGGTACGCAGCACAGCCTGTGCATCCCCGGAGCCGCCAACGGTGGAGTAGTAGTTTTCCTGATTTTCCTCCCACTTGGCCGGGGGAATGATGGCGTAGTCGATGTCCAGCTCCCGCAGCCCCCACTGGCTCATGGCGATGGTGCCGTAGCCGGCCAGCGTGGTGCCCTGGTTGAACAGCGTGATCCCCAGGTTCCAAAGATCCTCAGACCAAATGGCGTCCTGGTTGTACTGGATGTCGTATAGCTTTTCGATGATGGAAACCAGCTTTTCGTCATAGTACTTGTCCAGCACCAGATTGCCGTCTGCATCAAATTCGCAGAGCATCTTGCCGTAGGACTGGATCCCGTCCAGGTCGCCCTTCTGGCTGAAGACATAGCCATACTGGTCGGTGGATTCCCGTGTGCCGTTACCGTCGATATCCTTGTACACGATATTGGCATTCTCGATCATTTTATCCAGCGTCCAGCGGCCTTCGTTGACCACGGTGAAGATGTCCTCCAGCTCATACTGCTCGGCAATGTCCTGGTTGTAGAACACGCAGCTGGTCTGGGAAATGGTGGTCAGGTTGAAGGAACCAAAGGCTAAGAAGGTCCTGTCCTTGTAGGTCAGCAGCTCGCTGGTAGACTTGTTCCACCAGGGCTTGCTGAAATCGATGTGGGGCAGATCCCGCATATTCAGGTAAATGTCGGACAACAGATCGTTGCCCATCTGGACATAGTGATACGCCACCAGATCATAGGTGTCTTCGCCCGCCAGAACGGAGGTCTTGATGGTATCGGAGGTGACACCGTAGTCCATGTCATAGGTAAAGGTCATTTTGACATTGAACCGATCCGCCACAGAGGTGTTCCGGTTGTAGAGGGCATCGTTGAAGGTCTCGCCGGTGAGCTCCTCCGCATACAGGAAGCCCTGGGTATAGTCATAGCCCATAACGTGGAACTTTTCGCCGCCAAAGTCCAGCTCCGGCAGGCCATCGGACACGCCGGCACGCTCGTCCATGTCCAGCTCTTCCAGATCTTCCGCTGTGGTCTCGGTAGCAGCTGTAGTATCGGTGGTATCGGTGGTGGGGGTGGTCTCAGTCTGTGCTTCGCCGCAGGAGACAACGGAGGTCAGCAGGGCGCAGAGCAGAGCAAGACAAATAAGCTGTTTACGCATTGTGTAGGGATACTCCTTGTGCTATATATGATACACATATAGTATACCATATTTGTCGGATCGGTGCAACGTGGATTTCGCCGGTATTTGGCAGTATACCCCTTGTTTTTTGTGGATTTATGCTAAAACACATTGCTATGTTTTAGGCAATCCACACATATATCAGGTCTGGGGAAACAAAAATGGCACAGGGGAGAGCCATAGCAGCCCCCGGCCTGTGCCAGATCGGATCATTCCAGCGTATCATCCTTGTAGCTTTCGAACTGGTTGTAAACCTTTGCCATATAGTTTTCCCAGTTCTTCTTGCGTGCCTGGTAGTAGGAGGTGATGTCCCCGTTGTCCCGGATCACGTCGCAGAGCCAGAAGGCTGCACCGCCGCCGTGGGATTCAAAGGCACCGTATACATAGCCGAAGTCGTAGGTACGGCCGTCCATGATCAGCTCCAGCATATCCAGCGTAGCCTCGTCCCGGGACAGCTTATAGCTCAGCACGTTTTCGTAGTAGGCGGGTACGGTGAGCTCGTGGGAGGTAGAAGCCAGTGCTTCCATGATGATCCCGGCAAACTCCCGATCCTGCAGGGTACGAACAAACACGGTAGCTTCTGCCGAACCGGCGATGGTGCTGTAGTATTTCTCCTGGTTTTCATCCCACAAAGGTCTGGGTAGGATGGCGTAGTCGATGTCCAGATCCCGCAGACCCCAGCCTACCATGTGGATAAAGGCATAGCCCAGCAGGGTCTTACCCTTGCAGAACATATTGTAGCCCAGGTTCCACTCGTCCTTGCAATATACGGACTGCTCATTGTGGGCGATGTTGTACATCCACTCTACCTGCGAGATCAGTGCTTCGTCGTAGAACACATCCTTGAAGGTGCCGTCGCTCTGTCTCTGCAGGATCCGGTGACCGAAGTTGCGGAAGATGTTGGTGGGATCCCCCTTGGTCTCCAGCACGATGCCGTATTGGTCCTCTTCATCCTTGACACCGTCGCCGTTGATGTCCTTGTATACGTTCAAGCACATCTCCTCCATCTTATCCTTGGTCCATCTGTATTCCCGGACTACGTCATAGATGTTTTCCAGATCGTATTCCTCCGCCATGTCCAGATTCCAGAGCAGGCAGTCGGCGTAGTGGATGTTGGACAGAGAATAGTCGCTGATAAAGATAAAGGTACGATCCTTATAGGTCAGCTCGCTGTTGACCTCCTGCGAATACCAGGGCTGGTCAAAGTTCAGGTAGGGTACGTCTCTGGCGTTCAGATACCAACCCTGGGCAACATCGATCCCCAGTGCAACGTACCCGTTGTCGGCCACGCTGTAGATGTCATCCCCGGAGGCTACGGCATTTTGCATAGCCAATTGTACATCATCCATATACGCAGGCTCGATCACCGCATTGAACCGGCCTTCCACGATCCGGTCTCGGTTGTATAGCGCATCGTTCAGCACTTCCCCGGTTAGCTCTTCGCCAACCAGCATGCTGGCATAACCGGAGCCTGTCAGTGTGGTAAACACCTGCCCGGCAAAGTCTCGTTCCGGCAGACCATCGGCGTATCCGGTCTCGGATTCGCTTTCGGTCTCCCCGGCGACCCCAGCGGTACCGGTATCGGTGGTTTCGGTTTTGCTTTCTCCGCAGGCTGTCATGGTGGGCAGTACCAGCAACGCCGCCAGCAGCAGGGTCAAGATCCGTTTTTGATTCATAAAATACCTCCTACGTACAGAAAAATAATACGTTGGCTGTAGTATACCATATTTTTTTCTTTCTGACAACAGACAAACTTCACGTTTTTTCACGATTTCTTATGTCATATTTATGTCTTTTGTCTGAATACACATACATGTATCGAATCCAAATCGGTGCTTTTTCCGTGATTTGTACACGACCAGATCCCCCGCCGGCACATGCATCGAAATTTTCCGTGGGAAACTGTGCCATTTTCGGTGACAAAGGGAGAAAAATGTGGTATAATCAAGGGGAAAAATCATGCTGCCCATGTGACAGCTGCACAGAAGGAGAATGCTATGCGAAACTATATCCCTGTTGCCGCCCACCGAGGGAATGTAGATGGATTCCCGGAGAATACCATGCCCGCCTATCGCTCTGCCTACGAGATCGGCGCCGATATGATCGAGCTGGATCTGCACATGACCAAGGATGGCGAGATCGTCCTGATCCACGACGGTACCCTGGATCGCACCACGGACAGAACGGGCAAGGTATGCGACATGACGCTGGCCCAGCTGCGGGAAGCCGATGCCGGTGTGAAGACTGCGCCGCAGTTTGCCGGGACCAAGATCCCCACCTTCCGGGAATTTTTGGACCTGGTACGGGAAATGGATGCCGCCGGTCACACCGATATGACCTTCAACTTTGAACTAAAGGATTATTTCCACGTAGAAGGAGAGGCATGGGCCAAGGAAAGCTGCGACAAATCCATCGCCATGATCGAGGAATACGGCCTGACCGACCGGTGCTTCATCAACAGCTTCGACGGCAAGGTACTCAGCTACGTGCAGGAAAAGTGGGGCGGCCGGTATCGTCTCCATGGGTACTATCCCTACAGCATCTTAGGTGCGACCTACCCGGCGGAGCTGTTCTGCGTATGTGTCTTTGACGAAAGCATCGATGCAGACGGCAACAAGATCCCGGTAGGTGCTAAGGACGTATTCGACAAGATCAAGGCCGATGGCTACGAGACCTGGATCGGTGCCGGTGTGCGGACGGAAGCACACGTGCAAGTCGCCTGCGAACGGGGTGGAGATCTGTTCACCTCCAACGAACCGGCAAAGCTCATGGCGATCTTAGAAAAGTTAGGGTATCGGCAGAAATAATCGGATTCCAACATCAAAGACCCGGCTGTACGTTCTTCTTTTTCGAAGTCCGTACGACCGGGTCTTTTTTCTTTCGTTATTCTGCCTGTACCACGGCTTGTATGGTCCCATCCTGCCAATGGGCTGCGGTCATGCACACACGCCACAGGGCATCGGTGCGCCATTCACCGGTCAGCTTTCTATCCAGCGGGATCGGTTCCAGCGTCAGCGTAAAATCACCGCCGGTGCAGGTCATGCGGCAGCCCGCTTCGGGGAAGTACAGGCTATTCCCTTCCACCTGCGGCTTTTCTGCACAGATCCAGTGCCATACCACCGGCATCTCCTGCGCCAAGGTCAGCTTGTCCGTGATCGTGACACCGGCGCTGTCCAACGTGGCAGAACGGGTGTAGCGGGTGATCCCGGCATCCTTCTCCCAGGCGGCGGTCAAGTCGTAGGTCACACGATCCCCTGCCTGTTCCACCAGCGCACCGTGGTAGCCTTCACCGGGACTTTGTTCCCTGCCTCCCACATCCGGCAGATTGTGGTAGCAGGAGCGCATGGTCCACAGGGTATATCGTTCGGCGGAGAAGGTCTTTTTCGTGTACTGCTCCACCCCGGCATCCACCAGCACCGGCTTCTCATCTCGGAATACCACTACGTTGCCCACGTCGTTGTGGTTGTGGCTCTCTCCGTTATGGCCACCTTTGCACGCCAAGAACAGGCCGTTTTTCTCTCTTGCCAAGAAGATCTCCAGATCCCCATAGTAGGTGCGGTTTTCCGGGATGGCGGTGCAGGGCTGGGGCAGCGGTTCCAGGATGTTCCGGAAGGTACGATAGGGCACGGTACCATTGCCCACACGCAGCACATGGAAGGCGGCTTCGTCTGTCATGCGGCTCCGGGCAAAGGCTTTCAGCTTCACCGAATCGGTACGTCTGCCGTAGCGTGCCACAAAGGCGGTGTCCACGCCCAGTCTATGGGAGGCATCGGCAAAGTTCACGTATAGGTCGCCGGTGATGTGTACGTCTGCAATATATTCGCCCATGCGCCGGATCAAGGGATCGCCGAACACATCCAGCTTGCCGCCGGTCAGATCCCACAGCAGCTCCAGGCAGTCGAAGTAGGAGGCACCTGCCACTTCCCAGTAGCCCGGCCCTTCATCGCAGCCGCCATCCGGTTTGTAGAATCCAATGAACCGATCCAGCACGGTCATGGCTTCGGTCACCAGGGCACAGCGTTTGTCTCCATCGGATTCGCACAGCAGCACCACGGTCAGCACGTTGGATACGATCCACGGGGTCCAGTTGTTCAGCACATTTCCCCGACAGCCCTTCCACCACATGGTATCCGTGTAGTGTAAGAAGGGATGGAGGATCCGTGCCTCCAACAGCCCCAGCATCCGGCGGGAGATCACGGGGGTCAGGGCATCCAGCTCGTCGTGGAGCAGGTACCAGACCATGGCGATGTCGGCACCGGTGGTGGCTGCAAACAGGTCGATGTAGGCGCAGTCGTCTCCATCCCCCAAGCCAAACTGATCGGGGAGCCGTTCGGGTTTGCCGTGGCGGGGAGTATTGTGGGCCGGAAGCACCCAGGAGGTCTCCTCACAAATGGCCCAGATGTAGTCGATGAGCAGATCGAGAAACCGCCCCTTGCCCTCGGTCTTTTCGGCAGCTGCCAACAGGAGCATCGCACGCCGTCTCTGGAAGTAGGGCGTTTCATAGCGGCTCCGGTTGCCGTTTTCATAGTATTCCCGATACAAAGAGGCCGGCAGCTGGGGGATGGGCTGCTCCAACAATGCTTCGGCGGCGGGGATGGCATCGGGTGCGTTCACGGCAGCGGCAGGCAGATCGGCATACGGACGGGTCTTTGCATAGGGGAGAAGGATCTCCGACAGGCTTGCCAGATACGGCTGCAAAATCGGTTTCATAATAGGATCACGCTCCTTTGGGAAGAATTGTCGTTTTGTGGTTCTGCAAGGGATATATAATAGATGTAAGCTTCTAATATCGCTATAGCTGGGACACGTTCAGTTCTCCATGCGTATGCCTGCATAACGGATCTGATCCACCTTTTCTCGCAGCAGCGGATAGCCACCCAGCTCCGGATCCTCGCCGACCAGCTCCTTTGCCAGCCGTGCCGTGTGCTCCATGAAGTCCGTATCTCGACAGCTGGCGGCCAAGCGGAACATGCTCTGCCCCGACTGCCGCACACCGGTACCTGTGATGAAGTCTCCGGCACCACGCATTTCTAGGTCTGCCTGGGCGATCTCGTAGCCACTGAGGGTGTCTTTTAGCGTTTTCAGTCGGGCCATCGCCTGGGGATCGTGGGTGTCGCTGACTAAGATGAAGAAGGATTTGGCAGTGCCCCGCCCCACACGACCACGCAGCTGGTGTAGCTGGGACAGGCCAAAGCGTTCGGCGTTCTCCACGATCATCAGCGTGGCATCCGGTACGTTCACGCCCACCTCGATCACCGTGGTGGCTACCAACACCTGGGTCTCCCCCCGGCAAAAGGCATCCATGACCGCTTCCTTCTCTGCCGTCTTCATCTTCCCGTGGATCAGCCCCACCGACAGCTCCGGCAGCTCCTCTGCCAAGGTCTGCGCATATGCGGCGGCAGCTTTCAGTGGCGGTGGCGGCGGAGTCAGGGCGTTCTCGATCCGCAGCTGCATGGTGTCGTCGATCTTTTCGATGGCAAGATCGAATAGGCTCAGGTTGGATAGGTTTTCCGCATCGGTCTCTTCCTTTTCCTTTTTCTGCTCCTCTACAGCCGGACACACGATGTAGGTCTGGTGTCCTTCGGCGGCCTGTTTGCGAATGAAGTTCAGCATCCGGGCGTGGTAGCTGGAATTGACGATAAAGGTATCGATAGGCTGACGACCGGCCGGATAGGTATCGATGGAGGAGACCGCCAGACTGCCATAGGCCACCAGCGACAACGTCCGGGGGATGGGTGTGGCACTGAGGAACAGACAGTGGCAGTCCTCGCCTTTTTCCAGCAGTGCCGACCGCTGCATGACCCCAAACCGGTGCTGCTCATCGATGATCACCAGCCCCAGCCGGTCGATCTGCACGTCCTCGGTCAGCAGTGCATGGGTGCCAATGATCAGGGATGTGCCGCCCTCTTTGTCTATGGTCAATGCATCGTCCCGGAGAGAGGCAAGGATCTGTTCCCGTTTTTTCTTCGTGGTGGAGCCGGTGAGCAGGGTGGTGCCAATGCCCAGAGAGGCAAACAGCGGAGCAAGCTCCTTATGGTGCTGGGTCGCCAAAATTTCCGTCGGTACCAGCAGTGCCACACGATAGCCGCTGCGGATGGCAAGGTAAGCGGACAACGCTGCCACCACGGTCTTCCCGCTGCCCACGTCTCCAATGAGGATCCGGTTCATGGCATATTCGCTTGCCATATCGGCCATGATCTCCTGCAAACATCGTTCCTGCGCATCGGTGAGGGTGTAGGGGAGCCTTTCGGTGAAGCTACCGGTGTCCTGCCAGGTCAGGGGGTATCGGTTGGGGAGCTTGGCACCACCGCCGTTTTGTGCCATACAGACGAACTGTAAAAACAGCTCCTCGAAGACCAATCGTTTCCGGGCGACCTCCAGCTGCATGGGATTCTGGGGACGGTGCAGCACGTTGACCATCCAGCGGTAATCCGGCAGGGAGGCCTCCCGCAGGATCCACGCCGGCAGGTATTCGGTCAGTGTCGTACCCAGCCGGGTCAGGGCCTCGCCGGTGCATTGGTACAGGATCCGTTGGTTTAGACCGGCACTGAGGGGATACACCGGCACCACCTCCGGCAGCACCTTGCCTTCCACCCACGGCTCAAAAATGGGATTGGTGACCTGGATCCGACCGTAATCGAAGCGGAACTGTCCGAAGAAGCGGTAGGTAGCACCCATGTGCAGCGCATTCCGCAGATAGTCGGCATGGAAGTAGGTGACTTCACAGGTGCCGGTGTCGTCAAAGGCGGCGAACTTCAGCAGCGTCATGCCCCGCTTCACCATGCGCAGCTGCGGTTCGGTACCAACGGTCAAAATGGCGCTGCACGTGACGGTTGTGCCATCCGCAACGCTCTCCCGGATCAGCGACAGCTCCCGCACGTCTCCCCGGTTCTGGTAGGCTCTGGGGTAAAAGGTCAAGAGATCCCGTAGGGTAGACACACCCATTTTGGCAAAGGCCTCGGCTCGTTTTTCGCCCACGCCACGGCACATCGCCACGGGCATATCACCCGGTATCGTTTTTTGTTCTCGTTTTTCTTCCTGCATAATGGATACCTGTCCTCGTTTTCTATAGGATTATGATACCACATTTTGGCGGCATTTGCAAGAGG
>CAYXBQ010000032.1:0-32449 GCA_964463375.1 uncultured Ruminococcus sp. | reverse complement strand
TGCTCACTGAGCGCAGCTCAGTGGGCTTTCTCGAAAGCGACCGTCTCTCCTCCCGTAAATCCAGTACTACGAAACTCACTTAAGCACCGACACCGCATCCGTGATGGTTTTTTCCATGGCTTCACGGCCGTACTTGTCCACCTCGGCACGGTTCTTTTCGCCGTGGGTCAGACAGCCGGCACCACCGATGCAGCCGCCAATGCACGCCATGCCTTCAATGAAGTTGCCGTCTAGAAGATTTTTGCTGGCCTTGAGCAGTGCCACACGACACGCCTCGATGCCGTCACAGGGGATGGCCTTCAGGGCAAAGTCAATGTTCTGCTCCTTCATGGCCTCGGCAACCGCATCCGACAAACCACCGGAACGGGCAAAGATCCGGCCAAAGTAGGACGCATTGTCCAGCACCCCTTCTTCCAATGCCGTAATGTCAATGTCCCGGCTGTCGTACAACGCTTGCAGCTCCTCAAAGGTCATCACCGCATCTACATAGGGCTTCACTGCGGCAAGCTGCGCCTCGGCCTTCTTGGCTGTGCAAGGCCCAATGAACACCACCTTCGCCCCTTCGTCCGTCTCCTTGATGTACTTGGCAAGGGTCGCCATGGGGGATAGATTGTGGGAGATCAGCGGCACCAGCTTCGGGAACGCCGACTTGATGTACGCCACAAATGCCGGACAGCAGGAGCTTGTCAGCATACCCTTCTCTGCCAGCTCACGAGATTCTGCCTGCGCCACCATGTCTGCACCCAGCGCCGCCTCGATCACCGTGTGGAAGCCCAGCTCCTTCAGCCCGGTCACCACCTGCCCCAGCTTCGCATAGGTGAACTGGCTGGAGATGGACGGCGCAACCATGGCATATACCTTGTATTTCTTGTTGCTCTCGCTCTTTTGGATCAGGTCGATCACGTTCAGGATGTACGACCGGTCCGTGATGGCACCAAAGGGACACTGGTACACGCAAGCCCCGCACTGGATGCATTTGCCATTGTCGATGTCTGCCGCCTTGTTTTCCTTGATGGAAATCGCCTTGACCTTGCAGGCGTTCTGGCAGGGACGGCTCCGGTTCACGATGGCAAAATACGGACAAACCTTGGCGCACTGCCCGCATTCCACGCACTTGCTCTTGTCGATGTGCGCCACGTGGTTGGCATCAAAGGAGATCGCCCCACGCTTGCACACGTCCTCGCACCGGTGCGCCAAACAGCCACGGCAGGAATCCGTTACTTCATACCCCGCCGCCGGGCATTCGTCACAGGCAATGTCGATGACCTGGATCACGTTGGGATCCGCACTGTCTCCACCGCCCATGGCGATCTTCACCCGCTCTGCCAAAATCGCCCGCTCCTTGTACACACAGCACCGCATCGTCGGCGTCGTGTCCGGTACGATCATCTTCGGGATGTCCAGCACGTTCTCCAGCAGCGTCCCAGCCCACGCTTGCCGTGCCACTTCTCTTAATACTTTATATTTCAGATGCTGTACTTTCGTATCAAATTTTCTCATGCAGCATTTTTCTCCTTAAAAATAGCTAACCTTGATGCGCTTGCCCATTTTGCGGAGGCATTGGGAGAGCTCCTCGACTAAGTTCATTTTGATGCTGAAATTGATGGGGAGGTCCGGGTTTTGGTGGGCGGGATTGATGGCACGACCCACGAAGAAGTTGATGTCGGTGGCTTCTTCGAAGAGGAGACGGCTGATCAGAGAGGCACCGTCCCGCTGTTGGCTCCAGATCTCGTATTTTTCGTTTTCGCCTAAGTGATCCTTGGCGTATTCCAGTACCCGGTTGATCGTGATGACCCCCTCCGTCACCAGATCCACACCCTCGATCTCCGCAATGGGCGGAATGTCGCTCTTTTCAAATTTCAGGCTCGCCTTCAGGGGCTTATGCAGGAACTTCGCCGCTATGGACGAGGTCGTCCCGCCACAGATGATGTGCTTGCCTTCCTTGGAGAAGAACAGCGACATCATCCGGTCACAGTCGTCTTTGTTGGACGGCGGACCAAATAGGAGATTCATCGGCTCCCGCTTCCGGATCCGCACCACACACGCCGTCGCATCATCCCCCGGCTGGCTGTCGTAGAGCCGGTTGCATTCGTCGATCAACATCGTGGACAGCGTCTTTGCCGTGTACCCCACCGGTACCAGCATCTCCACAAAGCTGATGATGTCTTCCCGCTTCCAGCCAAAATTGTACGCCGTGCCGATCCCTGCGTGGGGACAGCCGTCACTCATCGCCACAAATACGTCATTCTCTTGCAGCGGGATCACAGACTTCAGGATCTTCTTTCCACCTATGTTCATTTCCGTGGTGGGATAGTCGTAGTTCTGGTCGTTCCGGATCAGGATCACCTGCGGATTGTCATATTGTATGATCTCCGCCGTTTGGTTGTTGCGGATCTGCAATATCGTAAAGGTGGAGTAGGCAACCCCACGGACCGAGCATACCGGCAGCGTCGCCGCAATGGTGGATACGCATTCCTCCAGCGGTAGCCCCTCTGCCATCATGGTGGAGATGATCTTGGAGGTCAGCGTGGACAAAATGCTTGCCTTTACCCCACTGCCCAGCCCGTCTGCCAGCACGATCACCGTGGCGTTGTCGCTGCTCTGCTCGATCACATCCACATGGTCCCCGCACAGCTGCTCTCCGTAATGGTTGATGCTTTTATAGCCAATATCGGCACACAGGTTAATCATTTTCGATGGACTCCTTCAGCTTGGCAAGGGCGATCTTTGTCTCCGCAGCCGTTTCCCCTAGCAGCGAAGCGATCTCCTGTACGATCCGCATCTGCTTGTCCACTACCTTGTCCGCTACCTCAATGGTCTGGCGGCTGATGCTTTCCTTCTTCACCCGGTCGCTCTCTTCTGCCGTGATGTCTCGCAGGATCCCGATCAGTAGATGGGATTCGTCATCATGCACAATGGTCTGCTCCACAAATCGGTTGTATTCGGCTAAATATGCCCGCTCGTCGTGGATGTCCCGCCCCGTGTTCATGACCTGCATAAACGCCGCCGGGTCTAAGATCCGTACCACCTGGTCGCCCACAATGTCGGAGTCGTAGCGGATGTTCATGATCTTCTTCGCCGCTTCGTTGATCTGCTGTACCTCCAGCTGCTCGTTCAATACGATCAGCCCGTTGGGGGAGCTGTTCACAATGGCATCCGAGAAGCTCTCCGCTTTGTCCTTCAGGAAGGGCAGACACATGGAGATCTCCGCCTTCCCCTGGTACACCGCAATGGCCTTCTCCCGACAGGTGTTGTAGCCGCAGGTGCCGCAGTTCAGCTCCTGGGAGGGCTTGTACTTGCCCATCTGCCGCAGGATCTGCTGGATCTCCGTCTCACTGGGGATCTGCGCCCGCTGCTCGATAAAGGCAAAGTGCTTCTTCAAGCCGGATTCTGCCCCCGTTTCCACCGGGAAATCCTTGTCTCCCGCATAGTTCGAGATCGCTAAATAATCGTGGATGTGGGAGGAATGGTATTTCTCCATGACCGGTCCGCTGATGCAGCTGCCCACACAGGCCGACATTTCGATGAAGCAGTTGTGGATCTTCCCGTCCTCGATGTCCCGCAGGGCATTCATGCAGTTCTCCACCCCGTCCAACGCCAAATAGGTGTAGCCCGGAATGGTCAGATCCATGGTCTTGAGGATGCCGCCGGTGGTGGGGAAGAACCGGGCACGAGAGTTTTCGCTATGGTCCATGGCCGCCTCCGGTACCACGTTCTCCGCCTTCATCCATTCCGTCAGCTCTTCATAGGTCAGCACCGCATCCACGATCCCTTCGTAGTACTCCGCTTCGTCCTTCTTTGCCACGCAAGGCCCGATGAATACCGTCTTCGCACCCGGATGCCGTCTCTTGATGTCGATGCAGTGGGCTTGCATGGGCGACACTACATCTGCCAAATATGCTAAAGACTTGGGGAAATGCTTCTGGATCAGCAGGTTGATGGAGTGACAGCAGGAGGAAATGATGATGTCTCGGTGGTCCTCCCGCAGCATCCGCTCGTATTCCTTCTTGACGATCGTGGCACCAATGGCCGTTTCCTCTACATCCCGGAACCCTAACTTCTGTAGAGCCGCCCGCATGGCCTCGATCCCCACGCCGTGGTAGTTCGCCACAAAGGAGGGTGCCAGGCTCACATACACCGGATCTCCCGATTGCAGCAGCACCTTCACCTTCTCCAGCTCACTTTTGATCTCCTTGGCGTTCTGGGGACAGACCACAAAGCACTGCCCGCACAGAATGCACTCATTTCCGATAATATGCGCCTGGTTGCCGGAAAAACGAATGGCCTTCACCGGACAATGGCGTATGCATTTATAGCAATTCTTACAATTAGATTTCTTAAACGTCAGACAATTTGACATATGCTGTTGTTTCCTTCCACGCAGCGCACCCCATGGTCATCAGAGCTTGCTTAAGATATGTTCGCTAAAAAATTCCTTAAAATTTTCCTTGGTGATGCCGGTATAGATCTCGTCGTCCACCTGGATGGTCACGCCGACCCGGTTGCATTTGCCGATGCAGAAGGAGCCGGCCAGCGCCACCTGCTCGTCCAGACCTTTTTCTTCGATGTTCTGCTGCAACAAGGCCACGATCTCCGGTGCTCCTTTGAGATGGCAGGAGCTGCCCACGCAAACCTGTACGACCATGGTTTATACCCCGGCCTTTACGACGTTCTGGAAGAAATCCTCTACGGTTTCGGGGGATACGGAGTGGAAATCGTCGTCCACCATCACGCATACCCCCTGCTGACATTTGCCCAGGCAGAAGGTTGCGCCCAGCTCCACCGTGTCGCCCAGCCCATGCTCTGCCACCAGCTCCTGCAGCTTCTCCACGACCTGTCTGCTTCCCTTCAGGTGACAGGAACTCCCGATACATACTGTGATCTTCATAATCATGCTCTCCTTTAGATTTTATATATTTTTACAACATAATGTGTACCGAAGAAGCCCTTCTCCGGCACACGATCATTTTCCTTTTTACTTCTGATTCCCCATAGGATACTTTTGCATAGCCCCATGGAAATCGCCGGAATTGACGCAGTCCAACAGGATGGTGCGTTCATCCAGGGGACGGCGGACGGACATAGCGGCACCGATGATGGGGAGCCACGCATAGACGGCATCCTTGTCCACGTGGCTTTCGGCGCAGTAGAGATCCAGATACAGCTCTGCATCCTCGCAGCTGCCCTGCATCCACAGAATGATGTAGGTCTGGGCAACGTCGGCCAGGGGGTTGCCATAGGAGGCCAGGGTCCAGTCTAAGGTATAGTAGATTCCGTCCTCCGAGAGGATCACGTTGGAGGGCACAAAATCCCCGTGGCAGATCGCCATGCCCTTTGCCATATGCTCCAGGCGGCAGTGGAGATCGTAGCGGGTGGTGGCATCCAGCTCGGCGTTGCAGATCTTCTGGTTCAGCTCATCCTTCAGCCGATACAGCACCGGGCATTCCTTCTTATGGATGGCACTTTGCAGGTCTGCCAGCGTCCGGTAGTAGGTCTCCTTCTTTTCCGGATGCTCCGTGATCAGCTGCTCCACGGTCTTGCCGTGGATGAATTCGGTCACGATGGCCCATTTGCCGTCCAGCATGGTCACTTCCAGCACCTTGGGGATATTCAGCCCGGTCTCCTCCACCATAGCATGGTTGGCAGCCTCATTGAAGATCGCCGTTTTGCTGTAGGGCTGCTGGAAGACCTTGATGCATTTGTCTCCATCCCGATAGATGGTCTTCCGGGTACGCACGGCGATGACTCTGTCAAGTTTCATAGGGTTTCTCCGTTCTCCTTCTGTTGTCTGTCCCAAAGCTGGTTATTCAGGTAAGCCAGAGACAGTGCCAGATTCTCCTGTAAAAATAAGATATTGTCCGGTACCTGCAAGCGGCAGGGGGCAAAATTCCAAATGGCTTGGATGCCGCAGTCCAGCATCATATCGCAGACGGTCTGTGCCGAGCCCTCGCCCACGGTGATGATCCCGATGCGGATATCGTGGGATTTGCAGAAGGACTGCAAATAGGCGATGGGCAGGATCTCGATATTGCCATGGAGCCGCAGGGGTCGTTCGTTGTTATCGAAGGCCGCTGCGATGCGCACGCCGTATTTTTCGAATTCGTCATATTCCAGCAGAGCTTTTCCCAGTCTGCCTGCGCCCACCAGCACGGCCTGTGTAGCTTTCTCCTGTCCCAGGCAAGTCTCGATGCTGTCGATCAGGTCGGCCGTTCGGTAGCCCAGCTTAGGCTTTCCCTTCCCGCACACGATATTCAGATCCTTTCGCACCTGGACTTCTCCCAGCTGTAGATCCTTTGCGATCCGGGTCGCCGATATATTCGCTATGTCCTGCCCCGCTATCTCCTGCAAATACGACAGATATTGCGGCAGTCTCCCCAGTATCGCCTTCGAGATTCTGCTCTTTTCCACGCTCTCACCTTGCCTTTTCTCTTTCTCCCCCCTATTATACCACATTCCTTCCCCTTATGCAATGCCGAATTTGTTATATCGGTCATATATGTATCGATAATGTACGGGGAAAAACCTCACCCCAGCATGCGTCACGCCGCCCTATATTGTTACGTTACCCTATAATACTGTAGGGATCGGTCTTGACCGTTGCGTGCGGTAGCCCTGCTGACGGGGAGTAGTACAAACTATTCGAGAGGAGAACCGCCCGCCGGTGTATATAGTGCGGTGCGGGAAGACTACTTTTCGTTTGGGTGCAGGAAATTATCCTTTCCGGTTTATTCTTATCCTATCTTATTGTCTATTCTTCCGTTTTGCTTCGCATAGGGCGGTGATAAACTGTTTATCGAGATCGGTGAAGTGGTAATCGTTGCGGTAGATGAGCACGTCCCGGTACATACGGGTATTGTCGATGCAGGGCTTTTCGATGAGCTGATAGCGTTCCAAAATATCCCGTGGCACCAGGGATACCCACAGGAAGGTTTCGGGATTTTTAGAGAGCAAGTCGAACTGGCTGCCCCGTTCATAGATAAAGATGCGGCGATCCACGGTATCGGGCAGCTCCTCCTTGAGCACCTTAGACATAGACAGCGCAGGGACGTAGGGATCCGCATGAGCGATCTCGATGCAGTCGGTGAGGTCCTCAAAGGAGATCTGCTCCTTTTGGGCGAGGGGGTTATCCCGGCTCATGAGCAGATGGTAGCGGAACTCGGTGACGACCTCATAGGCCAATTCTTTTTCCTCCAGCATATCCTTGAAGTAGCGGTCGTAATGCTCTGCGTACCGGATAATGCCGAGGTTATAATTATCCTCGATGACATGGCGGATGGTGGTTTGTGCGTTGGTTTCTTTATAGTAGACCTCGGCGGGTTCCTTGGAGAGGCAGCGGGAGAAGGCAGCGAAGGCCTCGGAGATATAGCAGGCACGGGGGACAGAGATGGAAAATTTTTGTTTTTTTGTCGAATTTTCCCGATAATACTTCTCCACCTGATCGATCTGAGAGAGGATCCCTCTGGCGTACCCAATGAATTCTTCTCCGGCCGGTGTGAGCTTCATCCCCCTGGAGGAGCGGTCGAAGATCGTGATCCCCAGATCGGCCTCCAGCTCCTTGATAGACCGGCTCAAATTGGGCTGTGCGATCAGCAGCACCTCGGATGCCTTATTCAGCGATCCGGACTTCGCCACCTCCACAGCATATTTCATATGTAAAATATTGATACTAAAACGCCCTTTCCTATTGATCTACTACCATTATATCATATTTTTCCCCATCCTGCAATCACTTTTTACTTTTTTCCTCATTTCACCACGTTGTCCGTAGCCGCCACGTCCTCCAAATCCCTGTCCCCGACTGTCCCGAATCACACACCGCCCGCAACATTTCCAACATCTGTAGGGAACGGTCTTGACCGTTCCGTGCGGCAGCCCTGCTGAAGGGGAGTAATACAGGACGTTTGGGTGCAAAAAACACGCCATCTTCCCAACTTCTAACTTCTAACCTCTAACTTCTGACTTAAAAAAGGACCCCCTTTTCACAGGGAATCCTTTCTTATTTATTGGTGCGCACAGCCTAGCAGCATGAGCATGGTCAGTTCCGTAGATTCCAACATACCGTCGATGGACAGGCATTCGTCGGCTTGATGGACACCGCCGTGACCGGCTGGCAGGGCAAAGGGGACGTGTTTCCAGAACATGGGGCCGGTTTCTGCCGCTCTTGGCAGGTGCATACCGTAGGTGCCACCGGCGTTGATCTGGGTCTGGGCACCGTGGTCACCGGTGAACTGGCGGTAGATGTCCAGGCACCGTTCGATATACGGGTCGTCTGCCGGGACCTCGTGGGGGGATTCACCCTCGTCGAAGGTCACTGACCAGCCATGGGCGGCAAAGGTCTTTGTCACGTTGTCCCAGATCGTCTGCATTTCGATGGCCTTACCGAAGCGCACGTTGCAGTCCAGTGCCAGCCTGCCCTCTCCCATGCGGATGATGCCGTTGATGCAGGTCAGGGGACCAAAGGTGCTGTCGTCGGTTTGGATGCCCAAAGTCGTGCCTGTATATTCGTTCAGCAGAGCGGACACAAAGGCGAGCTTTTCCCGATCGGCTTCATCTATGTAGGGGCAATCCACCAGCAGAGCGGCGATCATGCCACCGGCGTTGCGGGAGCCTTGCGGCAGTGCGCCATGGCGGGAGATGCCCTTGGCGGCCAGCCGGATGCCATCGGCCGTCCGTTCTATTTGCAGGTCGTCCGTTTCTCTTGCCTTGAGCCAATCGTAGCGCCCGTCCCCGTCCCGCACCAGAGCCGTAGCCTTGCCCAGGGTCACGTTGCACGCTTCGCCACCGTGGAAGTCGAGTAGATCCGTGAAGGCTTCGCCGGAGACAGCGTGAAAGAGCGTTTTGCCCTTGTTGCCCCGGTACAGGGGATAGGCGGTGTCGCAGACCAGGGCAAAGTCCGGCGGGGTATGTCCGTCTGCCCGATAATTTTTAATATCCTGCATCCCGGTCTCCTCGTTGAAGCCCGTCCAGCACAGGAGTCTGGCGGCAAAGGGCAGGTGCAGCTCTTCGATCATGCGGGCACAGCACAGGGACAGCACGATGGCCGCCTTGTCGTCCAGCACCCCACGACCGATGAGGTAGCCGTTCTTTTCGATGGGATCAAAGGGGGTGGTGTAGAGCCAATCCGTGCCGGGTGCCACCACGTCTCCGTGGGCGAAAATGCCAAGGGTCGTCTCGGATTTTGTGTCCCCACCGTATGCCAGCAGATACCCGCCGTCCCGGTATGCCTCGGTGGAAAAGCCGTGCTTTTGGTACAGGTTTTCCACAGCATCCAGCATATCGGCACAGGCTCTGCCAAAGGGCGCACCCGGCTCCGGCTCACCCCGCCAAGACGGGATGCGGCACAGGGTCAGCATAGTGTCCACGATCTCGTCCCGGTGGGATTGCAGCCAGGTGTGGATCTGATTTTGGTGTGAGAATATCTCGTCTTTATTCAATGCTTTCATAGAAGGTATCGATCTCCTTTTGTGCCTTTTCCGCATTGGTGGCATAATAGGATGCAAAGTTGTTGTCCCCGTTTGCCACCTTGGTGGACACATAGTACAGCAGACTCTGCATACCGCCGCCGTTCAGACCGAAGTAGGACATACCGCCGTCGTAGATGACGCTGTCAAAGATCAGGTCCAGCATTTCGATGGTGTCCTCGTCACGTGCAACCTTGCCTTCCAGCAAACTGCCGTAGTAGGCCGGGTACACATATTCTTCGCTGTAGTAGCCCAGCATTTCACAGGTCTGTCCCACCATTTCGGGTGCTGCCACCGTCACCGGGATGCACAGCAGACGGCTGTAGTCGTTGATGCTGTAGTTTTCCTGTGCTTCGTTCAGCTTGGGATAGGGCACGATGCCGTAGTTCACGTCGCAGTCCCGCAGCGTGTTCAGGCCATCGGTGCGGCACAGTTCAAACAGCGTTCTGCCGGACTTCATGTTCAGCTGTTTGTCCTCGGCGGCACCCCAGCCCCACATGAATGCCTTGTCCCCTTCGTTCAGCAGCTTATACAGCTTTTCGTACATGGCAACGCTGTCGTCATTGTACAGCGCCACTTCCATGCGTCCTTCCTCGTTCAGCTTCACCAGCGTCTGTCCACAAGCATAGATGAAGCAGTCCAGAGGATAGTCCTTCATGCAGGTCAGGCCGTACTGGTCGTCGATGGTCATTTGTCCGTCGCCGTTCACATCTGCTACGCCCTGCTCTACCATGCTTGCGAACACATCCAGTGTCCACGTGCCTTCTCGCACCATGTCATAGGGGTAGTCCATGGACATATCCAAAACCATTTCCTTGTTGAACACCACCACGGCGGCAGAGGGCAGCGTATAGGCCGACTTGGCAAAATAGGTCTTGCCATCGATGGTCAGCTCGCTCAGCGCCGAAGCGTTCCAGTATTCGTGGGAGAAGTCCAGGCTTTCTACCGTGTTCATGTCCAGCAGCATCCCGCCGGACACCATGGCCGTGTTCCCCCGCATGGAGTCTGCCAGCACGATCTGGTAGCTGTCGTCTCCCGCCAGTACTGCCTTTTGCACCAGTCCTGCCAGGTCGCCGATCTCACATTCCGCTTCCCAGGTCAGGTCGATGCCCAGCCATTCCTCGGTCATCAGGTTCCGCTGGTACACACCGTCGTTGAGCTTGTCCCCGTTTTCTTCGTCGGCAAACAGGTAGATCAGCGCCGTGGTGCTCTTGGGTGTCAGGATATGCACCTCTGCACCCTCATAGTTGGTAGTGGGAACATAGGGCTGCTTTTCCGTCTCCGTTTCGGTCACCGTCACCGCCGGGGTATCGGTACCGCTGGTCTCCTTGGTTTCCGTAGTGCCACTGCCACAGCCTACTGCCTGTGTAGCCAGCATCGCCACAAGCAGGCACAGTGCCATAGTCTTTTTCGTATTCTGCATGTCGTCGCTCCTTACATTCTATGCGATAGTTTGCCTTCATTATAGCACACCCCTTCGCCCGGTGTAAATGCACGATCCCCAATATCCGCACAAAACCCAACAGTTTTTCTTTTTTCGCCATTGACTTTCGCCCCGGTTCGTTGTATACTGCTACCAGAGGCATCACGCAAGGGAGGTGTGTGTACTGCATAGCCTGATCGACTTAAAACAATTTGATTTCCAGTTATTGTCCGTGTGCTGCAATACCGCCGAGGTGGGACACTACTGCAAGATCCCCCGGAACCAATACGAAATGGTATACAAGTTAGACGGCCGTTCCCGGCAGTTTTTTGACACCTGCGAGATCGAGCTGATCCCGGACAGCATCTACCTCATCCCCCGGTTCCGGGAGAACAGCTACACCGTCACCGAGCCGGGGCACGTCATCAACATCCGCTTCCAGCTCTACGACGACGAGGACTACACCGACCTGATGCCGGAGCTGATCGTGCTGGGGCAGGAGAAGCGGGACCGGTACAAAAACCAATTTTTGAAGGCCGCCTCTGCCTGGAGCCAACGAGGCCCCGCCGCCTACTTCCACACCCACGCCATCGTCTCCGGCATCTTTGCGGATCTGGTGGCAGACCGGGAACGGCACTACCTGCAAAGCAGCAAATACAGCCACATCCTGCCCGCCGTGGAGTTCATCCGGCAAAACTTCCGCACCCCCATCTCCATGACCGACCTGACCGACCTGTGCGGCATCTCCGACGAATACCTGCGCACCCTGTTCCGCAGCTACACCGGACAGACACCGTTGGAATACATCCGCTCCCTGCGCCTGTCCTATGCACGAGAGCTGCTGGCCGGTGGGGAGGTCAGCGTGGCACAGGCGGCAGCAGCCTGCGGCTTCGAGAACCCCAACTACTTCTCCCGGCTGTTCAAAAAGCGATACAATATGTCCCCCAGCCAAATGAACGAACCCATCTTCAACGATCCCTACGGAAAAGGTGATACACCATGAATATACATATCCAAAACCTTCTGCAAATGACCCTGTCCGGCGAAATGGCCGTGACTCCCGTATCCACGACCTTTGACCGACTTGACTATCTGCTGCCGCAAATGGAAATGGAATCCAAGCGGCTGGCGGAATATATTTTAACCCAAGAGCCCAAGCTGACACCGGATTCCTCCTTCACGGGATTTTTCGCCTTCAACGGCTCCGTGGTGGGGGATGCCTTCAACCGCAGCGGTCACCGGTTCACCGGCGAGGGCATGGGTCAATTTTACCTAAAGCCCATCGACAATCTGTCCACCATGGAATGGCAGCACGCCACCGCCGACTACCGCAAGGTGCTGCAAAAGGGCATCCGAGGACTGCTCTGTGAGATCGACACATCCCTTGCCGTCCACGACAAGCCGGAGGAGATCGAATTCCTGCAAGCCCTGCGCCGGGTGGGGGAGGCCATGATCGGCTGGGCAAAAAAGTGTGCCGACCGCACCGCCGCCTATGCCAAGACCTTCACCGATCCGGATACCGTGACCCGGCTGAACCGCCTTGCCGATGCGCTGACCCGGGTGCCGGAGCTTGCACCAACCAACTTTTACGAAGCCGTACTGTGCATCTACGTATGCTTCAGCGCCGACCCGGACAGCTTTGGTACCCTGGACCGGTATCTCTCCCCCTTCTACGAAAAGGACATGGCAGAAGGAAAGCTGACCTATGACGAAGCCAAGGCGTATTTGCAGGAGCTGTTCCTGATGGTGCAGGCCGTGACACCGGTGAACAGCCCCAACTTCACCAAAGGGGGGCAGTCCCACTTCTGCGTAGGCGGCTACCTGCCTGATGGCACCGATGGATTTTCTGCCACCTCCCGCCTGATCATCGATGCCATGACAGAGTTGCCCACCTACATCCCCGAGGTCACACTGCGCTGGACGAAAAAGCTCTCTCACGAGGATTTCGCCTGGGTCATGGACAAGGAGCGGCAGGATCCCCACAAGCGCATCGCCTTCACCAACGACGAAAAGCGGATCCAGTGCTACCACGACCTCTGCGGCTTCCCCTACGACCGTGCCGTGAACTACACCCTGGTAGGCTGCAACGAACCGGCGTTTTTGGGTGCCATCACCGGCAGCAACTCCAAAGGCAATGTCCTGCGCTGTGTGGAGACACTGTTCCACGAAAAGGCCGACCTGCTTCTCTCCTGCACCACATTTGACCAGTTCTATGCCGTGTTCGAAGGGGAGCTGTTTGCCGATCTGGAAAAAATCTACTATTACGACGACCGCTACAACGCCATGCGGGCAAGGGATGTCAACTACATCTCCAGCCTGTTCTTCAACGACTGCATCGAGAACGCCAAAAGCCTGACCCAGGGCGGCGGAGGCGTGGTGATCTGCGCACCCATGCTCATGGGCATCCCCAATGTGATCGACTCTCTTTCGGTGGTAAGACAGTTCGTGTACGAAGACGGACTGGTGACCATGGCAGAGCTGGTCCAGGCGGTGCAGCAAAACTGGGTGGGGCATGAGACCCTGCACACGCTGATCGAGAAAAAAGCACCCTTCTACGGCAATGACGATGAGATCTCAAACGCTGTCTCCCGCCGCCTGTACGACAGCTTCTATGGCTACCTGAAGGACAAGCGGAACCTGTTCGGCTACCCCATTTTGATCAGCGATTCCCTGGGATATAATGAGCATCACAAATGGTTCGGCGAGCGCACAAAAGCCACGCCGGACGGTCGTCATGCCGGAGAGAATCTGAAATTCGGGCTGGGTCAAAGTGGGGGACACGACCGAAATGGCCTGACCGCCTATCTGAACGCCGTGGCACAGACCGACCCTCACGCCATCGGCTGTGGTTCCACGGTGACCAATGTTTCCCTGGATGAAGCTTTGATCCGAGACGACGGTGCCTTTGCCAAAACGGTGGAGCTGTTCGAGACCTACTTCCAAAACGGCGGCACCCATTTCCAGCTGACCTATGTGTCGAGAGAAGCGCTGCTGGCCGCCAAAGCCACGCCGGACGACTACAAAAACCTGCGTGTCCGGGTCACGGGCTTCTCGGACTATTTTGTCAAGCTGCGGGAAAGCATACAGGATGATATCATTAGCCGCACTTCGCAGAAGTGAGGCACCGCACTTCGCAGAAGTGAGGCACCGTACTTCGCAGAAGTGAGGCACCGTACTTCGCAGAAGTGAGGCACCGTACGAATCAAAAATGATTCACCAGAAGTAAAAACCAACACAGGAGAAAACCTATGAAGATCCTTTTTACCGGAGACGTGAACTTTCGCCATATCGAGCCGGTGGACAGTGCCATGGCGAAATCCATCCTGACCGAGGTGCAACCGTACATAGCAGATGCGGACTTTCGCATCGTAAATCTGGAAACACCGCTGGCAGACCGGAACAAATATGACCCCATCCACAAGGCAGGGCCCAATCTCATTTGTATGCCGGAGAACATGGCGTTCTTAGATGCATTCCGCACCGATGGGGTGACCCTTGCCAACAACCACATCGGGGACTACGGCGACGGGGCACTGCGGGACACCCTCTCCCTGCTGGACGAGCATCACATTCGCCACGCCGGTGCCGGGGAAAACCTGACGGAGGCGTACCGACCCATGTGCTTTACCAAGGATGGCGTGACCGTGGCGGTGCTGTCCGTGTGCGAAAACGAATTTGGTCTGGCAACGGACTCTGCCCCCGGTTCCGCAGCCTATCGTCCCCGCGCCCTGCTCCGTGCCATCCGAGAAGCCCATGCGCAGGCCGACTACGTGATCCTGTGCTTCCACGGGGGCAACGAACACAATCCGGTGCCGGGACCCATGGCAGTGGAGCGGTATCGGCTGTTCTGCGATATGGGTGCCGATGCGGTGGTGGCAGGACACACCCACTGTCCCCAGGGCTACGAGCTCTACGCCGGCAAGCCCATCCTCTACAGCATGGGGAATTTCCTATTCGCAAGTGATCCAATGCGAGAGCAAACGGACAGCTGGCACTACGGCTCCCTGTGTATGCTGACCATCGAAAACGGCATCCGGCTGGAGCTGATCCCCTATCGCTTCACCCCCGATGCGAAGCACATCACGGTGTTCCAGGGGGAGGATAAGGCACGGATGCTGGACTATTTGCAAACCCTGTCTGCCCCCTTGTCGGATCCGGCAACACTCTGCGGTCTTTTCTCCGGCTGGGCATGGCTGCACCGTTGGGTGCCTTCACTGGAAGGCTGGGACAAGCCGGGCTACAACGATGCGGGGAATTTTGACTTGATCAGCTGCGAAGCCCACCGAGACCAGCTCTACGCCATTTTCCACACCCACTGTCACGGCAGCGTGGACGAAGCCAAACTGTGGGCAGAAAAGGTGCGGCGGCTCATGGTGATGCCGGTATGATCAGCCCCGTCTGCGGCACCCTGTTCGATATCCAGCGTGGCTCCTACGTGGACGGACCCGGCATTCGCACCACGGTATTTTGCAAGGGCTGTGACCTGCGCTGCGCCTGGTGCCACAATCCCGAAAGCCAAAGCCGGGTACGGCAGCTGCTGTACTATCGGGATCGCTGCACCGGCTGTGGCATCTGCACTGCTTTTTGTCCCACGCCGGCAAGCTGTACCCTCTGCGGCAAGTGTGCGCTGGTGTGTCCCCACGATGCCAAAGAGATCTGCGGCAAGGACTATACAGTTGACGAAGTATACAAGGTGATCGAGAAGGATATGCCATTCTACCAACGCTCCAGCGGTGGCGTGACCTTTTCCGGCGGGGAATGTATGCTACAGGTGGATTTTCTCACGAGCCTTGCCAAACGCTGCCACGAAAACGGCATCCACACCGCCATCGATACGGCAGGACATGTGCCCTGGGACCGCTTTTTGCAGGTTCTCCCCTACACGGAGCTATTCTTATACGATGTGAAATGTATCACGTCCGAATTGCATCGTGCCGGTACCGGTGTCTCCAATGAGCAGATCCTTGCCAACCTGCGCCGCCTGTCGGAGGAGACAGCCGTGCCCATCCACATCCGCATCCCCCTTGTCCCCGGCTTCAACGACAGCGAAACCGAGATGAAAAAAATCGCCGCTTTTCTTTCCACGATCCGGCAGGACAAGGTGGAGCTTTTGCCCTACCACGCCATGGGCGAGCACAAATATGCAGCGCTGGGTCGGACGTACACGGCATACAAGCTCCCCGATGCAGATACGCTGGCACGGTGTCGGGAGATCTTGGGGATATAAAAAGCAAAAAAACACTTGCATATGCCGATAAAATATGGTATAATCATACAAATATATCCCCCATTGGAGTTTGTCATGCCCATTATTCCCATCACCGACCTGTCCGACCCGGCGCTGGATCCCTATGCCCGGCTCACCGACAAGGCACTGCGTTCCATAAAGGATCCAACAAAGGCTCTGTTTTTGGCGGAGAGCAAAACCGTCGTCACCCTGGCGTTGGATGCGGGCTACATGCCTGTGTCCTTCCTTATGG
This sequence comes from uncultured Ruminococcus sp., assembly GCA_964463375.1. GTDB lineage: Bacteria > Bacillota > Clostridia > Oscillospirales > CAG-272 > UMGS1696. The sequence continues at coordinate 16,085 of CAYXBQ010000032.1, read as the reverse complement.
AGTCCTACCAGCTGACCGCATCTGCCGCCGATCTGGCAGAGCGCATTGGCAGAGACCATCCGGCCGTCCCCCTCTACACCGCCGACCATGCACTGCTTACGGCGCTGACCGGCTTTGCCCTGTCCCGTGGGGTGCTGGCTGTGTTTCGCCGACCGACTTTGCCAACTGTAGAAGAAGTCTGCGCCCACGCCAGCCGTATTGCGGTACTGGAGGACATCATGGATGCCACCAATGTGGGTGCGATCTTCCGCAGTGCCGCCGGGTTGGGGATGGACGGGGTCTTGGTCACACCACGGTGCAGTGATCCGCTGCTGCGACGTTCGGCCAGGGTCAGCATGGGCACGGTATGCCAGATCCCGTGGACGGTGGCAGGTGCGGATTGGCTGGACACCCTCCACGCCCTAGGCTTTGCCACCGCCGCCATGGCCCTGTCCCACAACACGGTGGACATCGACGACCCACGGCTGCAAGGGGAACCAAAGCTGGCGATCCTGCTGGGCACGGAAGGCACGGGGCTGTCGAAAGAAACCATTGCCCGATCTGACTACACGGTGAAGATCCCCATGTACCACGGTGTGGATTCGTTGAACGTAGCCGCCGCCAGTGCCGTTGCCTTTTGGGAGATGCGGAAGCGATAAATAAGAGAGACCCCTGGGTGCCTGACAAGATCGGTTTCCCATGGGGTTTTGTTTATACCTGCGTCCGCCAATACCCATCCAGCAGTGCAATGGGCGCACAGGTGGCGTGGCGGTCGTAGTCTACAAAATCGGCCATTTGGCACAGCGCGTCCACTGCTTCTGCCGATACGGTATAGCCGGGGCAAAGGGCAGCGATGGCAACACCCTCTCCCACCGCACGGAGGGGATAGTACGACTGATGCTCCCGGAAGTCCGAGGGTTCGGGGGTGAAATACGCCATGCCACCATGGAACCCGGCGTACCGGAACTTCGATTGCTGCCACGGTGTGTAGGGGATCGCCAGCCATGCGGCCCCCTCCGGTGTCATCAGCTCCCTTGCCTTTTGCACCGCCATTTTTTCATAGGGGACAGCCAATTTTTCCATGAGGGTCCGCAGCTTTCCTCGAATATTGGCATTTTCTTCCAGTTCCCACACACAGCGGAGGGAATATTGCAGCTGCAAGGCGGCATAGGAGGGGCCGGACAGGGGGACGTATTCCATGGACTTTTCCACAGCTTCGTCCCGGTAGGACAGGTATTTGTCCATCCAGTGGGGGTCACCGGTGGTCTTGGCGGTCAGCAGATACAGCATGGGCATCCGCAGAAATTCGTGGGGATGGATGTCCCCCCACATTTGTCCCACCACGCCGATCTGCCCGTCCTCCCGCAGGAAGCTGTAGTGGTTCTCCGGGATCACCTCCGCTTCGAACTTTTCCGCCATAGCGGTCAGGCACCGGCGTATGCTCCATTTTTGCTCGTCGGTGGCAAGGGGCGAAAAGTACAGCCGAAATGCGCCAAAGAACCAGTTGGTGTATTGGTCCCGAGAGGTGTCGATGTAGTGGCTGCGGCAGTCGGCGGGGGAGACACCACGGGGCAAAAATCCCTTCTGTGGCGACACGGTGGCATCCAGCGCCATGCCCTTGTAGATCCGGGCGGCGTAGGTGCCCATGGTCTCGTCACCGGTGGCTTCGTAGCGGGAGACCACCGCATCCATCATGATCCCCGCATTGAGCATACAGTCCTCCATCCCGGTGCCGTATCCGCCGGGGTTGGGCACCAGCCTTTGGATCATCGCCGGTTCCGGCAGGTATTTGGTAGCCGCATCCGGCTCCGTGCCCACTCTATGGTTGTAGAACATCCCCGTGCGGTCATCGAACAGGCACGACCAGCAGTATTGCCAGGTGTTTTGTAGCATGGTGGTACTCCTTTATTCCCTATAGTTTGTCGGATCCACAAATTCGTGCCACACCTCCGTGACACCATTTTCCGTGATGCGCAGCACCGTGCCGCCGTTCAGCCTGGGGTCCCAATAGCAGCCCGCACCGGCCTTCATAAGGAAGACCTCCATGGTGTGATCGGCGATAGCCATATGACGATAGCTTACTATCTATCGATAGTATAGCATATTCCGGCAGAAAATGCAATTGCTATCTCTTGCAATCCCCCCAAAAATATGCTATACTATATCCATATCCCACAAAAGAAAGGATACCTCTATGGATACCACAAAGATACAAGACATATGTAAAACTGCATTAGAGCGGATCCAAAACGACCATATCGGCTGCTTTAAGGATATGGACACGCCGCTATTTTGCATTTCAAACCAATATCCCGGCCTGTGGATGGAGCATGCCTATGATTCGGTGCTGCTGGCAAAGCTGCTGCCGGCATACGTGCCGCTGGCGGAGAACGCCATGAACCTGTTTTTGGATCGCCAGACCGAGGAGGGGCAGCTGCCCTTTTCCGTGTGGGACGGCAACCGGATGCGGGACGGCGTGACCAAATGCCTGTATGCCCAGGTGCAGGAGTGCGTGTCCTTTTTGACCCTGTGCCGAGAGGTGTATGACATGAACCGGGATCGTGCCTTTTTGGAAAAAGCGTACACCGCCGGCTGCAAGTGGATGGGCTGGTTCCGGAAGCATCGCATGACCACGGGACGAGGACTCATCGAGATGTTCTGCGGCTACGACACCGGTCACGACAACAGCGGTCGGCTCACCGGTATCAGCTGTCCCGGCAACTACAACGACCAAAACGCCGCTATCCTGCCGCCGGAGGATGGGATCACGCCGATCTTAGCGGTGGACATGAACGCCAACCACTACGGGGATCTTGTGGCACTGGCCGATATGGCAACGCTCCTTGGCCGTGATACCGAAGCGGAACAGTGGCGCAGCGATGCCAAAGAGATCAAGGCAAACATGTTCCGGTATCTCTGGAACGAGGAGGATGGCTTCTTCTATGATGTGGACAAGCATAATGTCCAGCGGAAATACAAGTCCAGCACCATTTTCCACCTGTTCTTAGAGCGGGTGCTGGATCCGGTGGAGGACGAGGCCATGATCCAGCGGATCTATCGGGAACACATCAAAAACCCGGACGAATTCTGGACACCCTACCCCTTCCCGTCCATGGCAGTGAACGACCCGTCCTGCGAGGGACACAAGACCTTCAACTGCTGGGGCTACTACACCCAAGGGCTGATCGTGCTGCGCTGTACCCGTTGGATGGATGCCTACGGCTGGGGCAAGGATTTTGACTACATCTGCGAAAAGTGGCTCCAGACCTGGACAGAGCATTACGACACGGTGCAGCTGGCACAGGAGATCGACCCCATCACCGGCGAGCCCACCAAGTCGTCCCAGTGGTATTCCAGCTGTATGCTCATGTACATGTACGCCGCCAAACGGTTGGGGATCTGGGAGATGTAATTATACTGTAAAGAAAGAAGTATTCTCGTGTGGAAAAACCACATGGGAATACTTCTTTTCTACCACTTGCTATAGTATATGATTCGCATAGCACTTCAGAGGGGATGGTTCTCTCCCCTGTCAAGTGTCAAGCTTCAAAATATCCCCACTCATTCCACGCCGCAGCACTGCATCAGGGTCCGGAACAGGTCCAGCTCGTAGTCGTAGGTAGCGGGATCGAATTCCTTGGTGCGCAGGAGGGTGGCGAATTCGTCGAACATACCGCCGTACCGGGGGAAGGGCTCGGCATCCCACACGTCCGTTTTGCCATCGTGGGAATACAGGGCGTGTGCGGTCTGGGCGCAGTATGGACCCTGTGCGAAGGCTTCCATAGGCCGGATCTCGATGGTGCCACGTTCGCCGCAGATCACCAGCTGTCGTCTGGAGAAGCCGTTGACCTCGGCGCAGGTGGTCTTCACGAAGGAGGTGCCGTTTTTGTATTGCAAGGTGGCAAAGCCGTAGTTGTCACCCACAAGCCCATGCTGACCGGTGCAGGCGTTCATGGCTGTGACCTTCTCGGGCAGACCGCCCATGAATTGCAGCACCAGATCCACCATGTGACAGCCCAGGTAGTACATCATGCCGCCTCGGAACTGACCGATCCACTTGGTCATAGGCTCCGCATATTGCAGGCTCATTTGTCCTTCCACGGCATAGATCTCGCCCAGCGCACCGCTCTTCACCAGTGCCAGTGCCCTTTGCACCAGCGGATTGCACCGGTACATATAGCCCATTTTCAGGATGACGTGGTTCTTCCGGCAGGTATCGATGAACCTCTCGAAGGAGCTTGTTCCCGGCGTACCCGGCTTATCGAAGAAGATGGGCGTACCCTTTTCGGCGAACAGCTGGGCGTACTCGGTGCCGATCATCTCCTGTGTTTCGATGACCACGCCGTCGATGTCGTCCATGTTCAGCAGCTCCTCCACGGTATACCGTTTTAGCTTATGATACGGATAGGCAGGATCCAGAAAATGGGAATGCTCCGGATGGCAATAGTCGGGTGTGGGCTCTGCGTACCCCACCAGCTCAAAATCGGGACTCCGCAGGATGGTCTCGGTCTGTCCGTTGCCATGCGGATGTCCCGTTCCCACCTGCACGACACGCAGTTTCTTTTCCATGATCTTTGTTCACTCCTTTTTTGTGGTTTTTGAAATGTATATTGGTTTTCGGATTCGGTTTATCCGCAGCTTCTCCCCTCACAGCACCCGTCCCGCAGCGTACAGCTTCCCCGGCACCGATTCGGCGTAGGCTTCTTTTGTACCAAAGAACAATTGCGTGTCCCCCAGATGCAGGACGTGGGTCGCATCGGCCATGCCGTCGGTGCCGATGTAGATGACCGCCAGGCCGTCTCGGTTGATCTGGGCGATGTGTGCCAGCATTTCCCCTTTGCCCAGCACGTCCAGACCATAGGCAGGCTCGTCTAAGATCAGCAGTCGTTCGGCGGCGCATAAGGCTCTTGCCAGCAGTACCCGCCTGTGTCCCCCGCCGGACAGCTCGGAAAAGCGGCGTTTGGCAAGGGATGCGATGCCCAGCCGTTCTAAGGTGGCCTGTGCCAGGGCTTTTTCTTTTTTGCCCACGAAGATATGCTTGGTCCGCTGCAAGCACCCCTGCATGACGATCTCCCACACCGTGGAGGAGGTTTGGATCACGGCGTTCTGGGGCAGGCAACCGATCTGTCGGGGGGTCAGGCCGTTTTCCAGCCGCAGTTCTCCGGCAAGGGGCTTGTCGATGCCCAATATGGCACCCATCAGCGCACTTTTCCCGCAGCCCTCCTGCCCCACCACGCACAGGTAATCCCCGTCGTGGAGCTCGAACCGGATCCCCCGGCACCCATGTCCGTTCTCGTACCCCACTGCCAGCTCCCGGCAGCGCACGATCGTTTCCGCTACATCCGTCATACATCTTGCTCCGTCTCTCATATTTATTCATACGCAACTTGTTGCGTATAGGCAACTTGTTGCGTATAGGCAACGCTGAACAGCGTTATTATAGTATACCACAAATTGCGTTTGTTGTAAAGAGGGGGCGTGGGAAAACAAAAAAGCCTCCCCGTGTAGGAAGGCTCTATGTACGATAGCTTAGTGCTTCTTGGAAACAGCGTAACCGGCAGCGGAAACGATGGCAGCCACAGCAGCTACGATACCAGCATCAAAGGTCTGGGGAGCAGCAACGGTGGTGGTGGTTTCAGCGGCAGGAGCGTCAACAACTTCAGCTTCGGTTTCGGGCTCGGTCTCAACAACCGGTTCAGCGAATACGAAGGTCAGACCGTGTGCAGCGGGGTCCCAACCAACGGTTTCGGTAGCAGCGGTAGCGAAAGCGTTGATCAGCGAGCAGCTTTCGTCACGGTCCAGGTAGCAGAACAGACCGCCGATGGGCATACCGGCTTCCACGATGGCATCGATGTTGGCCTTAGCGGAAACGTCGTTTGCCAGCATTTCCAGATTCAGAGCAACCTCGAAGGTCCAGCCCTTGTCGGTCTTCTGACCCTTACCGGCGCCGGTGATCAGGCCGTTTTCAGCGGATTCCTGACGCATAACGTCGATGTTACCATTTTCCTGCAGACCCCAGGAGTAGAAGATAGCTCTGGAGGAAGCATCGGTGGTGGTGAACACGTTGTCTACGTTCAGGGATACCTGGAATGCGTCGCCTTCATAGCCTTCCGGATTGGTGGTGTAGTTGAAGGCGGGGTCGGTAACGTTACCAGCCAGGTAGAAGTTGGTGTCGTCCCATGCGCAGTACAGCTCGATGGAGTTGGCAGCAGGCACTTCACCTACCCAACCGCCGGCAGTAGCATTGCTGCTGTCGATAACGACCTTACCGGTTGCCGGATATTCGTCGGCATTGATAACGCCATCAACGGTGGGCGTAGCATAGGGAACGCTTACATTCCCAACAGGGGCGAATGCAGACGCAGCGGTAGCCAGCATACATACTGTCAGTGCGACTGCAGCGAATGTGAGTTTTTTCATAGCAAAACTCTCCTTGTATGGATTTGCTCCCCGACAGCAAACGTACCGGGAAACTATATACTATTATAGCCGATTCCCTTCGTTCCGTCAAGGGGAATATGCGATTTTTTTGCACAAAAGTACCACTTTTTTTGTCAAAATAAGTACGATATTTTCAAAAGGAATGTAATTATGCACTTTTTTGCAACCTATAGCGGATGTAAGATCGTTTCATACTTAGCCAAAGCAAAAAAGAGCCCTCCAAAAACGGAAGGCTCTATGTGCGATAGCTTAGTGCTTCTTAGAGATAGCGTAACCGGCGGCGGAAACGATAGCGGCTACAGCGGCTACGATACCAGCGTCGAAGGTCTGGGGAGCGGTGGTAGCGGGAGCTTCTGCAACATCGGCAGCAGCGTCTACTACTTCAGCTTCGGTTTCGGGTGCTTCTACATGACCGGCCACATCGGTGGTCAGGGTGTACTTGTTGGCGGTGGGGCCATCGAACCAGGAGGAGTCGATCAGCAGAGACTGTGTGCCGCCGTCCTGTTCCATGAGTACGTTGGTCATAGCAAAGGTGGTGCCTTCTACAACCGTGATGGGCATGTTGGAGGATTCCCAGCATACGCAGGGCATGAAGGCTTCGATGGTGTAGCTGGTGCCGTTCTGGGTGCAGGCGATCTTGGCATCGGCTACGTCGTTACCGGCAGAACCGGTACCAAATACGAAATGTTCACCGATCTGGGGATTGCCGGCATTGTCAATGACCAGAGACCAGAAGTACAGGTCACCAACGTTGGAGCCGGAAGCGTTTACGTCGGGATAAATGCAGAACTGGATACCGTCACCGGAGTTGTAGGAGCCGGCACCGGCAGCATGCTTGGTATCGGGTGCGGTGGTGTCCGTTACATCGGCAAAGAAGTACAGACCTTCATAGTCCCACATCCAGTAGAAGGTACCGTTGGGTGCGTTGTCCTCCAGCGTACCGGAGATGGCCTCCATGGTGTCCTTGTTCATGGCGATGGTCAGTGCGTTGTCCCATTCGTCGTCGGTGATCTTACCATCGATGGTAGGAGCGGTAGCGGCCATGGGGATGCTGCGCTGTTCGTCCTTGGTAGCGCCGGCGCCTGCCACAACAGCCAGAGAGGCTACGCAAATAGCAGCCAGCAGTGCGGAAAAGAGCTTCTTCATCATAAAACTCTCCTTACATAAATTTTTTGTTCCCCGTACGAAAAAACAGGTACAGGTGTACGAATATATGATACCACAATTTCCCTCGTTTGTCAATGGTTTTTCCCACATTTACACGATCTTTCCCGGCTTGTACGCCCTGCCAAACAAAAAACCAGAGGCACGCTCTTGTCCCTCTGGTTTCGTATCTTTATTCCACCACGAACAGGAACGGATAGACCTCCTGCCCGCCTTCCACGGTGTAAAATTCCACATCCGGATAGTTTTCTTCCACAAATGCAGCCAGTGCCTCGGCATCGTCCTCCGTGGTGTCCGCACCGCAGAACGCCGTCACCATGCACACGTCACCCGTGGCAAGACCCATTTTGCCCAGCAGTGCCTTGGCAGCCTCCAGCATGTTCTTCCGTGCCACCAGCATTTCCTTGCCCACAAAGCCGATGTAATCGCCGTTTTCGATGTGGACGCCGTTCAGCTCCGCATCCCGAATGGACGTAGAGAGGGAGCCGGTCTTCACATGCCGCATGGCCTCCGTCAGCTGTGCCGTGATCTGCGCCGGATCCCCCGACTGGAAATTCAGCGAAGAGATCGCCGCATATCCCTGTCCCAGATCCCGGCTTTCGATCACGTGGACCTGGCCCTTGTCATAGAGCTGCGCCGCCTGACGTGCCGCCATGATGATGTTGCCGTTGTTGGGGAACACGTAGATGTGTCGTGCGTTCACCTCCGCAAAGGCCGCTAAGAAATCGCTGGCAGAGGGATTCTGCGTCTGTCCCCCCGGCACCACCCGGTCTACCCCCAGCTGCCGGAACAGATCTGCGATCCCGTCTCCCGATGCCACCGCCACTGTGCCGTGCTCCTTCTGGGGCTTTTCCTTCCGCACCACCGGTCTTGGCTGTTCTTCCTTCGTTTCGCTGTGCTGGACGTTCATGTTCTCGATCTTCACGGTCAGGCACTCGCCAAACTGCTGGCAGAAGTTCAGCACATCCCCGGGATGCATCGTGTGTACATGGAGCTTCACGATGCTGTCGTTCTGCACGCACACGATGGAATCCCCCATGCGGGACAAATAGTCGATGATGGTGTTCACGTCAAAGGTCGCAATATCCACCTTGCTGTTTTGCAGCCGCAGCAGTGCCTCGGTGCAGTAGCCGTAGACCATTTCGGAATCCACGCCGAATACATCCAGATCCACCGCATTTTTGGCAGCCTTCGGTGCATCTGCCGCCGAGGTGATCTCCTCGCCCTGCAAAATTTTCGAAAAGCCCAGCATGATGTAGAACAGCCCCGCACCGCCGCTGTCGATGACCCCGGCCTCCTTCAGCACGTCCAGGATCTCCGGTGTGCGCTGGAGGGAGTTGTACATCTCCGTGGTCAGGTCGGAGAACAGGGCCGGAATGGTGGTGTCGTCGTTGATCCGGGTCTGCACATATTCCACCGCTTCACGTGCCACCGTCAAAATGGTGCCCTCCGTAGGCGTGATCACAGAGGAGTACGCCTGCCGCACCCCTTCCTCCAGTGCCTGCCCTACCACGTGGGCATCTGCCTTGTCGCAGTCTGCAAAGCCTCGATTCATCCCGGCAAAGAACTGGGACAGGATCACGCCGGAGTTGCCTCTTGCCCCCAGCAGCATCCCTCTCGAAATGTGATCCATCACGTCGGCCAAGCTGGTGGAGTCCACACCTTCCAGTGCCGCCACGCCGCCTTCGATGGTCATGCTCATATTATCGCCCGTATCGCCATCCGGTACAGGAAAAACGTTCAGGTCGTTGACTTCTCTGGCATTGGAACGGAGATTGGCAGCACCGCCACGGACCATATTGGCCATCATCTCTCCATCCAGATACCGCCAGTCCTCTCGATGCTCTGTCGAGTAGTCTGCCTGGACTTCTGTAGGTTTCACAAAATTTTCAGCCATTGCATTATCCTTTTGAAGTCGAATTTTAATCTATCCGTTCGTCTCCCCAGAAGAACAGGGCGACAGTACCGGGGCCGGTGTGGCTACCGATGGTAGTACCGATGTTGTTGATCTCCACCTTGCCGTTCAGCTTGGGGAAGCTCTGCTCCACCAGATCGGCCACGGCTCTGGCATCGTCATAGCACGCCGACTGGCTAATGTAGCATTTGCCGCTGTAGTCTGCACCACCGGCAGCATGTGCCTGCATCATCTCCACAATGCGGCGGATCACCTTTTTCTTCGGCCGGATCTTTTCCCGGGGGATCAGGTGCCCGGCGTTGTCCATGTTCAAGAGGGGACAAATGCCCAGCAGCCCACCGATGGCACCGGCCGTTTTGGAGATGCGCCCGCCCTTGACGTAGAAGGACAGGTCCGTGGAGAAGAACCAATGGTGCAGCTTCAGCTTGTTCTCCTCGATCCAGGCGCAGATCGTTTCGTAGTCCATGCCGCCGTCTCGCAGGTCTGCCAGCGTGTCCATGATCAGACCGTAGCCGGAGGAGGCACCTAAGGAATCCACGATGCAAATTTTCCGGTCGGGATATTTTTTCAGCAGCTCATCTGCCGCCGCCTTTGCCGACATACGGGTGCCGGACAGGCCGGAGGACAGGGACACGTGCAAAATGTCCTTGCCGGCGGCCAAAAAGGGTTCGAAGTACGCCATATATTCCCCGGCGCTGACCTGCGAGGTCTTGGTGTCCGACCCGTTTGCCATAGCGGCATAAAACCGGTCAAAGGGAATGGACTGTCCCAGGTCGTCCGGATATTCTACACCGTCCATGGTGTAATGAAAGCAAATATAGTGAATGTCCCGGCTCTCAAAATGTTCCTTCGACAGGTCAGCCGTGGAGCAGCAGCTCAAAATATAGGTACACATAATAAAATGTAGCGTTCCTTTCTCATGTTGGTACGGAACTTCCGTGGATCCCGATCTTTTCCATATAGTATATCTATTCATTTGTAATTATATACTATTGTCACACCGGAATCGTTATCTTCTGACAAACGTTGTCCGCAAACAAACGTTATCTTGTCATTATTATTCCATTGTATTTTACCATACAATTCCGGGAAAATCAAGACTTAAACCACATTTCCCCAGAGAAAATCGAAAAAAATCCCCCACCGACTTCGTGAAAAGTGCCAATGTACACAAAAATTCACACTTTTGTCACAGTGTATGCATATGTGAACGGTATAATGGTACAAAATACCAACCGCACGAAAGGATACGATATATGCCCGAAACCAATCTCTGTCCGCCGGAAAACCGCCCAGAGGGACGCACTGTGTCCGCCTCCCGCACCGAACAGGTACAAATTTTGACCTACAACGCCATCAACGGCTACAACCGGCTGTTTGGCGGGCAGCTCATGGAGTGGATCGATGTGGTGGCCTGCGTGACGGCAAGACGGCATTGCGGCTGCAACGTGACCACCGCCGCTGTGGATTCCCTAGAGTTCACCTCCCCCGCCTACGCCAACGACACCGTGATCCTCCGTGGCTACATCACCTACGCCGGCCGCACCTCCATGGAGGTCTGTGTGCGCACCTATGTGGAGCATCTCAGTGGCGAGCGCACGGAGATCAACAAGGCACATCTGGTGATCGTTGCCATCGATGCAAACGGAGAGCCGGTGCCGGTGCCCCCTGTGATCCCGGAGACAGAGGAAGAAAAGCGGGAATACAAGGAGGCCATCACCCGCCGCCAGTACCGGGACATGAAGCGGATCGAATTCCAGGAAAAATGATCGTAAAGAGAAAAGCACCACATCGGGTGCTTTTTTGTTTTGGTCAGCGAATGTTAGCTTAGCCGTTTTTCTTTTTCAACAGCAGTGTTGCCAAACGGCAGGCTCTGTTGTAGGCCTCTGCCACGTACACTTCCGGCTCCATCGCCATGTATTTGTCGTTCTCGTGCCGATTGGGCTTGCTGCCGATGTTCAGCTCAAAGGTCAGGGGTCCTGCGAAGCCGTGGTCAGCCAGACGGGCTGCGATGCCGTCCCAGTCGCCCACACCGTCAAAGGGCAGCAGGTGCAAATCGTCGTGCCAGGTGATCTTGCCATCGAAGTCCCGGATGCCTAAGTTGTCGTTCAGGTGGGTGGCGATCAGGCTGTCTCCGTACAGGGCGAGCATATCCCGGCTCCGGTTGTAGCACATCTCGTGTCCCGTGTCCCAACAAAAGCCCACGGTGTCGGGGTATTCCTGCCGCAGGGTCATGACTGCTGCCAAATACTCTTCCCCTTCCGTGTTCTCAAAGGCCACCTGCACCCCCAGCTCCTTGGCACGGCGGCAGACTCTGCCATAGTTTTCCACACCGATCTCGTTGGGGTCGTGGTCCTCGAAGCCAATGAAGGTGTGCGCCACCATGATGGGCACCTCCACCCGGGCGCAGTTCTCTAAGCAGTCGATCAGTTCCGCCACCGCCACCTCGGCAGCCTCGCCGCCCCGCCAAAGGTCCGCCGCCTTTCCAAAGGGCGCATGGATGGATTGGTAGAGCATGCCCAGCTCGTCCGCCTTTTTCCGGAATGCCGCACAGCCCTCTCGATCGGAGAAGAAGCCCTCGAAGCCGGTGCGATGATACAGCTCGATCTGCTCCACCGGCGGGACACCCTTCACCGGTCCCAGACCCATACAAAGCTTTTGCTTATACATATGTCGTACCTCCGTTTGCTATATTTTCAGGAAAAACTCAGCCAAACACCGGTGCCACGATGCAGCCGCTGATCTCAAAGAGATAATCCCGGCTCCGCAGCAGGGATACCAGCTCCCTATTGTTGGTAGGCAGTGTGCGGGTGCGGGTGGCGCAAAGGCCTTCGTGCCCCACGTGGTGCAGGTCGGTACCCATGGTCACGATGGGGAAATGCTGCTCCACGGCATACCGGCACGCCACCGACACACGGGAGTTGTGGTTGGGGTGCATATTCATGGTCTCGATCCCATCCAGGGATGCCGGATTGGCACGGGTGATCCCGTCTCGGAAGGGGTGTGCCTGTAGGATCAGGCGATCGGGACTGTGGTATTCCCGATAGAACGCATCGATGCCCATATCCAGCCGCCCCACGGTCTCCCGCAGAAAGGCTTCATCCACGCCAAAGACTAAGTAATCGTTGCTGTTTTCCGTGAAGCGATATTCGGCACCCAGATACACCTGCACGCCGTATTTTTCGCCGGCTTCCTTGGCGGCGTAGTAGTCTGCCAGGTAGGTCCCCACCGGATCGGCTGTACTCTGGAACCGGTTATCGTGGGCGAAATGGTTGGTGATGGCGACGCCGTGGTAGCCATGGTCGTGGAGCATTTCGATCAGTGTTGCCGGCGGCAGGTCACTGCACCCGGACACCGGCTTGGTGTGGGCGTGCAGCTCTAATTTGTATTGGTATTCGTCTGTATGGATAGTCATAGTTATTCTCCTTTATTTCTCCCACTGCCGGAGCACATCCCGGATCTGATCGATCCCGGTGACGATGGCGTCGGCTTGTCCGGCAAAGTAGGCTCTGCCCTCCTCGGTTTTGGTGAGAGCAATGACCCGGATGCCGCCGTTTTTGGCGAAGGTCACGTCGGTCATGGTATCGCCCACCATGATCACCTCATCCTTTGTATACCCAAACTGTTCGCACAGCACCTCGATACACATAGGATCGGGCTTAGGGGGGAACATACCGTCGTCGGTGCAGATGGCGTTGAAGTAGGGGCCGATGTCCAGCTTTTCCAGGCAATAGCGGGTCATGCGGGGGCCATCGGTTGTTACCAGTGCCAGCGAGCGGCCGTCTGCCAGCAGGCTCCCCAGCACGTGCTTGATATTCTCGCAGGTAGGTGCGACGACGCCGTCTCCCACGTGGTCATGGCAGAACCGTCCCGTCATCTCCACCACGGCATCCCGGTCGCATTCTACCCCATGTTTCGTCAGTGTTTCCCACAGGATCACGCCCATTTGCTCGTAGGTGCCGCCGCACAGGACGCTATCCACCCGGGTCACGCCGTTCTCCACGCCCATGGCTTCCAGCATTGGTGTGACCAGTCCTTCGTCCGCCTCCAGTGCTTTCACTATATCCTGCACTGCCAATGTAGCCACCGTGACCCAAAAGCTATCAAAGTCCAACAGTGTCCCATCTTTATCAAAAATGACCATTTTGATCATATGTCCATTCTCTCCCGTCTTTGCAAATTCTTCCCCCATAGTATACCACATTTTCCCCCGTTTGGGAACCTTTTTTGCAAAAATTTCTTCTTTTGGTGTGGGGGACTTTTAGTAATCCTGAGGTTACGGTAGTAATCCTGAGGTTACGCCAGTAATCCTCGGCGTTCGGGTGGAGAGACGCGCTTTTTGAAAAAAGCTGTGCAAAAACTTTTTGGGCATTGTCCGTTGACATTTAGTTGGGTGCAGGGAAAGCGTTGCCGATCTGGTTCGGGTGGCGTACGGCTTCGGTACGTTGGGGTGCTATGGGATGTGTACAGCAGCGAAAAGAGGAGGTATACCTCACGGCGCTGCGCTTTGTTTGGGCTTTGTAGGGGAGCGGTCAAGCTCGGCATTGGTTTTGTGATAGAGCCGGTCGCCGGTGTATTTCGTTTGGGTGCAGAAAAAGGCGAATCTCGTTTGGGTGCGCTGTACGGCGAATATAGTTGGGTGCTGAACGTCAATTCTCGTTTGGGTGCGTTGTACGGCGAATATAGTTGGGTGCTGCACGTCAATTCTCATTTTGGGGCATATCCTTGTTTGCAAAAACTTTTTTCTATTTCCACACACCTCTACATTTGCAAAAATTCTTCCTGTATCGGCAAAATTTTTTTCATTTTCCTATTGACAAAGTGGGAGTTTTGTGGTATACTAATTCCAACAAAAGTGATAGGGATTCCACAGGATCCCAAAGAGATCACAGGAAAGGAAGTGCTATTCATGCAGAGCAGCAGAATCAGAAACAGCATCCATACCACCACCGCAAAGGGAGAGATGTGCATGTGCATCATGTGCCTGTTTTGTCATACCTGTGATGCAGGATCTCTTCCCGCTGTGTCTGTCCCCATCTGATCTTTCGTTGGGTACCCATAAGCCATTTTTTCCGGGAGCTTCTGCACAGGCAGGACTCCCGGTTTTCTATTTTATTTGTATTGTTCGAAAGGAAATATACACCATGTCTACTTACAAATTCGAAACATTGCAGCTCCACGTTGGGCAGGAAAATCCCGATCCCGCCACCGATGCCCGTGCGGTGCCGATCTATGCCACCACCTCCTATGTGTTCCACGACTGCGCCCATGCCGAGGCCCGGTTCAACCTATCCGAAGGGGGCAACATATACGGGCGGCTCACCAACTCCACCCAAGAGGTGTTGGAGAAGCGGGTGGCGGCGTTGGAAGGGGGCGTGGCGGCTTTGGCTACGGCATCCGGTGCGGCGGCCATCACCTACACCTTGCAGGCACTGGGGCAGAACGGCGGTCATTTCGTGGCGCAGAAGACCATCTACGGCGGCAGCTACAATCTGCTTGCCCACACGCTCCCCGGCTTCGGCATCACCGCTACATTTGTCAATATCCACGATCTATCCGAGGTAGAGGCCGCCATCCGGGACAACACCCGTGCCATTTACATCGAGACTCTGGGCAACCCCAACTGCGACATTCCCGACATCGATGCACTGGCCGCACTGGCGCATCGGCACGGCATTCCGCTGGTGGTGGACAACACCTTCGGCACGCCCTATCTGCTCCGTCCCATCGAGCACGGTGCCGACCTTGTGGTCCATTCTGCCACCAAGTTCTTAGGCGGTCACGGCACGACTTTGGGCGGTATTTTGGTGGATTCCGGCAAGTTTGACTGGGCAGAGAGCGGCAAATTCCCCGCCATTGCGGCTCCCAACCCCAGCTACCACGGCGTGACCTTCACCGAAGCTGCGGGACCGGCCGCCTTTGTGACCTATGTGCGTGCGGTGCTGCTGCGGGACACCGGTGCTACCATCTCTCCCTTTGCGGCATTTCTCCTGCTGCAGGGCATTGAGACCTTGTCCCTGCGGCTGGAACGGCACGCAGAAAACACGGCGAAGGTAGTGGACTATCTCTCGCACCATCCGCTGGTGGAGAAGGTCAACCATCCTTCCCTGCCCGACCATCCGGAGCATGGGCTGTACCGGAAGTACTTCCCCCACGGCGGCGGCTCCATCTTCACCTTCAACATTCGTGGCGGCAAGGAGGAGGCACACCGGTTCATCGACCATTTGACGCTGTTCTCCCTGCTTGCCAACGTAGCGGACGTAAAGAGCCTGGTGATCCATCCCGCCACCACCACCCACAGCCAGCTGACCCCAACGGAGCTTGCCGAACAGGGCATTGGGCAGAACACCATCCGTCTCTCCATCGGCACGGAGCATATCGATGACATCATAGCCGATCTGGAAAAGGGCTTTTCCGGGATCCTTGCGTAAATAAGTTATGGATAAGAAGTATGCGCCTGCGTGTACCATGCTGCGTATACTTCTTTATTTCGTATGCTCCCGACAAACGTAAACGAAACGTGAACTCCTGCCACGGCAATCGCTTACGAAAAAAAGAGATGACAAGAAAGCAAAAATATGGTATA
>CAYXBQ010000031.1:0-32606 GCA_964463375.1 uncultured Ruminococcus sp. | reverse complement strand
TTAGCTTGAAAACATCCCCTATTGTACGAAAGTATGATAGGGGCTTTTCATTTTCTATGGTAAAGAAATTCCCTGCTGTGCTTGGTGTACGCTCTCCCCTTGCATGATGCTCTTGCTCTCAGTATCGCCACATCTATTCCGCCGCACAGTTACCACGCCATCCATCCTGTGTCAACACTTCCCTTTTTCCCAACATAGGAAATCGTCCGGCATTCGTCAGACAGCGGGACAGATAAAACAAAAAAAGAACCAGGCGAAGCTGATTCTTTCTCTTTGAATGGGGGAAGGTGGATTCGAACCACCGAAGGCGGTGCCAGCAGATTTACAGTCTGTCCCCTTTGGCCACTCGGGAATTCCCCCAAATATACAGTACGCACCCGGCATACTGTATGGAGCTGGTGATCGGAGTCGAACCAACAACCTGCTGATTACAAATCAGCTGCTCTGCCATTGAGCCACACCAGCAAAATACACAACATTACGTGCCAGACTTGTGTTCTGTTTTGTGTAATTTGTATGTCCCTCACGGAACATTGATATTATACCACATCGCACGCACTTTGTCAAGGGGTTTTGCAAAACTTTTTTAAGTTTTTTCTCCACTTTTTCCGCCCCCTCCGACACCGCCGCTCTACGCATACTTTTCTGCTGTGTACCCGCTTCTGTTTCGGTCATCCATGGTCTATGGTTCCACCATATTGGCAATGCGCATACGCTCGGCATCGATATGCTCCCGACCGTAGGCATCTAAGAAATAGTCCCGGTACTTGTCGGTCTTCAAATTGAACTGCAAGGACCAGGTGGCCCAATACAGATCGATGTGCCGGTCTCCCCGTCCCACAAGACCCATATCGATCAGGCACACAAAGCGTCCGTCCCGGCAGATCACGTTGGGCAGACAAAAATCCCCGTGGATACAGGTGTCCGTGCGCATGGTGTCTGCGTACTGCCTATAGGCATCCATGGCGGGAGAAAGCGGCAGGTCGGTCACGTCCAGTGCATGGAGGCGGTGCATTCCCTCGGCCAGCATCTGACACAGCGTTTCCGGCGCATCCAGATATGTAGTGGCATCTTCGCCTTGTGCTGCTTCGGTGACCATATAATCCTTTTCGGCAGTCGTCAGATAGAGTGACAGCGGCACGCCCAGCCCATGCTTAGCAAAGTATGCTGCCATATCCGCTTCTCTTTGCAGCAAACCCTTCTCTGCCATTTTGATATAGAAGCCCCGGTCACTGTAGATCACCTTGGCTGCCGCACCACAGCTGCTGTCGTATAGCTGTGCGCCCACCAAAAACGGCTGCACTTCCTTGGGCATCGTCTCGATCTGTACGCTTATTGGTGTTTTCCGCATCTCGTCACCTCCACGGTCGTTTTGTAGGGTAAATATAGTATACCACAGCCTGTGAAAAAAAGCAAGAAAAAATCAAAAAACTTTTGCAAAACCTATTGACAAAGGGAGATCGGTGTGGTATAATATACGTGTTCCGTGAGAGAGACAAGCTCACAGAGAGCACGAATGGTTGGGGGAATTCCCGAGTGGCCAAAGGGGACAGACTGTAAATCTGCTGGCACCGCCTTCGGTGGTTCGAATCCACCTTCCCCCATTCAAAGAGAGAGAATCAGGTTCGCCTGGTTCTTTTTTTGTTTTATTTTTCCATTCCTCTTGACGAACGCCGGACGATTCTGTATAATAAAACCAAACCTATCTCACGGAGGAATTTGTTATGTCTATACCGGATCTGCTCACCACATTGGGTGGCGAAAAAATCACGACCACCACGGATTGGGAGACCTATCGTCGACCGGAGCTGCTCTATCTTTTGGCGGAAAACATCTACGGCCACCGCCCGGCTGCGGCAGAAAAAGAACTGCACACCACCTACACCCTCGAAAAAGAAGTGGAAAACCATCTGGGCAAGCCGGTGCTGTACCAAAAGGTCCAGATCACCTGCGCCGGGTACACCTTCCTGTGCCGTGGCTTCTTCCCCCTGTCTGCCCGCACGACACCGGCACCCACCTTTGTCTATGTCATGCACGAATATCAGGAGGATCAGTACGATCTGGAAACGTCTTTGGACTGCCTGAACGTGCCGATCTTGGACATTGTGTCCCGTGGCTATGGCGTGGCCATCGTGCCCACCTCCGGTCTGTATCCCGATGCCAACCACAAGGCAGACTATCAGGCGGGTGTGTTCGCCCACTTCCAGCCGGATCGTTCCCTGCGCCGGGACAACGACTGGGCTACCATGTCTGCCTGGGCCTGGGGTGCCTCTCGTGTGCTGGACTGGCTGACGGAAAATCCGCTTTCTGACGAGACACAGGCAGCTGTGGTGGGACATTCCCGTGGCGGCAAGACGGCACTGTGGTGCGGTGCTACCGATCCCCGCTTTGCCCTGACCATCTCCAATGCGTCCGGCTGCTCCGGTGCCATGCTCCATCGTGGCAGAACACCCGGTGGGGAGACCGTGGCCGTGATCACCAGGGCCTTTGACTGGTTCTGCGGCAACTACAGCAAATACAGCGACCGGGAAGAAATGCTCCCCTGTGACCAGCATATGCTCATCGCCGCCATGGCTCCCCGGCTGTGCTACGTAGCAAGCTGCTCTCTGGACGATTGGGCTTCTCCGGCGGCAGAGCGGGAATCCTGTCGGCTGGCTGCGGATGCCTACGCTCTGTACGGCAAGACCGGTGTGGTGCTGCCTGTGGAAGGTGCGGTAGAAGCGGACACCAGCTACCACGACGGCTCCATTGGTTACCATGTGAAGACGGGACCCCACGCCATTTTGCCGGAGGACTGGACACGCTACATGGACTTCTGGGACAAAAAGAGAGGTTGACCCATGCGCTCTCCCATCACCTACGAAAACCTGCGCACCTACGCCTACTCCAACGACAAACAAATTCGGGGGGACATTCGTGGTATCGTGATCTATTTCACCGGCATGGGCTGCGACGACCGGTTTGACGGTACACTGGAAGAGGGAGACTGGCTGGCAGAGCGGAATATCGCTTACCTGATCCCCTATGGTGACCCCTGGGCGTGGATGAACCGGAAGCAGGTACACTTAGCTGATACCGTGATCGACACGCTGCTGGACCACTATAGTCTGCCTGGGAACACACCTATCGTTTCCGCTGGTCTGTCCATGGGCGGGCACGGTTCCCTGCTCTATCCGGTACACGCACGGCATACGCCTGTGGCTTGTGTGGCAAACTGCCCGGTCTGCGACTTATTTTATCTGCCAAACGAACATCCCGATGCGCCGTCCAGCTTCTACAGTGCCTTCTACGACGAGCCGGGCACCATGGAGGAGATCCTCACACAGCATACGCCCCTGCACTTAGCGGAGGCAGAGCTGCTGCCCCGGATCCCCTACACCATCTTCCAATGCACAGAGGATGCGCTGGTACACAAAGCGAACCACGCCGACAGACTTGTGGCACTGCTCACGGCTCATGGGTACGACATCCACTACCGTTTGGTGCCGGACAGAGGGCATTGCGACCTGCCGCCGGAGGACAAGCGTGCCTTTTACGATGCCTGTGCCGCGTACATCGACGCACATTTGGCGTGACGTTTCCCTCTTGACAAACTCCGGGGGTTGTGGTATACTGATGTTAAGTCAACGCCGATCAAGGTTGACTTAGCAGCCGGGGCGGGCACCCATCACAAAAAACGGCGCTGTTGAAATCCGTGACAAAGGGGATGACACCCATCGAAAAAAACGTACGGGTCACAGATGTGCATGGACATACCTATGAACCGACCTGGCCAAAACGTGCCGAAGGTCTTATCAAAAAAGGACGGGCATACCGTCTGGCAGCGGATCATATCTGTCTAACAGATCCACAACCAATGCCATCGCACACAGATACGATCCCAACGATATGCTCGCCGGATATATCGGAGGAACTTCCCATGGAAGCATATCAGAATACCGCAGAGACCACAGCTGTTGCAGCTACAGAGCCCCCATTGACTATGGACTATGTGCTGTCCAAGATCGAGGCCGTACGAATGGACACAGCGCACCTGCACGAAGCCATTGCCGCCTTACAGGATACACCGGCCGCAGCAGGTCCCGGAGACATTGCCGGACAGGAGAAAGCAAAGGCACTGGGCGACATCGTGCGTTGTCGGGAGACCACCAACCAGCAGCTTTTGAAGCTGTACGAAAAAATGTACGACGACCTGCAAAGCAAGAACAAAGCCGATGCAGACAGCGACATTCGGCATACCATGCTGAACACCGTGACCAACCTCACGACTCTGTGCGACGACATGGACGAGCTGCCGCATATTTTGGAACAGCTGGGCAGTATCTTTGATACCCTGCGATTCATTGGCTGAGTGAGTTAACAAAACAAAAAGAGGTAAGCGTGAAACTTACCTCTTTTTTTGTTTTGTTATGCAAACATGCCCAGCAGCACCATAGCCACCAGTGCTCTTGTTGCGTTGTCCTGGGGCAGGAGGTTGCCGTCTACGGATTCGAGCAAACCGGCACCGCAGGCCCACTGCAATGCAGGAATGGCGTATTCGGCGATGGCGTCAAAATCTTCGTAGCTAAGAATGTTTGTGTCTTCACCGATACTCAGGTCGTAGCCTAAGAATGCGGCGTAGCGGTAGAAGATCGTTACCAGCTGTTCACGGGTCAGCTCGTCTTCCGGGGCAAATTCGGTTGCCGAGATGCCGTTGACAAGGCCAATGGACTTTGCCCAGACCACGGCGTTATGATACCATGCGTCCTCTGCTACGTCAGCGAAGGGATTTGCGTCTTCCACAGCCGGGGAGCCTGCCGCACGGTACAGCACCGTCACCAGCATAGCACGGGTCAGGCTGTCGTTGGGCGCAAAGGTATCGTCGGACATACCGTTCATGTAACCGTTTTCGAATGCGAACTTGACGGCTTCGTAGAATGCATCGGCTTCGGATACATCGGTGAAGGGATTGTTCCACGATTCTACGGGTGCTTCGGGTTCGGTCTCCGTAGGTTCCGTTTCGGTCGGTTCATCAACCGGTTCTTCTACTTCCGGTTCGTCAACAACTTCATCCTTCTTTTTGTTGGCTTCGACGATCTTGTCGATCAGCTCCCATTCCTGCCACGTGGGCAGAAGTGCGCTGGCCTTGACCGTCCAATGGGCGTATACGGTGGTGCTTTCGGTGAATACGGTGTCGGTGGTCACCTGTGCGCCGTCCTTGGTGAACCAGCCTTGGAAGTTGTAGTCTCGTCTGGTGGGCGTGGGCAGACTTGTCAGCTTGCCATCGGCACCGGTTTCCAGGGAAGTCGGCCGAACGGAACCGCCGTTTGCGTCAAAGGTCACCGTTGTGTTGTACTGCGTGTCCCCGCAAATGCAAACGCCGTTTGTGTAGGTGTGTGCCTTTGTTTCGGTGAAACCACAGCCAACGATTTTGCAGGTGCGGGTGTGGGTGTTTGTGCCTTCGTCCTTCACCCAATCGCTCCAATCGTGTTCGACATTCTCCCATGTGAAGATATTCGTATCGCTATCGAACTTCGCCTGCTGATGGGTCGTGCCGATGAACACCATATGGTCTTCGCCGGTGACGTAGGCGTACCGGGTGAAATCATCGCCGTGGGGTACAGTGGGGATCGTTTGTCCATCGATGGTGATCGGCGCACCATACGGATTCGGGATGGTCAGGAGATATACATCTGCACCAGCGCCATTGTCCGGTGTGCAACCGATGGCTGTGCCATTACTCGTACACTTCACGGAGCTGTTCGTGATGTGGACAGACGAGGTTGTGCCACTTTTGCCCCAAAACCCCTGACCACAGCCGATTCCTGCTCCCACTTTAGATGTCGCATTCACAATACCGCCAGTGATAGTGATGTTGGATACATCTCCGGAACGTCCTTCTTCACCAGCACCACTGCCGATACCAGCACCCAAGAAACTCTTTGCTGTGATCGTGCCGCCTTTGATCGTGATGTTGCTGACAGCGTTAGAATCGTCATCACTATAAGCACTGCCGATACCAGCACCCTCACCAACCCCACCACCATTTACACCATTGCCACTTTGGGCTGTCAGCTTACCGCAAGCGTCTGTACAAGTGTGATCTTTGCCAGCATACACACAGGTGATCACAAGCGTACTGGTAGTATCGTTCTTTTCCAAACCAGCACGATAATGGCCACTGATCAGCGTATTTTCGGTATCATCCGCAAGCGTAACCGTAACTGTGCCATTGCCACCACTTGCGATCTCGAAGGCACATACATACGCATTTGCATACGCATCATCGCCACGCACGTCAATGTTCACGCCGGCTAAGGTGATGTTGGCATTTACGCCGGACTGCACCACAATGTGGTCGGTGGTTGCTTTGGCTGGGTTGAGGTTTTGGATCGTCAGTGCCGTATCCGTCAAAACCGTCACTACGCCGTTTTCGTAGGTGTAGTCTGTGTCCAGCGTACCGCCGGTGATTTCGAATGCTTTGAGCTTGAGTTTGTTGTTATTGTTTGCCGCCACGGTCACCGTATGGGTCTCGTTCGTGCTGGTCACAGTGTACGTACCAGCCGGGAGATATACGTACCGATTGGTGTCATCGCCGTGGGGTGCAGTGGGGATCTTTTGATCATCGATGATGATCGGCGCACCAGACGGATTCTCGATGGTCAGGAGATATACATTTTCACCAGCACCATTGTCCGGTGCACAACCGATGGCTAAGCCACTGCCGTTACACTTCACAGAGCTGTTTGTGATGTGGACAGACGAGGTTGCGCCACTTTCGCCATCACCCATACCACTACCGATGCCTCTGCGGTTCGATGCAAGGGTGACTGTGCTGTTCGTTATGGTAATATTCGATACATCGCCACTTTCCCCCATCGCGTAACCACTGCCAATGGCTCCGCCATTCACAGATGTCGCATACACAATACCGCCGATGATATGAATATCGGATGCATCTCCAGATATCCCAGGTGTACCTACACCACTACCAATACCTGCACCTGCATAACTTTCCGCAATGATCGTACCGCCCTTGATCATGATGTTGCTGACAGAATTAGAAACACGTTCATTATAAGCACTACCGATGCCAGCAGCTGCTCCATCCAAATAACGGCTCCGATCTACACCATCGCCACTTTGGGCTGTCAGCTTACCGCAAGCGTCTGTACAGGTGTGGCCTGTCGTATTGGCATTTTTGCACTGGATCACAAGCGTACTGGTGGTATCGTTCTTTTCCAATCCAGCACGTTTTATGCCACTGATCAGCGTGTTTTCGGTATCATCCGCAAGCGTAACCGTAACTGTGCCATTGCCACCACTTGCGATCTCGAAGGCACATGCATCCGCATTTGCCCGAGCATCATCGCCACGCACGTCAATGTTCACGCCGGCTAAGGTGATGTTGGCACTTACGCCGGACTGCACCACAATGCGGTCGGTGGTGGGTGTATCCGGGTCGGCATTCTGGATCGTCAGTGCCGTATCCGTCAAAACCGTCACCACGCCGTCTGCGTAGGTGTAGTCTGTGTCCGGCACACCGCCGGTGATGACCAGACCTTCGCCGTCTGCCCAGGCCGTGATGGACAGCACTACGCACAGCACCAGGATGGTACACAGTCCTAAAAATCGCTTTTTCATCATTTCATCTCACTTTCCCCTACCCCGGCATGGGACAAAAGCCCCCTTCGGCAAGGATAGGTATAGTATACGTTTATTATACACCATCCGCCGCAAAATTGCAATAGAAAAATCCATTTTTTTGCAAAAATAAAACCCCCGGACAGTGCCGAGGGTCGTATTTTTCTCAGTCCAGCTCTCCCACCAGCGCGGGCAGTGCGTTTGTGCGCAGATCGTGCAGCATTTCCTCCGTCAGCGGCAGGAACGGTTCCCGGCACAGACCAACGTCCAGTCCCAGCATGGCAAGCAGTGCCTTGGTGGACGGGATCACTCCATTGCGCAGGATCACCTCGATGACCCGGTTGGCAATGCTCTGCTGTTCCAATGCGCCCGCCATATCTCCCGCCAGATACCGCTTGCGGATCTCCACCATGCGCTTGGGCTGGAAGTTGTAGGTGGTACCGATGCCACCGTCCGCACCAGCCGCCAGTCCCGACAGCAGCATTTCATCCGAACCATTGTAGAACACGTGCTCCGGGAAGTCGGTGCGCAGTCGTTCCAGCTGGAAGAAATCCGACGAGGTGAACTTCATGCCGCCCACGCCCGGAATGGACAGCAGTTCCCCCAGCTGCTCCCGGTTCAGGCTCATGCCGGTCAGCGCCGGAATGTTGTAGATGATCACCGGCAGCTCCGCCGCTTCAGCCACACGGGCATAGTACGCCTTCACTTCCCGGAAGGTATATTTGTAGTACAGCGGTGTCACCGACGAAACCGCATCGGCCCCTACCGCCTTGGCGTGCTTTGCCAGCGTCACCGTATCGGCGGTGGACAGCGCACCCACATGGGCAATGACGCAGCCCCGTCCGGCTACGGTATCCATGACGCATTCCAGCAGTGTCTTGCGTTCGTCTGTGCTTTGCAGCACCATCTCGCCACTGGAACCGCCTACATACAGCCCGTCCACACCGGCCTTCATGAGGGTATCCACCAGCCGTCCGGTTGCTTTGGTATCCACGCCGTGGTCGTCAAAGGCGGTCAGCAACGCCGGCAGGATCCCGGTCAGTTTTTGATTTTTCATACATCTGTTTCCTTTCCTATATGGGTATCGGAGCATATCTTCATTATAGCACAAAACCCAAAAAAAGCAAGGGATTTTTATGACATCTCCCCACCGGATATGTCGTTTTTTCCCTGTTTTGTCCAATACTTTTCCTTTCCGCATACTAAAAATGCGCCCGCCCTATGGCAATCCCACCGGTTTTGTGGTATAATACAGAAAAAACCTGTAGGAGGCACATATGCAGATTTTGGTAAGCTGTATGCCCGACAAGGCGGCACAAGATACATTTTTCACCCCAAAAGTACAGGAAGCACTGGCAGCCTGCGGAGACGTGCGCTATGGCACATTCTCCCGAAATGAACTGCGGGATGCGCTATCCGGTGCGGAGGTATTGTTCGGTGGCTGGGGACTGCCACGACTGGACGAAGATATGCTCTCCCACGCAGATAAACTAAAGCTCGTTTGCTACACCGGCGGCAGCGTGGCAGACCAAATGACGGAGAGCATACCGGCCCGTGGTATCCATATGTGCAGCGGCAACCGGCTCTATGCGGCATCCGTAGCAGAAGGCACCATCGGCTACATCCTATTGGCGCAGCGGCGGCTGGTGCGGCTCATCGAGGAGACCAGAGACCATGGCTGGGCACCCTTTTATCCCAGTGACGGCATCCGCTATAAGACCGTGGGCATCATCGGCTTCGGCATGATCGCCAAGGAGCTGATCCGACTGCTGTCGGTATTTGGCTGCCGCATTTTGGTGTGCTCGAATTGGTTCCGGGAAGAGGATGCTCGGTCTTATCCTGTGGAAAAATGCGACCTTGCCACCCTGTTTCGGGAAAGCGACATCGTGACGCTCCACGAATCCTTAACGGAGGAGACCTACCACAGCATCGATGGCAGATACTTCTCCCTGATGAAGCCGGACAGCCTATTTGTGAACACGGCACGAGGCCCCATCATTGTGGAAGAAGATCTGGCAGCGGCGGCCAAAGCGGGGCAGATCCGGGCGGTGCTGGATGTGTACGAACAGGAGCCGCTGCCCATGGATTCGTGCCTCCGTGGCTGCGACAACATCACGTTGATCCCCCATCGTGGCGGCCCCACCATGGACATTCGGGAGCAGGTGACGTTGGCACTGATCGAGGATGTGCGCCGATACCAACATGGCGAACCACTATGTCACGAGATCCCGTGGGAATACGCCCGACACATGACACATGCGGTATCGAATCTGCGAAAGCATATATAAATAAGGAAGAAAAAATGCAGGCGTTCCCATTGGGGATACCTGCATTTCCTTTGCACAAAAATTATTTCTTCAGCTTAGCCTGTGCCTTCAGACGGTTTTCCGTGTTCAGGATCCGCTTCCGCAGACGAATGGACTTAGGCGTTACTTCGATCAGCTCGTCCTCAGCGATGAATTCAATGGCCTGTTCCAGAGAGAAAACCTTGTGAGGAACCAGACGCAGGGCTTCATCGGCACCGGCAGAACGGATGGAAGTCAGGTGCTTCTTCTTGCACACATTGACGGCAATGTCCTCCTTCTTGGGGCATTCACCAACCAGCATCCCTTCGTATACAGGGGTCTGAACACCAATGAACATGGTACCACGATCCTGTGCGTTGAACAGACCGTAGGAGGTCGCTTCGCCATCCTCGGAGGCCACCAGAGAACCGGTGAACCGTGTGACGATCTCACCCTTGTGGGGCTGATAGCCATCGAACAGGGTATTGATCACGCCTTCGCCACGGGTATCGGTCAAAAATTCGCTTCTGTAACCGAACAGACAACGGGAGGGGATGGAATATTCGATCCGCATCCGGCTGCCGGTGGCAGAGATGCCCATTTCCAGCAGTTCACCCTTTCTGGCGCTGAGCTTTTCCACAACGGCACCTACATAGGATTCCGGCACGTCGATGGATACGCGTTCCATAGGCTCACACAGCACGCCGTCGATCTCCTTGAACAGCACACGGGGGTTGGAGCAGCAGACCTCGTAGCCTTCCCGACGCATGGTCTCGATCAGGATGGACAGGTGCATTTCGCCACGGCCGGCAACTAAGAAGCTGTCGGTGGTGTCCCCATCCTTGACCCGCAGAGACACGTCCTTCAGGGTCTCCTTGTACAGACGTTCCCGGATCTGTCTGGAAGTCACCCACTTGCCTTCTCTGCCGGCAAAGGGGCTGTCGTTGACGGAGAAGGTCATTTCCATGGTGGGTTCGCTGACCTTGACAAATTCCAGCGGTGTGGGGTCCAGGGGAGAGGTGATGGTGTCCCCAATGGTGATGGATTCTGCGCCGGAGAAGCATACGATGTCCCCCATCTTGGCAGACTCAACAGTGGTTCTGCCCAGGCCATCGAACTGGTACAGGGATACGATCTTGGACTTCTTGGGCTGTGCATCCGGCGTATGGAAGTTGGTGATCATCACCTCTTCGCCGACTCGTACAGAACCACGCTCGATCCGGCCGATACCGATACGACCTACGTAGTCGTTATAGTCAATGGAAGAGACCAGCAGCTGCAGGGGTGCATCCACGTCTCCTTCCGGTGCGGGGATATATTCCAAAATGGTGTCGAACAGGGGATCCAAATTCGTACCGGGCACATCGGGAGAGAAGGAAGCGGTGCCGTCTCTACCGGAGCAGAACAGGACGGGAGAGTCTAACTGTTCGTCGGTGGCATCCAGCTCCATCAGCAGCTCCAGCACTTCATCCGGCACTTCGTCCAGACGGGCATCGGGCTTGTCGATCTTGTTGACCACCACGATGATGCGGTGACCCAGCTCCATGGCTCTTTGCAGCACGAACCGAGTCTGGGGCATGGGACCCTCCGCAGCGTCTACCAGCAGGATAACGCCGTTTACCATCTTCAGGATCCGTTCTACTTCCCCACCGAAGTCGGCGTGACCGGGGGTGTCTACGATGTTGATCTTTACATTGCCCCGCATAACGGAGGTGTTCTTAGCCAGGATGGTAATGCCTCTTTCCCGTTCCAGATCCCCGGAGTCCATGACTCTTTCCTGCACGGTCTGGTTTTCATGATACGCACCGCCCTGCTTGAGCATTTCGTCTACCAGGGTCGTCTTACCATGGTCAACGTGGGCGATAATGGCGACATTTCTTAAATCTTCTCTGATCAAAGCTGTAATCCCACTTCCCTAAAAATCCGGGAAGGTTATCCTTTCTTGGCACTGCTGCCTCATAAACTGCATTATATCAACTTTGTTATTATAGCACAGAATGGCGCAGAAATAAAGGATTTTCGAGCAAAAAAAACGTGCCAAATGCATTTTCAGCACATTGCCCCAAACCCTCTTGCCAATGGCGGTTTGTTTTCTTCATTTTTTCGTTCGCAAAAAGGGGGAATGCTCTGGACAAAGGCTGGAAAGTGTGGTAGAATCATAGAAAAGAACCAACAAGGAGCAACACAACATGAAACCAAAGATCACACTCAATCCGGATGCCGAGGTGGTGCGCATGATCAAGGAAGGGCTGGCTGCCAAGGGCGGTTATTGTCCCTGCCGTCTGGAGCGCACCGAGGACAACAAATGTATCTGCAAGGAATTCCGGGAGCAGATGGCCGACCCGGATTTCGAAGGCTTCTGCCATTGCATGCTGTACTACAAACACAAGGATAACTGAGCCTCGTTCCATGCACCACACCGCCCTCCTTTGCATATGCTGTGGAAAAGTACCCGAATGGGAGGAGCGCATATGCTTGTCACACTCAGCTATGATCGGAGCCGTGCTGTCCGGTATGCCCGCCGTTGGGCTCTGTCCCGGAATCCGCTGTTTGCCAATTTCACCGGGATCGGGGGAGACTGCACCAATTTTGTGTCCCAGTGCATCTACGCCGGTGCCTGTATCATGAACTACACCCCCACCTTTGGCTGGTACTATCTTTCGCCGGAGGACCGTGCGCCAGCCTGGACGGGGGTGGAATATTTCTACAACTTTATGGTAGGCAACGATGGGATCGGTCCCTATGCCACCGAGACTTTGCCGGGACAGCTGATGCTGGGGGACGTGGTACAGCTGGGCAACCAGGATGGGGAATACTACCACACACTGCTTGTGACCGGGTTTTCCACAGAAGGATACGTCGTGTCTGCCCACTCCGACGATGCCTTAGACCGGCCGCTGTCCACCTATTCCTACGCCGCCAGCCGGTTTCTACGGATCGAAGGGGTACGAGCGGATATCCCCAATGCCATATATGACACCTACCTGCGCCGCCCGGACTGCTTTGCCTATCTGCTGGACGGTGGGGGAGAAGGATTGGTATGACGACAAAAGCCTGTACGTTTTTTGCACAGGCTTTTTTGTGCAGGCGTTACGGCACCACGAACCAGAGTCGGCCGGCGGGTACGGTGTCTCCTTTGTCATAGAAATCTTCCCCACAGCGGATGGGTTCCCGGCTGTCTGCTGCCTTGACCCACAGCTTTCCCTTCGGCAATAGGGTCCGGGGGATCCGATAGGTAATATAGTCCTCGCCGATCTGAGCCTCGATGGACTTGGCTACCGCCACATCTGTAAAATCGCTTGTATCGTCGTGATGGCCCTGCTTGCCAACGGCTGCCAGCTGCGGGCCTTCCTCTGTCCAGATGGTCGCAAAGGTACCGCCATGCTCTCCCTCTCCGGTGACGAACACCTGCATCCAGCTGCCACTGCGGTCTGCGTCCAGCTTGCCGTAAACCTGCACACGGACACACAGCATATCGCCATCCTGCTCCACAGACAAGGAAGAAAGCGCATTTCTGCCGGTGGTATTGGTGTAATGGGTGCCGTAGCCGTCGTTGTCTCTGTGGAAATTGCCGCCGGGCACATGGTGACAGATCGTGGGCAGCTCCGTGTCTTCCTGCCCTTTGTAGGCGCGGATCCCGGCGATGAACTGGAGATAGTAGTTGTCAAAATAGCCCCCACGCATCATTTCCAGATCCCGGCTGTACAGGGGGTTCGCACAGTCCACAAACATAATGGGACGAGATTCGATACCCTGCCAGCGTCCGGCGATCCATTCGTTCCAGCCCGTCACCAGCACCACCGGCGGATCTGCTGCAATGGCACGGGCAAATTGCTCTGCCAGGTTTGCGCCACCTAAGAAAGCTTTGGGATCCGGGTCGTTTCGGCTGATGCCGTCGTCCATGCGGTGGTAGGCTCTGCCGCAGTTGCCGTCTTCTCCGTACAAAACCGAGTCACCGAACCGCAGCTGGGGATGCTGTGCCACGGACACGTTGATGACCTCCGGCTCGCCGTCTAAGTTGTCGAAAACACGCTGGGGACGGGTGAAATCCATCCAGGGCCAGCCACCTTGCTTGTCCGGTTCGTTGGGCCACTGGGCTAACTTGATATCGAAGAAGTTTCTTGTTTCCGGCGAACATTCCTCCGGCACCGCAATGATGGTGGGCTTTTTATCGTAACAATACCAGGTGTCCGGGCAATAGTTTGGTTTGTAGATGGCGTTATAGATCTGCTCCACGGTCTTGCCGGATGCGGTATTGGTGTAGAACATGACTTTGGGAATGTGGAACCCGGCATCGTGGTATTCCTGCAGCACCCGCAGCACGATCTTCACGTTCTTTTCGTAGATGATGGCGTTGGTGGTGTCAAAGAAAAGGAAGTCCACACCGGCATCGCAGAACAGCATCATATGCCGCCGGATCACCCACTCGTCGTCGCTGTAGTAATAGCCGTAGAAGGGTTCGCCCCAGTGGTGGTAGGTGCCCACGCTGCCCCAGGCCGGGGAATCCGGGTGCTGTCCTGCCGCCGGGTCTGCTGCCACGATCTTGGAAACATCGTATGGCTTATGTCTGCCATGCTCGCCGCACCAGAGAAAATAGAACAGTCCTACGGTGCGTTTTTTCGGTTGCCGCCGGATGGATGCCGTAGGCAGTGTGCGGCCTAAGGAATCGATGGCAGCGATGGTACAGGGGTGGTTTTGATATGCGTTCATGTATGCCTCCAACATGGGATATGTATTCAATCATGCGTTATTTTCTGTTGCAGCATAGCCAGTGCTTGTGCATAGGCTTTGTCTTCCTGCTCAAGCTGCTGTTGCAAGCTTTCCTGGATCTTGACAAGGAGCAGCTGCAGCTTTTTTTGTTTTTGCAGCAGCGTATCCTGCTCTGCTTTGATTTGTTTCTTTTTCTTGAATTGCAGGATGTGGAGCCGCACCAATGCCTGTTCGACCTGGAACAGTCGTGCGGACACCGCCGATAGCTCGACCTGCACCAGATCCATTTCGGCCCGGCACCGCTGTTGCAGTCGAGATACCGTTTCGTCATGCTGTTTGCCCAGCTGCTCGATGCGTGCGATGGCTTCGTTGGCTTTGCGTTCGGCTTCTGCTCTGGCTATGCGTTCTGCTTCTTTGGCTTGCTTACTTAGCTGCACTTGTCGTATCGCTACGGCAAGCTGGCGTATGGCAGCAATTTCGGCCTGTCGCTCCGCTTCTGCCTTGGCTTTTCGCTCGACTTCTTTTCTGGCTATGCGTTCTGCTTCTGCTCTTTCCAGTCGTTCCGCTTTTTCTATGATTTCTCTTAATACGCTTGCAAGCTGACCTACGGCTGCTTTTCTTGCTTCTGCTTCTGCTTTGGCTATGCGTTCCGCTTCTGCTCTTTCCAGCCGTTTCGTTTTTTCTATGATTTCTCTTAATACATTCGCAAGCTGACCTACGGCTGCTTTTTTTGCTTCTGCTTCTGCTCTGGCTATGCGTTCCGCTTCTGCTCTTTCCAGCCGTTTCGTTTTTTCTATGATTTCTCTTAATACATTCGCAAGCTGACCTACGGCTGCTTTTTTTGCTTCTGCTTCTGCTCTGGCTATGCGTTCCGCTTCTTTTGCCTTGCGTTCCGCTTTACCTTTTTCTATTTTGGTGTAGCATGGTTCGACATAATCATCGCCGTATACATTTTCATAATAACATATATTCCCATGTACGATCGAACGAAATTCGTCCTGTGATACGCAGGGTTCTGTCAAAATGTCGGTATCCTCTTCATATTTCGCTTGCAATAGATCCCGTGGCAGCCATGCATACCGTGCTCCTGTCCGGGAGATCGGGTGGACGTAATAGTCTCTGGCCATGGCATATTGGAAATCTTGGAAATAGGCTGTGCAGTCGGATAGCGAAATATTCTCGATCGACAGTCGTGCCGATACAGCCGAGTCCTCGTCCGCAAAGGGAAACCAATCCGACAGCACCTGCGTCATAGCATCGTCGGCAAAGGAAACCGCCCAGGCATCTGCGTTTTGAAAAAATACGATGCTGTGCCGGTTGTGCCAGGCACCTTGCAGAAGACGATGGGTCTCTACGATATCCTGACTCCTGTGTGCCAGGGGAAAATCGGCTGTGACGGCATACAGCTGGACCTTTTCCGTCCCCGCCCAGGTCAGCTCCGTCAGCAAGGACACATGGGACACGTAGGACAGCGTCGCACAGTCGGTTTCCGACAAGGTCACCTGTCGATCGTTCTCAATGAACAGCGCTGTCTGGATCGAACAGTTGACATAGATCGGTGCTGTCTGGGTCATATGTCCTGCTTCCCGTAGGAGTTTGGAAACATAGGTATGAAACAACGCTTCTTCCATTCCCATTCGATCTCCTTTCTGCCCGCTATCCGATAGCTTTCCCGGTATATTGCATAGATTCTTGTACATAGTATAGCACATTTCCTACCAAAAATCAATCATTTCTGGCTCTTTTTTCCGTTTTCCCCTTGACAAATGATGCCTACAGGTGTATGATATAGTTGTAACACACTTGTAGGCATTATAGGAGGAATGACACATGAAGCTGACCGATGCAGAATGGGCGCTTTTTGAAGTATTGTGGAGCGGCGAACGCTTTGCGCTGGGGGAGATCACCAAGGCTCTGTCCGACACGCTGGGCTGGAACCGCAACACTGTGTACACCTATTTGGTGCGGCTGGAAAAGCAGGGGTATGTTGCCATCGACCGCAGCTGTGCCAAACCGTACCGCGCCGTGATCAGCCGGGAAGACTGCGCCAGAGCCGAACGGAATTCGCTCCTGAAACGGGTATACGGCGGATCTGCCGGGGATCTGATCGCCACTTTCCTCAAGGAATCGCCGCTGGACAAAAAAGAGGCCGACCGCCTGCGGAAGCTGCTGGATGAGATGGAGGTATAGCCCATGTCCAATCTCTGGGAATTTTTGTTGCAGACCCTGACTGTATCGCTGACTGCCGGGCTACTTCTGCTTTGCAAGGCACTGTTTCGGGATAAGCTGCCGCCACGGTGGCAATACGGCATCTGGCTGGTGCTGGCGTTGCGGATCCTTGTGCCGGTGCGACTGGATCAAGTGGTGCTGCTCCCACTGCCGCTGCTTGTGGAAACGGGCAAAACTGCTCTGGAGCTGTCGCTTTCCTCTGCCTTTCTGACCCCGTGGGAACCGCTGTCCCTGCACCATGTTTTGCCCCTGTACACCACTGCGCCACACAGCATCACCGACTGGCTCTTTTGTCTCTACGGTGCCGGTGTGCTTTTCTGCCTGACCTGGTATCTGGTGGGCTATATCCGGTTTCGTCTCACCCTGCGCCGTGGCAGACCCGTATCTCCCGCTATGGCAGAGGCCATTGACCAGGTATGCGAACAGTATCAGCTTCGTGCCTGCGATGCAGTGGTGCTGCCGGGACTGCATACGGCCTGTATTTGTGGGGGACTGCGGCCGGTACTGGTACTGCCGGAGGACGAATGGGACGCAGAGCACACCCACATGGTACTGCTCCATGAGCTGCTGCACCTGCGGTACCGGGATGGGCTTGCCAGCATATTCTGGTGTGTGCTACGGTGTCTCCACTGGTGCAATCCCTTTCTCTGGTGGGTGTTCCGGCAGATCGAAGGGGATATGGAGGCACTGTGCGACAGTCGAGTCATGGAACGGCTGGTGGGCGAAGACCGACGCACCTATGGCAGGATCCTGTTGTCCATGGCAACAAAACGCTATCCCAATGCACCCGGCACCTCGTCCATTGCCAACGGTACCAAGACCATTGCTCGCCGCATCGAGACCATTGCCCGGTTCACACGGTATCCCAAAGGGACTGAGACTGTGGCTTTGTGTATCGCTGTGCTGCTGGCCTTTCCGGTATTGGCGGGCACCACGGCTGTGTACGAGGAAGAGGATTTCACCCCGGATACGCCCTACCAGCTACAACGCTCCCTTGCCATGACCCGGCTACACCGATGCAGTACCATGGCAGGTGCCATCGACACATGGGCAAAGGGGATGCTGTACCAAAACGGCATTGCGCTGGCCACGGTATCACCCTTGTCGGCGCAGGAGGACTATGCTATACTGCTCAGTGCCGACACAGAGCGACGACCCAATACCTATTTGGCAAGAGATGCGCTGTACACCATGCCCACCGATGAGACCTGGATACTACTGGAGGACACCTATCAGCTATTCAACCTGTTGGAGATCGAAGACGGTATCTACACCGCCACCGTTGCCTTTTCCCTCCAAGTCCCCACCGACACCGGGGACGATGCGATGGGACTGCCGGACAAGGGGTCGATTTGCATTCCGGTGCAGGTGCAAAACGATGGGGATGGCTGGATCGTGACCGAGGTGGGGGAGCGGCTTGTTTCCGGCTGTGACTACGACCAGCTTCCCTATCCCGGCAGTCCCATCACACCCATCCGCAGCTATTCTGCCACAGGGACCTCCGGCACATTGGAATGCAGCGAACACGTGACCTACACCATCGACACAGCCGAAGACGCCACCCTATTTGATCCCGATGCCACCTTCCGCTATGGCGTTGTCCGTCCCCATGTGACCTACACACCGGCCGACGGTGCCGCTTCTGCCGTTCGCTATGGGTTCCGGATCACGACACTGTTCTCGCCCGAAGCCATCGATACACTGCCGCAAGGGTACCAAACCGATCTGGAAGCCTTGGAATCCCACCAGGAAGACGCACTGGAAAGCTTCTCCGGCGGTAGTGGTGGTAGCAACCAGGGCACCGGCTGGGCATGGGAACGGGTGGTCACCGGAGAAAAGCTGCGTTCCGTCTACTGGGGCAGCGGCGATTACCAATACGATCTCACCGGTCCTATCACGCTGCCCTACGGCTATGCGGTGCAGATCTGCTGGGGGACCGATGTGGTGGAGACGTTTACCTTTACCGACACGGTCACGATCCGGGGAACGGAGGAAGAAACATGAACGAAAACCTCACCAAACAGCTTCGCCGTATGGCATGGGGTTGGGTGATCCTGCATCTGGATTTTCATCTGGGGCTGATCAATATTTTGCCTGATTGGCTGGGATACATCCTCATCCTCAACGGTCTTTTGGGCATCACCGCCTATGTACCGCAAGCATCCCTGCTGTTTTCCTTTGGCATGGGACTGGGAGCCGTATCCCTGCTACAATGGCTGCTGGCCTTTTTGGGGATCTCCTTTGCGCCCGCCTGGCTGACACTGGTCACGTCGGTGGTATCGCTGTATTTCCAGTTCCAGCTGCTGCAGGATCTGGCAACCCTGTCTGACGTAAACGAATGCACCACCGGTCCGACACTGCGCCGCCTTGCCACATACAATCTGCTTTGCTGCACGCTCCTCTATCTGGTCACCTTCCTTGGCGTGGATGTGTCCGGGGAGCTTGGTGGCCATGTATCGTTGCCGGAGCTGCTGCTGGTCGCATTATTGCTTGTGGGACTTATTATCGCCATCCGGATCGCAATGGCGCTCTTTGCCTTCCAGCGGGAAATGGCTGACAAAGAAGAGATCACACCGATCCCGGTATCCTCGTATAAGGCAGATCATTCCGACGATATGTAATACATAAAAACAGTATGGCACGCGAAATACCATACTGTTTTTCCTTTTATGTAGACAAGATCACTTGACCATGCTGCTGAAGGCCACCACCAGATCCCGGCAGGCTTCGGCATCGGCCAGGTCCAAGGCTTCGGCAGAGGTGTGCAGATACCGCATGGGGATGGAGATCACGCCGGCCTTTGCACCCAGTGCCACCTTCTGCATGGGAACCGCATCCGTACCACCCATGGTGTACACCTCGGTCTGGTGCTTGATGCCCTTTTCGGCAGCTACAGCAAACAGGTCGTTCACCAGTTCCCGGTCGGCTACCAGTGTGCTGTCTCGAATGAGGATGGCGGCACCGTCTCCGCAGCGGGTCTCCATGGGCGTTACCCCAATGGTGTCCCCGGTACCGCATACGTCCAGTGCAATACCGATATCCGGGCGCACGTCATAGGCCGTTACCGTAGAGCCGTTTGCCGTGGATTCTTCCTGGACCGTGAAGGCAAAGTAGATGTCGTGGTAGGGGCGGTTCTTCTGCATCTCAGCCGCAGCCTGTACCAGAATCGCACAGCCGATCCGGTCATCCAGCGGCCGTCCGGCGATCATGGTACCGGCGGTTCTCGTTACGTGGGGCAGTGCGGAGAAGCATTCGCCCAGCTTCACGTACTTTTTGGCGTCTTCCTTATCCTTAGCACCGATGTCCACCACCATGGTGCTGTAGTTCAGATTGCCGTCAGAACCGGTGTGGGGCACGATGTGTCCTCTGGTGCCGGATTCAAAGATCACTTCCTGGTAAGCGGCGGAGGTCAGGTTGGGGCCGCCCAGGTTGGTGAAGCGGATATAGCCATTGCCTTCGATATAGGTGACCATAAAGCCAACCTCGTCCATATGTGCCAGATACAGGATCTTCTTCTTGTTTTCGCCGGTACCGGTGATCTTACCCACCACGTTGCCCAGCACGTCTACCTTCACTTCGTCCACCAGCGGCGTGATCATCTCCCGCATGGTCTCGGTCATGGCGTATTCTCTCCCGGACGGAGCCAGTACCCCGCACAGCTTTTGCATCAGTTCAAACATGTTTTTATACCTCACTTTTTATTTTGTCATACCTACGCCGGTAAGCACCGCTTTTTCCACCAGTGCTACCATGGCTTCATAGTCCTTCTGCCGTACCGCACAGGCAGCGGAGTGGATATACCGGGTGGGTGCCGAAATGGCCGCTACCCGTACACCGCCCTTTACCTTCGAGATCGGCTTGGTATCGTTGGTGCCGCCGGGATACTGCTTGACCTGTACCGGGATGTCGTTGTCCTTGCCCAGCGCCAGCAGTCCTCTGGCTAAATCCTTGTCGTAGATGGTACCGGCATCCACCAGGGACACAAGAGGACCATCCCCCTGCTTGCCCACCTGCCATGCCTCGTCCGTACCATATACATCCGAGACCGCTGTTGCCTCCAACACGATCCCTACATCCGGATCCACCGCCCAGGCAGCGGTTGTGGCAGTAGAGGCACCGATCTCCTCTCGCCGGGTGAAGCAGAACCAGGTATCCTGCGCCGGCCGACGACCGTTCTCTGCCAGGTCAGCCAGCACGTCGCACAGCACTGCACAGCCCAGTCGATCATCGATGGCCTTGCCCTTCCACAGCGGATCTGTCTCGCCCAGCACCTCAAAGGCCGTCCGGAACACGCCAAAGTCGCCCCTTTTCACGTGCTGCTCTGCCTCTGCCTTATCCTTGGCACCAATGTCGATGTACAGTGCACCAAAGTCTGCACCGCCGCCGGATTTGTGTGCCGGGACTGCGCCGACGATCCCATCGATCTGTTTGTTCCCGTTGCCCACCGTCACACTGCGGCCGGTCAGCATACGACCTTCTCCTATGGACAGCCGTGCCGGGTACAAAAGCCCGTTGTCGCCCACCGAGCGGATCATAAAGCCCACTTCGTCCATGTGCGCCGCCAGCATCATACGCCCGGCGTTTGCATCCGTACCCTTCACCAGCACCAACAGAGAACCCAGTCGGTCGGTGGTCACTTCGTCCGCATAGGGCAGCACCATCTCTCGAATTTTGGCCGCCACCGCATCTTCACAGCCGGAGGGACCAAAGGTCATACACAGCTCTTCCAGCCGTTCTCTACCACGCATCGTCATGCCCGTCCCCCCTTTTCTGTCGTCATAGCAAATCCATCGGCGATCCCTTCCGTTGTCAAGATCCCCTGGATCAACTTGGCAAAGCTTTCGGCATCGGCCAGAGAGAGGATCTCGTTGTAGGAGTGCATCCCCGCCAGCGGCATCCCCACCACAGCGGTCGGGATCCCATATTGGCTGTACACCAGCGAGGTGGCGTTGGTACCGGTGTTGGTGGGCTCCACGGTGGTGTGTACAGAGATCCCCGCCTGCTCGGCTATCGCTAAGATCCGGTCGGTCAAGCGGCGGTCGGTCACAGCGGACAGAGACACCATCGGTCCCTCTCCCATGGGTGCGGATTCATCCGGCGATACACCGGGGGCGGCAGCAAAGTTCACGTCTGTCACGATGGCAATATCCGGCTGGATCCCGAAGGCGGCACAGTCTGCCTTGCCGGAACCGATCTCTTCCCCGGCTGTCAGCGTGATGTACACGTCCCCCACCAGTGCTTCTCTGGGCAACCGTAACAGCGCATACAACAGCACCGCCGCACAGCATTTGTCGTCAAAGCCCTGCCCGGCGATCCGGTCGTTCAGCAAATGGGTCCACTGCCGCTTGTAGCTGATCGGTGTACCGATGCGCACGCCATAGCCATCCAGTTCCTCTTTGGTACAACCGGTATCGATGACCAGCTTGTCCCAGCTCGGTACG
The DNA here is from genome assembly GCA_964463375.1 of uncultured Ruminococcus sp. Lineage (GTDB taxonomy): Bacteria > Bacillota > Clostridia > Oscillospirales > CAG-272 > UMGS1696. The sequence continues at coordinate 10,318 of CAYXBQ010000031.1, read as the reverse complement.
TCCTTGCCCAGTACGCCATAGAGATGGGGCGGCGTAGCGGCGAATACACCGGGAATGGTCTTCTTTTCGCCCCACAGAAGGCAATCCGCGGCGGGCAGGATCTGTCTATCCAGTCCCCCGACGGGTACCACGGTCACAAAGCCGCCGTCCTGCACCGAACGCACCAGCATCCCCACTTCATCCATGTGGGCATCCAGTAGGATCTTGGGCGCACCAGGTCTGCCGCATTTTTTACATAAGATCAGATTGCGTGCCGGATCGGTGGTAATTTCGTCTACCTTGTCTCCCACCAGCGCACGCACAGCATCATGGGCATTTCGCTCATTGCCGGATACCGTCATGGTATCACAGAGCGTTTTCAATATTTCTTCGTATACCATATTTTCCTGATAGCAGAGATAGAAGGCAGTAGCGCACCTGGCACCACTGTCCCCTTCTTCTGCCAAACCCTCACATTTGTTTTATTTCTGATTCTCTTCCAGCTTGTGTACCAGCTCCTTGAAGTGGTTCCCTCTCACCTCAAAGTTGGGGAACGCATCAAAGCTGGCGCAGGCGGGAGAAAGTAGTACTGTGTCCCCTTCCTTGGCTGCACCAGCGGCACAGGACACCGCATCGTCAAAGACCGGCTCCCGGTACAGCATAAAGCCATTTTCCACCCGCTCCTGCCACAGCGGAGACTCCCGGAGAGACGCTTCGATGGCATCGCCTGTAGCACCGGTCAGCACCAGCGTATGGACGTTTTGCCGGGACAGGATCGCTTCTGCCAACGGGGCAAAGGGGATGTGCTTGTCGTAGCCACCGCAGATCAGCACGATGGGACGCTCCTCCAGTGCCGACAACGCTGCCGCTGTCCGGGTAGGAGAGGAGTCGATGGAGCCGTTGATATAGTGTACGCCGTCCACCGTAGCCACCGATTCCAGCCGATGCTGTACGCCGCCAAAGGTCGAAGCCACCTGCCGGATCTGTGCCGTGGACACCTCTCCATGGGTCAGGGCGATGGCAGTCATGTAGTTTTCCGCATTGTGCAGACCCGGCAAACGGATGTTGGACAGGGGCATGATCTCTTCTCTGCCAGTGTCTGCCCAGTATGCCGTGACCACACCGTTTTCCAAAAAGATCGCGCTGTCGCAGGGACGCAGGATGTCCGTGGGGATCTCGTTCCGGGAGAACCAGGTCACGGGGATACCGCCCTCCTGCACCAGCTTCTCGCCGATCTGCCGGGTCACGTCGCAGCCATAGTTCAGCACCGCACGACCGGACTGGCGCAGGATGTGGGTCTTCGCCTCGATGTATTCGTCCATATCCGGGTGCCAGTTCAAGTGGTTCGGGGTCACATTGGTGATGGCAGCGGCGGCCATGGGTGCATCGATGGTCATGAGCTGGAAGCTGGACAGCTCCACGGCCACTCTGTCCTCTGCATGGATCATAGGCAGCCGGTGTGCCAGGGGTTCGCCGATATTGCCGCCTAAGAAGGACTGGTGTCCCGTGCCGGAAAGACCTGCCGACAGCAGCAGATGGGTCACCGTGGTGGTGGTAGACTTGCCGTCCGAGCCGGTGACCGCATAGACCGGGCAGGGGGCATTGTCCAGAAACAGCTCCATTTCGGAGGTCAGGATCGCTCCTTTGTCAACCGCCGTCTGGATCTCCGGCAGATCCGGCCGAAAACCGGGGGAGCGGAAGATCACTTCTTCTGTGATGTCCTGCATATAGTCCTCGCCGGTAACAAAACGCACGCCGTTTTCGGCAAGCTCTGCCATTTTTTCGCCCAGCTCACAAAGGGGCTTTTTGTCCCGGATGGTCACTTTGGCACCCATAGAAAGCAAATATTCGGCCAGCGGGCGGTTGGAAACACCGGCACCCAGCAGGCACACCGATCTATCTTGCAATTTGATCATTGTATATACCTCAATCCCATATCCATTTCTATGCTATATTATAACGCATCCGGCTCGAATATGCAAGAGGAAAATCGGAAACAAACCCACCATCCGTACTTTTCTGCCGATTTCTTCCTTACAAAACACAGCATGTTGCCTACAAAATTTGTGTCCGCTATCGATAATTTTCGCTTCCTGTGGATTGCAATTTTGCCAAAACTGTGTTATAATGTGTTCACTATCGTTTTCTATCCTATTTTATATATTCCATAAGGAGGGTGTGTTATGGCATCATCTGCCAAGCGGATCGATATTCTCAACGGTCCTATGATCCCCAACATCCTACGGTTCAGCTTGCCCCTGATCGCCACCGGTATGCTACAGCTGCTGTACAATGCCGCCGACAATATCGTGGTCGGACAGTTCGACGGGCAGACGGCGCTGGCTGCTGTAGGTTCCACCGGGGCACTGATCAATCTGATCGTCAACATATGCATGGGACTGGCGACCGGGGCCAGCGTTGCGGTTTCCCAGGATTACGGTGCAGGCAACAAGGACGGTGTGCGGCAATCGGTGCAGACCTCGCTGCTCATCAGCTTTTTTGGCGGCATCCTGGTGGGGATCATCGGCTTTTTCTGCTCCGGCACGTTTTTGCGCTGGATGGGCTCGCCGGACAACGTACTGCCCCTGTCCACGCTGTATCTGAAGATCTATTTCCTCGGCACACCGGCCTCCATGGTGTATAACTTCTGTGCCTCCATCCTGCGTTCGGTGGGGGACACCAAACGACCGCTGTACTTTCTGACGATCTCCGGCATCATCAACGTCATCTTGAATCTGGTGTTCGTTATCGTGTTCCACATGGGCGTGGCCGGTGTGGCATGGGCGACCATCATTTCCCAGTACGTCTCCATGGTCATGGTGATCCTCTATATGCTCCGGCTGCCGGCGGATGACTGCTGTCACATCGATCTGCGGCATCTGCGCATCTATCCGAACAAGCTGCGCCGCATCGTGCAGGTGGGTCTGCCTACCGGGCTGCAAAGCAGTGTGTTCTCCATCTCCAACGTGCTGATCCAGTCCTCCATCAACTCCTTTGGGTCGGTGGTCATGTCGGGCAACACGGCGGCATCCCAGCTGGAGGGCTTCGTGTACACCGCCATGAACTCCCTGTATCAGGCGGCATTGACCTTCGTGGGACAGCATGTGGGTGCCGGGAACATCCATAAGATCCACAAAGTGACCCTGTCCTGCGCTGCCATCGTGACCATCATCGGGCTGGTGCTGGGTTCGCTCATGTACATGGTCGGAGAGCCGCTTTTGGAGATCTATCTGCCGGTGACAAACGACCCCACGACCGCTGCGGAGATCCAAGCCAATGCGGAAAATGTAGAAGCCATCGGCTACGGCATGACCAGACTGCTCTATGTCATGGTGCCCTACTTCCTTTGCGGCCTAATGGAGGTCATGACCGGCTGTCAGCGTGGTATGGGGATGTCGGTCACGCCTATGATCACCTCCATGCTCGGTGCCTGTGGTCTGCGGATCCTGTGGATCTACACTGTTTTCTCCTGGCATCGCACCCTGCCGATCCTGTATATCTCCTACCCCATCAGCTGGTTCATCACCACAGCGGTACATACCATCAACTATTTCCGTGCCTATCGCCATACCAAAAAGCTCTTCCTGCAAGAGCATCCGGAGGTATCGGCTTAAAAGGTCCGGCTTAAAAAACGGCATACAAAAAGCGGATCGTCCACCAAAATGGATCGGTCCGCTTTTTGCTATGCTATCTACGTTTATCGGAGATCGAAGGAGAATACCGCTACATCTGTGGCATCCGCATCCCAGCTTGCCACCGGCACAAAGGTCACGCTGGTGTAGGTGCCGCACAAGGGTACGTTCACGCATTGCAGCAGGTTGGTGTCCACTTCTGCCAGCGTCACAGCATTGCCCTGTGCATCGGTGGCAGTCAGACGATAGCCCTTCACCAAGGTCTTTGGCATACACATGGTGGGGCTGTCCGGCGTAACATTGGCACGCATGGAGTGACGGCGTTCGCATTCGTCCCCCGGCAACGTCTTGCGGTCTAAGTCGGAATCAAATGCCAGATGGATATTGTGCAGTACCGTGGGGGATGCAAAGGTGTAGGTCACCGGTTTGCCCAGGGGCAGTGTGATGCTGTGATCGTCTTCGCCATAGGTGTGGTTGTTCCGGTCGATCCCATCTCGCAGCACGTCCAGATCTTCCGCCTCTCCGGTCAGCGCAGCATTTTGGCAGATCTCGGCGATGGTACGGGCAAAGCGGGGCAGGAAGCAGCCGTGTTCCATCAGCCGCTGCTGCAGCAGATCCAACTTTTCCGCATACACACCTGCCGGGGACAGGGCGAATTCACGGGCGATGTTGGCCGCTTCTCCCACAGCCTCTCCCAGCAGCGCACAGGTCGCCATCACACGGGCACTGCTCATGGCAGCGTGGGTCATGGAGATATTGCGTCCGGCAAAGAACAGGTTGGGCACATTGCGAGAGTACAGGCAGCGATAGGGGATCCCGTAGGGTGCGGGGGTGCGTCCCCATACATTGGGATTGCCCGCATGGTAGAAGCCGTCCGGGTGGTGATCGTCCAGAGGCCAGCCGCCGTATGCCACTGTATCCGGGAAATTGCCGCCGGACAGTACATCGGTCTGGGTCATGAGATAGGCACCCAGCATCCGGCGAGACTCCCGCTTGCCCGGCAGGAAACCAAGGAAGTCCAGCTCCCAATAGGCACCGTCCGGCACCTCGCCGCTGTTTTTGATGTAGTCCACCATCCCATAGGCCATAGCCACCAGTTCATCCCGCAGGGCTTCGGTGTCCCAAATGGAGTCCCGGTTGCCGCCCAGCTCCATGTACCAGAAGTTTTCGTAGGTGGTGTCCATATGAGGTTTGCGCAGCTTGATGACCTCCGGTGTCATTTTCATGGCCCAGGACGGTGGAATAAAGGTAGTTGCCCGATCGCTTTTGCGCATCTGGATCAGGCAGCTCATGCCCATGGTCTGTCTGTCCGCTTCCACCTGGGAGGTCTTTTCCCCAAACTCCGTTGCTGCTTCTCTGCCCACACGAAATTCCGCACCGGTCAGAGGAGCCAGCACGCTGTCGCCGGAGCAGTCGGCAAAGTTGGTGGCGTTCACGGTGTGCCACTGTTGGGTGGTGGTCTGCCAGCCGGTGACGGAGGTGATCTTGCCGTCTTCCATGGTCGCATCGCACACGGAGCAGTTCAGCAGCAGGGTGATGTTTTTCTCAAAGCGCACCTTTTCGTATAAGATCCCATCCCAGATGGCGTAGTTTTTGTCGGGGTTCCGGTACAGGGAGCACAGCGAGATCTCCTCGATAAGTCCCGTCTCCCGGTTGTTGTGACCATCGGAGCCGCAGACCCACATCCGGATCTCGGAGGATGCATTCCCCCCCAGCACCGGCCGATCCTGGATCAATACGACCTTCGAGCCGCCTCGTGCAGCGGCAATGGCAGCACACATCCCCGCCAGTCCACCGCCGACCACGCACAGATCCGCATGGTGTGTAAACTTATGTAAAGACATAGCTATCCTCCTATCAGGCATTCATTTCATACAGCTTTGCCAGCTTGGTAGCCCAGGTCGTGCTTTGCTTCTCCCAGGAGCTGGCAAAGGTACCGGCGTTATTGTCGATCACGTATGCGGCAAAGAAATCGCTCATGCCGAGATCGGTGTAGTACAGGTCGGCAAACTCCAGATACAGGGAATTCTTGATCAGATCCAGCACCTGTGACGAGCTTTCGTCCCGGATATATTTGGTCTTCAGTGCCACTTCGTAATACTTCGGAATGATCTTGTCATAGCCTTCTGCCGCCATAGCCTCTAAGATCAGGGCAGAGCTGCCGCTGTCCTTGGCGGTACCGGGAATGGCTGCCACGGTGTACCGCCGCAGGATCGTGGTACGGTAGGTAGACTGCTCAGCATTGGCTTTGGGGTACGGCAGGATCCCGAAATCCACCTCCATGTCCCGCAGCTCCTCGATGCCATCCAGCACCATACCCATGAACAGGTAGCTGCCTTCTCGGAAGCTTTGTGCCATCGACGGTTCCAGTCCAAGACCGTTTGTATTGTCATACACCTTCATGGCGTTGGCAAAGCTGGTGCTGTGGCAGAAGGTATTCAGCCGGTCTGCGATCTCCACCATGGTGTCAGAAGGTGTGTTGATCTGCCGCTTGCCGTCGTCCCCGATGTGGGTGTATTCCAGGCCGCAGGAGGAGAAGAACGGCTGCACGGAGTTGCCATAGGCGCAGAACCCACGCAGGTCAGACAGATCCAGCACCTGGTCACCGTTCAGGTCGATGGTGGTGTCCTCCGCCATACCCATGAAGGTATCCAGCGTCCAGTTGCCTTCCAGCGCCAGTTCGTAGGGATAGGCGATGCCGTAGTCGTCCATGATGGATTTGTTGAAGAAGATCACGTTTGCCTGGGAGAAGGAGGACAGAGCAAAGTCGCCGCACAGGGTACACACCTTGCCCGCCAAATTGATGCCGTCTGCATAGGAGTCCACCCAATAGGGTCTGGTCAGATCGATCACGTCTTCGTCCAGCAGGTTCACGAACACCCCCTCTGCGTTCAGCGGCTGGATGATGTTGCTCTGTCCGGTCACCATATCATAGGTGTCGTCCCCCGCCATCACCGTGCCGCGAATGGTGTCCTGATAAGTGGCGGCATAGGCCCAGCTGCCCAGCTCGATGGTGTAGGTCAGCGTGCAGGAGAACCGTTCCTCCAACGCCAGGTTGCGGTTGTACACGGCCTCATCGATCACGTCCCCCGTCAGGTCTGCGGAAAACTCGTCCTGGCACTCTTCCCGGATCAGGGTATTGATGGTCGCACCACCCAGATCCGTTGCCGGCAGCGTATCCAGATAGGTGGTCTCCACTGCCGTTTCGCTTTGCGTGGTAGTTTCGTTGGTTGGTGTTGTGTCCTCTACTGCATTGCCGTCACCACTCCCACAGGAAACCATTTGCAGAAGCAGTGCCGCCAGCAGCATGTAGCCCATAGATTTTTTCATCGTTTTGCGTTCCTTTCGTGATTTTTTCTCTTTTCAAATGCGCACATTTGTGGTATACTGTTATTATACCGCACATTTTTCCGTTTTTCCTGTGATCTTGTTCTGTATTTTCTTAGGTTTTGTTCACGGAGGTATTTGCTATGGAATTGGCACAATCGATCCTGCAATATGTTTTGTTTTTGCAAAAGGAGCACGACCTGGCCGTATCCATCCACTTTGCCCGTCCCCATCCCATCCGGCACACCGCCGAGCTGCACGCCCTGAACATCCACACCAATCCCTATTGCTTCTACTTAAAAACCTGTCCCAGCGCATACGAGCACTGTGTGGCAAAGCAATATGCTGTATTCCAAAAAGCCAAGTCCGGGCCCTATTGCGGCTGCTGTCATGCGGGGATCCGGGAGTATGTTTTTCCCTATCCCGATGCCAAAAATGCGGCGGGATTCATTTCCGTCAGCGGTTACCGGGCAGAAAACGGAGAGGCATATCTTTCTGCTATTTCCGAAAAGTATGGTCTACCGCTGTCGGAGCTGCAACGGGTCTACAGCACAACGAAGACCACGTTGCCGGATCCGGTTTGGCTGGAAACGGTGATCACGCCCCTTGTCTGTATGCTACAGCTGGCGACCCAAACCGAAGCCGCTCCCAAGACCGATCTGGATTTTCCCCATGCGGTGGAGGAATACATCCGGCTGCACTACACGGAGCACATCACCTCGGCGGACATATGCCGGCATTTCTCCTGTAGCCGCTCCTACATGAGCACCCAGTACAACGCCACCTTTGGCAGGGGGATCCGGGACACCATCAACGATCTGCGGCTGGAGGATGCGGTGGCGCTGCTCAAGCATTTTTCCCTGTCCGTCACGGAGATCGCTCTGTCCGTAGGCTTCAACGATTCCAACTATTTTTCCGCACTGTTCCAGAAAAAGATGGGGATGTCTCCCCTTGCCTATCGTCGGTTGATGCAGAAGAACACACCGATTTGACATTTGCGTCGGTATGGTGTATAATGGTATACAATTGTATGGAAAGGAATATCGAGTATGCGCTCCTATACGGCTATTATTTTTGATTTAGACGGCACCCTGCTGAACACCCTGGACGACTTAGCAGACGGTGTCAATACGGCACTGACAAGCCACGGCTTTCCCAATCGTTCCATCGAGGAGGTGCGGATGGCGGTGGGCAACGGGGTGGCTCGACTCATGGAGGCGATGATCCCCCAAGGGAAGGAAAATCCCGATTTTGAAAATTGTCTTGCCACCTTCCGCACAGCCTATGCCAAGATCGCCCGGAACAAAACGGCACCCTATGCGGGGATCCCGGAGATGTTGGCACAGCTTTCTGCCGCAGGATGCAAGCTGGCGGTGGTATCCAACAAATTCCACGATGCAGTCTGCGAGCTGGTGCAGTATTATTTTCCCAGCATCCCGGTGGCGGTGGGAGAACGGGAGGACATGGGCATTCGCAAAAAGCCTGCGCCGGATACAGTATTTGCTGTTATGCAGCAGCTGGATGTACCGCCTGCCGAATGCGTGTACATTGGGGATTCGGACGTGGATATTGCCACGGCGCAAAATGCGGGCATCGACTGCATTTCCGTGACCTGGGGCTTCCGGGATCGGGCGTTTCTGCTGGACCACGGTGCCACGACCTTTGCCGATTCTCCCGCAGAGCTGGCACAAATGCTTTGCTTCGATAAAATTTGACATTTAGCACAAATACCTGCGGCAGCGATGGTGTTTTCGCCCATTTTTTCCACCGTTGCAGCAGGATTTTTCTATTTTATGTCCATTATTCAAAAAAATAACTGTTGGATGTTCACACTTACGTCACGATTGTATGGTATAGTATTGTTAGAATTTTTCCGAACATATACAAGGAGTATACTTTATGCGGAAACCGATTTCTCTTCTATTATGCCTGCTCATGCTGCTGTGCTCTATGACCGCCTGCGGAGACAATAGCACAAGCGAGACCACCGGTGCTGATACCACTGTCACCGATCTGGAAACAACTACACCGGAGACCGAAGAAACCAAAGCTGCGGATACCCTGACCGTCACCGACTTTGGCGGCCGGGACTATCGCATGATCTCCACCGACCAGGACCAGCGTGGTGTGGATATCGATGCCACGGAGCTGACCGGTGCGACCCTGAACGACCTGGTGTACAACCGGAACGTAGCTGTATCGGAGCTCTATAACGTGAAGATGAGCGCGGAAAGAGATGAAAATTACAGCAACATCAACAACGCCGTGCAGAAGGATGCCCAGTCTGGGGACCTGTCCTACGACCTGTATCTGACCAACTACACCGCCAACGGTCTGGCCTCCGGTGGTTTCCTGTACGATTTCTACAAGCTGCCCCACGTGGATCTGACTAAGGAATGGTGGGACCAGAACGAGATCGACGACATGACGATCTATGGGAAGCTGTTCATGGCCATCGGGGATATTTCTCCCACCGAGCTGCTGACCTCCGAATGCATGCTGTTCAACAAGGTGCTCTTTGACAACAATGGGATCGAATATCCCTATGAGGATGCGCTGAACGGCACCTGGACCATTGACAAGCTGCTGACCATTGCAGACGGCTTGACCACCGACCTGAACGGGGACGGGGAGATCAAGGTAGACGATGACCTGTTCTCTGTGACCTCCTGGAACGACTATGCTGCGACTCTGTTCTACGGCATGGGCGGTGACCTGAGCTATGTGGACAAGGACGGCTCCGTGGTACTGGATGTGGATGTGGAAAAATGCACCAACATCTATGAAAAGGCCTATGCACTGATGAAGGGCACCAATGCCAACTACGAAAATCAGCAGCACGAACGCTCCTTCAAGGTATTCTCCGAAGGTCGTGCGTACTTCTGCGGCATCACCTTCCAGAAGATCGAGACCTTCCTGCGGGATATGGAAGACGACTACGGTGTGCTGCCCAACCCCAAGTATGACGAAAACCAGAAGAACTACTCCACCTGCGTATCCGGTGCCGGCTCCATGGTCGTTGTACCCAAGTCCTGTACCGATCCGGAATTCGTTGGTTCCATGCTGGAGGGTATGGCTGCCCTGTCCCACGATATGATCACCCCCGACCTGATCAACGTACTGGCTTCCACCAAGAACGTGCGTGATATGGAATCCTCCCAGATCGTGCAGATCATCATCCGGAACCGGAACTTCGACACCGCCCGGATGCACGATGCCTCTCCCGACCAGTTTGTACGGGAGCTGTTCATCGCAGACAGCACCGACGTAGCCAGCCACCTGGCCAAGAACGAAAAGACATTCCAGACCAAGGTAGATAAGCTCAACGAAAGCTACAGCAAGATCACGGACTAATTGTATACCCGCATAACAAAAGCACC